>NZ_CP121463.1:2143836-2858448 GCF_029690065.1 Arthrobacter sp. Y-9
CCAGCACCTGGAACAGGGCGGCATTGGCGTCCACGCTGCCGTCGGCGGCGATCACCGAGGTGTAGCCCGCGGTCTTGTTCATCTCGTGGAAGATCGCCGTGCCGCCCAGGACGCCGAACCAGACGAAGGTGATGAGGGCCGGGACGAGCACCACGCCGAGAATGAACTCACGGACGGTGCGGCCGCGGGAGATCCGCGCGATGAACACGCCCACGAACGGCGCCCAGCTCATCCACCAGCCCCAGTAGAAGGTGGACCAGGAGGCCTGCCAGGCCTCTCCCGCGGAGCCTGTGAACGCGGAGGTGTCCGTGGACATGCCGAGCCAGTTCTGCAGGTAATGGCCCACGGACTGCACGATCTCCTTGGCCAGGAACTGCGTCGGGCCGACGATCAGGATGAAGAGCAGGAGCCCGCCAGCGAGGATCAGGTTGATGTTGGAGAGCCACTTCATGCCGCGGGAGACGCCCGACAGCACCGACCACAGCACGAAGCACGTGACCACCACGATGATCACGTATTCGATCCAGTGGTTGTCCTCGGCGATCACACCCAGCGACTTCAGACCCGCGCTGATCTGGGTCACGCCCAGCCCCAGCGAGGTGGCCACGCCGAACACGGTGCCCACGAGCGCCACAACGTCAATGGTGTTGCCCCAGCCCCCGCGCATCGCCTTCTCACCGAAGAGCGGTTCGAGGGCCCAGCGCACGGCCAGCGGACGGCCACGGCGGTGGATGGCGTGCGCCAGCGCGAGGCCGACGACGACGTAGATCGCCCACGGCTGGAAACCCCAGTGCAGGAAGGTGGTCGCGATGGCCTCCTGCGCCTGAGCACTCGGCTGCAGGTGCTGCTCCGCGAGGGACGGCTTGGGGGTGGCGAAATGGGTCAGCGGCTCGGTCACCCCGTAGAAGACGAGGCCGATGCCCATGCCTGCCGCGAAGAGCAGGGCGAACCAGCTCACCAGGGAGAATTCGGGGTCATGGTCGGGCCGGCCGAGCTTGACGTCGCCCTTCCGGGAGAACCCCAGGTAGATGCAGAAGAGCACGAAGCCGAAGGCCAGGAGCACATACCACCAGCTGAAGTTCGCGATGATCGCGCCCTGGACGGCCGCGATGCCGACGCTCATGCCGTCGGGACTGATGATGGTCGCTGTCACGAACGCGAGGACGATGACCGCGGTGGGCCAGAAGACCCAGCGGGCGATCCCGGTCCGGGAGACTGTTGAAGGGACGGGCGGGCTCTGGCTCTCCGTACTCATGCTTCGACCGTATCCAAGCGCTGAATCGACGGGCAAGCCGGCGGTCCCACTCCGACGGCCCGGCGGGACCAGGCGGTTTGTCCGCGATTGCCGCTTCCGGTAATGTTTCCGGACGTGCCCCACGGCACGGTTCCAGGGCTCCGGCCCGCTTGGCCGTATCGGATTCCGATGCGGCCTTATTCGTTCATCCGCACATCGGCAAGAGGGGAAGTGGCGGCCATGGCAGTCCGTCCTGTGACTATCTGGGGCGAACCGGTGCTCCACCGCCGGGCCGACGAGGTCACCGTGTTCGATGACGAGCTGCGCGCTCTCATCGCGGACATGTTCGAGACCAATGACGCGGCCAACGGCGTGGGCCTGGCGGCGCCGCAGATCGGCGTCGGCTTGCGGATCTTCGTCTACAAGTACGCCAACGAGGATGGAGTCCCGCCCCAGGGCGTCCTCGTGAACCCCCGCCTCACGCTCTCCAAGGTCTCCGGCGCAGCGCCGGATCCGGAGGACCACGTGGAGGGCTGCCTCTCCTTCCCGGGCGAGCACTACCCGCTCCAGCGCGCCGACTGGGTCCGCGTGGAGGGCTTCGACGGTTTCGGCGAACCCGTCTCCTTCGAGGCCACCGGCTGGTTCGCCCGCGTCATGCAGCACGAGTACGACCACCTGGACGGGCTGCTCTACGTGGACCGCCTGATCGACCGGTACGCCCGCCGCGCCAAGCGCCAGGTGAAGCGCAACGGCTGGGGCGTCCCCGGTCTGACCTGGATGCCCGGCGTCGATCCCGATCCCTTCGGCCACGACGCGGAGGACTGAGCCGTGGACCGCACCGCACTGGAGCCGACCGAACTGCTGTCGCTGCTCGGCGTGCAGGACGCCGATCGGCATGCCGTGCTGGCGCTGCTGGACGGCCCGCCGAGTGAGGGCGCACAGACCGCTCTCGGCGTGCTGCGGGAGCGGCTCGGTACGTTCCCCGGCGGATACGCCCCCCAGAGCGACGTCGACGAGTTCGGCTGGCTGGAGGCTTACGCCCGGTTCACGCCGGAGCTCCTCGCCTCCTGGGAAGGCCTCGGCATCCCTCAGGACATCGTGGCCGCGACGCTCGCGGACCTCGGCCGCCATGTGGACATCAACCGCAGGGTCTTCGGGACCTTCGGTTTCGAGACTTTCGGCTGGCTCTCGCTGCATTTCGCGGGCAATCTGTTCCAGCTCGGGCGGTTGCAGTTCCACCTGCTCCAGCATCACAAGGACGCCGACTGGGCCGAGCCCGGCGAATGGATCCTCTCGGTGCACATCCCGGAAGGCGGCGGCCTCTCCCCCGCCGCCGTGGACGCGAGCTTCGCGCAGGCCGTCGAGTTCTTCGCCCGCCATTTCCCGGACAAGCCGGTCCACAGCGCGGAGTGCATCTCCTGGCTCCTGGACCCCGAACTGGCGCGACGCGTCCCGGGCAGCAACATGGCCGCCTTCGCCCAGCGCTTCACCCTCGACCGCACGAGCGCGTCCCCCACGGACGCCGTATACTTCACGTTCCGCCAGCGCGGGCTCGACGGCCTGGACCGGCTGCCCCGCGACAGCTCGCTCCAGCGCGCGGTGCTCGAACACATCGACGACGGCGGCGAGTGGGGCCTCGGCCACGGTCACCTGACCCTGCCGCGCGGCTGACCCGGGCCTCCGTCCGGTTCCCGTCGCCGCCGGAGCGGCGGCGGGCTCGGTGAACGCCGTCCCAATCGACGCCGCTCAGCACACGCCTCCTCAGTGAACGCCCGCGGCCTGCCGGAAGGCCTCCACGACGGCCCGGTGGTCGCCATCGCGCGTCGCGAGCTGCACCTCCGTGGTGTAGCGCTCCGGTCCGGCGAGGCTCACTCGGACCGCGCCCACCGGCAGCTCCCCCGTCACGCTCTTCGGGGCGATCGTGACGCCCAGCCCCCGGGACACGAGCTGGATGATGGTGTGCCAGCCCGTGCATTCCTGGTCGGCCCGGCGCTCCACCCCGAGGTCCCGGAACGGCTTCACAGTGAGGTCGTAGGCCCGGGGACCGCTCGCGCGCGGGAACAGGATCAAGGGCGAGTCCAGCAGCTCGGCGGCGCCCACCTCGGCGGACCCCGCCGCCGGATGATCCGCCGGCAGCACCGCCACGAAATCCTCACGGCTCAGCGTGCTCAGCAGGATCCCGTCTTCGGGCTCCGCGTCGCGGACGATCCCGATATCGCAGCTGCCCCGCCGGAGCTGGTCCAGCACCTGGGTGGTGTCGCCGTTGGACAGCCGCACCTGGACATCCGGCCGCACCGCGGCGAATCCTTGCAGGTGTCCGCTGACGATCACGCCGGCCGAGGTGATGAAGGCCAGGTCCAGTCGCCCCGCTTCACCGCGCGCCACGCGTTTGGCCTCCTCCACGTCCCGGTCCAGGCGGTCCAGGAGGTCCCGGACACGCGGCAGGAAGGCGGCGCCCGCCTCGCTGAGCGCCACGTGGCGCGACGTCCTCTCGAAGAGCCGCATCTCCAGCAGATCCTCCATCTGCCGGATCCGCTGCGACAGGGCCGGCTGGGCGATGCCCAGCTCGAACGCGGCCTGCCCGAAGTGGAGTTCCTCGGCCAGCACGGCGAAGGCACGGAGGTGTTTCAGCTCGAGCGATGAATCCATAAAAGGAGCTTATCAATCACCGCCTTCCGATCTATTGGACTTCTGGATGGTGGCTGGCCAGACTGATTCCACGCCTGAAAGGAGGCCTCCATGTCCCAGCAGCCCACCCGCGGCATCACCATCGATTCACTCCGGGGAAAGGCGGACGCTCTCGCCTTCCGCCAGATCAGCGAGGAATGGCTCACGGAACACTTCCAGGTCGAGCCGGAGGATCTCCACGCCCTGGGCGACCCGCAACGCACCATCATCAACGCCGGCGGCGACGTCCTGCTGGCCCGCGATGACGCGACCGGTGAGGTTGTCGGGGCCGTCGCCCTGGTCGCGTATCCGGAGGACGTGTTCGAACTCGCCAAGATGGGGGTGCGCCACGCCGCCCGCGGGCGGGGCATCGGCGGCCTGCTGGTGCACGCCGCGATCGAGCGGGCCTCCGCGCTCGGCGGCCGGAGACTCTTCCTCAGCACGAACCACGCACTGACCAGCGCCCTGCGCCTCTACCGGGCCGCGGGATTCGTGAGCATCCGGCCGGACGAAGTGCCCGTCAAGAACTATTACGCCCTCGCCTTGGACCGCGCCGACGTCTACCTGGAACTGAAGTAGCCCTGCTCTGACAGGCAGGGCCGGCACGCCGGATCAGCGTGCCGGGACGGCCGGACGCGCGATGGCGTGCTGGTCCGGGCAGCCGTCCAGCACGCGCCGCATCGCGTCCCGCTCCTGAGGGCTGACGCTCAGGCCGTAGCTGTATTTCACCGAGACCTGACGAGCCACATAGTGGCAGCGGAATCCCCTGCTGGCGGGGAGCCAGGTGGACGCGTCCTGGGCGCTCTTCTGCTGATTGGACGGACCGTCCACCGCGAGAAGGTTCAGCGGATCGTTGGCGAGGGTCTGGCGCTCGACGGCCGTCAGGTGGTCCGCGCCGCTCTTCCAGGCTTCGGCCAGGGCCACCACATGGTCGATCTGGATGACCTGGCTGCTCCCCTGCCCTCGCTCGAACGGGATGTGGTGCCCGGTGTACGGATCCCAGAGCTGGCCTGTGGCCACACGGCACTGCGTCCGTGCCGAACTGCTCGTGAACGTGACGGCGTCCAGATCACGGCGCAGGATGTCGTTGCGGGTGTCGCAGCCGTTGCGGTCCTCATCGGCCCAGGCCTGACCGAAGACCGCGCGATCGTAGCCACGGGAGGACCCCTTCGGCGCCACGGGCAACGCGTCCAGCACAGCACGCGCGGGCGAGTCGGGGACGGCGTGCACACCCGGCAGCGGCTTCATCCAGGTCATGTCGTACAGACGCGCGGTGGTGGGGCCCGAGCCACCCTCCCCGATCTCGAACTGCCCCCGCAGGAAGAACCAGCCGAGCAGCCCCACGACGGCGGCCGTGACCGCGGCGAGGAGCGCCGCGGCGGACCGGGAGCGCCGTCGTCGTCTCCGGTAACCGGCCCAGTTCACGCTCACAGACAACCCCTTCCAGACCGGACCGATGTCCGCACCGGTCCAGCCTAGGAGGAGTCACTGACAGGTTCCGGGGCCCGCCGTGTGGATGTGGAAAAACTCACACGCGGGCCGGGGTGTTACTGCTCTTTCCGCACCCTGACGAGGTCGGCGTCGGCGGCGTCGGCCAGCTCCTGGAGCTGGTCCACCCGCTCCTGGGTGACGTCACCGCTCTCCAGCATGGCCTTCGCCTGGTCGAGCAGGCGGTGCGCCTCCTTGCTGTTGGCGGTGGCGATGTCGAGTGCGTGTTCCAAAGTGGTGTCGTGTTCCATGCAGCCATCTTGATCCCGCGCCGCGTTAAAAGCGAGAGGCCACGCCAGGGTGGCGTGACCTCTCAGCTTCCAGCGGAAATGCTCAGGCGGCGGGGAAGGCCGGCGGGTTCACGCCCGCCATCTCCTCCATCACGCGGACGACCTGGCAGCTGTAGCCGAACTCGTTGTCGTACCAGACGTAGAGGACCAGGTTCTTGTCGTTGGCGATCGTGGCGAGGCCGTCCACGATGCCGGTGCGGCGCGATCCGACGAAGTCGGTGGAGACCACCTCGGGCGAGTCGATGAAGTCGATCTGCTTGCGCAGGCCCGAGTGCAGGGACAGCTCGCGCAGGTACTCGTTGACCTCGTCCTTGGTGGTGCCGTTCTCCAGGTTGAGGTTCAGGATCGCCATGGACACGTCCGGCGTGGGGACGCGGATGGCGTTGCCCGTGAGCTTGCCGGCCAGTTCCGGCAGGGCCTTGGCGACGGCCTTGGCGGCGCCGGTCTCCGTGATGACCATGTTCAACGCGGCGGAACGGCCACGGCGGTCACCCTTGTGGAAGTTGTCGATCAGGTTCTGATCGTTGGTGAAGGAGTGGACGGTCTCAACGTGGCCGTGCAGGACGCCGAACTTGTCGTTGATGGCCTTCAGAACCGGGGTGATCGCGTTGGTGGTGCAGCTCGCGGCGGAGACGATCGTGTCCTCGTCCGAGATCACGCCGTGGTTGATGCCGTGGACGATGTTCTTCAGATCGCCCTTGCCCGGAGCCGTGAGGAGCACGCGGGCCGCGCCCTTGCTCTGCAGGTGCTGGCTGAGGCCTTCGGCGTCACGCCAGCGGCCGGTGTTGTCCACCACGAGGGCGTTCTCGATGCCGTACGCCGTGTAGTCCACGGTGGACGGGCTGTCCGAGTAGATGACCTGGATGCGGATGCCGTTGACCGTGATGGTCTGGGATTCCTCGTCCACCTGGATGGTGCCCTCGAAAGGCCCGTGGACGGAGTCGCGGCGGAGCAGGCTCGCGCGCTTGGCGAGGTCGTTGTCGCTGCCCTTGCGGACCACGATGGCCCGCAGACGCAGGCCCTGACCGCCGCCGTGCTTCTCCACGAGGATGCGGGCCAGCAGACGGCCGATGCGGCCGAAACCGTACAGCACCACGTCCTGGCTCGTGCGATCATCGGCGCCCTGACGGCCGACGACGGGGGCCAGCTCCTCGCGGAGGAACTCCTCGAGCGGACGATCGGCGGCGGTGTCGTGGTACTTCTCGTTCAGCAGGGCCAGATCCACGGCCGCGGCGCCGAGCTCGAGGCGGTCGATCGCCTCCACGAGAGGCAGGGTGTCCTCCAGGGTCAGCTCGCGCTGGCTGATCCGGCGGGCGAAACGGTGCGCCTTGAGGATCTGCATGGTGGACTTGTTGATCAGGCTGCGCCCGTGGATGCTGGTCACCACATTGTTGTCGCGGTACAGGCGGCCGACGATCGGGATCATCGCCTCAGCCTTGGCCTCACGGCTCATCCACTGCTCGAAGGACTCGGAGTTCTGACTCACTCAAGGAACCTTTCTCTTCTGCGCGCGACGTCGGGCGCAGTTCGCCACCGGGGTTCAGGGCATGAAAAAACCGCCTAGGCGAACGCAGGCCCGGCGGGGTGAACAACAGCGTTCGTGATCAGTTTATCGTCCCCGGGACCGCCCCCGGGACGGGACTCCGGTGACATCAGTCACAAACGGATCGATGAGTGGACGGGTTGGCCTGTGAGCCGGGTTCTGTCAGCCGCGCCCGTTACCGGAGGCGGCGTAGCGATCATCCATCTAGGACCACTGTTGCCAGTGGCCTCAAGCGGCCTACCCGGATGCTCGGGCGAGCAGCCCTCGAACACATCCTGTCTGGCCTTGCTCCAGGTGGGGTTTACCGAGCCTCCCCGGTCACCCGGGGAGCTGGTGGTCTCTTACACCACCGTTTCACCCTTACCCCGCGCCGAGGCGCGTGGCGGTCTGTTTTCTGTGGCACTGGCCTGCGGGTCACCCCGAGTGGGCGTTACCCACCACCCTGCTCTGCGGAGCCCGGACTTTCCTCGGTGACGCCGGAGCGTCAACGCGATCGCCCAGCCAACCCGTCCAGCGACCATTCTATCCGCCGCGGGACCGCCCGGCCGCCAGCCCGGACCGGCCTGGACAGGACGGCGTCGAGCCGGATCGGGAGCGGTCCCCGGATTCGCTACCATCGAACGGTGCTGATCCTCCTCCCTCCCTCCGAAGGCAAGACCGCCGCGTCCCAGGGCCCCGGCGTCGACTTCTCCGCCCTGAGCTTCCCGGAACTGAACACGGCCCGGGCTGAAGTGCTGGAGGCGCTCGGCACCGTGAGCGCCCACGAGGACGCTCTGGAGCTGCTGGGCGTGGGAGCCTCCCTGCATGAGGAGGTGGCCCGCAACACACGGCTCCGGCACGAATCCGCCGCCCCGGCGCACAGCGTGTACTCCGGCGTCCTCTACGACGCGCTCGGCTACGCCTCGATGACCGCCGCCCAGCGGCGCAAGGCGGATGACGCCGTCGTGATCATCTCCGCACTCTGGGGCGCCCTGAAGTTCGACGACGCCGTCCCCGCCTACCGCCTGTCCATGGGCACCGCTCTGGCCGGGCTCGGCCGGCTCGCCTCCTACTGGAAGCCCCGGCTGTCCGAGGCGCTGGCGCCGCTGATCGACGGGGAACTCCTGGTCGACTGCCGTTCGAGCACGTACGCGACCGCCTGGGTCCCGCCGGCGGAGCAGACCGTGGCCGTGAACGTGTTCCGCGAGCGCGACGGCAAGCGGAGCGTCGTGAGCCACTTCGCCAAACACACGCGCGGCGAGCTGGCGCGCCACCTGCTCACGCGCCGCGGCAAGGCTCCGCAGTCTCCCGAGCAGCTGCTCAAGGCCGCCTCGGAGCTCTACCGGGCAGAACTCGTTCCGGGGACCGCACGCAAGGCGCATGCCCTGAACATCATCCTCACGGACTGACGCTCCGGGTTCAGTTCCACTCGGGACTGCGCACCAGGATGACGCCGGAGTCCGGGCAGTACACCACGTCGTCCTCGGCGGCGGCTTTGACCTCGGCCAGGTCTCCCGGACTCAGGTCCATGCCGGAGCCCTCGCTGTGACCGTGGAAAAGACGCGCCGCGCCCACGCCGCGCCGGTCCAGGGTCTTCTCGTAGAGGGCCAGGAGGGCCGGATCCAGCGTGACGGCGAACGCGTCCCGTTCGCCGCGCACGTTGTCGCGCTCCGCCTCGGCCTCCGCCGTCTTGGCGGCCAGTTCGTCCTGCACCTCACGGAGCCGGCTCTTCGCCTCGGCGAGCGCCTCCTGCGTCCTCACCACCTCGGTTTCGGCGGCTTCGAGCTCCTCCATCAGCTCCAGCTCCGTGTCCTCCTTGCCGGACTTGAACGCACTCAGCGTTTCGATGTCCTTCTGGAGCGCCATGAGGTCCTTGGAGAGCCCGCCGGCATTGAGCCGCACCGTGTCCCGCTCGATCTTCACGTCCAGCGCCGAGACCTCGTCCTCCAGCGCGGTCAGCGATTTCCGGACGGCATCCCGCGCCTGCGCCGCTTCCTCGGCGCCGGCCTGAGCATCCTCCACGGCGGCGAGGAGGGCCGGCAGTCGCGGGTCCTGCTCGAGCGCTTTCAGCCGCGTGGCGTTCGCCTTCAGGGCGCTGTCGAACGCCTGGAGTTCGAGGAGTCTGAGCTGCTCGGCAGCCGGTGCCTTGGCCATGCGGACCTCCTATGACGGCACTGAGGATCGGGCCGTCTCTCTGGTGACAGGTGCTTTGAGACTAGGCCATATCCGGGCCGAACGAAACGCGCACGGTCGCTCCGGGGATCGCGGCCCGGTCCAGGTCAGCCTTCGCCGTCGCCGTGCGGAGTGAGGATGAAGTCCCACGGGTCCGTGTTGATCCCGCTGACGCCGATCTCGACGGGAAAGCCCTGGTCCTCGAGCACATTGTCGAGAGCCTGAGCGGCGGCCGGAAGCCAGAGCCATTCGCTCGCGAAATGGGAGACGTCGATGAGGTACGGTCGGCCGCCGCGCGCGGTCTCCCGCGCCTCCGACGCCGGATGGTGCCGCAGGTCCGCGGTGATGTAGACGTCGGCCTGGCGCGCGCGGACATCATCGAAGAGGGAGTCCCCCGCGCCGCCGCAGATCGCCACGCGCTGCACGAGCGCGTCCCGGTCCCCTGCCACGCGGACCCCGCCCGCCACGGAGGGCAGGAAACCGCAGAGCCGGGCGGCCAGCTCGGCCAGGGTGACGGCGGAGCCGAGGGCGCCGACGCGTCCCACGCCTTCCTCGGGAAGCCCGTTGCGGGCCGCCGTCAGCGGTTCGCGGTCGTGCAGATCCAGGGCATCGGCGATGACATCGGAGACGCCGCCGACGGCCGAGTCGCCGTTCGTGTGGACCGTCAGAAGGGCGACACCATTCTCGATGAGCCGGTGGATCACCCGGCCCTTGGCGGTGGTGGCCGCCACCGAGCTGACGCCGCGCAGCAACAAGGGGTGATGGGTGATCAGCAGGTCGACCCCGAGGTCCACCGCCTCCTGGACCACCTCTTCGGTGGGATCCACCGCGAACTGGATGCGGCGCACCGGCTGTTCCGGCCGCCCCGTCACGAGGCCGACCTTGTCCCAGTCCTCGGCGAGCGACTCGGGCCAGAGCTCCTCGACGGCGAGCAGCACTTCGGCGAGCGTCGGCACCTGCTGCTCGGGGGCCGTGGTGCCGGCCGCCTCACCAGGGACGGGGGCGGTGTCCTCGCCCGGCGTCGTCGTCTCATCCGCAGCTTCGTGGGCCGAGCTGTCAGGGGCCGCGGTAGGCGGAACCTGCCCTTCCAGAGCCGGTCCGGGGCTGCCGTGCGTCTCATTCTGCATACTCAAGTTCTACCGCACCTCCTCCGCGAAGGGGCCGCTCCCCCGGTCCAGGGAAGGCGCTTCTCCCAGAGCTGAACCCGCTCGGGACCATCCGGGGAACATTTCGGCGCCACCGGCCATTGAGGATGCTGTGAGGACTTTCATTCTGGCCGGCGGCTGCTTCTGGTGCCTTGACGCGGTGTACCAGCAGACGCGCGGCGTCTCTTCTGTTGTTTCCGGCTACATCGGCGGGCACCTGCCCGATCCGGGCTACTACGAGGTCTGCTCCGGCACCACCGGGCACGCCGAAGCGGTGGCCGTCACCTTCGACGAGGACATCATCCCGGCCGACGTCATCCTGGACATGTTCTTCGCTCTGCACGACCCGACCACGCTGAACCGTCAGGGGTACGACGTCGGGACACAGTACCGGTCCGCGATGTTCTACCAGGACGAGGAGGAGGCTGAGCTGTTCCGCGCCGCCATCGAGCGCAACCAGGCGCTGTGGAGCGCGCCGATCGTCACCGAGGTGACCCGGGCCAGCCGCTTCTACGAGGCCGAGGCGATCCACCAGGATTACTACGCCAACAACTCCGGGCAGGGATACTGTCAGGTGATCATCAATCCGAAGCTGGCCAAGGCCCGGAAATATTACTCCGCATGGCTGAAGTCATGACGCTGGGTGAACCGGCTCACTAGGCTTTCCTTAACCATCCACCTGGAGATAGGCAGCAGTACACCATGGCACGTATCTACGATGACGTCACTCAGCTCATCGGCCGGACCCCCCTGGTCCGGCTGAACCGTCTGACCGAGGGCCTGGATGCCACGGTCGCCGTGAAGCTCGAGTTCTACAACCCGGCCAACAGCGTCAAGGACCGCATCGGCGTGGCCATCATCGACGCGGCCGAGAAGGCCGGCGCGCTGAAGCCGGGTGGCACCATCGTGGAAGGCACGTCGGGCAACACGGGCATCGCCCTGGCCCTCGTCGGAGCGGCTCGCGGCTACAAGGTCATCCTGACCATGCCGGAGACCATGTCCACCGAGCGTCGTGTCATGCTGCGCGCGTACGGCGCCGAGATCGTCCTGACCCCGGGGTCCGAGGGCATGCGCGGCGCCGTGGAGAAGGCCCAGGAGATCGTCGCCAACACCGAGAACGCCATCTGGGCCCAGCAGTTCGCCAACCCGGCCAACCCGGCCATCCACCGCACCACCACGGCCGAGGAGATCTGGGCCGACACCGACGGTGAAGTGGACATCTTCGTGGGCGGCGTGGGCACCGGCGGCACCGTGACCGGCGTCGGCCAGGTCCTCAAGGAACGCAAGCCCTCGGTCCAGGTGGTGGCCGTGGAGCCCAAGGACTCCCCCATCCTCAACGGCGGCGCCCCGGGCCCGCACAAGATCCAGGGCCTCGGCGCGAACTTCGTCCCGGAGGTGCTGGACACCGGCATCTACGACGAGGTGCTGGACGCCAGCCTGGAGGACGCCGTCGCCACCGCGCGTGCGCTCGGCGTCAAGGAGGGCATCCTCGGCGGCATCTCCTCGGGTGCGGCCGTCTGGGGCGCCCTCGAACTGGCCAAGCGTCCCGAGAACAAGGGCAAGCTGATCGTGGCGGTCGTGCCCGACTTCGGTGAGCGCTACATCTCCACCGTCCTGTACGACGACATCCGCGGCTGATCCTCCCGGCTTCGCCTGCCCGGCGTCGCCCCTCCCGTCCCGGTGGTCCCTGCGTGCTCCAGCGCATGGACCACGGACGGAAGGCGACGTCGGGCAGTCGGCTGCCCGGGGAATTCTTTCCCGGGCCCGCTGGTTATCCGTTCAGCATCCACCACGTACGCGCCCGTGTACGGCGACCAGAAGGACAGCGTGAGCTTCTTCACCCGCCTGAAAGAGGACCTCGAGAGCGCCCGCTCCCATGACCCCGCCGCCCGCGGGTCCGCGGAGAACTTCTTCGTCTATTCGGGCCTGCATGCCATCTGGGTCCACCGCGTGACGCACCGCATGTGGCAGAAGCCGGCTCTCCGCTTCCCCGCACGCGTCCTGTCCCAGCTGACCCGCTTCCTCACAGGCATCGAGATCCATCCCGGCGCCACCGTGGGACGGCGTTTCTTCATCGACCACGGCATGGGCGTGGTCATCGGCGAGACGGCCGAGATCGGCGATGACGTCATGATCTACCACGGCGTGACCCTCGGCGGACGGTCCCTGGCCAAGGTCAAGCGGCACCCGACCATCGGCAACAGGGTCACCATCGGCGCAGGCGCCAAGGTCCTCGGCCCCATCGTCATCGGTGACGATTCCGCGATCGGCGCGAACGCCGTCGTCGTGAAGGACGCACCCGCCAATTCGATCGTCACCGGCATCCCCGCCACCTGGCGTCCCCGCGTGGCCGAGGTCGAGACGAAGCCCGCCGTGGACCCCGCGGAGTACTACTACATCTGACGGGTCCTCTCCGCCCGCGGGCCGAGATCCCCTGCCTGCAAGTCCGTCCCGGGACCGAGGCGACGGCTGCGTCCGCGCCCATAGCGTGGACGGTATGAGAACTCTGAAAACATCCACCGTGACCGGCCGCGCTCGGAAAGTGGCGGTCCTCGGACTGGCCGGCGCAGCCCTTCTGCCATTGAGCGCCTGCAGCATCACTTCCCTGGCCGACAATTACGACAAGCGGGAGAGCCACGACTGGCCCCGCGGCGCCGAGGCCACGAAGGACGGCGTGGCCCCCGCCTGGATCCCGGCCGGAGCCACGGACGTCCGTGAGGTCATCCGGACCACCGGCGCCGAACGGATCCTGACGTACTCCGGAGACGTGTCCGGTCTCCCCGCTCAGTGCAAGGCCGTTCCCTCCGGCGCCGCACCGAGCCCTCAGCCGGACAACGAGGACCGCCGGACGGCCGACGACTTCATCTCGGAGGCCACCCTCTCCGCCGACTGGTGGCCGGCGGGCCAGGAGCGCAAGGCGAGCCACTACTGCGGCAAGTGGTGGGTGTCCGCGGCGAACGGGACCGTCTACGCGTTCGCTCCGGAGATGAAGACGATCGCCCGGCACCTCGGCAAGGACTGACCGCGCCTCCCGTTGCGTGCTCAGTTGTTGCGGGTGTTCACGCCGAATACCCGCAACAACTGAGCACGCAACGCGATGAAGCACGACGGCGGCCCCCACCGGAAGGTGAGGGCCGCCGTCGTCGTGCGGGGTGCGTCAGTGGGTGTCGACCGCGCTGACCTCGGTGCGGTCACCGCTCCACTGGGTGTGGAACGTGCCCTCTTCATCCACGCGCCCGTAGGTGTGGGCGCCGAAGAGGTCGCGCTGGCCCTGGATCAGGGCGGCGGGCAGGCGCTTGCGGCGCAGTCCGTCGTAGTAGGCCAGCGAGGAGGAGAACACCGGGACCGGGATGCCCAGCTGAACGGCGGTGGCCACCACACGGCGCCAGGCCGGGACGGCCTCGCCGACGGACTTCGCGAACGCCGGGGCGAACAGGAGGTTCTCCGGCTTGGCGTCGCCTTCGTAGGCGGCCATGATGTCCTTGAGCAGCTCGGCGCGGATGATGCAGCCGGCGCGCCACAGGGAGGCGATCTCGTCCAGCTTGAGGTCCCAGCCGTACTCCTTGGCGGCGCTGGTCAGCATGTCCAGGCCCTGGGCGTAGCTCACGAGCTTGGAGGCGTAGAGAGCCTGGCGGACGTCCTCCACGAAGTTCTCGGGAAGCGCCACCTCGATCTCGTGGCCTTCCAGGGTCTCCTGGGCGATCGCGCGCTGACCACGCTGCGAGGAGATGCCGCGGGCGAACACGGATTCGGCGATGCCGGAAACCGGCGATCCCAGATCCAGCGCGGACTGGACCGTCCAGCGGCCGGTGCCCTTCTGTCCGGCGGAATCGACCACGACGTCCACGAACGGCTTGCCGGTCTTGGCGTCCACGTGGCCGAGCACCTCGGCGGAGATCTCGATCAGGAAGGAGGACAGCTCGCCCTTGTTCCACTCTTCGAAGATCTTGGCCTGCTCCGCGGGCTCGATGCCGGCGGCGCTGCGCAGCAGGTCGTAGGCCTCACCGATGACCTGCATGTCGGCGTATTCGATGCCGTTGTGGACCATCTTGACGAAGTGGCCGGCGCCGTCGGTGCCGATCCAGGCACAGCAGGGCTCGCCGTCCACATGAGCGGAGATCTTCTCCAGCAGCGGGCCGAGAGCCTCGTAGGACTCCTTGGAGCCGCCGGGCATGATGGACGGGCCGTTGAGCGCGCCTTCCTCGCCACCGGAGACGCCGACGCCCACGAAGTGGAGGCCCTTCTCCGCCAGCGCGGCTTCGCGGCGGCGGGTGTCCGTGTAGTGGGAGTTGCCGGCGTCGATCACGATGTCGCCCTCATCCAGCAGCGGGACGAGCTGGTCCACGACGGCGTCGACCGGAGCACCCGCCTTCACCATGATGAGCACGCGGCGCGGCTTTTCGAGCGAGTCGACGAGTTCCTGGAGGCTCTCCGTGCGGACGAAGTCGCCTTCGTCGCCGTGGGCGGCGAGCAGGGCGTCCGTCTTCTCAACGGAGCGGTTGTGCAGAGCGACCGTGAAGCCGTTGCGGGCGAGGTTCCGGGCCAGATTGGCCCCCATGACGGCGAGACCGGTGACACCGATTTGTGCAGGCATCTACACTCCAAGTCAATGCTAGTAATCTGATTTTAACAAGACGTTTTCAACCCTACGTCCTGGACACCGGCGACGGAAGAGCAAGCTGTAAGGTGAAACACCTTTAACGTGGTCGAGGCGGAAACCGCCCGCAGAACCTACGCTGGTGTTACTTCACATTTGACCACTTCACCCTGAGGATTTCGACATCGATGACGAGCCGTCAGCCCAGCCTTCACCACCAGGCACTGGAGATCCTCGGACGCAGGATCGTCACGGGAGACCTTCCCGCAGGTCACGTCATGCTCGCCGAAAATCTCGAAGCCGAACTCAAAGTGTCACGGTCCGTGGTCCGTGAAGCCGTCCGGGTCCTCCAGTCGATCGGCATGGTGGAGAGCATCAAACGCGTCGGGATCCGCGTGCTGCCGGCCCACGCCTGGAATCCCTTCGATGCCAGCGTGATCCGCTGGAAGATGGACAGCGACGCGCGGGGCGCCCAATTGCGGTCCCTGGCGGAACTGCGGTCCGCGGTCGAGCCCGTGGCCAGTGAGCTGGCGGCTCAGAACGCGCCCTTCGCCCTGCGCCGTGAGCTGCTGCAGGTGGCCGAGGAGATGGCGAGGGTGGGGCGCCAGGGAAAGCTCGAACGCTTCCTCGAGCTCGACACACGCTTCCACGCCCTGGTGCTCAGCGGCTCCGGCAACGAGATGTTCGCGACCCTCATCGGGCAGGTGGCCGAGACTCTGGCCGGTCGCACCACGCACGGGCTCATGCCGAGCCAGCCCAAGGAGGAGGCGCTCCAATGGCACCTCGACGTGGCCCGGGCGATCCTGGACGGCAAGGCGGCGGCCGCCCGCCGGGCCTCGGCCAAGCTGATCAACGAGACCATCGAGGACCTCTCGCCTCAGTGGGCCGGTCAGCCCCGTGTCTTCGTCCCCCTCAAGCCACTCAGCACGCAGGGCTAGCGGCGCCTCCGCCGCGCGCGGACGCCGGCCACCGCACACGGTGGCATGACGACGGCGAGGCGGAACGACGGCGGGGCCGGCCCCGAAGGACCGGCCCCGCCGTCGTCGTCAGCACACCGTCAGGCGCGCCGCTTCGTGATCAGGCCCCAGATGAAGAGCACCACCAGCGAGCCGACGATCGCCAGCAGCCAGGTGGACAGGGACCAGAATTCATTCACGCCGACATGGAAGATGGCTGATCCGATCCAGCCACCGACCAAGGCGCCCACCACTCCGAGAAGCAGGGTCGCCAGCCAGCCGCCGCCCTGCTCGCCCGGCATGAGGGCCTTCGCAATCGCGCCGGCGATGAGTCCGAGGACGATCCAACCAAGAAATCCCATGATGAACCTTTCTGTAGAAAGCCTTCTCAGAGCCCGGTTGAGGCTTCTTTCAGCCTACCGTCGGACACCCGCACGCGGCGGACCTGACTTTTCGGGGGTGCGGAGGGACGGGGTTCACGCCTCCTCGCGGGGGTGAACCCGGCGCATCTCCTCGGCCAGTGCGGGGTTGCCCTTTCCCAGCTCCCCCACGATGTTCTCCACGACCTCCGGGCTCTTGTTCTGGCTGAGTTTCGCCCGCGCCTCGAACCGCGTCACCCTCATCCTGAGGCCGACGGTGCCCTTCGCGATGCGGCGCGTCCCCTCCTCGTCCTCGCTCAGGCTCCGGCCGTGCGGCTGGTGGCGCTCGAAGTGATCCGTGAGGCGCCCCAGCATGGCGTAGTTCTCCTCGTCGCCGAGGATCTCCGGTGTCCCGTAGAGATGCGCGGTCACGTGGTTCCAGGTGGGCACCAGATCGCCCGGCGCGTACCAGCTCGGGGAGACGTAGTCGTGAGGACCCTGGATGATGACCAGGATCTCGTGCTCGCCGAGTTCGTGGAGTTTCTCATCGGGTCGTCCGAAGTGGCTGACGATCACGATCCCCTCCTCATCTTCGTCCAGGATGGCCGGGTAGTGGGAGGCCGTGAGTCCCTGCGAGGACGGGGAGACGAACGTCGCCCACGGGTTGTTGCGGATGAGCCGCTTGACCTCGGCGGGATCGGTCATGAGATAGCGGGGTGTGTGACGCATCAGAGTCCTTTCGAGGAGGAGACGGGTGTGGCCCGGGTGCGGACCGCGAGCGCGGCGCACAGGATGACGGCGAGGCCGCCCAGGAGTGTCGGCACGCCGGGATGCTCGCCCAGCAGCAACGCGGACCAGAGGATGGTCATGACGGGCTGAGTGAGCTGGATCTGGCTCACCTGGGCCATCGGGCCGAGGGCGAGTCCGCGGTACCACGCGAAGAATCCGAGGAACATGCTCACCACGGCCAGGTAGGCGAAGGCCCACCATTGCGCCGGGTCCGCCTGGAGGACCCGGTCGTCGAGAGAGGAGATGGTCAGCACCGTCATGAGGGGCGCCGCCAGCACGAGCGCCCAGGAGACGGTCTGCCAGGAGCCGAGTTCGCGGGCGAGCAGCCCACCCTCCGCGTAGCCGGCGGCGGCGGCGAGCACCGCGGCGAACAACAGGGCGTCCGCCCAGTGGAGGGTTCCGATCCCTCCACCCTGCACGGACGCGAAGGCCACGGCGCACACCGCGCCGAGTCCGGAGAACACCCAGAAGGAACGTGCCGGCCGCTCCCTACTGCGGAGTACGGCCAGGACCGCCGTCGCGGCGGGCAGCAGGCCGATCACCACGGCGGCGTGACTCGCCGGCACCGTGGTGAGGGCGTAGGAGGTGAGGACCGGAAAGCCGACGACGACGCCGGCGGCCACGAGCGCGAGCCGGAGCCACTGCGCCCCGCGGGGCAGCCGTTGACGGGTGAGCGCGAGGGCGCAGGCGGCGAGCACCGCCGCGACGACCGCGCGGGCCGAGCCGACGAACAGGGCCGGAAGACCGGCGGCCGCGATCCGCGTGAACGGGAGGGTGAAGGAGAAAGCCACGACGCCCAGCAGGCCCCACCAGAGGCCCGGATACCGGGATAGCACTGTCGGTCGATCGAGAGTAACGCTACTATCTACTTTCATGAATCATGATAGCACCGAGCGTATCGTCCAGGGCTTGCGCGCGTGGATCTCCACCGCACCGCCCGGCGCCAGAGTGCCGTCCAACCGGGCTCTCACGGCCGAATACGGCGCCAGCCCGGTCACCGTTCAGAAGGCGATGCGGTCGCTCGCCTCACTGGGACTCATCGAGAGCCGTCCGGGCGTGGGAACGTTCGTCCGGGGTGTCCGGCCCACCCGGCCCGCCGATTTCGGCTGGCAGACGGCGGCCCTCGGGGCTCCGCCGTCGCGGGGCGGCTCGCTCTCCTCGACCCAGCGCACCGTGGCTCCCGACGCGATCGGCCTGCACTCCGGCTATCCCGCCCGCGAGCTGCTCCCGGAACGACTCGTCCGCTCGGCCCTCGCCCGCGCCGCGCGCACCGAGGCCGCCATGGGGCGCTCCCCCGCCGCAGGGCTGCCTGAGCTGCAGGCCTGGTTCGCCGGCGAGCTGGCGGCCTTCGCCCCCGTGGACGTCACCCCGCCGAGCGCGCGGGACGTCCTGGTGCTCTCGGGGAGCCAGAGCGGCCTGAGCTCGATCTTCCGGGCCCTCGTGGGACCGGGGCAGCCCCTCGTCATCGAATCGCCCAGCTACTGGGGGTCGATCCTCGCCGCCGCCCAGGCCGGGGTGACCCTGGTGCCCGTGCCGAGCGGTCAGCACGGACCCGACCCCGCCGACGTCGAGCGGGCCTTCGAGGAGACCGGGGCACGCGCGTTCTACGCCCAGCCGAGCTACGCCAATCCGAGCGGCGCTCAGTGGAGCCGCGAACGCGGGCTCGCGATCCTCGACGTGGTGCGCCGCCACGGGGCCTTCCTGATCGAGGATGACTGGGCTCATGACCTGGGCATCGACACCGAGCCGCATCCGATCGCGGCCCAGGACG
This sequence comes from Arthrobacter sp. Y-9, assembly GCF_029690065.1. Lineage (NCBI taxonomy): Bacteria > Bacillati > Actinomycetota > Actinomycetes > Micrococcales > Micrococcaceae > Arthrobacter > Arthrobacter sp. Y-9. The sequence continues at coordinate 2,162,827 of NZ_CP121463.1, forward strand.
ATCAGGGGCACGTGATCTACCTGCGCTCACTCACCAAGAGCGTCTCTCCGTCCCTGCGCGTCGCGGCGCTGATCGCCCGCGGTCCCGCGCGGGACCGCATCCTGGCGGACCGGGCCGCCGAGTCCATGTACGTGAGTGGGCTGCTCCAGGCGGCAGCCCTCGACGTCGTCACGCAGCCGTCCTGGCGGACGCACCTCAAGGGTCTCCGGCGTCAGCTGAAGGACCGGCGTGATCTGCTGCTCGACGCTCTGCGCGCGCACGTTCCCCAGGCACAGGTGGAGTTCACTCCCCCGGGCGGCCTCAATCTCTGGGCGCGGCTGCCCGACGGCACGGACGCGGAGCTGCTGGCGCGGCACTGCGAAAGCCGCGGTGTCATCCTCGCGCCGGGGACCGAGTGGTTCCCGGCCGAGCCGTCCGGCTCCTATGTCAGGCTCAACTACTCCGGCTCCAACCCCGAACGATTCCCCGACGCGGCCCGCATCCTGGGTGAAGTCCTGGGCGAGGTGCTGGGCGAGGTGCTGGGCGAGAGCTGAACGCCTCGCGGTTTGCCCTTCCGGCAAACCGGCTTGCCACTCGCCGTCGTGGTGGCGATGCTGAGAGGGGACTCCGGATGAAAGGCCGCCACGTGACGCACACCTTCGACAAGCAGTACTGGGACGGGCATTGGCGCGAAGCGGCGGACCGGCCGACGCCGGCCAACCCGTACCTGCAGGAACATCTGTCGGCGCTGACCCCGGGCACGGCCCTGGACGCCGGCTGCGGGACAGGAGCCGAGGCGGTCTGGCTCGCCGGGCACGGCTGGCGAGTGACCGGGGCGGACCTCTCTCCGCACGCGCTGCGCGAAGCAGCGGCACGGGCCACCCAGGCCGGAGTGGCGGATCAGGTCCGCTGGGTCGAGGCCGATCTGACCACGTGGGAGCCGGACGAGCGCTTCGATCTGGTCGTCACCAACTACGCGCATCCTGAGACTCCACAGCTGGACTTCTACCGCAGGATCGCGGACTGGGTGGCGGTCGGCGGGACGCTGCTGATCGTGGGGCACCTGCACGGTCACCTGTCCGAGGTCCGGCATCCCGCACCAGATGAAGCGCCGGAGTCGGATCGCGGTCACGACGGCGGCCACGCCCCGGAGAAGAGCACCGTCACGCTGGCGGACACGGTGGCTGTCCTGGATGCGGGTCGCTGGAGGATCGACGCGGCCGACGAGCGTCATCGCACCGTGCGGATGCCCGAGCGGGATCGCTCCCTGCACGATCTGGTGGTGCGGGCGACCCGGCTCGCCTGAGAGGATCAGCTCGGCCGGCCAACCCGGCCTCGAACCCCGCCCGCCTCAGCGTGCCAGCACGTCTTCCAGAACCTGCGCGACGCCGTCGTGCGCACACGCAGGCGCCCGGAACCGCGCGGCGGCGAGCGCCTCCGGATGCCCGTCCGCCATGGCGTAGCCCTCGCCGGCCCAGGAGAGCATTTCCAGGTCGTTGGGCATGTCACCGAAAGCGATGACCTCGGACGCCCCGATGCCCAGGGAGGCCGCGTGCTTTTCGAGTGTCCGCGCCTTGGTGACGCCGGGGACGGCCAGCTCCAGAAGTGCCAGGCGAGTGACGTCCGAATAGGTCACGTGCGCCAGGCCCTGCACGGCCGGCGCGACGAGCGCGTGGAACTCCTCGGCGCTGAGCACGGGCGAGATGGCGAGCAGCTTCACGACGGCGGCATCCGGCGCCAGCGTCTCGGACAGTGGCCCGACCACCTGGTCCTCCACGGGCAGGCCGGGATGGAGCCGAAGGAATGCCGGCTCACGGTGCGGACCGGTCACCAGTTCGCTGGAGAACCCCGCCTCAGGATGGAGCGCCCTGATGACCTCCTGCAGGTGGAGGGCCTGTTCCAGCCGGAATGCCTCGGCGGCCACGACCTCTCGCCGGGCCATGTCCCAGACGACCGCGCCGTTCGAGCAGATGACGGTGCCGGCGTGGTCGAGCTGTTCCTCGAGCGGGCCGAGCCAGCGGATCGGACGGCCGGTCACGAAGACGACCTCCACGCCGGCCTCGCGCGCACGGCGGAACGCGGCCCTGGTCCGGGCGGAGACGACTCCGCCCGGACTCAGAATCGTGCCGTCCACATCGCTCGCGATCAGGCGCGGCCGCGAGGGCCGGGCCGTGGATCCCGCGCGGATCGCCGGTGTGCCCATCAACCCAGTCTCCGGCACTTCCGTCCCGAGGAGCAGGGTCACCGCAGGACCACGGTCCGGTTCCCGTTGAGCACGACCCGTCCTTCGCAGTGCCAGCGCACCGCGTTGGAGAGGGCCTTGCACTCGGCGTCGCGGCCCACGGCCACCAGGTCCTCGGGCGAGTGGGTGTGGTCCACATCGATCACCTGCTGGGCGATGATCGGCCCCTCATCCAGTTCCGCGTTGACGTAGTGCGCCGTGGCGCCCACCGTCTTCACGCCACGCTCCCAGGCCTGGTGATAGGGCTTCGCACCCTTGAAGGACGGCAGGAAGGAGTGGTGGATGTTGATCACGCGGCCGGCCATGCGGGTGGCCAGCGCATCCGAGAGGACCTGCATGTAGCGTGCCAGGACCACCAGCTCCGCACCGTACCGGTCCACCACGGAGAGCAGCTCCGCCTCGGCTTCCGGCTTGCTCTCCTTGGTCACCGGGATGTGGTGGTACGGGATGCCGTGCCACTCCACGAGTCCGCGATGGTCCTCGTGGTTGGACACCACGGCCACGATCTCCACCGGCAGCTCCCCGATCCGGGCCCGGAACAGCAGGTCGTTGAGGCAGTGCCCGAACTTGGAGACCATCAGCAGCACCTTGGTCTTCTCCCCGGCGGGCCGCAGGGTCCAGGTCATGCCGAACGGCTCGGCGACGGCGGCGAAGTCCTCCGCCAGCGCCTCCGCCGTCTCCCCCGGCTTCGCCTCGAAGTGCAGCCGCATGTAGAAGTGCCCACCGCGGCGGTCGCCGTACTCCTTGATGTCCTCGATGTCGCAGCCCCGCTCCGCGAGGAAGCCGGACACCGCGGCCACGATCCCCGTGGACCAGCCGCAGTCGAGCGTCAGGACGAATTCTGGTCCGGTCATCTCAGTACACCTCCGGCGCGGAGAACTCGCGCATCGCATCCACGAGCCAGCGGCCCACATGATCGGCGAACGACGCCCGGGGCAGCACCCTGAACGTCTCCGCGCCCGTCTTCCACACCAGGACCGGAACGTGGTCCAGCACCGTGACGATCGCCTGGCCCGCATGGAAGGACCGCGGGTGCAGATCGAAGGAGACGCCCTTCTCCAGGACCGGACGGGCGCTCGGACCGCTCAGTTCGAAGGTGGTGCGGTTCGCCGAGAGGTCGACGACGGCGCCCGGCGCCCGGGAGCCGGGCTCGCCGAGGGTCGCGGCGAGCCGTCCCGCCTCCGCCGGACCGCGGTCCAGGCCGGCCGTGCTCTCGTCACCGACCGCGAGGAACTCGTCGGGGCCGATCCAGAGGACGGTGTAGCCGCCGCCCGCCGTCGTGCTCCCATGACCGGACGGGAGCGGCACACCCAGCGCCGCCTCCACGGCCGCCGCCGCGGCGGATCCCGGCACGGCACGGAGGCCCAGCTGGGTCAGAAACGGGATCTCCCGGAGGGTCACACCCCGTTCGCCGGACACTCCGGCGGCCGCGAAGGCCTCCGCGAGCTGCGCGGCCGGGCTGCGCCGCAGGCTCGCGGCGTCGGCCAGGGTTGCCTCGGAAATCATCTCAGCCATCACGGCGCTTCCCTTCAGGGTCGTAAAGGACGGTGTCACCGACCAGGACTTCCACGATCCGGTCCCCGGCGACGGCGGTGAGCTTCTCGCCGATGCGGTTCCGGCCGTTCTTGATCAGGGCCAGCGCGAAGGAACGTCCCAGCGCGGCCGAGTGGTAGCTGGAGGTCACGTGTCCCAGCATGGGGACCGGACCGTAGGCCGGGTTGAGCGAGATGCCCTGCTCCACCACCTGCGTGCCTTCCGGCAGCCGGAACGAGTGGTCCACCGGGAGCAGCGAGACCATGTGCTTGCGGTCCGTGCGTGCGGTGTCGAGCCGGGCGTAGGAGCGCTTGCCCACGAAGTCCTTCGCCTTGGAGACGATCCACTCCATGCCGGCGTCCTGCGGGGTCACCGTGCCGTCGGTGTCCTGGCCGACGATCGGGTACCCCTTCTCGGCGCGGAGCACGTGCATGGTCTCCGTGCCGTACGGGGTGATCCCGAACTCGGCCCCGGCCTCCGCCACGTCCTCCCAGACCTGCAGGCCGTACCAGGTGGCCACGTTGATCTCGAAGGCCAGCTCTCCGGAGAAGGAGATCCGGCAGACGCGGGCGGGGATCCCCGAGGCCAGGGTGGTCTCGCGCCAGGCCATGAACGGGAAGGCGTCGTTGTCCACGTCGAGCCCGGGCGCGACCTTCGCGATGACCTCGCGGGACCTGGGACCCACGACGGCGACCGTGGTGACCTGCTCGGTGACGGAGGTGAAGTTGACGTCCAGGCCCGGCCACTCCGTCTGGTGCCACTCCTCCAGCCAGTCGAGGACCTTCGCGGCCCCGCCGGTGGTGGTGGTCATGAAGAAGCGGTCCTCGTCGAGGCGGAGGGTCACGCCGTCGTCGAACATCATGCCGTCCGGGCCGCACATGACGCCGTAGCGGCCCATGCCCGGCGCGAGCTTCTTGAACGCGTTGGTGTAGATGCGGTTCAGGAATTCGCCGGCGTCGGCGCCCCAGATCTCGATCTTGCCGAGCGTGGTGGCGTCCATGAAGCCGACCGACTCACGGACGGCCCGGCACTCGCGGAGCACGGCCTCGTCCATCGACTCACCCGGCTGCGGGAAGTACCAGGGACGCAGCCACTGGCCGACGAACTCGAACTCGGCCCCGTGGGCCACATGCCAGGGGTGGATCGAGGTGATCCGTTCCGGGTCGAACAGATCGCCGCGCTTCCGGCCCGCCATGGCCGCGAAAGCCACGGGCGCATACGGAGCCCGGAAGGTGGTGGTGCCGATGGAACCGAGGTTCTCCGGCACCCCGCCCTGAGCGTCCTTCAGGGCCGCCGCGATGACGCCGATGGCGTTGACCCCGGAGGTCTTGCCCTGATCGTTGGCGGTGGAGATCGAGGTGTAGCGCTTGATGTGCTCCACGGACCGCATGCCGGCCCCGGTCGCCCGGAGGACATCGGCCACGGTCTGGTCCCGCTGCTGGTCCACGAAGTGGGTCTTCCACTCCCCCGGGCCGCCCTCCGCACCGGGCACCAGCCAGAGCTGACGGGTCGGCGCGGCGGCGGACGGCGCATGGCTGGACAGGGCGGACGCGTGGGCTCCGGCCTCGGTCACGAAGCCGGCATTGAACGCAGCGACGGCACCGGCGTGGGCGCCCTCGGACGCGCAGTCCGCCAGGCGGTACGAACCGCGGGCCGCGCCCACGATCTGCTGCGCCTTGACGGTGCTCGCCGGCACGAATCCGGCCAGCTCCTCGTCCCAGCGCAGCTTGCCCTGCCGCTGGCTGAAGAGGTGGACCACCGGGCTCCAGCCGCCGGAGACGGCCAGGAGATCGGCCTCGATCCGCTCGGGCTCGCCGCTGAGCGAGCCGTCGGCATCGAGCGCGCGGACGACGACGGCGCTCACGCGGCCGGTCTCCCCGTCCGCCTCGGTGCCGCACACGGCGGCCCCGCTGATCACCCGCACGCCCTCCGCCTCGGCGGTCAGGGCGGCGTCGCTCTTCTCCGCGCGGGCATCGACGACGGCCGCCAAGGGAACCCCGGCGGACGCCAGGTCACGGACCGTCTCGTAGGCGGAGTCGTTCGTGGTGAAGACCACGGCCCGGCTGCCGGGCACGACACCGTACCGGTTGACGTACGTGCGCACCGCGGAGGCGAGCATGATGCCCGGGCGGTCGTTGTCCGCGAAGACGAGAGGCCGCTCATGAGCGCCGGTCGCGAGCACGACCTGGCCTGCCCGGATGTGCCACAGCCGCTGCCGGGACACTCCCTGGGCATTCAGTTCCCGGGCGCGCTCCGAGCCGAGGTGGTCGGTCCGGGACTCCAGGGCGATCACGTAGTTGGAGTCGTAGGAGCCGAAGGCGTTGGTGCGGGTCAGCACCGTGACCTCCTCGGCGGCGGCGAGTTCCGCGGCGGCCGCGGCGATCCACTCGGGTGCGGGCACGCCGTCGACGGTCTCGCCGGGAGCCGAGAGCAGTGACCCGCCCAGCTCGGGCTGGTCGTCGATCAGGATGACGCGGGCGCCGGTGGCGGCGGCCTGGCGGGCGGCGGACAGGCCCGCCGGGCCTGCGCCGATCACCAGGACATCCGTGTGGCCGTGCTTCTTGTCGTAGTACGCCTCATCCTTGCGGGGGTCCAGCTTGCCGAGGCCGGACAGGTACTCGGCGTCCAGGCCGTCCGTCAGCTCGACGATCGTGGCCGGGAGCATGGACTCGTCCACGCCACCGGCGCCCCGGTCCTTGACCTTGAGCAGGGCGTTCGGCTCCTCGACCCCGGCGGCCAGGATGCCACGGGGTCGGCCCAGGTACAGGGACGGGGCCGCTTCGACCACCCCGTGGGCGATCAGCGCGGAGGCGACCGTGTCACCGGCGTGACCGGTGTACTCCGTGCCGTCGACCGTGAAGCGGAGGGTGTCCTCACGGGAGATGCGGGCGTGCGGTGCCCGGTCCGCGGGAAGACGGAACGGCTGGGCGGACTCTGCGGGGCTCACTGGGAGTCTCCTTTCGCGCCGGCGGTCAGGGGTTTCTCCCCCGTATAGATGGTCTTGAACTCGTACGTCACGGTGTCGCGGAGGGCGTTGAACCACTTGCGGCAGCCGGCGCTGTGGACCCAGCGCTCGGCGAACAGGCCCTTGGGGTTCTCGCGGTAGAACAGGTACCGCGACCATTCGGCGTCGCTCAGGGCGCTGGGGTCCTCGGGATACGGGACGTGCGCCTGTCCCCCGTAATGGAACTCGGTCTCGTCGCGCGGCCCGCAGTTCGGGCAGGTGATGAGCAGCATGGCTCGGCTCCTTTCGTGGGGTCAGTGAGCGACGGCGGCCGCGCCGTGCTCGTCGATGAGGGCGCCGGTCTCGAAGCGCTCCAGGGCGAACGGGGCGTTCAGCGCGTGGGGCTCGTCCGTGGCGATCGTGTGGGCCATGGTCCAGCCGGCTCCCGGGGTCCCCTTGAAGCCGCCGGTCCCCCAGCCGCAGTTCACGTACAGGTTCTCCACGGGCGACTTGCCCACGATCGGCGAGGCGTCCAGGGTGACGTCCACGATGCCGCCCCAGGTGCGGAGCAGATGAGCGCGGGCGAACACCGGGAACAGTTCGACGGCGGCGGCCATCTGCTCCTCGATGACGTGGAAGCCGCCGCGCTGGCCGTAGCCGTTGTAGGAGTCGATGCCGGCACCCATCACGAGCTCGCCCTTGTGGGCCTGGGAGACGTACACGTGGACGTGGTTCGACATCACGACGGTCGGGTGGACGATCTCGTGCAGCTCGGAGACGAGGGCCTGCAGCGGGTGGGACTGGATCGGCAGGTCGAAGCCGGCCATCTTCGCCAGCACCGAGGAGTGCCCGGCGGCGCACAGGGCCACCTTGCCGGCGTGGATGGTGCCGCGGCTGGTCTGGACGCCGACCACGCGGTTGCCGTCCTTCAGGAACCCGGTGACCTCGCAGTTCTGGATGATGTCCACGCCCAGCTCGTCGGCCTTGCGGGCGAAGGCCCAGGCCACGTGATCGTGCTTGGCGATGCCCGCGCGCGGCTGGTACGTGGCGCCCAGGACGGGGTACCGGATGTCCTGGCCGATGTTCAGGATGGGGCAGAGTTCCTTGACCTGCTCGGGTTCCAGCCATTCGGCGTCGACCCCGTTGAGCTTGTTGGCGCCCACGCGCCGCACGGACTCCCGCACGTCCTGGAGCGTGTGCGCCAGGTTCATGACGCCGCGCTGGCTGAACAGGAAGTCGTACTCCAGTTCCTCCGGCAAAGCCTCCCAGAGGCGCAGAGAGTGCTCGTAGATGGCCGCCGACTCATCCCAGAGGTAGTTGGAGCGGATGATCGTGGTGTTGCGGGCCATGTTGCCGCCGGCGAGCCAGCCGCGTTCCAGGATGGCGATGTTCGTCATGCCGTGGTGCTTGGCGAGGTAGTAGGCGGTGGCCAGACCGTGCCCACCGCCGCCGACGATGATCGCGTCATAGGAGGGCTTGGGATCCGGGTTCCGCCAGAGGAAATCCGGGTGTTCGGGCAGCAGATCCGCCATCAGAGCGCTCCGTTCTCGGCGTTCAGGTTCGGGTAGAGGGGGTGCTTGTCCGCCAGGACGCGGACGCGGGCGCTGAGTTCGCCGGCGAGCTCGTCGCTGAAGTCCGGCTTCAGGGCTGCGGCGATGATGTCCGCCACCTCGGTGAACTCGGCGGCGCCGAAGCCGCGGGCGGAGAGCGCGGGCGTGCCGATGCGCAGACCGGAAGAGACCATCGGTGGTCGCGGGTCGAACGGCACGGCATTGCGGTTGACGGTGATGCCGATCCGGTGCAGGCGGTCCTCGCCCTGCTGACCGTCCAGCGCGGAATTCCGGAGGTCCACCAGGACGAGGTGGACGTCGGTGCCCCCGTTGACCACGGAGACGCCGGCCTGCGCGACGTCGTCGGCCAGCAGACGGCGGGCGATGATCTGCGCTCCTTCCAGGGTGCGCTGCTGGCGGTCCCGGAAGGCGGGCTCCGCGGCGAGCTTGAAGGCCACGGCCTTCGCCGCCACCACGTGCTCGAGCGGACCGCCCTGCTGGCCGGGGAAGACGGCGGAGTTGATCTTCTTCGCCAGGGACTCCTTGCTGAGGATGACGCCGCCGCGTGGGCCGCCGAGGGTCTTGTGCGTCGTGGTGGTCACGACGTCGGCGTACGGCACCGGATTCGGGTGCAGGCCGGCGGCCACCAGCCCGGCGAAGTGGGCCATGTCCACCATGAGGTAGGCGCCCACGAGGTCCGCGATGCGGCGGAACTCGGCGAAGTCCAGCTGACGGGAGTAGGCGGACCACCCAGCGACGATGAGCCGGGGGCGGTGCGCCAGAGCCAGACGCTCCACCTCGGCCATGTCGATCAGCAGGGTGTCCCGGTTCACCTCGTACGGCACCACCTGGTACAGCTTGCCGGAGAAGTTGATCTTCATGCCGTGCGTGAGGTGGCCGCCGTGGGCCAGGGAGAGCCCGAGGATGGAGTCCCCCGGTTCCAGGAGCGCGAACATCGCGGCGGCATTGGCCTGGGCGCCGGAGTGGGGCTGGACGTTGGCGGCCTCCGCGCCGAAGAGGGCCTTGACGCGATCGATCGCCAGCTGTTCGATGACGTCGACGTGCTCGCACCCACCGTAATAGCGCTTTCCGGGGTAGCCCTCGGCGTATTTGTTCGTGAGGACCGATCCCTGAGCCTCCATCACCGCGAGCGGCGCGAAGTTCTCGGAGGCGATCATCTCCAGGGTCCCCTGCTGGCGCAGGAGTTCCCGGTCGATGGCCGCCTTGACGTCGGGATCGGTGTCGGCGAGCGAACGCGTCAGAACCTCGGTCATCTGTTCTCCTCACAGGGCTGGTCTCTGATGGCTAGTATCTAATTGATATATCAGAGTTCTAAGACGAGTATCGCGTTGGTCTGAGAAGATGTCAACGACGATCCATCAGGAAAGGAAGGACTGACGTGACAGCGGATCCGGGAGTCGCAGGACGGTCCCTCGCAGACCAGGCGTACGAGACGATCAAGGACCGCCTGGTCATGCTCGACATCCGGCCCGGCGAGCCCCTGAATGACGGCCTCCTGGCGGCCGAGCTCGGCATGGGCCGGACGCCCGTGCGCGAGGCGATCAAACGTCTGGAAACCGACCACCTCCTGGTCTCCTACCCCCGGCGCGGCACCTTCGCCACGAGCGTGGACATCACGGAGCTCGCCGCCATCTGGGACATCCGCTCGGTGCTGGAGCCCGTCGCCGCGCGCCGCGCCGCCGAGAACGCCACCCCCGCCGTGCGCCAGGAGATGAAGGACGTCATCCAACGGCTCCTCGCCGTCGACGAATCCGCGGACGCACAGAGCGAGCTCATGCGCCTGGACATGTCGGTGCACCGCCTCATCTACCGTGCCGCGGGCAATCCCCACCTGGAAGACGTCCTGATCCGCTACGACAACCTCTCCACCCGCATCTGGTGCCTGGTGATCGAGCGTCTGCCCGGGCTGTCGGGGCACATCGTCGAGCACGCGGCCCTGTTGCAGGCGATCGTCGACGGCGACGCCGACCGCGCGGCCGAGCTCGCTCTGGCGCACGTCACCGACTTCGAGACGGAGATCCGCAAGGTCCTCTGAGCGGCTCCGCGAACGGCGGGCCGGCAGCCTTCTCCCCCGGAATTCCACGCCGCTCCGGCCGGCGCGAACGGTCCCCTCTCCGGACTTTTCGACGCAACACAGTGTTTACACCGCGAACCCTTGACGCTGATATATGAGTTGCGTCACAGTTGTGCATGTTGCTTCCAGTTGCCTCAGATGACCTGAATCCGAGGCCGCAACCGCTAAGGAGAACGACGTGAACACTGTGGCCACCGCGGAACCATCCTCTGCCGGAAGATCCGCCCCAGCCTCTGAAGACACCGCTCTCCGCGTGGAAGGACTGTGGAAGATCTTCGGCCCCAAAGCGGACAAGATCATGGGCACCGCGCAGGCGGATCTCAGCCGGCAGGAGCTCCTCAGCCAGACCGGATGTCTCGCCGCCGTGAAGGACATCTCCTTCGAGGTCGCCCGCGGCGAGGTGTTCGTCATCATGGGCCTCTCGGGCTCCGGCAAGTCGACCCTGGTCCGCCTGCTGACCCGGCTCATCGAACCGACGGCCGGCCGCGTCACGATCAACGGCGAGGACGTCACCGAAGCGAGCACGACGAAGCTCCGGACGCTGCGCCGTAAGCACATGTCGATGGTGTTCCAGCAGTTCGGCCTCCTGCCGCACCGGAAGGTCATCGACAACGTCGCCTACGGGCTGGAGGTCCGCGGTGAGTCCAAGGCGGTCCGCCAGGCGCGAGCCCAGGAGATGGTGGAGCTCGTCGGACTGTCCGGCTACGAGCAGTCCTTCCCCGACCAGCTCTCCGGCGGCATGCAGCAACGCGTCGGGCTCGCCCGCGCGCTGGCGGTCGACCCTGAGGTCCTGTTCTTCGACGAACCGTTCTCCGCGCTGGACCCCCTGATCCGCCGTGACATGCAGAACGAGGTCGTCCGCCTCCACGAGGAGGTGGGCAAGACCATGGTCTTCATCACCCACGACCTCCAGGAGGCGCTGAAGATCGGGGACCGGATCCTCATCATGCGCGACGGCGAGATCGTCCAGGTGGGCACCCCCGCCGAGGTGGTGGCCAACCCGGCCGACGACTACGTCCGTGACTTCGTCTCCGAAGTGCCCCGCTCGCACGTCCTGACCCTCCGCTACGTGGTGCGGCAACCGCGACCCGGCGAAGCGCTGGACGGACCCATCATGCAGGCCGACCAGGTGGTCCGGTCGGCCGCCAGTCAGGTCCTCCACTCCTCGCTGCCCGTCCGCGTCTTCGACGGCGAGGACTTCCTCGGCGTCGTCGATGACGACGACATCCTGCGCGTGGTCGTGGCCGAGGAAGCCCCGTGAGCACGTCCACGACCGCCCCGGAACGCACGGCCACGGCGGCCGGGGAGCCCGCCACCGGGGTGGAGCAGACTCCGCCGCTGAGCATCCTCCGGCGGCACTGGCGCAGGACGCTGCTGATCGCCGTCGTCGTTCTCTGGCTCATCCTCTGGGCCGTGCTGAAGGGCACCCAGACGCTGGAGATCGGCGGCGCGGACAAGACCGACATCCACCTGTGGCTCAACAGTGTCCGGGACGCCTTCGACTCGGCCCGGGACTCGTCGGCGTTCTTCCAGTACGTGGTGCAGCCCATCACGAACGGCGTCAACGGCCTCGTCACGGGCCTGCAGAGCCTGTTCAGTCAGGGAAGCGCCACGCGGCCGGTCCCCGAGGTGGGCTGGCTGGGCGTCGTGGCGCTGCTCGCCTGGCTGACCTTCACGTTCGCGGGGCTCCGCTCCACGATCCTGGTCACGGTCTGCGTCCTGCTCTTCGGCTTCTTCGGCTACTGGCAGCAGAGCATCGACACCCTGATCGTCACCTTCGTGGCGGTGATCCTCTGCGCGATCGTGGGCCTGCCCCTCGGGATCTGGATGGCCAGGAGCCAGCGGGTTTCCGCCATCTTCACCCCCGTGCTGGACCTGATGCAGACGCTGCCGTCCTTCGCCTACCTCGCGCCGCTGGCCCTGGTGTTCGGCATCGGCCCGGCCGCGGCGATCGTCACGACCATCATCTACTCCCTGCCGCCCCTGGTGCGCATCACCGAACACGGCATCCGGAACGTCTCCCCGACCACCCTCGAGGCCGTGACCTCCATGGGCGGCACCGCCTGGCAGACGCTCGTCAAGGTGCAGCTGCCCATGGCCCGCCGGACGATCGTGGTCGGCATCAACCAGTGCACCATGGCCGCCCTCTCGATGGCGACCATCGCCGCCCTGATCAACGGCCCCGGCCTCGGCCAGCCGGTCCTGCAGTCCCTGCAGTCGCTGGATGTCGGCGGCGCCTTCGTCTCCGGCCTCGCGATCGTCCTCATGGCCGTCATGCTCGACCGCACGACAACGGCCGCCTCCGAACGCTCCGCCGTGGCCGCCCGCTTCCAGAAGCGCTCCCGCTCGGGCCTCATGCCGGGACCGCGCAAGCGCCGCATCCTCGTGACCGCGGGAGCCGTCGTGGCGGCGATCGCCGTCTACCTCTCGCACAACTACCTGGCCCTCGCCAAGTTCCCGTCCTCTCCGGACCTCGGGACGCCGCTGGCCAACGCCATCTCCGCCGCCACGCAGTGGATCGTCTCGACCTTCGCCGGCTTCACCGGCTGGCTCAAGGACACCGTGACGGCGCTCCTGGTGGACCCGCTGCAGTCCCTCCTGGCCCAGTCCCCGTGGTGGGTCATGGTCATCGTCCTGCTGGGCGTCGCCCTGGCTCTCGGCGGCCTGCGTGCAGCGGCTGTGACGCTGGTCTGCGAGGCGGTCATCCTCGGCACCGGGCTCTGGAACGAGAGCATGAAGACCCTGGCCACCACCCTCGTGGCCACGCTCCTGGTCATCATCGCGGCCATGGCGCTGGGCGTCTGGATGGGGCGGAGCAAAATGGTGGACTCGGTCATCCGGCCGGTGCTGGACGCGCTCCAGACCATCCCGTCCTTCGTGTACCTGGTCCCGGCGCTGGCCCTGTTCGGACCGACCCGTTTCACCGCCATCATCGCGGCGTTCTGCTACGGGGTCCCCATCGCCACCAAGCTCGTGGCCGACGGGATCCGGGGAGTCTCCCCCGTCACGGTGGAGGCGTCCGAGTCCATGGGCACCACGTCCTGGCAGATGATCTCCAAAGTCCAGCTGCCCATGTCCCGCTCCGCCGTCGTGCTCGCCGCGAATCAAGGTCTCCTCTACGTGCTATCCATGGTCGTGGTCGGCGGCCTGGTGGGCGGCGGTGGGCTCGGGTACCTCGTGGTCGCCGGCTTCTCGCAGTCCCAGCTCTTCGGCAAGGGTCTGGCGGCCGGCATCTCGATCACCGCACTGGGCGTCATGCTCGACCGCATCACCAAATACACCGCGGCCCGTCTGGGCCGGATCTGACAAAGGAAAATGCCATGAAGAAAACGAATCACCAGCGTGGGGGCGCAGCACGCTTGAGGAACACGGCCCTCGCCGCGGTCTTCATGACGGGCCTGCTCGGACTCACGGCCTGCGGCGGGGACATCTCCTCGGCGGGTTCCTCGTCCGGAGCGGCCGCGGCCTGCGGCGCCTTCAACGTCGCCGTGAACCCCTGGGTGGGCTACGAGGCCGATGCCTACGTGGTCGGCACCGTCGCCAAGGAGAAGCTCGGTTGCACCGTCAACTACAAGACCCTGAAAGAGGAAGTCGCGTGGCAGGGCTTCGGCAGCGGTGAGGTCGACGTCGTCCTGGAGAACTGGGGCCACCCTGAGCTGACGGACAAGTACATCAAGCAGCAGAAGACCGCGGTGGACGCCGGGCCCACCGGCAACACCGGAGTGATCGGCTGGTACGTGCCGCCATGGATGGCCAAGCAGTACCCGGACATCACGGACTACAAGAATCTGAACAAGTACGCCGATCTGTTCAAGACCTCGGAGTCGGGCGGCAAGGGACAGCTGCTCGACGGCGACCCCTCCTACGTCACCAATGACGAGGCCCTGGTCAAGAACCTGAACCTGAACTTCAAGGTGGTCTACGCGGGCAGCGAGCCCGCCCTGATCCAGGCCTTCCGCCAGGCGGAGCAGAAGCACACCCCGCTCCTCGGCTACTTCTATGAACCCCAGTGGTTCCTCAACGAGGTGCCGCTGGTGAAGGTCAACCTGCCCGCCTACACGGCAGGCTGCGACGCCGACGCCGCGAAGGTGGCCTGTGACTACCCGAAGTACGAGCTGAACAAGATCGCCTCGAGCAAGTTCGCCTCCTCCGGGAGCCCGGCCTACAAGCTGGTGAAGAACTTCACGTGGACCAACGCGGACCAGAACGCCGTCGCCGGCTACATCGCGAAGGACGGCATGAGCCCGGAGGCCGCGGCCAAGAAGTGGATCGACGCCAACCCGGACAAGGTGGCGGCCTGGCTCAAATAAACGTCCCCGGGGTGGAGCCGTCCGCGGCTCCGCCCCGGGTTCGCCACATCAACAGAATGGAGAGCAGCGCATGTCAGGAAACAGAGCAGTAGCCTACAAAGCGCCCGGAGTCGTGGAGGTCATCGACACCGAGTACCCGACGTTCGAATTGAAGGACGGGCCGGGGGTCAACCCGCTCAACGTGGGCCGCAAGGTCCCGCACGGTGCGATCCTGCGGACCGTCACCACCAACATCTGCGGCTCGGACCAGCACATGGTCCGCGGCCGCACCACGGCTCCCCAGGACCTCGTCCTGGGTCATGAGATCACGGGCGAGGTGATCGAGGTGGGGCCCGACGTCGAGTTCCTCAAGGTCGGCGACATCGTCTCGGTCCCCTTCAACATCTCCTGCGGCCGCTGCCGCAACTGCAAGGAGCGCAAGACCGGCATCTGTCTGAACGTGAACCCCGACCGTCCCGGCAGCGCCTACGGCTACGTGGACATGGGCGGCTGGGTCGGAGGCCAGGCCGAGTACGTCCTGGTCCCTTACGCGGACTGGAATCTGCTGAAATTCCCGGACCGGGACCAGGCCCTGGAGAAGATCATGGATCTGACCATGCTCTCCGACATCTTCCCCACTGGATTCCACGGCGCCGTGACGGCGGGCGTGGGCGTGGGGTCCACCGTCTACATCGCCGGCGCCGGCCCGGTGGGCCTCGCGGCCGCGGCCGGGGCGCAGCTGCTGGGCGCCGCCGTCGTGATCGTCGGCGACATGAATGAGGACCGCCTGGCGCAGGCCCGCTCCTTCGGGTGCGAGACCGTGAACGTCGGAGCCGGCGACCCCCGGGACCAGATCGAACAGCTGCTCGGAGTGCCGGAGGTCGACTGCGGTGTCGACGCCGTGGGCTTCGAGGCCCGGGGGCACGGCAAGGACGCCTCCCACGAGGCCCCGGCGACCGTGCTCAACTCGCTCATGGACCTGACGGCCGCCGGCGGCGCGCTGGGCATCCCGGGCCTTTACGTCACGGGCGACCCGGGCGGCATCGACGAGGCCGCCCAGCGAGGGTCCCTCTCGCTCTCGCTCGGCACCGGCTGGGCGAAGTCGCTCTCCTTCACCACCGGCCAGTGCCCGGTCATGAAGTACAACCGCCAGCTCATGATGGCGATCCTTCACGACAAGGTGCAGATCGCCAAGGCGGTCAACGCCCAGGCGATCCCCCTGGAGGACGCCCCGCGCGGTTATGCCGAGTTCGACGCCGGCGCCGCCACCAAGTACGTGCTCAACCCGAACGGCTACGTGCGGAACTGACACGAGGCGCCTGCGCGCACGGGCCCACCCCCGCGGGTGGGCCCGTGCGCCCGTGTCCCGAGCCCTCCCGGCGAGATCCGGGAGGGCCCTCTTCGCGCGCCCCGCGTCGCCCTGCGGTCGTGCCGGGTGTCGTGCCCGGCGTCGTGCGGCGACCCGCGGAAGGCCGGTGGATGCGCCTCCGGGGAGTTTCGCCATAGTCTGTCCGAGTGGAACCCAGCACAGTGAATTCCCGGCAGCAGGTGGACCGCCAGTCCCGCATTCTGGATGCGGTGCTGGAGCTGCTCTCGCGCCATGGCATCTCGGGGGTCAACATGCGAGCGGTGGCGCGGGAGGCCGGCGTCGCGCTCGGACTCGTGAACTACTACTACGCGGACAAGCCCAGTCTCATCCGCGCGGTGCTCGGCCGGATCAGCGAAAGCGATCTGCGGCTGGTCGCCCCGGACCCCGAGGCGTCCCCCGACGAACAGCTGCGCACGGCGCTGCGGCGCGTCGCGGCGCCGGAGATCCTGACCACCCAGTACCTCTCCCTGCGCCTCCACCTCTGGGCCCTCGCCCAGGCCGACGAGGAGTTCGCCGCCATCAACGCCGAGGCGTTCGACCGGTACCTCGACGGGCTCGCCGAGCTGATCTCCAAGGCGAAGCCCGCGCTCACGCCGGCGCAGTGCAAAGACCGGGCGGCCGACGTCGTCGTGGTGCAGAACGGCATGTGGCTCACGTCGCTGCTGGGCATCGATCCGTCGTCCATCGAGCGGAACATCCTCCGCACGGAAGAGATCGCCTTCGCCGACTGAGCGGTGCCCCTCCCCCTCTCCGCGCCAATGTGACGCGGCTCTTTCTCTCTGCCCGAAGCGCCTTCTTCCGCGCCTGAACAGGCCCGACGGGCACCGGCCCGCGCCCCTTTGAACAGATGCCCAAACTAGGTCTTGAACGTTTGTTCAAGCTCCGCTAACCTCGAAAATATGACCCGCGTCACACCGACGTGGGTCGCGCGGAGCAGACGCCGTGCTTCCGCTCGAGGTGCAAGGAGACTTCATGAGCAACAGCAGCTACGACTACGTGATCGTGGGCGGAGGAAGCGCCGGCTCCGTGCTGGCCAACCGCCTGAGCGAGGGTGGCACCCGCAGCGTGCTGGTCCTGGAAGCGGGCCGCAGTGACTACCCGTGGGACCTGTTCATCCAGATGCCCGCGGCCCTGACCTTCCCCAGCGGCAACCCGTTCTACGACTGGCGCTACGAATCGGATCCCGAGCCCCACATGGGCGGCCGTCGCGTGGCCCATGCCCGTGGCAAGGTCCTCGGCGGTTCCAGCTCCATCAACGGCATGATCTTCCAGCGCGGCAACCCCTTGGACTATGAGCGCTGGGGCGCCGACGCCGGGATGGAGACGTGGGACTACGCCCACTGTCTGCCCTACTTCCGCCGCATGGAGACCACGCTCGCCGCGGACCCGGATGACGAGTTCCGCGGCCACGACGGCCCCCTCGTCCTGGAACGCGGCCCGGCCACCAACCCCCTCTTCGGCGCGTTCTTCCAGGCCGCCCAGCAGGCCGGATTCCCTCTCACCGACGACGTCAACGGCTACCGCCAGGAGGGCTTCGCCCCCTTCGACCGCAACGTCCACAAGGGCCAGCGCCTCTCCGCCTCCCGTGCCTACCTCCGTCCGAACCGCGGCCGCCCGAACCTGACCGTGCAGACCCGCGCGTTCGTCACCAAGATCAACTTCACGGGCGACACCGCCACGGGCGTCACCTACCGCCACAACGGCAAGACGCACACCGTCAACGCCGGCGAGGTGATCCTGTCCGGCGGCGCCATCAACACCCCGCAGCTGCTGCAGCTCTCCGGCGTGGGCGACGCGCAGCACCTCCGGAACTTCGGCATCAAATCCGTGGTCAACCTTCCCGGCGTCGGCGAAAACCTCCAGGACCACCTCGAGGTCTACATCCAGCACGCCTGCACCCAGCCCGTCTCCATGCAGCCCGCGCTCGACGTGTGGCGCATGCCGTTCATCGGTCTGCAGTGGCTCCTCGGCCGGAAGGGTCCCGCGGCCACCAACCACTTCGAGGGCGGCGGCTTCGTCCGGTCCAACGAGGACGTGGCCTACCCCAACCTCATGTTCCACTTCCTGCCGGTCGCGGTGCGCTACGACGGCCAGAAAGCCGAGGCCAAGCACGGCTACCAGGTCCACATCGGTCCCATGTACTCCGACGCCCGCGGCAGCCTGAAGATCCGCTCCTCGGACCCGACCGTGCACCCGTCCATGATCTTCAACTACCTGTCGACCGATCAGGACCGCCGCGAGTGGGTGGAGGCCGTCCGCATCTCCCGCGACATCCTCGGCCAGTCCGCCATGTCCCCCTACAACGGCGGCGAAATCTCCCCCGGCCCCTCGGTCCAGACCGATCAGGAGATCCTCGACTGGGTCGCCAAGGACGCCGAGACGGCCCTCCACCCGTCCTGCACCGCCAAGATGGGCCCGGCCTCGGATCCGATGGCGGTCGTGGATCCGCTCACCATGCGTGTGCACGGCACCAAGGGCCTGCGGGTCGTGGATGCCTCCGCCATGCCGTACGTGACCAACGGGAACATCTACGCCCCGGTGATGATGCTGGCCGAGCGGGCCGCGGACCTCATTCTGGGCAACGAGCCGCTTGCCGCGCAGCACACCAAGTTCTACCGCCACGGCGTCTCCCCGCTCGAGCGGGACCAGTCCGCCAACGGCCAGTCAGTGAAGGGTTGAGAAGATGACCGTGACTCCCACCGAGACGAAGACCATCCGAGGCCTGTACATCGACGGGTCCTGGCAGCAGGCCGCCGACGGCGGGACCACCACCGTGCGCTGTCCGGCGGACGGGCAGGAGGTCGCCGTCGTCGTGTCGGCCACCGTCGAGGACGCCGAGCGGGCGATCGCCAGCGCACGCAACGCCTTCGACGAGGGCCCGTGGCGCCGCAAGACGGACATCGAGCGCGGCGAGGTCCTCCTGAAGATCGCGGGCCTGCTCGAACGCGACAAGGCCGCGTACGCGCGGGCCGAGGCCCTGGACACGGGCAAGCGCCTGGTCGAGGCCGAGTACGACATCGACGACATCGCCTCCTGCTTCCGGTACTACGGCAAGATCGCGGGCCTCGACGCCGGGCGCGTGATCGACACCGGACTGCCGAACGCCATCAGCCGCGTGGTCTACGAACCGCTCGGCGTCTGCGCCCTCATCGCGCCGTGGAACTACCCGCTCCTCCAGGCCGCCTGGAAGGTCGCCCCGGCGCTCGTGGCGGGTAACTCCTTCGTGCTCAAGCCCAGCGAGCTGACCCCCTCGACGTCCATCCTGCTCATGGAGACGCTGGCGGAGGCCGGCGTCCCGGCCGGCGTCGCGAACCTGGTCACGGGAAGCGGCTCCAAGGTCGGACCGGTGCTGAGCTCCGATCCGCGGGTGGATCTCGTCTCCATGACGGGAAGCCTGGCCACCGGCCAGACCATCATGGCGTCCGCGGCCGAGACCGTGAAGCGCATCGCCTTCGAACTCGGCGGGAAGAACCCGAACGTCGTGTTCGCCGACGCCGACTGGGACGCGGCGCTGGACAACGCCCTGACCGCGGTGTTCCTGCACTCCGGTCAAGTCTGCTCGGCCGGCGCCCGGCTTGTCGTCGAGGAGAGCATCGCGGACCGCTTCGTCGCCGAGATCGTGGAGCGCGCTCAGAAGATCCGCATGGGCGGCCCCTTCGACGCCGACGCCGAGACCGGTCCGCTCATCTCCGCGAAGCACCGTGACCAGGTCCACGCCTACGTGCAGGCGGGCATCGCCGAAGGGGCCGAGCTGCTCTGCGGCGGCTTCATCCCCGACGACGGTCCGCTCGCCGACGGCTACTTCTACCCGCCCACCGTGCTCGGCAACTGCCGCTCCGGCATGAGCGTGCTGCAGGAGGAGTCCTTCGGCCCCGTGCTGACCGTCGAGACCTTCAGCACCGAGGCCGAGGCCGTGGCGATCGCCAACGACACCGAGTACGGCCTCGCGGGCGCGGTGTGGACCTCGGACGCGTCCAAGGCGCAGCGGGTCGCCGGCGCTCTGCGGCACGGGACCATCTGGATCAACGACTACCACCCCTACGTCCCCCAGGCTGAGTGGGGCGGGTTCGGCAAGTCGGGCATCGGACGGGAACTCGGACGCGCCGGGCTCAACGAGTACCGGGAGGCCAAGCACATCTGGCAGAACATCCAGCCCGCACCCAGCGGCTGGTTCGGCTCCTCCGACTGAGCAGCGCCTACCGGCAGAACAGCAGCATCCGGTATTCCAGGATCCGGCCGGGCGTGCAACGAGGCACGCCTGATCGGTTCCGCCGCCCCGTCCCCGGGGCGGCGGAACCGGCGGGTCACCTGAACAAGGAGCACAGATGTCAGAAACACGCACCGCCACCGGCCCCGGCAAGGCCGCCGACAGCAGCGGAATGGATGAGTTCGGCTATGCCCAGACTCTCGACCGCAGCATCGGGAAATTCGCCAGTTTCGCCGCAGGAGTCAGTTACATCTCCATCCTGACCGGCGTCTTCCAGCTTTTCTATTTCGGTTTCTCCACCGCCGGACCGGCCTACGCCTGGTCCTGGCCCATCGTCTTCGTCGGCCAGCTCATGGTCGCACTCTGCTTCGCCGAACTCGCAGGCCGGTATCCGGTGGCCGGTTCGGTCTACAACTGGGCCAAGAGGCTCAGCAGCGGCACCCCGTCCTGGCTGGCCGGCTGGCTGCTCCTGATCTCGTCGATCATGGCGCTCGGATCCGTCGCCCTGGCCCTCCAGATCACCCTGCCGCAGCTGTGGAGCGGCTTCCAGTTCGTCGGCGACGGTTCCGGCCCCTACGACTTCGCGATCAACGGCGTGGTCCTGGCCACCGGCATGATCGTCATCTCCACGCTGATCAACGCGTTCGGCGTGAAGCTCATGACCAAGATCAACAGCATCGGCGTCTTCGTCGAGCTCATCGCCGCCGTGCTCCTGGTCGCCGCCCTTTTCTGGCACGTGAACAACGGCCCCGAGGTCCTGCTGGACACCCGCGGCTTCGGCGAAGGCAAGCCGATGGGCTTCTTCGGCGTGTTCCTCATCGCGGCGATGGCCTCGGGCTACGTCATGTACGGCTTCGACACCGCCTCGTCCCTGGGCGAGGAGACGAAGGATCCCAAGAAGACCGCGCCCAAGGCGATCCTCCGCGCCGTCACGGCGTCCTTCCTGCTCGGCGGCCTGCTGCTGTTCGGTGGCATCCTCGCGGCGCCGGATCTGAACGACCCGAAGCTGGGCTCCCCCGACGGCGGACTGCAGCACATCGTGCTGTCCGTGCTGGGCGGCCCCTTCGGGAAGGCGTTCCTGGTCTGCATCGTCGTCGCCGTCGTCGTGTGCACACTCGCAGTGCACGCCGCGGCCATCCGCATGATGTTCGCCATGGCCCGCGACAACAACCTCCCGTTCAGCCGCCAGCTCAGCAAGGTGGACCCGGTCCGCAAGACGCCCACGGTGGCCGCCATCGTCATCGGAGTGCTGGCGATCATCCCGCTCCTGGTGAACATCACCCAGCCGGCCATCTTCACCATCCTGTCCAGCATCAGCATCGTGCTGATCTACCTGTCGTATCTGCTGGTCACCGCGCCGATGCTCCGCCGTCGGTTCCTGAAGAAGTGGCCGCTGAAGGACGACGGCGCCGAGGTCGGTTTCAGCCTCGGGAAATGGGGCCTCCCCGTGAACATCCTGGCGGTGCTGTGGGGCGGGGCCATGACGCTCAACCTCGTGTGGCCGCGCCAGGAGATCTACAACTCCGTCCCGCCCTTCGAGTGGTACTTCCAGTGGGGCGGGGTGATGTTCGTGGTCGGGGTGATCGTCATCGGCACCCTGCTGTACCGCCTGAAGCTCCGGCATCAGACGGGCGTCCTCGCCGAGCACGCCGCCGCGGCGGCAGAGCCTCCAGAAGCTCAGGCGGATCCGGCCGACGAGACCAGCTCCGCGGAAACGGGCGACCTGTCGCTCCAGCCGTGCCCCGTGCACCACCGCCACCATCGGAGGACGCCCGCTCTCAGCGGCGCCGGAACCGCCCGCTGTCCTTACGAGCCGCAGGGGAACTAGTTGTCGCCGGCCAAGAGGTTGTCGACGTTTCTTGGGGGTCGCGACGCAGACGGGTAGGGTGAGCGGTATGTCGAGCCCTGAATCGGACACTCAGGGGCTTTCGGTCACGCCGTCAGCCCCTCACCCCCACTGAGCCTTCAGCTCTCTGCTGCAGGCCATAGCTGCATGCAGCACGACATTGGAGTGTCCTTTGGGCGCTGACCGTGGTGACGAGACGTTCTCTTGTTCGTACTCTCGCTTCGGAGCAATCTCGATGCCTTTCGCTCTCTATGTTCTTGCCCTGGTGGTCTTCGCCATGGGTACTTCCGAATTCATGCTCGCCGGCCTTGTGCCCGGCATTTCCACATACTTCGACGTTTCCGTAGGGACCGCTGGTCTCCTGACATCGGCGTTCGCCGCGGGGATGGTGATCGGCGCACCTGCGATGGCCGCACTCACTCGTCGCCTCCCCGTGAAAGCGTCGCTCTTGGGCTTCGTGATCGTATTCGCGCTGTCCCATGTCGTCGGCGCACTCACGCCGGACTTCACTGTTCTGTTCATCACGCGGGTGATCGCCGCGATCGTCAATGCAGGTTTCTTGGCGGTCGCGCTGAGTGCGGCGACGCAACTCGTAGCACCCGACGCCAAAGGTCGGGCTGTGGCGACTCTGCTGGCGGGAACCACCGTCGCAACCGTCGCCGGCGTCCCCGCCGGTGCTCTAGTCGGCACGGCACTCGGCTGGCAGTCGACGTTCTGGGCGATCGCTCTCCTCTGCGTCCCCGCGGCAATCGGCATTGCCGCGGGCTTCACCACTCAAGCTGACGACACGTCAAGGGAGGCTTCCTCCTCGACCTCGCTGCGGATGGAGCTGGCGCAGCTTGCGTCACTGCGCCTTGGTCTGACGATGCTGCTCGCTGCCCTGGTGAATTCCGGGACCTTTGCCACCCTGACCTTCCTAGCGCCGATCGTCATGGACACCGCCGGCCTGAGCCAGTGGTGGGTGTCGGTGGCGCTTGTGCTCTTCGGCGTCGGTTCCTTCATCGGCGTCACCATTGCTGGGCGACTCTCAGATGCCCGACCCCGAATCGTCATCGTGAGTGGTGGCAGTGTTCTTGTGCTCGGGTGGGTCGCATTGGCGCTCTTCGCAACGATCCCGGTTGCCCTGCTGGGACTCGTTTTCGCTCAGGGTGTCCTGGGGTTCGCCGTCGGGAGCACACTGATCACGCGAGTGCTCTATGCGTCAGCGGGTGCCCCCACCATGGCGGGGTCGTACGCGACAGCGGCACTCAACGTCGGCGCAGCAGCCGGTCCCGTCCTTGCCGCTGCCACGCTCAGCGTGATGCCCGGCGCGCTCGGGCCCGTTTGGGTGGCCGTCATCGCGACCGCTGCGGCACTGCTGCTCGCCGTTCCCTTTCTTCGGCTGATCGCCCCCGTCGACAGCGAAGGAGGCAAGTGACGCACGCAAACTCGCCCTTGACGGTCGAACGTCGTCGCCGACTCATCGAGGTTTGTCGGGCTTGGCCCCTCGTCTGCTCCAACCCGGCAGCCATGCGCGACACCTGGCGAGACGCTAGCGCGACTTGAGGAACTACGGCGCGAGCACAAGTGCTCGGCGTCCCGCATCGCCTTCGAACTGCATCCAGACGGCGTTGCGATCAGCCGGCGCGCCGTCACACGGCACCTGGCCGGGCACGGCCTGAACCGCCGTCCCGGGGAAAGATCATCAGCCAGGGGATCTCCGGAGGACCGCCGTCACCTTCGCCTCTCCTGCTCCCGCAAGCCTCCTCCCTCTCGCCCGGCGGCGCCTTCATCGTCACCGGGAGCACCGCCCTCACACGACACAGCTCCGCCCCGGTCACGGAGGTCCGTGACCAGGGCGGAGCTGTCAGGGCTGACGGCGGATCAGCCGCGGATGCGCTCCATGGAGGGATCGTAGAGCGGCTCGGCGGTCACCGTGGCGGGGATCCGCTCACCGAAGTACTCGATCTCCACCCGGTCGCCGATGCCGACGGCGGTGGGCAGCCAGGCGTAGGCGATCGGGCGGTGGATCGAGAAGCCGTACGCGGCGCTCGTGACGTACCCGGAGGCCTCGCCGTCGACGTACACGGGCTCCTTGCCCAGCACCACGGAGCGGCCGTCGTCGATCGTGAGGCAGCGCAGCGTCTTCTCCGCCGGCTGCTCCTTGCGCTCGGCGAGCGCCTCGGCGCCGGTGAAGCCCACCTTGTCCTTGGCCACGGAGAAGCCGAGACCCGCCTGGTACGGGTGGTGCTCGGTGTTCATGTCCGTGCCCCAGAGACGGTAGCCCTTCTCCAGGCGCAGGCTGTTGAAGGCGCCGCGTCCGGCGGCGATGATGCCGAACTCCTGACCGGCCTCGAACAGCAGGTCCCAGAGCTTCAGCCCGTATTCGGCGCTCGTGTAGAGCTCCCAGCCGAGTTCACCGACGTAGGACAGGCGCATCGCGGTGACCGGGATGCCGCCCACGGAGATCTCCTTGGCGCGGAAGTACTTCAGGCCGTCGTTGCTGAGATCGTCGCCGCTCACCTTGCCGATCACCTCACGGGCCAGAGGACCCCAGAGGCCGATGCAGCAGGTGCTGCCGGTGATGTCGGTGACGTGGGCCCACTGCGACGGATCCTCAGCCGACTGCCGGCGCGCCTCGGCCCGCAGGTAGTCGAAGTCGACGTTGCTGTTGACGCCGAGCTGGAAGCGCTCCTCGTCGAGGCGGGCCACGGTCACGTCGCTGCGGATGCCGCCGTCGTGTTCCAGGAGCAGACAGTACGTGACCGCGCCCGGCTTCTTGGTGATGTTGCCGGTGCTCAGGCGGTGCAGCAGTGCCTCGGCGCCCGGGCCGACCACCTCGAGGCGCTTGAGCGGCGTCATGTCATACAGCGCGACGGCGGTGCGCGTCTTCCACGCCTCGGCGGCGGAGATGGGCGAATGGAACATACCGGACCAGGACTCGCGCTCCGGCGCCTGCCACTCGTCCGGGAGCTCTTCGAGGAGCCCGCGGTTCGCCTCGAACCAGTGCGGGCGTTCCCAGGCGGAGGCCTCCAGGAAGAAGGCGCCCAGTTCCTTCTGCCGGACGTGGAACGGGCTCACGCGCAGGTCCCGCGGGGATTCCTTGGGCTGCAGCGGGTGCAGGATGTCGTAGATCTCCACGAAGTTCTGCTGCGAGGTCTCCGAGACGTAATCGTCGGACGTCTGCACCTTTTCGAAGCGGGTGAGCTCCGTGCCGTGCAGATCCGTGCGGGAACGGCCCTCGATGAGGAGTTCGGCCACGGCCTTCGCGACGCCGGCGGAGTGGGTCACCCAGACCGCCTCGGCGACGAAGAAGCCGCTCAGGTCCGGGTGCTCGCCGATGAGCGGGCCGCCGTCGGGGGTGAAGGAGAAGATCCCGTTGAAGCCGTCCTCGATCTCCGCGTTCCGCAGGGCCGGGAGCAGGTCCTGGCTGTCCTCCCAGGCCGGGAGGAAGTCGTCCAGCGTGAAGTCCAGGCGGGACGGCATCTTGTGATCGGACATCTCTTCGGCGGAGACCTGCGGCAGCCGGGTCATGTCCACGGGCATCGGGCGGTGGGCGTAGCTGCCGATGCCGATGCGGTCGCCCCACTCGCGGTAGTAGAGGTCCTTGTCCTGGTAGCGCAGGATCGGCTTGCTCGCGCCCTTGGGCAGCTCGTTGACCCCTTCGAGTTCCGGCAGGGGCGTGGTGACGGCGTACTGGTGGCCGAGCGGCAGCAGCGGCACTTCGAGCCCGACCATCTTGCCCAGCTCGCGGCCCCAGAATCCGGCGCAGGAGACCACGATGTCGGCGGGGATCAGCCCGGCGTCCGTCTCGACGCCGGTGACCTTGCCGCCGTCGCGGGCGATGCCGGTGACGGTGGTGGAGCCGCGGAACTCGACGCCGCGCTCGCTCGCGCGTTCGATGAGCAGCTGCACGGCACGGGCGGCGAGCGCCAGTCCGTCACTCGGGATGAGCAGGCCGCCGAGGATCTCGCGGCCGTCGCTCAGGGCGCCCGTGGTCAGCAGAGGGTAGTGCTTCTCGCATTCGTCGGCGTCGATGATGCGGCTCTCGACGCCCCACGAGGTCATGAGCCCCATCTTGCGGTGGAGGTCCTTCAGCCGTTCCGGCGTCGTGGCCAGCTCGAGGCCACCCACCTGGTTGAAGCAGGACTGGCCGTCCTTGCTCAGGGCCAGGAGCTTCTCCACGGTGTACGTGGCGAACTGGGTCATGGTCCGGGAACCGTTGTTCTGGAACACCAGGCCCGGCGCATGGGACGTCGATCCGCCCGCCAGCTCCAGGGGTCCCTGCTCGACGACCGTGACGTTCGTCCAGCCGCGACTGGAGAGTTCGTCCGCGAGGTTGGTGCCGACGATGCCGGCGCCGATGATGACGACTCGTGGTGATGTGCTCATCTTCTTGTGTTTCTCCTGGTTCGCGTCAGCGGAAAACGACGGTTCGGGTGTTGTTCAGCAGGACCCGGTGCTGGCAGTGCCACTGCACGGCCCGGGACAGGGCCTGGGATTCGGCGTCGCGGCCGACCGTGGCGAGGGCGTTCGCGTCCAGGCTGTGGTCCACCCGGAACACCTCCTGCTCGATGATCGGGCCTTCGTCCAGGTCCGCCGTGACGTAGTGCGCGGTGGCCCCGATGAGCTTCACCCCGCGGTCGTAGGCCTGGTGGTACGGCTTGGCGCCCTTGAAGCCCGGGAGGAACGAGTGGTGGATGTTGATCGCCCGGCCCCGCAGGGTCTGGGTGAGGCCGTCGGAGAGGACCTGCATGTAGCGGGCCAGCACCACCAGATCGGCCTGATACTGCTCCACGAGTTCGAGCAGCCGCGCTTCTGCCTGGGGCTTGGTGTCGGCGGTGATCGGCACGTGGATGAACGGCAGACCCGCGGCCTCCGCCATGGCCCGCAGGTCCTCATGATTGGACACCACGACGGCGATCTCCGCGCCCAGGCTGCCGGCCCGCCACCGGAAGATGAGGTCGTTGAGGCAGTGGCCGAACTTGGACACCATCACGAGGAGGCGCTGCGGCCTGCCGTCATGGATCGTGAAGTCCATGCCGAACTCCTCCGCCACGGCGGCGAATTCCGCGCTGAGGCCTTCGACGGTGACGTCGTCGTCGCCGGGGGTGAAGGCCGTGCGCAGGAACAGCTTGCCGCTGACCTGGTCGTCGAACTGCTGGTGCTCGATGATGTCGAACCCTCGGTCCGCCAGGAAGGCGGTGATGGCCCGGACGATCCCGGGACGCTCCGGACAGGCGAGGGTGAGGACGTACTGGGCCGTGCTGGTCTTGGCGGGGTTGGTGAGGTTTTCGGCGGTCGCCTCGCCGGCGGTGCGGCTTTCAAGAACAACGGTCACGATCTACTCCTGGATCTTGAGACGTGCTGAGGGGTGACAGGGGTGACACAGAGGTCAGGCGTCGATGACCAGGTCGGTCTTCGCCGTGGAGCAGCAGGGCAGGAACTTCCCGGCGGCGATCTCCCGCGCCCGGATGCCGCCCTGATGGTTCATGTCGACGTCGCCGGAGAGCTTGACGACCTTGCAGGAGCCGCACATGCCTTCCTTGCAGTTGGCGCCGATCCGCACGCCCGCTCGCTGAGCCACCTCGAGGATGTGCTCGCTGGGGTCGATCCGGACGTTGACCCCGGTGCGGAGAAAGGACAGGGTGAGGCTTCCTGTGCCCACCGTGGTGAAGCCGGACGGGTCCGGGGTGCCCGGGTCGGCCGCAGCCACGGGGCCTGCCGCTTCCGTGCCCGCCGCTTCCAGCGGCAGGCCCGTGGCGTCGAGCGTGCCGTCCTCGTCGTACCCGGGTTCGTAGAGCCCGAAGGCGGCGGGCTGGCTCTCGAAGTACTCTTCAGGGGATTCCGCGATCTCCTCCGCGATCTCCTCCGCGATGTCTGAGGCCAGCGCGATCTCCTGCTGGTACTCCAGCAGCGTCTGCCGGTTCCCGGTGAAGAACTCCATGTAGATCGAGGTGTCATCCACCCCGACCTTCTTCAGGAGCTCCGTGGCGGTGTTCAGATAGCCCTCGGGTCCGCAGGCGTAGACCTGCCGGCCGTTGGCGTCCGGGGCGACCTCATCGATCATCGCCGCGCTGAGCCGCCCGCGCAGGCCCTGCCATCCCTCCGGGACGCCCCGGTCGCCGAGTGAGTAGTGCACCCGGATCCGCGCGTCGACGGAAGCGATGTGGTCCAGTTCCCGCTGGAAGGCGAAGCCGTCGGCTTCCGCGCCGTGATAGAGCACGACGACGTCGGCCTGGCCGGGCAGCGAATGGATGGTCCGGACCATGGACATGATGGGAGTGATGCCTGCCCCCGCGGCCAGCAGGAGATAGCGGGCGCGACGGTCCGCATCCGGCAGATGGAACGCGCCGACCGGACCGAGCATGTCCAGCACGGTGCCCGGCTTCACGTTCTCGTGGATCCACGGCGAGACCGCGCCGGCGGCATCCCTCTTCACGGAGAAGCTGAACGTCCACGGCTGGGTGGGCGAACTGGACAGCGAGTAGCTGCGGTCCACCGGGTCCTCGTCGTCGCCGTTCACCGGGAAGGCGATGTTGACGTACTGGCCCGCACGGAACGCGAGCGGGGCCCCGTCCCCACGGCGGAACACGAAGGTCATCAGACCGCCCGCTTCGGGGATGGTCTCGACGCACTCGGCCATGAACTCCTGCGGGTGCCACGGACCCAGTGCCCGGGCGGCCCGGGCGGGAGTCTCGGCGCTGCCCATCACCCGGTTCCAGGGCATCTCCAGCCCGCGGATGCGCTGGGGTTCCCGGACCGCCTGCTGAGTGAGGACTTCGGTCATGCCAGGTGCTCCTGCACGCGGTGCACGTACCAGTTGATGAACGCCTCCACCTGGTACTCGCTCTTCATGTATGGGCCGGGTTCGTAGGCGGGGCTCGCGGCGCCCTGCTGGCAGAGTTCCACGAACGCCTTGTCCTGGATGTTGGTCTGCTTCCAGGTGTAGGTGAGCTTGTCCAGGTCGTAATCGACGCCTTCCACGGCGTCGTCGGCCACCAGCCAGGTGGTGCGGACGAGCGTCTGGTGCTCGTTGATCGGGAACACCCCGAAAGTGATGACGTGGTCGCTCATGAAGTGGAACCAGCAGTTCGGCTGGAGGTGCATCGAGCAGCGGCCCAGGCGGAAGTCCCGGAGATCGCCGAGGAGCTTCTTGGACAGCCGGCGGCCGTCGGCGGAGAACGACTCGCCGTCACCGTCGAGGGCCTCACGGGAGATGCGGATGCCGGCGATGCGGGTGTCGAGCTCCTCCACCACCTGATGTGGCAGGCCGTACCGGTCGCAGCGCGCCTCAAGATCCGCCTGGGCCACCTTGTTGCGCTCCCACACCTCCTCAAGGTGCGTGGGGATGAGTCCCTCCGTCAGACCCCAGGTGGGGAACAGGGAGCAGGCGAGCTCGGGGTGCCCGTCGCAGTGGTAGCACTCACGGTTGTTCTCCATGACGAGCTTCCAGTTGCCCTCTTCGATGATGTTCTGCTGGTACGCGATCTTCGTCTTGGCCAGCTCGTGGGGCGCCAGGTACGGCTCGAAGATCTTGGCGGTCTCGTAGAAGTCGGTGGGCGGTTCGGCCGCGAGACACACGAAGATGAGCCCGGCGACCTCGAGGCCGTGGGCCTTCTTGAGCGCGAAGCAGTTCTTGTCGAACTTGGCTTCGCCGGGGGCGGAGGCGTGGATCAGGTTGCCCTCGGGCGAGTACGTCCACGAGTGGTACCCGCAGACCAGGTTGCCGGTCTGCCCCGCGGCCTCGGTGAGCACGCGGGCGCCGCGATGGCGGCACACGTTGTGCAGGACGTTCACGCCGCCGTCGTCGTTGCGCAGGACGATCAGGGAGTAGGGCCCGTAATCAACCGTCACATAGTCCCCCGGCTCCGGCAGTTCCGCCGTGCTCGCGGCGAAGATCCAGTGCTGCCCGAAGATGGCTTCCATGTCCAGCTTGAAGATCGTGGGGTCCGTGTAGAACGGGGCGTCGAGCGAATATCCGGTGCGCCGGAACTCGAACAAGGCGGAGATCTCGGCCAGCTGCTCCACGGGCAGAGTGGCGGCGAGTCGTCCGCGCGAGCTGAGGGGAGCGTTCGCTGGAGCGGTCATGGGTTTCCTCCCGGGGAGACACGAGGGGCGGGGTGCGCGACAGGCTTGTCATGATGAGATTAGGGTCACATTCTCCGCAGAAAAAGCGCGAGATTTTGCGAATATCCATGCAGAATTAGCGCATGATCGATGTCAGGCTCATCACACTCCGCGTCTTCGGCCAATGCGGCACCATCGGCGCCACCGCGGAGCTCACGGGCTACTCCCCCTCAGCGGTGTCCGCGCAGCTCCGCGAACTGCAGCGGGTGCTCGGCATGCAGCTGCTCACCAAGGACGGACGCGGCCTGCGGCTGACCACCACGGGACGCATCCTCGTCGCCGGTTCGGACGCGCTGATCGCCGAATGGGAACGCCTGCGGGCGGCCGCCATGGAGGCCGGGGACCAGGTCCAGTCCCACTTCGGCCTCGGGGGCTTCTCGACGGCGGCGGCCCACCTGCTCGCCCCGCTCGCCGCGACCCTGCGGTCCACCCGGCCCCTCGTCGACGTCCAGGTCCTCGAAGCCGACCCGGCCCGGTGCTTCGACCTCCTGGTCGCGGAGCGGATCGATCTGGCGGTCATCATCGCGATGCAGTCGGACGCGCAGGAGGAGGATCAGCGCTTCGAGAAGACGGTTCTGCTGGATGACCCGCTGGATGTGATCGTCCCCGCCGATCATCCTCTGGCGTCGCGGGACGTCGTGACGCTGGAGGAGCTGGCCTCGGAACCGTGGATCACGGAGGCCGTCGGTTCCACCTATCACTCACTCTTCACGGCGGCGTTCACGGCGGTCGGCGTGACACCCCGGATCGCTCACGAGGCTTCCGAGTGGGAGACCATGATCGCATTCGTCGGCGCCGGCCTCGGCGTCGGCCTGCTGCCGCGACTGGCGCCATTGCGCGGCGCCGAGAACGTCGTGCGGCTGCGGATCAGCGGCAAGGGGCGGCCCTCGCGCCGGATCATCGCCGTCGCGCGACGAGGCAGCCTGGGCTCCCCGCTGATCCAGGAATCGCTCGGGATCCTGCAGGCCGGCGCGCACCAGATCCTCACGGCGCGCCTGGACGAAGAGGACTGAGCACCCGGGTTTCACGGCCCGCCCGAGGGAGCGAAGGGCCTTTACCCTGTCAGTCGGCACGGTGATACTGGCATCGGGGATCCGTGGTGAACCGACGATGTCTGGAGGACTCGATGGCCGGAGTGAACGAACCCTACAACGCACGGGAAGACGGCATTCCCCTCAAGAGTTCCGCCCGGGCGGTCGTGCCCGGCGTGGAGCTGCACGGCCCGGCGGACGGCGCCGGCCGACTGGAGATCACGGTGGTCCTGCGGCGCAGGACGGCGCTGCCGGCTCAGGCGGCGGTCGGCCATCTGACGGCTGCCGAGCTGGCTTCCGAGTACGGGGCCTCCGACGACGACGTGCGGCTCGCCACCGAGGTCTTCACCCGGCTGGGCGCGGATGTGGTCGAGTCGGACCCCGCGTCGCGGCGTCTCCGGCTGTCCGGCACGGTGGAACAGTTGAGCAGCATCTTCGGCACCACCTTGGAGGATGCCACGAGCACCGCGCCGGACGGAGCCACGGTGCACTACCGTCACCGGCAGGGCGAACTGAGGATCCCCGCCGAGCTGAACGGCATCGTGGTCGCCGTGCTCGGCCTCGACGACCGTCCGCAGGCGCGCGCCCATTTCCGCGTCCTCCCTCGCGCGACGGCGGGCACCGGCTACAGCCCGGTGGACCTGGGCCGGGTGTACGGCTTCCCCGACGGCACCGACGGCTCGGGCCAGACGGTGGCCATCATCGAGCTCGGCGGAGGCTACGCTCAGGCCGATCTCGACGCCTACTTCGCGGGGCTGGGTTTCGCCACTCCCCAGATCACGTCCATCGGCGTCGACGGCGGCGCGAACCAGGGCGGGAACGATCCGCAGGGTGCGGACGGCGAGGTCCTGCTGGACATCGAGGTGGTCGGGGCTCTGGCGCCGAAAGCGGCGATCCAGGTGTACTTCGCCCCCAACACGGACGCGGGATTCCTGGACGCCGTGGTCGCCGCGACGAAGGCCGCGCCGTGTGCGATCAGCATCAGCTGGGGCCAGAGTGAGGACCAATGGACGGCCCAGGCCCGCGACGCCTTCGATCAGGCCCTCGCCGACGCCGCAGCGCTCGGCATCACCACGACCGTGGCCGCCGGGGACCGCGGCAGCAGCGACGGTGCGGCCGATGGAAAGGCCCATGTGGACTTCCCGGCCTCGAGCCCGCATGCCCTGGCCTGCGGCGGGACCCGGCTCGACGCGGACCCGGAGACCGGGACGATCAGCTCGGAGACCGTATGGAACGAAGGCCCCGACTCGGCGACCGGCGGCGGGTACAGCAAAGCCTTCCCCCGACCGGCCTGGCAGTCGCCCTCGGCCTCCGGGCATTCCGGGCGTGGGGTCCCCGACGTCAGCGCGGTCGCGGATCCACAGACCGGCTACCGGATCCGCGTGGACGGCAAGGACCTGGTGATCGGCGGCACGAGTGCCGTGGCACCGCTCTGGGCGGCGCTCATCGCCCGCTTCGCGCAGGCCGGGAACCGGCGCTTCGGGCTCATCCAGCCCGCGCTCTACGCCGTGTCCTCAGGATTCCGGGACGTGACGGTCGGCAACAACGGAAGCTACCACGCGGGGCCCGGCTGGGATGCCTGCACGGGCTTGGGCACCCCGGACGGCGCCGCACTGCTGGCGGCGCTGAAACCGGCCCCCTGAGAGCCGCGCTGAAACCCCGCCGACCCCCGCCGACCCCGAGACGCTAGACGGAGCTGCTGGCCCGGCGTCGACCCCGCGCGCCCCGCCGTGCCTTCATCCAGCTTTTGCGAGCCCGCACGGCGCTGCCCGGAATCCACCGGAACAACGCCATCGGCACAGCACCCGAGAAGACGTACGTCTTCCCGTCGCGCTCCAGGGTGAACTCCGGTTTACCCTCCGGGGCGGTCGATCCGGCGCCGAGGGACAGGGCGAAGGCGCACTTCCCACCGAAAGCCAGGTAGCTCTCACTCACGTTGACATCCTCAATCCTCTGGGCGGGCCGCCGATGGCAGACCTCGGCGCCACCGCGTCACTTTGATGAGTGGCGCGAGACCCCGGATCGTGACGCGACTCCGCGCCCTGAATTCGTCCGGGTCCGAGCTCGTGCGCCAGGGGTGGACCGTGGGCTCCCGCTTGCATAGGCTGACGTCAAGCGCCATGTATGCGCATACAGTCTCCAGGTGGAAGGCGGTCATCGTGACCCAGGAAGTGTTGCCTCGTCAGACTCCCGAACAGCTCGGCGTGGACCCGCGCGGAATCGGCGCCTTCCTCGACGCGGTCGAGGCCGCGGGCATCGAGCTTCACAGCCTGATGATCGCGGTCGACGGCGCCGTCGTCGCCGAGTCCTGGTGGCATCCGTACGACGCATCCACACCTCACCTGCTGTACTCGCTGAGCAAGAGCTTCACCTCGGTGGCAGCCGGCATCGCCGAGTCCGAGGGCCTGCTCCGCAGGGACGACCGGCTGGCCGATCTCCTCCCGGAGGCGGCGGGTTACGGCGACGCGACGATCGCCGACGCCCTGCGCATGTCGGTGGGACACCTCCTCGATCCCGTCCTCGACCCGAGTGTCGAGCTTCCGGTCACCGACGACGGCCTTCTCCAGCTGCTGGCCGCGTACCACCCGGAGCGGGGCCCTGGAGAGATCTTCACCTACGATCAGCTCGCCACCTTCGCGGTCGCCAAGATCATCGAACGAGCCGCCGGAACCTCCCTCTTCGAGTACCTCCGCCCTCGCCTGCTCGAACCCCTCGGGGCGACGGAGGCGAAGTGGGCCGGCGGCGACTCCAACCCCGGCTTCACGGGCCTCCACCTCCGCACCGCATCGATCGCCGCGTTCGGGCAGCTGCTCCTGCAGCGCGGAGTCTGGCAGGGCCGCAGGCTCGTGCCGGCGGAGTGGATCGATCAGGCCACTTCGGTGCGGATCAGCAATGACGCGGACCACCGGTTCCCGCCGGGCCAGCCGGTGGACCGGGACAGTTCGCTCGGCTACGGGTATCAGTTCTGGATCGGCGATCACGGATACCACGCGGGCGGCGCCTACAGCCAGCTGTGCCTCGTCCTGCCCGGGGTGAATTCGGTGATCGCCCTGACCGCCTCGACCGTGCTCGGTCAGCCCCTCCTCGACGCCGTCTGGGAGCACCTGCTCCCCGTGTTGTCGAGTCGGGGCGACACCCTGGGGACCGATGCCGGCTCCTTGGACAGCGCTGCTCTCTCCCGGCGTCTTCAGGAGACGGCCATCCCCGCGCCCACTGCCGGCGCCGAACGCCGCGCCGAGGCCCAGGCGAAAGCCAACCTCGGGATGCTGGCGGGACTCGTGCTGGCCCTGCGGGGAGAGGCTGCGCCCGACGGCTGGGCGGAGGCCGCCGAGCGGGCGCCGGAGTGGGCCGCCCTGGCCGCCCAGGCGATCAGGACTGCGGGCGCACCGCTCGCGCCGCCGTCGTCGCACAGCGTTGCCGGAACCGTCTTCACTCGCGCTCCCGGCGAGCCGGGGCTTCCCGAGGTGCGCTTCGGCGGGCTGGGCGGCACGGACCTGCCGGAGCTCGAATCAGTGCGGCTCGACGGCGACACCCTGACTCTGACGCTCGACGGCGTGGCGTATGGTCTCCGCGTCGGCGGCGATGACTGGACCCGGGGCGAACTGCTGAGCGATCCCCCGGTCCGCTTCGCCACGCGGGGCGGCTGGGACGGGACCGACGCGTTCGAGGCCGAGCTCCGGATGATCGAGGGCCCGCATGTGGGGCTGCTCAGACTCTCCCCCGAGACCGGGCACTTCTCCTTCACCTGGCGGGAACCGACGCTCGTGGGACGTGGCCTCGCGGGCTATCAGGTGTAGGTCCGACCGACCCCTCAGGGGCAGCCGCAGCTGCGGCCCAGGAGCATCGCCACGGGCAGGACGACGTGGCGGCTGGTCCCCGGCGCGTCGAGAGCCTCGGTGAGAAGCTCGACGGCGACGCGCCCCAGCTCGTCCATCGGCTGGCGGACCGTGGTCAGCGGCGGATCCGCCAGCCGCGCCGCGTCGAGCCCGTCGAAGCCCGTGATCGCGACGTCCCCGGGGACCGCGATCCCGTGGTCCCCGAGCGCGGCCTGCACCCCCAGGGCCGTCTGATCACTCGAGCAGACGATCGCATCGGGGAGCCGGTCCGCGAACGACCGCTCTGCGGTCAGCAATGTAGTCACGGCGGCGTACGTGGCGGAGCGGGACCCGGCATCCACGAGCGGCTCGACCGGCACCTTCAGCCCGCGGTCCTGCAGCGCCGCGGTGAAACCGGCGTGACGAGCCGCATGCTCGGCACCCGTGGCCGAACCCGCGAACGCGAAACGACGGGCTCCGTGTTCGTCCGCCAGGTGTGCCGTGAGCGCCCGCATGCCGCTGAAGTCGTCGACCCTGACCGAGGACGCGGTCATGCCCTCTGGCACGAGCTGTGAGACGAGCACCATCGGGAGCCGCTGCGCCAGGAGTCGCAGTTGCGCCTCCTCGATCGTGGCGGGCAGCACCACGAGACCGTCGCTGCGGCGTGCGATGTCATCGAGCGCCACACCGCGGCCGTCGGAGTCCTGCCAGCCGACCAGGAGTGGGAGTCGGCGGAGCGTGCACTCCAATTCGATACCCCGCAGCACCTCGTCGGCATACAGCGGGAACAGCCGGGGCCAGCGTCCGCGGTACTCGACGCGGGGCACCTCGCCCTCGGCGCTCGGCACCGGGCTGCGGTCCCATTCGTCGGGTTCGTGCCCACTGAACGAGTAGAAGCCGAGAGTGCCGGTGCTCCGTTCGGCGAGGCCGCGGGCCAGACCGCTGGGCAGATAGCCGAGTTCCTGGACGGCGCTCTGGATGCGGTCCCGGAGCGTCTCGCTGAGCTTTTCCGGAGTGCGGAAGTACCTCGAGATCGACGCCGTGGACACGCCGGCCGCCGCTGCGACGTCGTACACCGATGGACGCGCCTTCGTCACGGTCATCCCTCACTCCCTGTCCTTCGACGCCGGTCCGGCGTCGGCCGCCCCGGAATGGGCCGGGGCCGCCGCCCCCAACGGTATCGGAAGAAGCGCCACTCCAGCCCTTGTTTCCACGAATGTACGCGCATACACTCGTGTCCACCAACCTCGGGTACGACATCCGTGCACCAACTCGATGAGGAGTTACATGTCGGTCCAGAAGAGAATCCCCGCCGCGCTCGACCCGTCGGCGGCCGTTACGGAACCCGTCGTGCACCTGGCCGACGCCGAAACGGTGCCCGGGGAGCGGCAGACTCCGTGGTTCTGGGTGAGCTTCGCCCTCGCGTGGGGCGCGACCGGCGTCGCGCAGGGAGTGGCCGGCGTCGCCGTGCCGCAGCTGCTCAAGCAGTGGGACGCGGCGAGCGCCTCAGCGAACCTCAGTGTCCTGCTGACGGTGGGCGGTTTCGCCACGCTCGTGGTGACCCCGGTCTTCGGCCGGCTGAGCGACCGCTCGCGGTCCCGCCTGGGGCTGCGGAGGCCGTGGATCCTCTCCGGATCACTGATCGCCCTCGCCGGCTACCTCGCCCTCGCCTGGGCGCCCACCCCCGCCTGGCTCTGGATCGGCATCGTGCTGAACTACGTGGGCTGGGGCGCCGTCGCCATGGCGCAACACAGCCTCTTCGCGGATCAGATCCGGCGCCGGATCCGCGCCATCATGTCGGCGGTCACCGGGGCGGCGGGCACGGTCGGCATCCTGGTCGGCACAATGATGACCGGGCAGCTCGCCTCCCTGGGGCAGGCCGCCATGTTCCTCATCCCGGGAGCCGTGGCGGTGGTGCTGTCCCTGACGCTGTTCGTCACCCTGCGGGATCTCCACCGGACGGACGCTCCCCCGCCGTTCAATCTGGAAGCGTTCATCAGCACCTTCTGGCTCAGTCCTCGGCGCCACCCGGATTTCGCCTGGGCCTGGATCTGCCGTTTCCTCATGACCGCGTCGATCGTCACGGTGACGAGTTACCTCTACCTGACGATCTCCGGACGGTTCGACCTCGACGATCCTTCGGTGATCGCCGGAGTGCAGACGCAGGCCACCCTGGTCTTCACCGTCTGCAATCTGCTGTTCGCCTTCCTCTTCGGCGTCATCTCGGACCGGACCAGGCGGCGCAAGCCCAGTGTGCTGTTCGGTGCGATGCTCAGTGCCGTCGGCCTCATCGTGGCGGTCGCGACGCCGGGTCTGCCGATCTTCCTGGTCGGGATCGCCCTGATCGGCGCGGGACAGGGCGCCTACATCTCGGCCGATGTGGCCCTGATGACCGAATGCCTCCCCTCGGTGGAGGAAGCCGGCAAGGATCTCGGGATCGTCGCGCTGGCGTATCTGTTGCCGAACATCTTCGTCCCGGTGCTGGGCTTCCTCCTCACCAGGATCGGATCGCCGACCGGGGAGAACTTCGTGGCCCTCTACGTGGCCGCCTTCGTCATGGCGGTGTTCGCCGGACTGTCCGTCCTCAGAATCAGGAGTGTGCGCTGATGACCTGCGTCACCAGGAAAGGCGGCCTCGGATGAGGTGGAGACGAGGACGCTGGCGGCGTCCCGCCGTCGACCCGGCCGTCACCGCCTTCGAGAAGGCTGCGGCCCCTTTCAAGAAGCCTGAGCCCTCTGATGCCGCAGGGCGTCGCCGCGTGGCTCAGGAGAATGACGACCGGATCCAGGTGGAATTCGCCGAAACACCGCTCGAAACAGCGACGGCGGATCACCTGGTACCGGCGCGTCAGGCGCCTGACGTGCGGGTGCGGGTCTACTGGCCGGGCTGGGAGCCGGCGTCTCCCGGAGCGGGACTCCCGGTGCTGGTGTATTTCTATGGCGGCGGCTTCACGCTGGGCGGCATCGACTGGAAGGCCTGGGACGCGAGACTGCGGCGGCGAGCGCAGGACGCCGGGGTCATCATCGTCGCGCCGGACTACGCGCACGCACCCGAGCACCAGTTCCCGGTTCAGCCGGAGCAGTGCTGGGCGGCGCTGGAGTGGGCCTGTGAGCACGCCGAGGAACTGGGAGGATCGCGGGACCGGATGGCGGTCGGCGGCGCCTCGTCGGGCGGCAATCTCGCCGCGGCGGTGACCCTCATGAATCGCGAGCGGAACCGGATTCCGGTGCGGCTTCAGATCCTGGAGAACCCGGCCCTCGATCTCACGATCGGCCACGCGGACATGAGCGGCATCGGCCCCAGCATGCCGCACGTCATCCTGGAGAAGGCGGGCCGGGCGCTCGTGGCCCAGTATCTCGGGCCGGACCGGGCACTCGCTCGGGAACCGTATGCGTCACCGCTTCTCGCAGAGTCTCATGAGGGACTCCCACCCGCGGTGATCTTCACCGCGGAGCTGGATCCGCTGCGCGGTGACGGCGAGGCGTATGCCCGGGCGCTCTCGGCGTCCGGCGTCCCGGTGACGGCACTGCGGTTCGTGTCACAGACCCACGAGTCGTTGGGGATCCCGGTCCCGTTCGCGGCGGGCGACTTCGCGCACCGCGCATGGGTGAGCGAGGTGGCTCGGCTGCGGGAGTAGGTGGTGCGGGGCGTTTCTCAGCCGCGCTCGCGAGCCGCTTCCCGCTCGAGGCGCTTCCGGCGGGACGACTCCGCCAGGATCGCGGCAGTGATCGCCCCGATCGCCGCCGACGTCGGCCCGTTCACGTAGTAGCCCACTCCGGCGCCCAGCACCGTCACGATGGCCGTCCCCCACAAGTTCATCTGAGTGCTCCCCACTGCTCACGATTTTCGACCGGTTGTCTCTGGAGCCTATCGAGGTGAGCTCCCGAGGACAACGGTGCGGTGGCTTGGCGGCAGGGGTCGGATGAGCCGACGCATACGGAAAACCCCGGTGCCGCAGGATGAAAATCCTGCAACACCGGGGCTTTCGGTGGTGGGCCCTACCGGGATCGAACCGATGACATCCACGGTGTAAACGTGGCGCTCTACCAGCTGAGCTAAAGGCCCTTCTCTGCTGTCCGCGCTGCGGTCAACAGGTATCAACCTTAGCGGATCCCCAGTTCAGCGGGCAAACGGCGACGCCGCCTGCACCCCTGCTGCACCGCCCCCGGAGGAGGCCGACCGCCGTCGTCGTGCGCGGGTCAGTGTGCCCGGGGCACCGGAGGGGGTAGCAGCGCGCGGGCGAACGCCCGCAAGGTCTCCGAGGTGCCGCTGTGCAGCCGAACGGTGGCCAGCTCATCGCCCCTGGTCGGGCCCTGGTTGACGAGCACCACCGGGGTTCCGGACTTGTCGGCCTGTCGGACGAAACGCAGCCCGCTCATGACCGTGAGCGAGGTCCCGGCGACGAGCAGCACGTCGGCCTCCTCCACAAGCTTCAGGGCACGCGCCAGACGCGGCTTCGGCACGTTCTCCCCGAAGAACACGAAGTCGGGCTTGAGCACTCCCCCGCAGCGCGGACACGGAGCGACCACGAACTCGCGGGCCAGGGCGTCATCGATCTGGGCGTCGGCATCGGGCGCCTCGACGACACCCAGCTCCTCGGCTCGCTCGATGAACCCGGGATTGAGCGCGGTCAGCATCTCCTCGAGCGTTCGGCGCCGCAACAGGTCGCCACACTCGGTGCAGATGATCTGGTCGACGCGGCCATGCAGATCCACCACGTTCTCGCTGCCGGCGTCCTCGTGAAGGCGGTCCACGTTCTGCGTGATGACGGCCTGGATGGCTCCAGCGCGTTCGAGCTCGGCCAGCGCGAGGTGACCGTCGTTCGGCTCAGCCCACTTCACCCGTCGCCACCCCAGATGATTCCGGGCCCAGTACCGCTGCCGGGCAGCGGCGGAGCCCATGTACTCCTGGAGCGTGATCGGATTCGACGGGCGCGAATTCGGGCCCCGATATGCGGGGATCCCGGAATCCGTGCTGATCCCGGCACCCGTCAGCACCACCACGGCACGGGAGCGGAGAAGACCCAGAGCCTCCTCGAGCGCCTCGTCCGTGGTGATATCGGTCATTCCGCGAGTTCCGCCAGGGCCTGCCGGTACGCCTCGAAGTCGCGTGCCTGACCGCGCGGGTTGACCACGCCGTAGCGGACCACCCCGTCAGCGTCCAGGATGAACGTGCCGCGCACGGCCATGCCGGACTCCTCGTCGAACACCCCGTACGCCCGGGCGGCTGCGCCATGCGGCCAGAAGTCCGCCAGGAGGTCGAAGTCATAGCCCTGCTGATCGGCCCAGGCGCGCAGCGCGAACTTGCTGTCCACGGACACGGCCAGCACGCGGGCGTCGAGCCCGGCGAACAGGGAGATGTTGTCCCGGATCTCACACAGCTCACCCGTGCAGATGCCGGAGAACGCGAACGGGAAGAACACGACGACGGCGGGTCGGCCGCGCAGCGCGCTGAGGGTCACCTCTTCACCGAACTGGTTCACCAGGGTGAAGTCGGGCGCCTCCTCCCCCACGGCCGGGGAAACCAGCCCCAGGGGGTTCGCCACTTGTTGCGACATCACTTCTTCTTCCGGAACACCAGTCGGGTCCCGGACCAGTCCTTCGCTGCGGACAGAGTCGATGTGCTGTGCAGACCCGCGGTGGGGGCGGCCTGCTGGATCTCGGCAGGAGGAACGTAACCCTCCCGGCCCGACTTGGGGGTCAGGATCCAGACCACACCGTCGCCTTCCAGGGCGGGAAGGACGTCCACGAGGGCGTCCACCAGGTCGCCATCATCGTTGCGCCACCACAGGATGACGGCGTCGACTACTTCCTGTTCATCCTCGTCCAGCAGCTCCGAACCGGTGATGTCCTCGATGTCCGCGCGGAAGTCGAAGTCGACATCCTCGTCGTATCCGAACTCCTGGATCAGGTCGCCGTCCTTGAAACCCAGACGGCTGGCAGTGGTGACGTCCGCGACGGCGTCGGCCTCGCTCACTCGTTCCTCCTCGTAGTAGGCCGGTAACTCCATTCCGGCCCGCGTCACTTCCCATTGTGATGCATGAGCGGCTCTTTCGCAGCGGTTGACACCGAATTGTCCTCAGGCGTCGCTTCAAGACCCGCGGACCGCGCGCAATGCACGGGTCCCCAAATGCGAAGGCCGCGATGTGAGGGCTAGAGTGATCCATGAACACGAGTGAGTCATGTCCGGAACCCCGGCCGTGCAGGACGAGTGACCAGTTGAGAGTGCCGGAATCACCTGACCGGCGCCCGGAAGCGATTTGCCGCGCGCGGTAGCCCCTGGATCAGCGAGGCGCCGCAGTTGCATCAAAGAGAGGTTTGACGTGGCTGCTGAAGAAATCACCCCTTCGATCCTGAGCGGTCTGACCGCCGGTGTCCCCGATGTGGATCCCGAGGAGACCAGCGAATGGGTTGAATCATTCGACGCGTTGGTCAAGGAGCAAGGCACGGAGCGCGCACGCTTCATCATGCGTTCCCTGCTCCAGCGTGCCGGCGCACAGTCCGTGGGCGTCCCCATGGTCACCACCACCGACTACGTGAACACCATCCCGGTGGACCAGGAGCCGGCCTTCCCGGGCAACGAAGAGCTCGAGCGCCGCTACCGCGCCTACATGCGGTGGAACGCCGCGATCATGGTGCACCGCGCGCAGGACCCGCGGATCGGCGTCGGCGGTCACATCTCCACCTACGCGGGTGCCGCGACCCTCTATGAAGTCGGCTTCAACCACTTCTTCCGTGGCAAGGACCACCCGGGCGGCGGCGACCAGGTCTTCTTCCAGGGCCACGCCTCCCCCGGCATGTACGCCCGGGCGTTCATGGAAGGCCGTCTGAGCGAGGAAGACCTCAACGCCTTCCGCCAGGAGAAGTCCAAGGCCCCGCACGGCCTGTCCTCCTACCCGCACCCGCGCCTCATGCCGGAGTTCTGGGAATTCCCGACCGTGTCCATGGGCATCGGCCCCATGAACGCCATCTACCAGGCGCAGTCCAACCGCTACCTGCACAACCGCGGGCTCAAGGACACCAGCGACCAGCACGTCTGGGCCTTCCTCGGCGATGGCGAGATGGACGAGCCGGAGAGCCGCGGCCTGCTGCAGCTCGCGGCGAACGAAGGCCTGGACAACCTGACCTTCGTGATCAACTGCAACCTCCAGCGCCTCGACGGACCCGTCCGCGGCAACGGCAAGATCATGCAGGAGCTCGAAGCCTTCTTCCGCGGCGCGGGCTGGAACGTCATCAAGGTCGTCTGGGGCCGCGAGTGGGACGACCTGCTCGCCAAGGACCAGGACGGTTCGCTCGTCGACATCATGAACACGACGGTCGACGGCGACTACCAGACCTACAAGGCCGAGAACGGCGCCTTCGTGCGTGAGCACTTCTTCGGCCGCACCCCGCAGACCAAGGAACTCGTCGCCGACCTCACCGACGATCAGATCTGGAACCTCAAGCGCGGCGGCCACGACTACCGCAAGGTCTACGCGGCCTACAAGGCAGCCATGGAGTTCAAGGGCAAGCCCACGGTCATCCTGGCGCACACGGTCAAGGGCTACGGCCTCGGCACCCACTTCGAGGGCCGCAACGCGACCCACCAGATGAAGAAGCTGACCATGGAGGACCTCAAGGCCTTCCGCGATCACCTGCGCATCCCGATCACGGATGAAGAGCTCGAGAAGGACCTCTACAACCCGCCGTACTACCACCCGGGCACCGACGCACCGGAGATCAAGTACATGATGGAGCGCCGCGCGGCCCTCGGCGGTTCGGTTCCCGAGCGCCGTGCCAAGCACGACGAACTCGTGCTGCCGTCCGACAAGGCCTACGAGGTCGCGTACAAGGGTTCTGGCAAGCAGAAGGCGGCCACCACGATGGCCTTCGTCCGTCTCCTCAAGGACCTCCTCCGCGACAAGGACTTCGGCAAGCACGTCGCCCTGATCGTCCCGGATGAGTCCCGCACCTTCGGTATGGACGCGTTCTTCCCGACGGCGAAGATCTACAACCCGAACGGCCAGAACTACCTGT
Source organism: Arthrobacter sp. Y-9 (assembly GCF_029690065.1). Taxonomy (NCBI): domain Bacteria; kingdom Bacillati; phylum Actinomycetota; class Actinomycetes; order Micrococcales; family Micrococcaceae; genus Arthrobacter; species Arthrobacter sp. Y-9. The sequence goes on from NZ_CP121463.1 coordinate 2,205,851, forward strand.
CCGTGGACCGTGAGCTCGTCCTGGCCTACAAGGAAGCCGCGACCGGTCAGCTGATCCACCCGGGCATCAACGAGGCCGGCGCCGTCGCCGCGTTCACCGCGGCCGGCACGTCCTACGCGACCCACGGCGTCCCGCTCATCCCGATCTACGTGTTCTATTCGATGTTCGGCTTCCAGCGCACCGGCGACTCCTTCTGGGCCGCCGCGGACCAGATGACGCGTGGCTTCATCATCGGCGCCACCGCCGGCCGCACAACCCTGACGGGTGAAGGTCTCCAGCACGCGGACGGCCATTCGCCGATCCTGGCCGGCACCAACCCGGCCATCCGCAGCTACGACCCGGCCTTCGGCTACGAGATCGCCCACATCATGCGGGACGGCCTGGAGCGCATGTACGGCCCGGACTCCGACGACCGGAACATCATGTACTACCTCACGGTGTACAACGAGCCGATCCACCAGCCGGCGCAGCCGGAGAACGTGGACGTCGAGGGCATCACCCGCGGCATCCACCACATCAGCTCCCCGAGCGTCGACGGCCCCCGTGCCAACGTGTTCGCCGCCGGTGTCTCCGTGCCGTGGGCCCTCGAAGCCCAGCAGGTCCTCGCCGAGGACTGGGGCGTCGCCGCCGATGTCTGGAGTGTCACCTCCTTCAACGAGCTGCGCCGCGACGGCGTGGCCGTGGACGAGCACAACCTGCTCAACCCGGAGGACCTCCAGACCCCGTACATCACGCAGAAGATGGCCGACAACCCCCACCCGGTGGTCGCCGTCTCGGACTACATGCGTGCCGTGCCGGACCAGATCCGCCAGTACCTCCCCAACCGCTTCACCGCGCTGGGTGCGGACGGCTTCGGCTTCTCCGACACTCGTCAGGCCGCGCGCCGCTTCTTCAAGAACGACACCCACTCGATCGTGGTCGCCGTTCTCCAGCAGCTGGCCGCCGAGGGCAAGGTCGACGCGACCGCGCCGCGCCAGGCGATCGAGAAGTACGATCTGAACAACGTGAACGCCGGAACCACGGGCGGTGCGGGCGGCGACGCCTGATCCCCGTCCACCGACGCTGCTGACAACTGAGGCCCGCATCCCACCGGATGCGGGCCTCAGCCGTCCCTGCGCACAGCGTCAGCCGCGCACGACGACGGCGGGCGGGGCTCGCCGTCGTCGGCGCCGCGGTCATCACCCCAGGTGGGCCGCGGCTCAGTTGTAGCCTTCACACAAAGCACCTGGCACTAAGCTTCTTAGCATGACGCAGTCCGATGGAAAGCCCTCGCCCACCCCGTCCGCCTCCGCGGACAAGGCGGAGACCTTGAAGAAGCTGCGCGCCAACGTCGGGCAGCTCTCGACCCGGACCACCCGGCAGCTCGAAGCCTCGCTCCCCTGGTACGCCCGCCTCAGCGCCGACGAGCGGTCCACGCTGGGCCTCGTGGCGCAGAACGGCATCGCCGCGTTCGTCACCTGGTACGAGCGGCCGAGTTCCCCCGCCTGGATCCTGTCCGACGTCTTCGGCACGGCGCCGAGCGAGATGACCCGCGCCATCAGCCTGCAGAAGGCGCTCCAGCTCATCCGGATCGTGGTCGAGGTGGTCGAGGAGCAGGTCCCCGTGCTCGCCCCGGAGAAGGCGCAGCCGGAACTCCGCGAGGCCGTCCTCCGGTACTCGCGCGAGGTGGCCTTCGCGGCAGCCGATGTCTACGCCCGCGCCGCCGAATCCCGCGGATCCTGGGACACCCGTCTCGAAGCGCTCATCGTGGACGCGATCCTCCGCGGCGAGAACACGGACGCCCTCAGGTCCCGGATCGCGGCTCTCGGCTGGAAGGCCCAGGAGCGCTTCACCGTGGTGGTCGGCAAGACGCCCCTGGAACCGAGCGCCAGCTACGTGAGCGAGCTGCGGCGCACTGCCGGCCGCTACGCCGACGATGCCCTGGTGGGCATCCAGGGCGACCGGCTCATCCTGGTGCTCGGCGGCCTGCACGACCGCGAAAACTCCCTCGCGAAGCTGAGCGAGCTGTTCGCACCGGGGCCCGTGGTGCACGGCCCCGAAGCGGCCTCACTCACCGACGCCAGTCTGTCCGCGCAGGCGGCGTTCGCCGGACTGACCGCGGCCCGCGCCTGGCCTGCGGCGCCCCGCCCCGTGGCGGCGGGCGACCTCCTCCCAGAGCGGGTCATCTCCGGTGACGAGACCGCCCGGCGGCAGCTCGTGGCAGGGATCTACCGTCCGCTGCTGGCGGCCTCGAACGGCTTGGTGGACACGCTGAGCAGCTACCTCGAACTCGGGCATTCGCTCGAGGCGACGGCCCGCGAACTCTTCGTCCACGCGAACACCGTGCGGTACCGGCTCAAGAGGGTCTGCGACGTCACCGGCTGGGACCCGCTGATCCCCCGCGAAGCGTATGTGCTGCAGACCGCGCTGGCGGTCGGCCGCCTCGCTCCGCCGCAGCGACCCGCGCACGACCGCCATGCAACCCGCCCACATTGACCCATTCTTGTAGACTTCCTACAAACAGGCCCCCTGAGCTTCGTTCAAGCAAACAGGCGGCAATGCCCCCTCGATTTGGAAAGCTGATTAAGTGCTAGCAATCGTCTGCCCCGGACAGGGCTCCCAGACCCCCGGTTTCCTCGCCCCCTGGCTGGAGGTCCCCGGCGTCGCCGAGCACCTGGCCGCCCTGAGCGAAGTGGCTCAGCAGGACCTGGCCGCCCACGGAACCACCTCCGATGAGGAGACCATCAAGGACACCGCCGTCGCGCAGCCGCTCATCGTGGCCGCCGGTCTGGTCTCCGCGAAGGCCCTCTTCGACGTCGAGCTCTCGACCCTGCCCGTCACCCTGGCCGGTCACTCGGTCGGTGAGATCACCGCGACCGCACTCGCCGGCGTCCTCAGCGAAGCCGACGCCATGCGCTTCGTGCGCGAGCGCGCGAACGGCATGGCCGAGGCCGCGGCCGTCACGCCCACCGGCATGAGCGCCGTCGTCGGCGGCGATCCCACCGAGGTGCTCGCCGCGATCGAGGCCTCCGGGGCCACTCCGGCGAACGTCAACGGCGCCGGTCAGGTGGTGGCCGCGGGCACGTTCGAGCAGCTCGAAGCCCTTGCCGCCAATCCGCCGGCCAAGGCCCGCGTGATCCCGCTGAAGGTCGCAGGCGCCTTCCACACCACGCACATGGCACCCGCCGTGGCCGCACTGGACGTGCTGCAGCACGAACTGGACATCCACGAACCGCAGGTTCCCCTGCTCTCCAACTACGACGGTCAGCTCGTCGCCAACGGCAAGGCCGGCGTCGCCAGCCTGGTAGCCCAGGTCTCCCGCCCGGTCCGCTGGGATCTCTGCATGGAGACGCTGCTGGCGCAGGGCGTCAAGGGCGTCATCGAGCTCTCCCCCGCCGGCACCCTCACCGGTCTCGCGAAGCGCGGCATGCCCGGGATCAAGACCGTCGCGGTCAAGACCCCGTCCGACCTCGACGCCGCCCTGGCACTCTTCGCCGAGGTCGAGCAGGACGCCGCTCCCGGCGGTTCCGGCCACCACGCGGCGGGGAACGGCGAGGGCGCGCAGGCATGACCCCCGTCCTCCGGCAGAACGACGTCCGGGCAGGAACCCGCATCCACGGTGTGGGGGCCTTCCGCCCTGACGTCGTGGTGACCAATGACGACGTCTGCCAGTGGATCGACTCCTCGGACGAATGGATCCGGCAGCGCACGGGCATCGTGACCCGGCGCCGCGCCTCCCAGGACGTGAGCGTCATCGACATGGCCGAAGGCGCCGCTCGCGACGCTCTGGTCAAGGCGGGCATCGAGGCGTCCCGTCTCGGGGCGGTCATCGTCTCCACGGTCTCACACCCTTTCGCCACGCCGTCCGCGGCGACAGCTCTGGCCGAACGCCTCGGAGCGACCCCGGCCCCCGCCTACGACATCTCCGCAGCATGCGCCGGCTACTGCTACGGCGTGGCGCAGGCGGACGCGCTGGTCCGCTCCGGCGCCGCCGAGTACGTCCTGGTGGTGGGCGCCGAAAAGCTCTCCGACTTCATCGACAACCACGAACGCACCATCTCCTTCCTTCTCGGGGACGGGGCCGGCGCGGTCGTGGTCGGCCCTTCGGACGAGCCGGGCATCAGCCCGTCCATCTGGGGTTCCGATGGCAGCAAGTGGGGCGCCATCGGCATGACGCACTCGCTCAACGACGTCCGCGGGCTGGAAAGCCTCGCCGCGGCAGGTGACGAGGACGCCGTCGTCGAAGCCGCGCGGAACATCTGGCCGACCATGCGCCAGGACGGCCCCACGGTCTTCCGCTGGGCCGTCTGGGAGATGGCCAAGGTGGCACAGTCCGCGCTCGACGCCGCCGGCGTCGCCGCCGAGGATCTGAGCGCCTTCGTGCCGCACCAGGCGAACATGCGCATCATCGATGAGATGGTGAAGCAGCTCAAGCTTCCCGAGCACGTCAAAGTCGGGCGGGACATCGCCGATTCGGGCAACACGTCCGCAGCGTCGATCCCCCTGGCCATGCACCGCCTGCTCGAGGAGAATCCGGACATCAGCGGCGGCCTCGCCCTGCAGATCGGCTTCGGGGCCGGTCTGGTGTTCGGAGCGCAGGTGGTCCGGCTCCCCTGAGCCTCATGACTTCCCGACCACAACTTCACAAGCACCGGTCAGCACAAGCTGGCCGTCAAGCCCCGGCAGCTGCCGGAACAACACAGAAAAGGAGCCGACATGGCTAGCAACGAAGAGATCCTGGCCGGCCTGGCTGAAATCGTCAACGAGGAGACCGGCCTGGCTCCCGAGGCTGTCGAGCTGGACAAGTCCTTCACGGAGGACCTGGACATCGACTCCATCTCCATGATGACCATCGTGGTGAACGCTGAGGAGAAGTTCGGCGTGCGCATCCCCGACGAAGAGGTCAAGAACCTCAAGACCGTCGCCGACGCCGTGAACTTCATCGCGAACGCCCAGGCCTGATCGCCTGCTGCCGGAGCTGACCACCCCGGGATGACCACATCCCGAGGTGGCGCTCCCTGGCACGGCGGGCGGCGGCGCCCCTCTCAACCGAGGACGCCACCGCCCGCCCTGCCCGTGCCGGACGCCGTCCCAGGAGGCGCCCACCACGGCACTCCCCTGAACCTGACGCCCTACAGGGCAGACCCTTAGATCACTTGGAGAGTGACGATGCCTCGCAAAGTTGTCATCACCGGCCTCGGTGCCACCACGCCCATCGGTGGCGACGTCCCCACTCTGTGGAAGAACGCCCTCAAGGGCGTCTCCGGCGCGCGCACCCTCGAGGACGAGTGGGTCAGCACCTACGAGCTCCCCGTCACTTTCGCAGCCCGCTGCTCCGAACCGGCGTCTGAGAAGCTCAGCCGTGTCGAGATGAAGCGCATGGACCCGTCCACCCAGTTCGGTGTGGTCGCGGCCCGCGAAGCCTGGGCGGACTCCGGCATCGAAGACATGGACAAGGACCGCCTCGGCGTGGCCTTCGCCACCGGCATCGGCGGCGTCTGGACCCTGCTGGACGCCTGGGACACGCTCAAGGAGCGTGGCCCCCGCCGCGTGCTGCCCATGACCGTGCCGATGCTCATGCCCAACGGCGTGGCCGCGGCCGTGAGCCTGGACCTCGGCGCCCGTGCCGGCGCCCACACCCCCGTGTCGGCGTGCGCCTCCGGCACCGAGGCCCTGCACCTGGGCCTGGACCTGATCCGCTCGGGCAAGGCCGATGTGGTCATGTGCGGTGGCGCGGAAGCCGCCATCCACCCGATGCCGATCGCCGCGTTCGCCTCCATGCAGGCCCTGTCCCGCCGGAACGACGACCCGCAGCACGCTTCGCGTCCGTACGACGTGAACCGTGACGGTTTCGTCATGGGTGAAGGCGCCGGCGCACTGGTGCTCGAGGCCGAGGAACACGCTCTGGCCCGCGGCGCCCGCATCTACGGCGAGCTGGCCGGCACTTCGGTCACCGCTGACGCGTACCACATCACGGCTCCGGACCCCGAGGGCCTGGGCGCCACCCGCGCGCTCAAGGCCGCCATGTTCGACGGCCGTATCCAGCCGGAGGACGTGGTGCACGTGAACGCCCACGCCACCTCCACCCCAGTGGGCGACAAGCCCGAGTACACCGCCTTGCGTGCCGCTCTGGGCACCCACGTGGACGACGTGGCGGTCTCCGCCACCAAGTCCCAGATGGGTCACCTCCTGGGCGCCTCCGGCGCCGTGGAGGCCGTGTTGACGGCGCTGGCGGTCTACGAGCGCAAGGCACCGGTCACGATCAACCTGGAGAACCAGGACCCGGAGATCCCGCTGGACGTGGTCACCAAGACCGCCCGCGAGCTCCCCGCCGGTGACATCGTGGCGCTGAGCAACTCGTTCGGCTTCGGCGGCCACAACGCCGTGATCGCGGTCCGTAACTACTGATCCGCACGCAGCCGCATTGACGACGACGGCGCCGCTCACCTGATGGTGAGCGGCGCCGTTCTCGTTGGTGCAGGATTTCCCTTGCCGCGGCTGCGCTGCGGACAGCCTCGAGGCGCGTGGGGTCCGACGGCATTCACGCTCGGTGCCGGCCCATGGCTTGGAGGACGGGCCGTCCCGAGGATGTGCGCGTAGTGCTGCGCGTCAGAGGGAGTCAGCCCACCTGGTGGAGCCAGCGGACGTTGGAACCTTCCGAGGCGTGACGGAACGGCTCCAATTCCTCGTCCCAGGCTTCGCCGAGGGCGAGCGAGAGCTCATGGTAGACGGCGGCGGGGTCGCCGGCACCGGCTTCGTAGGCGAAGCGGATCCGGTCTTCGGAGACCATGATGTTGCCGTGAGCGTCCGTGACGGCGTGGAAGATGCCGAGTTCCGGGGTATGGGACCAGCGGCCGCCATCGGTTCCGGGCGACGCTTCTTCGGTCACTTCGTAGCGGAGATGAGTCCAGCCACGGAGCGTGGACGCCAGCTGGATCGCGGTCCCGGGGGCACCGGTCCAGGCCAGCTCAGCCCGGAACATTCCAGGCGCGGCGGGCTGAGCCATCCACTCCAGGGTGGCCGAATCGTCCAGCAGCGATGCGACGGCCCACTCGACGTGGGGGCACAGCGCAGCTGGGGCGGAGTGCACGAACAGCACTCCCCGAGTCATTGCAACAGACATCCCATCCTCCTTAGCCGTAGGTACGTCTTCCCCAACGCCCTCGACTCCGTGAAGTCCGGTGATTCCTGTGTCGCCTTCTTGCAGGCTCTTGAGTTGTCTGTGGCCTTGCGGCACCGGCCGATGGTTCAAGCACTACTTGAACCCCGGCGCTGGTTCTTATTGTGCCGTAGGGCGGTGATTTGTGCCAGTGGCGGAGTCGCCCGGCCGGTGCGCGCACGGCGAGGCATGAGGTTTTCAGGCTCGGGGATGAGCCTGGCGGTAGCTGTCCCTGAGGCGTTCGACGGAGACGTGGGTGTACAGCTGGGTGGTGGCAGGCGTGCTGTGGCCCAGGAGTTCCTGCACGGCCCGGAGTTCCGCACCGCCGTCCAGGAGGTGGGTGGCGGCCGTGTGGCGGAGAGCGTGGGGCCCGGTGGCCGCGGTGTCCCCCAGGGTGGCGAAGCGGTCCGCCACCAGGCTGCGGATCTGCCGCGGATCCACTCGCCCGCCTCGCGCGCCGAGGAAGAGCGCAGGACCGCTCGACGCCGTGACCAGCGCAGGCCGTCCCCGCCGCAGCCAGTCGACGATCGCGCGGGAGGCGGGAACGCCGAAGGGAACGGTGCGTTCCTTGTCTCCCTTGCCGAGGACCCGAAGTGTGCGGCGTTCCAGATCAACGTCGTCCACGTCGAGGCCGACCAGTTCCCCCACGCGGATGCCCGAGGCATACAGGGTCTCGACCACGGCGAGGTTACGCAGTGCGACAGGATCGGCTTCCTGGGCCGCAGCCTGCAGGTCCTGGAGCACCTTGTCCATCTGTGCCGGACGGAGCACGGTGGGCAGGCCAGAGGTCTTCTTCGGCGACCGCAGCCGAAGCGTGGGGTCCTGCGTGATCCCGCCTTCGCGCAGGAGCCACGCGAAGAAGGTCCTGGCGCTGGCCGCATGCCGCGCCAGGGTGGCCCGCGCCATCCCCCGAGCCGAATGGTCCGCGAGCCACTCGCGCAGCAAATGAAGGTCCACGTCATCCCAGGACGTCGCCCCGGCCTTCGCGGCGAACTCCTGCAACTGCCGGACGTCCGTGAGGTACGCCCGCAGGGTGTTCCCGGACCGGCCCCGCTCGCCCGTGAGGTACCGAGCGTATTCGTCCAGGATGCTGTCCTGGAAGGGGGCTGGTTTCTGTGGCACCTCTCCACTGTGCCGCCCTCGTGGGCCAGGATCAAGCCGGACACGGAAGGGGCCGGCCTGGTCCGAGCCGGACCAGGCCGGCTGAGAGCGAGTCTCGCTGGATCCGGAGGCGCAGGTCTGGCAGCGGTGAATCGGGCGGTGCCGGATCCTGTAGTGCCAGATCTGCGGCTGGTGGGTCTGCCCTGGCCGGATCGGGCAGCCCACTCCCCTCCAATCTCTCATACGGGATTCCTCGTCGGCCCTCGGCGCCAGAGAAGCCCGACGGATTCCGCCAGTCCCAGCACCTGGAGGCGTCCCAGCCCCGCACGGACTGCCAGCAGGCTGAGCCCGGCCACCACGCAGAGCTTCTCCGGCGGGACGGGGGTCCGCAGCGGCAGGGCGTCCAGGAGGATCAGATCCTCCAAGGTCAATCCGTCCTGAATCGCCGCTTCATCCCTCTGACGGAGATTACCGCCGGCATCCGAGGGCCCTCCCAGCAGTTCAAGCACCTCCGTGACATCGGTGACGAGGACAGCCCCGCCGTCGCGCAGGAGCCGATGACAGCCGGCACTATTGGCCGACAGCACCGAACCTGGGACGGCTGCCACGGGTCGGCCCAGGGCCTCGGCGTGGTGGGCCGTGTTCAGAGCGCCGGACCTCCACCGGGCCTCGACCACCACCGTCGCTCCGGCGAACGCAGCGATCATCCTGTTCCGCTGAAGGAACCTGTACCGGGTCGGCGCAGCTCCAGGTGGCACCTCCGCGAGCACCAGCCCACGGCGAGCGACCGTCCTCAGGAGCTCGTCATTGCCGCTCGGGTAGAAGCGGTCCAGCCCACCCGCCATGAAGGCGACGGTCGGGGCCCGGTCCCCGCCAGGATCGGCTCCTGCCAAAGCCGCGCGATGCGCATGCGCATCGATCCCGTAGGCACCGCCGGAGACCACCGTGAACCCGCGTCGCGCCAGCCCGTGGGCGATATCGGCACTGACCGTGGCGCCGTACGCGGTGGAATCACGCGACCCCACCACCGCCACCGCCCGCCCGGCGTCCGGAAGGAGGGAAGGGTTCCCCCGGAACCAGAGTCCTAGCGGGGCTTGGAGCTCGAGATCATCCAGTTGCCGCGGCCATTCCGCGTCCGACGGCATCAGGAATCCGCCGCCGAGCCGGTGCAGCACCATGAGATCCCGTTCGGGTGCCAAGGACGGCACTCGAGGCCTCCACCGTCCGAAGGCTGCGCCGAGGCCCTTCCACGTCGTGTTCCCGCTGTGCTCAGCGAGCAGATCCTGCAGTGAAGCCTCCAGGCGCTGATCCGGATCGCCCCCGGAGACGATGAGGTCGAGTGCCTCTTCCGGGCCGAGGACCGCGACCAGGGCGAGCCCCACCGCGTCCTGCGGTTCGAACAACCGTGTCAGAGAAGCACGGGCCAGAAGTTCACTCATGCTGCCGCCTCCGGCGTCCTCAAGGCGAGCGCGAGGCCCACGTGGTCACCGCTCGGAGTCGTGGAGCCGTCCAGATCGGCCAGCGTCCACGCCAGGCGCAGGACTCGGTCATAGCCGCGGGCGCTGAGCGACCCACGGTCCATGGCCGCATCGAGAATGCGGGTCGAAGCACGATCCGGCCGCAGACCGCCCCGCAGGATCTTGCCCGGGACCATCGAGTTGGTCTCCAGACCGAAAGCCCTGAGGCGTTCGCCCTGTGCCTCGCGGGCGAGGCGTACTCGATCCCGGACCGTAGCGGTGTCTTCGTTCTCCCCTTGCGAGTCCAGATCCAGACGGCTGATCTTCTGGACCCCTAGCTGGATGTCCACGCGGTCCAGAAGTGGTCCCGAGAGGCGCCCGAAGTAGCGTCGCCGTGCCAGCGGGGTGCAGGTGCAGTCCAGACCCTTGCCGCTCGCCTTGCCGCACGGGCAGGGGTTGGCCGCCAAGAGCAGCTGGAAGCGCGAAGGATAAGAGGCGCTGCCCCCGGCCCGGTGGATCACGAGCTTTCCGTGTTCCAGGGGCTGGCGCAGCGCGTCGAGGACCCTTCGCTCGTACTCCGGAGCCTCGTCCAGGAAGAGCACCCCGCGATGAGCCCTTGAGGCGGCGCCCGGCCGGGGCAGACCCGCACCGCCGCCCACGATGGCCGCACACGTCGCCGTGTGGTGAGGGTTTTCGAAGGGCGGCTGCCGGATGAGTTCGGTGCGGACTTCTCCTTGCATTGCCAGCGAGTGGATGCTCGTCACTTCGAGCGCGGCGTCATCCTCCAGGGCGGGAAGCAGACCCGGCAGCCGCTCGGCCAGCATCGTCTTCCCCGCTCCCGGCGGGCCGACCATGAGCATGTGGTGCGCCCCGGCCGCGGCCACCTCCAAGGCGAAACGCGCCTCGTGCTGGCCGGCGACGTCCGCCAGATCCGGCACAGGAGCGGAGAGCTCCACAGTCTCCTCCTTACCGTTGGAATCAGCCGGATCGAAGTCCAGGTTCAACTCCTTCGGATCCGCACCGAAGTCGAACACCAGCCGGGCGAAGGTCCGATACGAGGACACCTCCGCACCCGGCACCAAAGACGCTTCGGCGGCGTTACCACGAGCCACCACCACCCGGGAATGACCAGCCTTGACCGCCGCGGCGACCGCCGGCAGCACGCCCCGCACCGGACGCAACCGCCCATCCAGGCCCAGCTCCGCCAGGAACACCACACCCTCGGTCCCCCGGATCTCCCCGTTCGCAGCGATCGCCGCGACAGCGATGGCCAGATCGAATCCCGAACCGCGCTTCGGCAACGACGCGGGAAACAGATTCACGGTGATCTTCCGGCGGCTCAACGGGATCCCCGAGTTCGACGCACACGCCCGGATCCGCTCCCTCGACTCCGACAACGCGGTGTCCGGCAGGCCGAGAATGACGAATCCCGGAAGGGTGTTCCCGATGTCCGCCTCGACCTCCACCACCCGGCCTTCGAGACCATGAAGCGCCACGGACAGGGACCTTCCGACCCCGTTCCCGCCCGCCATCAGCCGATCCCTCTCAGGTGCTCGATGACCGGCTCTTCACCGCGCGCGGCGATGACGGCGATGGCATCCAGCCGGCGGCGCGGAAGACGCAGCCCCCGCTCCGCGGTCCACCGACAGGCCAGCTGATGCAAGCGGGCAAGCTTCGGGGGCGTCACCGCCTCAAAAGGATGCCCATAGTCCAGGCTGCTCCTGGTCTTGACCTCGGCCACCACCAGGGTGTCACCGTCCACGGCCACGATGTCCAGCTCCCCCGCAGCGCACCGCCAGTTCTGCTCCACCACCCGGATTCCCTGGTCCTCCAGGAAATCCGCGGCAAGCTCCTCACCTCGCTGCCCGAGCGCGTCCTTCGCTCTCATGTCCCTCACCTCCACACCCAGTCTCGAGGCAGGTCAACAAGGAACAGAGAGGGGAATCAGCGGATGTGGACAAACCTTGAGGCGAACAGCCCACAGGCACCCGCGCGCGCCGTCGTCGGCCGGACAGGAACTCAGAGCGCTACGGCGCGCTCACCGCTCGTGAACGGTGCCGACCGCCTCAGACACAGACTCCTCAGTATGCTGGCCGCGGAACAGCAGCAGCGCCCCACCGAGCACTGTGACGGCACCACCGAGGCACACGGCCCACGGAACCAGTGAGTCACCGGCATCCGGAAGGGCGAACAACAGCGACACGACGGCCGCGGCCGCGAGCGAGCTGAGAGCGGCGACGGACGCAGTCGTCGAGACGATCCGCCCGGTGAGCTCCGCAGGCGCGGCTTCGAGGAGGATGGGTGACTGCACGACGGCGTAGAGGCTGAACAGGAACCCGCTCACGAACATGAGCGCGAAGGACACGGCGTGGTCCGGCGTCCACGCCAGCAGCCCGTAGCTCACTCCCAGCGCCGCAAGGCTCGCGGAGAAGAGCCGGTGGAGGTTCCCGCCTGCGACCAGTCGATGCGCGGCCACCGCCCCCACGAAGCCGCCCACCCCGAACAAGGAGGACCCCAGTCCGTAGTCGATGAGGGTCCCGCCTTTGGTGTCCACCCAGAGCAGCACCAGGGCCACGTTGTTCACCCCCAGCGGCACGCCGTACAGCACCGATCCGAGCAGCACGAACCGGAGCCGGGGCACCGTCCAGGAGGCCTTCCACCCGGCGATCAGCGCAGCGAAGAACCCGGGCCGAACGCCTGCGGGTGGTGCTCCGTCACCGGTCGTGGGCGGGAACCCCGTGAGGCTCAGGACCGTGCCCACGGCGAACAACAGGGTGATGAGGAGCAAACTGACCTCAAGGCCGGCGGCGGTGAAGGCGAACGGCCCCAGCGACGCCGACACGATACTCAGCGCGGTGAGCACGGTCATGGAAAGACTGGAGGCGGAGCCCCGCAGCTCCTGCGGCACGTACTGCTGGACGGCCTTGGCGCGGGCCGCCGTGAACAGCTGGTTCACCGTGGAGCAGCAGACCACGAGCACGAGCAGGACCACGGCCAGGCACGGCACCTCGGTCCGGCCCAGATACGCACTGCCCGCGGCGACCGCGGCGAGTCCGGCACGGGCCGCCGTCGAGATCTTCAGCGAGAGCGCGGCGCCGAGGGAGTCCGCGTAGACCCCCATGACGGCCGCACCGAAGATCCTCGGGACCGTGGACAGCACCACGTAGGAACCGAGGAGCAGGGAGCGCACCCCCGGATCCGTGACCGTGGCGGCGACGATCCAGCAGTACACCACGGATTCCAGGAGGAACTCCGCGAAGACGGTCGCCGACATCACCTGCAGGAGACGACGGAACCCGGAAATCCGCAGGACGGAACCGCGCGCGTCACTCACGTCGGTCCGCCCACGGGCACATCAGTTTCCGAGGTCTCCGGGCTGCGGCAGACCCAGGTCATCGTTGCGGGGCAGTTCCTCGACGTTGACGTCCTTGAACGTGATGACCCGGACGTTCTTGACGAAGCGGGCCGTGCGGTAGACGTCCCAGACCCAGGCGTCGGTGAGCTTCAGGTCGAAATAGACCTCACCGTCGGCGCTGCGGGCGTTCAGGTCCACGTGGTTCGCCAGATAGAAGCGCCGTTCGGTTTCCACGACGTAGCTGAACAGCCCCACCACATCCCGGTACTCCCGGTACAGCTGGAGTTCCATCTCCGTCTCGTAGTTCTCAAGATCCTCGGCACTCATGCCTCCATCTTCCCCCAGGCGGGACGTGAGTGCACACCGGCCCGTGGGCGAGCCAATCGGCTCAGAGGAGTTTCCAGCTCCGGCGGTGGTGATCGCACGGCCCGAGCTGCCGGATCGCGTCCTTGTGGGTGGCCGTGCCGTACCCCTTGTTGACGTCCCAGCCGAACGCCGGGTGCTCCACGGCCAGCTCGGCCATGATCGCGTCACGCTCGACCTTCGCCAGGATGCTGGCGGCCGCCACGCCCTGGCAGTCCATGTCGGCCTTGATGCGCATGGTCACCGGGATGTCGCGGATGTCCACTGCGGACGCGACGACGGCGGCGAAGCCCGCGGTCACCGGCGCGGCACTGGCAGGAGCGAACAGGTCGAACAGTGACTCCTCCGGCCTCTGGAGCCAATTGTGCTTGCCGTCCAGCAGGACGGCGTCCGCCCGCCCACCCGCGGCCACCACACCATGCCAGGCACGCTGCGCGGCGAGGGCCAGCGCCTCCACGATCCCGAGCGCGTCGATCTCGGCCGCTGTGGCGTGTCCCACGGCGCAGAACGCGGCCCACTCCCGGACCACGGGCGCGAGTTCCTCCCGGCGCGCCGCCTTGAGAAGCTTCGAATCCCGCACGTCCGGCAGCTCCACGAGCGCCGTGAGGTCAAGGACGGTCAGCCCCACGCTCACGGGTCCGGCCAGCGCTCCGCGGCCCACCTCATCGAGGCAGGCAAGGTACCGGACGGACGGCCCGGCCAGGGACCGTTCCATGTCGAGGGTGGGGGCGGCCATGACTACTCCCCCGAGTGGGTGGTGCCCGCGGACGCGCCCTGATCCGGGCGGCTGTCTTCGGCCGCCTTGGACGGGGCGGGGACGTCCTTGAACACGTCCGGGTAGTTGTCCAGCACGGACATGCGGTTCAGCGGAAGCACGATGACCGCGGCCCGGCCCTGGATGTCCTTGATGTCGATGAAGCCGCTGCCCGGCCCCTCCACGTGGGCACGGGAGTCGGCGGAGTCGTTCCGGTTGTCCCCCATGACCCAGATCTTGCCTTCGGGCACGACCACGTCGAAGGGCTTCACCACAGGGGTGCTGTCCGGGTTGATGTACTTCTCGTTCAGGCTGGCGCCGTTGATCTGGATCCGGCCTTGCGCGTCGCAGCACACCACGTGATCGCCAGGCAGCCCGATGAGCCGCTTGACCAGGTACTGCTTGGTGTCATCCGCCTGCAGGCCGAGGAACACCAGGGCGTCCCCGATCCACGCGAACGGGCCGCGGCTCTCGGCCGGCGGCGGCGTGAGCCAGCCCTTGGTGTCGCGGAAGACCACCACGTCGCCGCGTTCCAGGGCGATCGGATTGGGCACCAGGCGGTTGACGAAGATCCGGTCATCGACTTCGAGGGTGTGGACCATCGAAGGACTCGGCACGAAGAAGGCCTGGAAGAAGAAGGTCTTGATGAGGAAGGACAGCACCACCGCGGCGGCGACGATGCCGCCCACCTCCTTCACGAAGGACAGCAGCGGATGATCCTTCTTCCGTTGCCGTGCCCGGCTCTTGCGATCCTGCGGAGCCTCTTCAGGCTGGGGTTCCGGTTCGGGAAGGTGTGCTCCCAATGCCGTCCTTCCGTTCAGGTCACGGGCCAGTTGCCGGTGACGGAATCTGTCCAAATCTATCAAGAGGCCACACGATGCTCTCCGCCCGTCCGATGACACGGTCGAGCGCGATCATGCCACCGCCCGGAGCCCCGAGCAGCGCGCGTGAGTCGCGGGACACCGAGCGGTGATCGCCCATGACCCACAGACGATCCTCCGGCACTTTCACGTCGAACGCGACGTCACTCGCCGTGTCCCCAGGAAACAGATAGCTTTCCGGCACGGACTTCCCGTTCACTTCGAGCTTTCCGTCCACGGTGCAGCAGTGCACCCGGTCCCCGCCGACACCGATGACGCGCTTCACATACACGGTGTCGTGCCCGATCACGCCGAGCCACTGCCCGATCGACGTGAACGCGTCGAGTACGGGTCCCCGCCCGCTCTCGGCCGGGTCGAGGGAACCCCGTCCGTCGAAGACCACCAGGTCACCGCGCTGCGGCGGATGGCCTTGGAACGCCGTGCGGGACACGGCGATCCGGTCCCCTTCCTGCAGCAGCGGCTCCATGGAGGCGGAGGGGATGTAATACACGTCCACCCACAGGGCGCGGACGCAGGAGACGAGGAGGATGGCGAGAACCACCCCGGAAGCGACAAAACGCCAGCCCCGCAGAGGGTTCTGGCGTTTTGTCGTCTTCATGCGAAGGAAGATCTCAGGAGCGTCCCGCCGAGGCGGAGACGCTGACCCGAAGTCTTACTTGGCGTTGCTGAAGTCGCGCTTTTCCTTGATCTTCGCAGCCTTGCCGCGGAGCTTGCGCATGTAGTACAGCTTGGCGCGACGCACGTCACCACGGGTGACGAGCTCGATCTTCTCGATGATCGGGGAGTGCACCGGGAAGGTACGCTCCACGCCGACACCGAAGGAGACCTTGCGGACCGTGAAGGTCTCGCGCACGCCGGCGCCCTGACGACCCATGACGAAGCCCTGGAAGACCTGAACACGGCTGTTCTTGCCTTCGATGATGTTGACGTGCACCTTCAGGGTGTCGCCGGGGCGGAAGTCGGGGACATCGTTGCGCAGCGACGCTGCATCGATGGAATCGAGGATGTTCATATCCATACTCCTGGCGGGCGCCACAGGTCATCCGCTTGGGTAGCCAGCGCCGCGACGGCCGGAGCCGGGCACGGTGCTGAAGTTGCAAGCCGCGGTCCCCTTGTGGGTTCCGCGGTGGTCCTCTTGTTGACGGCACACCCCCTGTGGCAGGCGGCAGCCCAATGGACACCAAGAATCAATTTTGCCACAGCCACGGGGGCGAGGCCAATCCGGCGACCGGCAAGAGGATCACTCCCCCGCCGGCATCAGCGCGCGGCGCCTCAAGCTCCGGAGTCGCCGCTCTCGGGACGGCGCACCAGACGGCCGCCGACGACGTCGTACCCCAGCGCCGAGAACGCCTCGCGGTCCGCGCGGGGCAGCTTCGCCGCGTCGAAGTCCGCGAGCAGGTCCGGCCTGCGCTCGGCCGTCCGGGCGTACTGCTGGTGACGGCGCCACTGGGCGATCTTGCCGTGGTTCCCGGACAGCAGGACGTCGGGAACCTCGTGGTCCCGCCAGGACGAAGGCTTGGTGTAAACGGGGTACTCGAGGAGGCCGTCGGAGTGGGACTCCTCCACGAGGGACTCGGCGTTCCCCACCACGCCGGGCACCAGCCGGCCGATCGCTTCGACCATGGCCATGACGGCCACCTCGCCGCCGTTCAGGACGTAGTCGCCGAGGCTGACGGGCCGGACGTCGAAGTGCTCCTGCGCCCAGTCGATCACGCGCTCGTCGATGCCTTCGTACCGGCCGCAGGCGAAGACCAGCTGCGGCTCCTCGGCCAGCTCGTACGCCATCGCCTGGGTGAAGCGCGCCCCCGCGGGAGACGGGACGATCAGGACCGGCTTGCCCTTACGGGTCCCCTCCTCCGGAAGGACCGATTCGAGTGCCTGGGCCCACGGCTCGGGCTTCATGACCATCCCGGCGCCGCCACCGTACGGGGTGTCATCCACGGTGCGGTGCCGGTCGGTGGTGAAGTCGCGGAGGTCGTGGACCTCGAGCGACAGGAGGCCGTCCTGGCGGGCCTTGCCGAGCAGCGAAAGCCCCAGCGGCTGCAGGTACTCCGGGAAGATGCTGATGACGTCGATGCGCATGGGTCAGGCCTCGTCGCCGGACGGGGCGGAGCCCTCCTGCTCGGCGTTCAGTTCCAGCAGTCCCGGCGGCGGGGTCAGCAGGACGTAGCCCTCTTCGGGGTCGATCTCGGGGACGATTTCGTCCACGAACGGGATCAGCACGTCCCGGCCGTCGACGGCGCGGATGACCAGCAGGTCCTGGACCGGCATGGTGCGGAGTTCGGTGACGGCGCCGACCTTCTCGTCCCCCACTCGGACCTCCAAGCCGAGCAGTTCGTGCTCGTACCAGCCCTCGTCCTCGCCGTCGTCCTCCAGTTCGTCACTGTCCACGAAGAGGTAGGTGCCGCGGAGCTCCTCGGCGCGGTTGCGGTCCCGCACGGCGTCGAAGCCGAGCAGGAGCGTGCCTTTGTTCCAGCGCGCGCTGGTCACCGTGAGTGGGCCGTTGGCCGCCGGCTCGGTGACGAACTCGGCGCCTGGGACGAAGCGGCCCTCGGGATCGTCCGTGAACAGTTCGACGGTGACTTCCCCACGGATGCCGTGCGGCCTGCCCAAGCGTGCAACCTGGAGCTGCATGTTCCACCTACCAATTCATGTCTGTCGATGGCGCCGGGAGCGCCGGGTTTACACCGTGAAGGTCTTCTGAGGATGTCATCTGACGGGAACGGCCCCTCCACCACGAGGGCGGAGGGGCCGTTCCGGCATGAGCCTTGTCGCAGGCCGGTTCTAACGACGACGTTCGCCGTCGACGACGTCCACGCGGACGGGGCCACCCTCGGACAGGGCGCCCACCACCGTGCGGAGCGCGCGTGCCGTACGGCCCTGACGGCCGATGACTCGGCCCAGGTCGTCGTCGTTCACACGAACCTCGAGGCTCTCTCCGCGGCGGCCGCTCTTGGCGGCGACGGAGACATCCTCGGGGCTGTCCACGATGCCGCGGACCAGGTGCTCAAGAACCTCGGGAAGCAACTACTCAGCCTCGGTGGTCTCGGCGGCTTCCTCGGAAGCCTCCTCAGCCTTCTTGGCCTTCGGGGTGATGGCTTCCGGCATGACGACGGAGTCGGTGGACGGAGCCACGAACGCCGGCTTGGCTTCCTTGGTCTTCAGGGTGCCCTCGGCGCCCGGGAGACCCTTGAACTTCTGCCAGTCACCGGTGATCTTGAAGAGGTTCAGAACCTGCTCGGTCGGCTGAGCGCCAACGGACAGCCAGTACTGAGCACGCTCGGAGTCGACCTCGATGTAGGAGGGCTGCTCGGTGGGGTGGTACTTGCCGATCTCCTCGATGGCACGGCCATCGCGGCGGGTGCGGGAATCCGCAACGACGATACGGTAGTACGGTGCGCGCATCTTGCCGAAGCGCTTGAGGCGAATCTTAACGGCCACTGTTGTGGTCACTCCTGTTTCTGAAACGGGGTTGAACCCAGCGTTCTGCTCCCGTGGGGCGGGCCATACTGGAGGGTTCGAAAGGAACATGATCCTGCACGGGAAGAGGGGCCACGCAGATCAGGTACCCGTCCATTATGCCAGAGACGGCCAAGGGTGCCTAATGCGCCGCGCAGCGCGCTGAACCACGGCGTCCGACGCCGGACTTCGAGCCCCGGAGCACCAAGGGCTTCTCGCCGCTCCCCCATCCCTCCGCACGGCTTCCCGCGTCGCCATCGTGCAATAAGTCGCCATCGTGCAATAATCTGCGTATGGACGCAGATAAGCAGATATGCGGAATGGATCCCGACGGTCAGTACGTGGAACTCGCCGTGGAGGTCTTCACCCTGCTCGCGGACGCCACCCGGGTGCGGATCATCCTGGCCCTGCGACGCGAGGAGGAACTCTCCGTCAATCACCTCGCCGAACTGGTGGGCAAGTCCCCCGCCGCGGTGTCGCAGCATCTGGCCAAGCTGCGGATGGCCCGGATCGTCGCCACCCGGCAGGAAGGGCAGAGGGTGTTCTACCGGCTCGAGAATGAGCACGCCTCCCAGCTCGTCTCCGACGCGATCTTCCAGGCGGAACACTCCCTGGGCGGGCTCCCGCGCCACCACCACACCGAACGGGGCGGAGCATGACAGCGGACGAGCGCGCCCACGCGCACGCGCACGCAGGACCTCAGCACGGACATGGAGCGCACGGGCACTCCCACAATCACCCCCAAGGCCACTCCCACGATCACGGCCATGACCACGCGCACCCCTCGGGACTGAAGGGCTTCCTCCACGGCCTCTTCGTCCCGCATTCCCACGACACTTCCGACTCGATCGACGATGCCCTCGAAGCGCACTCTGAAGGCATCCGCGCGCTGAAACTGAGCCTCGTCATCATGGGGCTGACCACGGCCGCGCAGGCCGCCGTGGTCAGCTTCTCGGGTTCGGTGGCCCTGCTGGCCGACACCATCCACAATCTGTCCGACGCCCTGACGGCGGTGCCTCTGTGGATCGCTTTCGTGCTCTCCCGCCGGGCCGCGACGAGGCGCTACACCTACGGCTTCGGCAGGTCGGAGGATCTGGCGGGCCTGTTCATCGTGCTCATGATCGCCCTGTCCTCCGTGATCGCCGCGTGGGAGGCCGTGGACCGGATCATCACGCCGCGTCCGGTGGAGAACATCGGCTGGGTGATCGCCGCCGGCGTCATCGGGTTCCTCGGCAACGAGGCAGTGGCGGTCTACCGCATCCGGGTGGGCCGGCGGATCGGATCGGCCGCACTCGTCGCCGACGGCGTCCACGCCCGCACGGATGGCTTCACGTCGCTCGCCGTGGTCCTCGGCGGCGTGGGAGTCCTGCTCGGTTTCCCCCTCGCGGATCCCCTGGTCGGACTGCTGATCTCGGTCATGATCGCAGTGCTCCTCATCGGCACCGTCCGTTCCGTGGGACGCAGGCTCATGGACGGGATCGAGCCCGAGCTCCTGGGACGCGCGGAGCACGCGCTCGGGCATGTCGCCCGGATCGAGACGGTCGAGCGGGTTCGCCTCCGCTGGGTCGGTCACCGTCTGCACGGCGACGCCGTCGTCCGCACCTCGGCCCTCACACTCGCCGAGGCCGATCAGGTGGCGGAAGAGGCTGAAGACACCCTGAAGCGGCACCTGCCCACACTGGACGAGGTGACGGTGCGGGTCACCGCGACCCGCCCGGCCTGAGCCGGGGACATCCACGTCCCGGCGACAGAAAGGCGTGTGGGCGCCGGCCCCTCAGGACCGGCGCCCACACGCCTTTCGCGAACCTCAGGCCGAGTACAGGTACAGCCGGTTCCGGGAGGAGGAATCGGTCCTGCCCGCGAGCGCGGACAAGGCGAGCAGGTACTGCTGCGCCTCGCCGGCCGCGAACGGCACGTCCTCGTCGGCCGCCCACTGGACCGCCACGGACTGCAGCGCGGGGTCCTCGCCGTCGCTCTGGTAGCCGGGCAGTTCCTCCAGGACGCGGACGGCGGAGGCCGGGAAGGCGTACAGCTCGTCGACGGCGATGTCCGCCATCTCGAGCTCCTGTTCGCCCTGGGTGTGCACGGCCTGCGCGGCCAGGGAGCACAGCTGCTCGACTTCGAAATCACTGATGCCGGGGATCCGGAGAGACGACCCGTCAGGGGCCGCACCCCCGGACAAAGCCTTGGCCCGCTGCAGGGCCTCCTGGTGAGTGGCGATGAAGACCTCTACGAAAGCGTTCGACTGGCTCATGTCATCCTCGGGTTCGTCGGTGGCGCTGGGGGTTCCCGGATCTCCAGGACGACTGGAGCCGGATGGCTTCAGGCTATCCCACCGCGATGCGCACCTGGTTGCGCCACGGGTCTTCGAAGCGCAATTCCGCACCGGTGTGGTGATGGGCCACCCCGGCGACGCGGAGACGGTCCGCGAGCGCCGCGACGTCGTCGTCCGCCGGGACATGGAGGAGGACCTCGCCGAGCCCCAGCGTGTCCTTGCGCGGACCGGCTCCGCGGCTGTTCCACACGTTCATGGCCATGTGGTGGTGATAGCCGCCGGCCGAGACGAAGAGGGCGCTGTTCCCGATCTCCGCGGTGCGCTCGAAGCCCAGCGTGTCCACGTAGAAGCGCGCGGCGGTCGCGACGTCCCCCACCTGGAGATGCACATGCCCGACGTCGGCACGCGCCTGCCGCTGCTGCTGCAGCGCGGTTTCACTCAGGTGCTCGCCGAGGTAGCCGTTGGGATCCAGCGGCAGCGAGTCCATGACGACGGTGCTCCCGTCCCAGGACCATTCGCTGCGCGGACGGTCGTAGTACAGCTCGATGCCGTTGCCCTCGGGGTCGCCGAAGTAGAACGCCTGGCTGACGAGGTGATCGGCGCTCCCCTGGAAGAGCCGCGCGTCATAGGACGCGGCGGTGGCCAGCGTGGCCGCGAGGGACGCCTGATCCTCGAAGAGGAGCGCGGTGTGGAAGAGCCCGGCCTCTCCCCGGCCCGGAAGCTGCAGCCCGGCGGCCGGCTCCAGGTGCACGAGGGCGGCGTCGCCGCGGCCGAGGTAGAGGCCGCCGTCCCGTTCGGCGACGACCTCCAGGCCGAGTGCGCGCTGGTAATAGTCGCTCATGAGGTTCATGTCGGCGACCTTGAGCATGACGGTCCCCATGCTCAGATCGGCGGGGAGGAGGTCCTGGGACTGCGGGAGCGAAGTGTTCATACCTCTAAAATTACTTGAAGCTTCAATTTATTCCATCCCGGTGGCGCGTTTTTCGCCCGGCAGGTCACCATTCAGGACCACGCGGCGTGGCGCGGCCAGCGTCCCCAGGTTCCGGCGCGGGTCCTGCGCGTACAGCACCACATCAGCCGGAGCGCCCTCCTCGAGGTTCTCCGCCCCGAGCCACTCCCGGGCGGACCAGCACGCGGCGTCCAGGGCCACCACCGACGGCAGCCCCGCGCGGTGCAGCTCCGCGATCTCGTCCGCGATCCGCCCGTGCGCGATCACGCTGCCGGCGTCCGTCCCCGCGAAGATCTGGACCCCGGCCGAATAGGCACGGGCGACGTTCTCGTAGCGCCGCTCCCAGAGCGCGTGCATGTGCGCCGCATAGACCGGGAACTTCGGTTCGGCCTGGGCCACGATGTCCGGGAACGTGGCGATGTTGATCAGGGTGGGGACGATCGGGATGCCCGCCTCCACGAGCCGGGGCAGGTGCTCCGGCTGGAGACCCGTCGCGTGTTCGATGCAGTCGATCCCGGCGGCGATGACATCGTCCAGGACCTCCTCGCCGAAGCAGTGCGCCGTGACCCGGGCGCCCTCCTCGTGGGCCGCGGCGATCGCCTCCGCCACCAGATCGGCGGGGAACGACGGGCGGAGGTCGCCGGCGTCGCGGTCGATCCAGTCCCCCACCAGCTTCACCCAGCCCCGCGGGTCAGCAGCCACGGAAAGGCGAGCCTGTTCGCGGACGGTCTCGACGAGGTCCCGGTCCTCAACCTCGAGGGCCAGGCCGCGGAGGTAGCGACGGGAGGCGGCGACGTGCCGCGCCGCCCGGATGATGCGCGGCGCGTCGGCCCGCCCGGTGAGCCAGCGGGTGTCCGCCGGGGACCCGGCGTCGCGCACCAGAAGAGTGCCCGCGGCCAGATCGGCGCGCGCCTGCGCCAAGGAGGTGGGTTCGTCCGCGGCGCCGCCCTCCACGAGGCCGATGTGGCAATGCGCGTCCACCAGGCCGGGGACCACCCAGCCGTCCAGCGTGAGGTCCGGTTCCACCGTCGGCATGCTGAACGTCAGGCGCCCGTCCACGGACCAGAGCCCGAGGGCTTCGTCGTCCGGCCCCAGCAGAACGGGGCCTGTGAACTCGATGACTGGATGGCGTCGCATGTCCGGCATGGCTTCAAGCGTAGGTCAGTGCGCCGGCGAGCGGGAGATGACGGTCACGGTCCGGGCGTTGCGGACCGCCCCGTCCGGACCGTGCTACGGTGTTCGCGACCACACGGGTGTCCCAGGAGGGGCTGAGATCGGACTGTCACTGTCCGGACCGTAGAACCTGACCGGGTAATGCCGGCGAAGGAAGTGAGTACCGATGAAATCCTTGCAGCAATCCCCTGCCCACAGCCTGGAATTCCTCACGGGAGACGACGGCATCGCCGTGCCCGTGACGAGCATCCAGCTGGACGACTCGCCCGACGGCACTGCCAACGCCCCGTTCCAGGCGTACCGCACGGTGGGGCCGGGCAGCGAACCCGAGCATGGCCTGCCGGCCCTCCGCGCCGGCTGGATAGCCGCCCGCGGCGACGTCGAAGAGTACGAAGGGCGGCAGCGCGATCTGCTCGACGACGGCCGCTCGGCCGCACGCCGTGGCGCCGCCTCCGCGGAGTGGCGAGGTGCGCAGCGGCCGCCGCTGAAGGCACAACCCGGCCGGCGGGTGACCCAGATGCACTACGCCCGCGCCGGGATCGTGACCCCGGAGATGCGCTTCGTGGCACTCCGCGAGAACTGCCCGGTGGAACTCGTCCGCTCCGAGCTCGCCGCCGGCCGGGCGATCATCCCGGCCAACATCAACCACCCGGAATCCGAGCCGATGATCATCGGCAAGGCCTTCCTGGTCAAGATCAACGCCAACATCGGCAACTCGGCGGTGACCAGTTCCATCGCCGAAGAGGTGGACAAACTCCACTGGGCCACCCTGTGGGGCGCGGACACGGTCATGGACCTCTCCACCGGGGACGACATCCACACCACGCGCGAGTGGATCCTGCGGAACTCCCCCGTGCCGATCGGCACCGTGCCCATTTATCAGGCCCTGGAGAAGGTCAACGGCGACGCCTCGGCGCTCACCTGGGAGGTCTTCCGGGACACCGTGATCGAACAGTGCGAGCAGGGCGTGGACTACATGACCATCCACGCCGGGGTGCTCCTGCGCTACGTGCCGCTCACGGCGGACCGCGTCACGGGCATCGTCTCCCGCGGCGGCTCCATCATGGCCGGCTGGTGCCTGGCGCACCACCGGGAGAACTTCCTCTACACCCACTTCGACGAACTCTGCGAGATCTTCGCGCAGTACGACGTCGCCTTCTCCCTGGGCGACGGCCTGCGCCCCGGCTCGACGGCGGACGCCAACGACGCCGCGCAGTTCGCCGAGCTGGACACGCTGGCTGAGCTCACCAAGCGGGCGTGGGAATACGACGTCCAGGTCATGGTCGAGGGCCCGGGGCACATCCCGTTCCACCTGGTCCGCGAGAACGTGGAACGCCAGCAGGAACTCTGCGACGGCGCCCCGTTCTACACGCTCGGCCCACTCGTGACGGACGTCGCCCCGGGTTACGACCACATCACCTCGGCCATCGGCGCCACGGAGATCGCCCGCTACGGCACTGCCATGCTGTGTTACGTCACGCCCAAGGAGCATCTGGGGCTGCCGAACAAGGACGATGTGAAGACCGGCGTGATCACGTACAAGATCGCGGCCCACGCGGCGGACCTGGCCAAGGGCCACCCGGGGGCACACGAACGGGACGACGCCTTGTCCAAGGCCCGGTTCGAGTTCCGCTGGAAGGATCAGTTCTCGCTGTCCCTCGACCCCGCCACGGCCGAAGCGTTCCATGACGAGACGCTGCCCGCCGAACCGGCCAAGACGGCGCACTTCTGTTCGATGTGCGGGCCGAAGTTCTGCTCCATGAGGATCTCCCAGGACATCCGGCGGGACTTCGGTTCGCGGGAAGCCCAGGAGGCCACGGTGGAGGAAGCCCTGGCTCAGGAAGCCCTGGCCGGGATGGCGGCGAAGAGCCGGGAATTCCGGTCCCAAGGCGGCAAGGTCTACGTGGAATCGATCCCGGTGGGCGCGCCCCAGGACTGAGTCGCAGGAATGCGGGGTCGCTTGCTGCCGGATGATCCGTCCGGAGCCGGCAGGAAGTGACCCCCGCAGTGCGTTTAAGGTTTAAGGCAGTGCGCCTCAGGCGGTGCGGCGGAGAAAATCCTTGATGGCGGCCGCGCCCTCGAAGGAGTCCTGTGGCCGGTGACCGCCTGGCGCCACGACGTGTTCCGCGCCGGACTCGGCCAGGAGCCGTGCGGTGCGTTCGTATGCCGGCTCCCACCCGCCGGAGAGCACGAGCATCGGAACACCCGGGATGATCGCGCCTTCGGTCCCCTGGGGACGGGGCGCGGTGAGATCCGGCAGCCACGGTTCGCACAGGACGAGGGCCCGCACCAGTGAGGGATGCTCGACGGCGGCCTGCACGGCCGCCGTCGAACCCTCGCCATGCGCCACGAGGGCGGACGGCACCTCGGCCAGGGTGCCGAGGACCGCCTCGGCGTCGAGCGCCTGACCGTCCGGCTGCTTCAGGAACAGCGCGTCGAACTCGAGCGCCAGTCCGTGCTGCCGTGGCCAGGCGGCGGCCCCGGACGCGTCACGCCCGGGGACGAAGACCACCCGGGGCAGCGCGCCGGTGCTGTTCAGGACCAAACCTTATTTGCCCAGGAACTTCTCGAAGCCCTTGGGGAGCTCCATGGTGGACGGGTCGAAGTCCTGCGCCTGCTGCCCGAACGCCGCGCCGGACGGGGCGCGGTTCGCCTTCCGGGCCTCGGCTTCGCGCAGTTCCTGAGCGGCCTTCGCCGGGTTGCCCGAGCGGGCCTTCTTCTTACCGGCGTTCTTCTTGGCCGCCTTGCGAGCCGTTCCGCCACCGGCGCCCATCGACATGCCAGGCATCCCCGGCATACCGCCCTGCGCCATCTTCTTCATCATCTTCTGGGCCTGGCCGAAGCGCTCCAGGAGGCCGTTGACCTCGGAGACGTGCACGCCGGAACCACGGGCGATACGGGCGCGGCGCGAGCCGTTGATGATCTTCGGCGCCACACGCTCGTGCGGGGTCATGGAGCGGACCATCGCCTCGACGCGGTCGATTTCGCGCTCGTCGAACTGCTCCAGCTGCTGACGCATGTTCTGCGCGCCCGGCATCATCATGAGCATCTTCTTCATCGAGCCCATTTTGCGGATCTGCTGCATCTGGGCGAGGAAGTCGTCGAAGGTGAAGTCCTCCTGGTCGGCGAACTTCTTCGCCATCCGGGCGGCTTCGTCCTTGTCCCAGTTCTGCTCGGCCTGCTCGATCAGGGACAGGATGTCGCCCATGTCCAGGATGCGGGAGGCCATGCGGTCCGGGTGGAAGAGCTCGAAGTCGTCCACGCCTTCGCCGGTGGAGGCGAACATGACCGGCTTGCCGGTGACCGACGCGACGGAGAGCGCGGCGCCACCGCGGGCGTCGCCGTCGAGCTTGGACAGCACGACGCCGGTGAAGTCGACGCCCTCGTGGAAGGCATTCGCCGTGTTGACGGCATCCTGGCCGATCATCGCGTCGATGACGAACAGGACCTCGTCAGGGTTGATCGCCTCACGGATACGGCGCGCCTGGTCCATCATCTCGGCGTCCACGCCGAGGCGGCCGGCGGTGTCCACGATGACCACGTCGTGCAGCTTCTGGCGGGCCTCGGCCACGCCGGCCTCCGCGACGGCGACCGGATCGCCGGTGGGGACGTCGAACTCGCTGGTGGTGCCCGGGTGCGGTGCGAAGACCGGCACGCCGGCGCGCTGGCCGACCACCTGGAGCTGCGTCACGGCGTTGGGGCGCTGAAGGTCACATGCCACCAGCAGGGGGCTGTGGCCCTGGCCCTTGAGCCACTTGGAGAGCTTGCCGGCCAGGGTGGTCTTACCGGCGCCCTGCAGACCGGCGAGCATGATCACGGTGGGCGGGTTCTTGGCCAGACGCAGGCGGCGGGTCTCGCCGCCCAGGATCGTGACGAGCTCCTCGTTGACGATCTTGACGATCTGCTGGCTCGGGTTCAGCGCAGCGGAGACCTCGGCGCCGAGGGCGCGCTCCTTCACGCGGGAGGCGAACTCACGCACCACGGGCACGGCGACGTCGGCATCCAGCAGGGCGCGACGGATCTCGCGCACGGTGGCATCGACGTCGGCCTCGCTCAGGCGGCCTTTGCCGCGGAGGTTCTTGAACGTCGCTGTGAGCCGGTCAGAGAGTGAATTGAACACGCGCCGCGCACTTCTTTCGGATGGAGGTTCTAGGACTTCGCCCAGGTGCGGGAACGAACCCCTCACCGGGCCCCGCGCCAGGGTGGCACGGGCTTTCAGCTTTCTAGGGTACCAAGTCGGACTGACGAGATGGCATGCTGGCATGGTGACCAGTACGCGACGCGCCCGGCGATCCCGGGCCCAGGACATCAAGACACTGCTCATCCTCGGCGCCTCGGGCGACCTCACGGGACGGCTCCTGCTCCCGGGGCTCGCTTCCCTGGTCTCCGCCGGGCGGGCGCCCGGGCTCACCCTGGTGGGTGCGGGGACCGAGCCCTGGACGCCCAGCAAGTGGCAGCGGCGGCTCGCGAAGGCCCTCCCCCTGGACGCCGGCGAGGAGGCGAGCGCCCACTGGAAGGAGCTCATGGCCACCTCGCAGTACCGCCAGGTGGATGTGACCGCGCCCGGCGCCCTGGCCGGCCTGCTCGCGTCGTTGGACGGCCCCGTGGCAGTCTTCTTCGCCCTGCCGCCGCGCATCAGCCAGCTCGCCTGCGAATCGCTCTCCCCCGAGGAGGTTCCCTTCGGTACGCGCCTGGTCCTCGAAAAGCCGTTCGGCTCGGACGCGGCCTCGGCCCGCGAGCTCAACGGCACCCTGCGCCGCCTGGTTCCCGAGGAGCACATCCACCGGGTGGACCACTTCCTCGGCAAGTCCACGGTGCTCAACATCATCGGCATGCGCTTCGCGAACCGCTTCTTCGAGCCGCTGTGGAACCGGGACAACGTCGCCGAAGTGGAGATCGCGTTCGAGGAGGACCTCGCCCTGGAGGGCCGTGCGGGCTATTACGACTCCGCGGGAGCGCTGCGTGACATGATCCAGAGCCACCTGCTCCAGGTGATGGCGCTCATGGCCATGGAACCTCCCGCGACGCTCAGCGAGCGCGATCTGCGGGACGGCATCGCCACGGTCCTGCGCGCCAGCCGCGTCGCCACGCCGTTCCGGCGCAACACGCGCCGCGCCCGGTACACCGCCGGCAGGATCGGCGGCCGGAAGGTCCCCGACTACGTCGCCGAAGAGGGCGTGCACCCGGACCGTGAGACCGAGACGTTCGCCGAGGTCCGCGTCGAGATCAACAACACCCGCTGGGCCGGGGTGCCGTTCATCCTGCGGACCGGCAAGGCCATGGGCACGCGCCGCAAGGAGGCCGTGGTCCGCTTCCGTCCGCTGGCGCATCTGCCGGCCGGCTTCAGCGGCACGGACCAGCCGGACGAACTGCGCATCGGTTTCGGGCCGGACACCCTGAGCATCGGCCTGGACGTCACGAGCGCCGGGAACGGCTTCGAACTCTCCCGGGCGGAGCTGGCCACCGAACTGCACTCCTCGGCCCTGCTGCCCTACGGCGAAGTCCTGGACGGCGTGCTGCACGGCGACCCGCTGCTCTCCGTGCGCGCCGACGTGGCGGAGGACTGCTGGCGGATCGTGGACCCCGTCCTGTCCGCGTGGTCCCACGGGCGCGTCCCGCTCGAGGACTACCCGGCGGGGTCCCAGGGGCCGGTCACCGAGAGCTGACCCCCCACCCCCTTGAACGCACGACGACGGCGACGCACCCTGGCCGGGTGCGTCGCCGTCGTCGTGGGGGGAGGTGATCGTGCTGGGGAGGTTTTCGCCTCCCGCCGGGCGGGAGGCCGGAACAGCTCCGCTAAATGGCGGCTGCTCCGCGTTCTCCGGTCCGGACCCGGACCGCTTCGTACACGTCCACGGACCAGACCTTGCCATCACCGGCGCGGCCGGTGTTGGAGCTGGCGATGATGACGTCCACGACGTCATCCGCCGTCTCATCCGTGGCCAGGACCTCCACCCGCAGCTTCGGCAGGAGGTTCACGTTGTACTCGGCCCCGCGGTACACCTCGGTGTAGCCGCGCTGTCGGCCGTAGCCGCTGGCCGCGCTCACCGTGAGTCCCTGGACCCCGTACGCTTCAAGACCTTCGCGGATGCTCTCGAGCTTCTCCGGGCGGACGATTGCCGTGACGAGTTTCATGCGTCAACACTCTCCTTGCGATCCTTGCCTGCGCTCTTCTTGGATCCGGCGGAATTCCGCTGGAACTCTGCTGCCCGGCGGTCCAGCGCCTCAGAGATGGCGTCCAGCGAACCGTGCGGCTGGAAGGTGCCACCCTGACCGGCGATGCCGAACTCGTAGGCCGACTCCGCGTGGAGGGACAGGTCCACGCCGATCTCCTCCTGCTCCTCCGAGACCCGGAAGCCGAGCGTCTTGTGGATGGCGAAGCCGATGATGGCCGTCAGGACCGCGGTGTAGACGATGGAGAAGCCTGCCGCCGCCAGCTGCGACCACAGCTGGTCCCAGCCGCCGCCGTAGAAGAGGCCGGCGCGGGAGCCTTCGAGCGGGATGGCGATGAAGCCGAGCGCGACGGTGCCGATGATGCCGGAGACCAGGTGGACACCCACCACGTCCAGGGAGTCGTCGTAACCGAAGCGGAACTTGAGGCCGACTGCCAGGGCGGAGGCCACACCGGCCACGATGCCCAGACCGATGGCGCCCACCGGGCTGACGTTGGCACAGGCGGGGGTGATGGCGACCAGACCCGCGACCACACCGGATGCGGCGCCCAGCGAGGTCGGGTGGCCGTCACGGATGCGCTCGGTCACGAGCCAGCCGAGCATGCCAGCGGCCGGAGCGGCGAGGGTGTTGATCCAGATGAGGCCGCCCTGCTGCGCGGTGGTGGCGGCGCCGGCGTTGAAGCCGAACCAGCCGAACCAGAGGATCGCCGCACCGAGCATGACGAACGGGATGTTGTGCGGGCGGTGGTTCGGGTCCTTGCCGAAGCCGCGGCGGTTGCCGATGATCAGGACGAGGATGAGGCCTGCGACACCAGCGTTGATGTGCACCACGGTGCCGCCGGCGAAGTCGATGGCCGGGCCGAGCGCCTTGCCGATGGCGCCGTCGGGGCCGAAGAGACCGCCGCCCCACACCATGAACGCGATCGGGCAGTAGACCAGGGTCACCCAGACCGGCACGAAGAGCGCCCAGGCGCCGAACTTCGCACGGTCCGCGATGGCGCCGGAGATCAGGGCCACCGTGATGATGGCGAAGGTGGCGGCGTAGCCGGCCTTGATCAGGCCGTCAGGGGTGCTGACGTTCTCCAGACCGAAGGTGGCGAAGGGGTTGCCGAACAGTTCGAACACGCCTTCGCCGCCGCTCATGGAGGATCCCCAGAGGACCCACACCACGCCAACGATGCCGATGGAGATGAAGCTCATCATCATCATGTTCAGGGCAGCTTTGGCACGGGTCATGCCGCCGTAGAAGAATGCCAGGCCGGGCGTCATGAACAACACCAGGGCCGCAGCCACCATGACCCACACATTGCTGGCGGTAAGTTCCATGGCTTTCGGTCCTTTCTCGAAGGGGCACTCTCGCGAGGTGCCCGTGGTTCTCTCTGACGCCGGGGCGTCCTGCATTCAACTTTCGGCGTTCCGTGTTTCACCTGGCCTGGTGGTTCATTGCGTGGTTGTTACGCTTCCGGCCCGGGCGTAAAGGGTCGGTGTCGGAAACGTTTCCGGCATGTTTCACGGCCAGGTTCGCGGCCCCGGGACGCACGAAGGCCCCGCAGGCGTTCGCCTGCGGGGCCTTCGGAAGGGATCCGGAGTTCTGTGGTCCGGAGAAATGCTCAGTCGAGCAACGCGTCGACGAACGCCTCGGGGTCGAACGGCGCCAGATCGTCGGGGCCCTCGCCGAGGCCCACGAGCTTCACCGGGACGCCCAGGGTGCGCTGGATCGCGACGACGATGCCGCCCTTGGCGGTGCCGTCGAGCTTGGTGAGCACGATGCCACTGATGTCCACGACCTCGGAGAACACCTTGGCCTGGGTGAGGCCGTTCTGGCCCGTCGTCGCGTCCAGGACCAGGAGTACCTCGTCCACCTCGGCCAGCTTCTCGATGACGCGCTTGACCTTGCCGAGCTCGTCCATCAGACCGGTCTTGTTCTGCAGGCGGCCGGCGGTGTCCACCATGACCACGTCGACTTCCTGCTCGATGCCTGCCTTCACGGCCTCGTAGGCGACCGACGCCGGGTCGGCGCCTTCAACGTCGGACTTGACGGTGGGCACGCCCACGCGCTCGCCCCAGGTGGTGAGCTGTTCGGCGGCGGCGGCGCGGAAGGTGTCCGCGGCGCCCAGGAGCACGTCCTTGTCCTCGGCGACGAGCACACGGGCCAGCTTGCCGACCGTGGTGGTCTTGCCGACGCCGTTGACACCCACCACGAGCACGACGGCGGGGCGCTCGGCATGGCGGGTCACGTTCAGGGCGCGGTCCATGGACGGGTCGACGAGCTTGAGGAGCTCCTCGCGCAGCATGGCGCGGACCTCGGCGGTGTCACGGGTGCCCATGACCTTCACGCGGGCGCGGAGCGCATCCATCAGCTCCGTGGTCGGCTCGGTGCCGAGGTCGGCCAGGAGGAGGGTCTCCTCGATCTCGTCCCAGGTGTCCTCGTCGATGCGGTCGCTGGAGAGCAGGGCGAGCAGGCCCTTGCCCAGGATGTTGCCGGAGCCGACCAGGCGGGCCCGGAGACGGTTCAGGCGGCCGGCCACCGGCGCGGGGCGCTCCACGAGCGGCGCGGCGGGCAGGACCTCCTCGACGGGCTCTTCGACGAGCGTGCCCGCGGAGGGCGAGGTGGCGGCGTCGTGCGCGGCGGCCGCTTCGTCGTCGCGGTCCAGGACGGCGGTGCCGCCCGAGGAGGGACGCACGGGATCGTTCGCGTCACGCGTGCTGGTGTACTTCCGGGAGTTGCGGCCCTTGAGAAGCAGCGGGACCGCCAGGCCGATGACCACCAGGGCGCCGACGATGGACAGGATCACGGGAAGGAGGACGTCATTCACCCCCCTAGCTTCTCACGCGGGCTACTCCCCCATGCGCTGTGAGATCACCGTGGTGACGCCGTCGCCGCGCATCGTGACGCCGTAGAGGGCGTCCGCCACCTCCATGGTGCGCTTCTGGTGCGTGATCACGATCAGCTGGCTGGACTCCCGCAGCTCCTCGAAGATCGTGATGAGGCGGCCGAGGTTGACGTCGTCCAGGGCGGCCTCCACCTCGTCCATGACGTAGAACGGCGAGGGGCGCGCCTTGAAGATCGCCACGAGAAGCGCCACGGCTGTCAGAGACCGTTCGCCGCCGGACAGCAGGGACAGGCGCTTGATCTTCTTGCCGGCGGGCCGGGCCTCGACCTCGATGCCGGTGGTGAGCATGTCATCCGGATCGGTCAGGACCAGCCGGCCCTCGCCGCCGGGGAACAGCCGCCCGAAGACGTGCACGAACTGCTCCGACGTGTCAGCGAACGCCTGGGAGAAGACCTCCTGCACGCGGGCGTCCACTTCCTTGATGATGTCCAGAAGGTCCTTGCGGCTCGCCTTCAGGTCCTCGAGCTGCGTGTTGAGGAACTGATGGCGTTCCTCCAGCGCGGCGAACTCCTCGAGCGCCAGCGGGTTGATCTTGCCCAGCGAGGACAGGTCCTTCTCGGCGCGCTTGAGACGTTTCTCCTGCTCAGCACGGACGAAGGGCACGCCCGTGGGGATGGGATTGCCCTCATCATCCACCTCCTGCCGCAGCTCGGCCCACTTGTCCTGGGCGCCGTCCACCGACGGCACGGGGAGGTGGGGCCCGAATTCGGCCACGAGCTCCTCCGGTCCGAGTCCGAGTTCGTCGATGGCACGCTGCTCCACGGCCTCGATCCGCGCGCGCTGCTGGGTGAGTGCGAGCTGGTCACGGTGCGCGGACCCGGTCAGCTCCGCGAGTTCCCGGGCCAGGGCGTCGTTCCCGGCGCGCAGGCCTCCGAGGAGAGTGTCGTATTTGCTGCCGTCCTCTTCCACGCGGGCGAGTTCCGCGGCGGCGGATTCGACGGAGCGGTCCGCCACCAGGACGGCCTGCCGTGCGGCCTCCGCGACGGCGGCCGCACGGGCAGCTTGCCGACGGCGGCGCTCGGCACGGACCACGGCTTCCTGCTGGGCCCGGCGTTCGCTCGCGGCCGCGCGCTCCAGTCCTGCCGCCCGGCGTTCGCCGTTGGACAGCTGTTCCTCGGCCGTGCGCAACGCGAGCCGGGCATCCACTTCCATGGCCCGGACCTCACGGGCGCGGGTCTCCAGCGTCTCCCGCTGGTCCTGGATCGCTTCACCCTCCTGCGACTGGGAGGCGTCCTCGTGGGCCCGGGTCAGCTGGGCCGCGAGGGTTTCCAGGCTCTCGTTCTCCTGGGCAAGGGTCTTCTGAGCCCGGTCGCGGGTCTCGCGCAGACGTTCGGCCTCGGCGGTGATGGAGCGCAGCTGCCCCTTGAGGCTGCCGAGTTTCTCGGCGGAGGCGGCGAGGGTGGCGTCGGACTCGTGCAGGCGGTCCAGGGCGGCGTCGGCCCGTTCCCTGGCTTGCTCGAGCTGGTCCGCGAGACCCTTGCGGGCGAACCGCAGCCGCTCGAGCTCCGAAGTCACAGTGCTGAGCCGCTGCTCGGTCTCCTCGAGGGCCGTCTGGGTTTCCAGGAGCGAGCCGCTCGCCGGGGAACCGCCGCTCGCGGTGTGGGCGGAGAGGACGTCGCCCTCGCGCGTCACCACGGTGGAGTCCGGTGCCGCCGCCAGGATCCTGCCGGCCGCCTGGAGGGTCTCGGCGATGAGGACGGACTCCAGCAGCCGGAGCACCGCTTCCCCGCCGGGGCCATGGGCGGTCACGACGGCGCGTGCGGGCACGGCGTCGGCAGGCACAGCGCCCTCGGGCCTCTCCGTCGGCTCGGTCCCTGCCGGGCCGTCCTGCTCGCCAGGACGCCCGATCAGGACGTTCGCTCGTCCGGCGTCCTCGTCCTTGAGCTGTTCGAGCGCGCGGGCGGCGCCCTCCACCCCGTCCGCGACGAGCGCCTCGGCGAACGGTCCCAAGGCCGCGGCGATGGCGGCTTCGTGACCCGGCGTGACCTTGACGGCGTTCGCGATGCTCCCGAGGATCCCGGGATGGCCTTCCAGACGGGCACTGCCGTCCCGGGGCGCCGTGGCCTGGCGGAGCGCCTCGATCCGGGCGCCGAGCGCGGCGAGCTGGTGCTCGG
Source organism: Arthrobacter sp. Y-9 (assembly GCF_029690065.1). NCBI lineage: Bacteria > Bacillati > Actinomycetota > Actinomycetes > Micrococcales > Micrococcaceae > Arthrobacter > Arthrobacter sp. Y-9. The sequence continues at coordinate 2,239,937 of NZ_CP121463.1, forward strand.
CGTCGCGCTGTTCCGCGGCGAGCCGTTCGTCCTGCGCTTCGAGAGTTTCCAGGGCGTCGGCGGCCTGCTCGTACTCGCTGTCCAGGTCCTGCTCGCCGGACTCGCTGTCCGCGAGTTCGGCTTCCTGGGACGCGAACTCGGCTTCCGCCGTCGCGCGGCGACGTTCGCATTCCAGCAGGGAGTCGTGGATGCGGCCAAGCTCCGCCTCGACGGACTGCACGCGCGACCGCGCGGCGCCCACCTTGCCGCTCAGGGTGGCGAGCGACTCCCGGCGGTCCGCGGCGGCCCGCAGCGCAGCGGTCACCCGGGCGTCCTCGGCCCGCGCGAGCGCTTCGGCTTCCGCCCGCTGGTTCACGACGACGTCGAGCATCTCCTTCAGCTGCTCCACCTCGGCGGCGATCCGGGCGGCTTCCTCCCGGGCCCGGACGGCCTGCTGCTCCATCTGCTCGGCGTCATTGTGACGTGTCACGGGCTCCGAGCTGCCCAGCAGGCGGTGGCGCTCGGTGGCGAGCTGACCGAGGCCGCGCAGGCGTTCCCGGGCGGTGGTCAGCTGGTGCCAGGTCGCGCGGGCCTGGGTGATCCGCGGGGACATCGCGGCGGCCGACTGCTCGGCGAGGGACTGCTGTTCGCGGCCCTGCGCGAGATCCGCCTCGACCACGGCGATCCGCTCCCGGAGCGCCTGCTCGCGGGCGGCGTCGGACTCGAGCTCCCCGGTGAGTCGCACCAGATCGTCCGCGAGAAGACGCGCCTTGGCGTCCCGCAGTTCGCTCTGCACGGTCTGGGCCCGACGCGCGACGGCGGCCTGCCGCCCGAGCGGTCCGAGCTGGCGGCGCAGCTCGGCGGAGAGGTCGCTGAGGCGCTGAAGATTGCCCTGCATGGCGTCGAGCTTGCGGAGCGTGCGCTCCTTCCGGCGGCGGTGCTTCAGGATGCCGGCGGCCTCCTCGATGAAGCCGCGGCGGTCCTCCGGGGTGGCGTGGAGGATGCGGTCCAGCTGGCCCTGCCCCACGATCACGTGCATCTCGCGGCCGAGGCCCGAGTCGGACAGGAGCTCCTGGATGTCGAGAAGGCGGCAGCTGGTCCCGTTGATGGCGTACTCGCTGCCGCCCGTGCGGAAGAGCGTGCGGGAGATGGTGACTTCGCTGTAATCGATGGGCAGGGCGCCGTCGGCGTTGTCGATGGTGAGCGAGACGTGGGCGCGGCCCAGTGGCGGGCGCCCGGAGGTCCCGGCGAAGATGACGTCCTCCATCTTGCCGCCGCGCAGGGTCTTGGCGCCCTGCTCCCCCATGACCCAGGCGAGGGCGTCCACCACATTGGACTTACCACTGCCGTTGGGCCCCACGATGGCCGTCACGCCCGGCTCGAACGTGAAGCTCGTAGCCGAGGCGAAAGACTTGAAGCCACGGATGGTGAGGTTCTTCAGGTGCACGGTGGTGGGGACTCTCTGGCCGGCTCAGGACGGGTTGGAGGAATACGCGTCCCCCAAGACTATCCCGGGATGGCGGGGATTCTGAGGGTGGCGCGGTGGGGCGGAGGGCTTGGTCAGGCGGCTCGGGGCCGGGGCGGCGGCCGCTAGTCCGCCCGCCGCCCCCGCGGCACCGGCTGGCACTTGGGGCAGAAGTACGAGGAGCGGTTCATGAACGACGCGCGACAGATGAGCGTCTCCCGGCCCTCGGCGGCGCAGCGCAGGCACGGCCGCCCTTCCCGTCCGTAAGCGTTCAGGGACCGGGAGAAGTACCCCGATGCCCCGTTCACGTTCACATACAGGGAGTCGAAGCTGGTGCCGCCCGCGGCCAGGGCTCGTTCCATGACCTCGCGGCACGCGTCGAGGAGCCGGAACGTCTCGGGCCTCCGCAGGGTCGCCGTCGAGCGTTCGCCGTGCAGACGCGCGGCCCACAGCGCCTCGTCGGCGTAGATGTTGCCCACGCCGGACAGGAGGTTCTGGTCCAGCAGGGCTCGCTTGACGGTACTGCGCCGGCGGATGAGCACCCGGTGCACTGCTTCGGGATCAAAGTGAGGATCGAGCAGGTCCCGGGCGATGTTCCGGACCTCGCCGGGCAGCAGAGGCGCCTCGGAACCACGCCCGCCGGGCAGCCCGTCGAGGGTCGGCACGAGAGAGGTCACCGACAGCCCACCGAAGATGCGCTGGTCCACGAACCGCAGCTCGTCCGGCATCCCGGCGCTCGGGCTGAGGGACAGACGGACCTTCAAGTGCTTCTCGTGCGGGGCGTCCGGCTCTTCGAGGAGCAGCTGGCCGCTCATGCCCAGATGGGCTAGGAGCGCGGTGGCCGGAAACGGGCCGGGACGATCGGTCTCTCCCCCGGCCGGCTCGAGCAGAAGCCAGAGGTACTTGCCGCGGCGGACCGCCGCGTTGATGCGGGCGCCGCCGAGGGAGGAGGTGAAGTGGGAAGGCGCGCCGTCGTGGCGGCGGATGCTCCGCGCGTCGAGCACTTCCGCGTGTTCGATGCGGCGGCCGACCGCCCACCGCTCCAGGCCGGAGCGCACCACCTCGACTTCGGGCAGTTCAGGCATGGATCAGGATTCGACCGGAGCGGGGTTCAGCTGACGCCAGGCGTCACCCGCGGCTTCCTGTTCGGCTTCCTTCTTGGAGTTGCCGTGGCCGGTGCCGTAGGCGGTGCCACCCATCATGAGCACGGCCTGGAAGACCCGGGCGTGATCCGGGCCGGAGCCGGTGACGTCGTAGATCACGGGGCCGAGCTGACGGCTGGCCGCGTACTCCTGGATGTAGGTCTTCCAGTCGGTGGCCGCGCCCAGGGCGGCGGCATCCGTCAGGAGGGGACCCATCAGGCGCATGACCATGTCCCGCGCGACGTCGATCCCGTGGTTGAGGTAGCAGGCGCCGATCAGGGCTTCCATCGTGTCCGCGAGGATCGACGCCTTGTCCATCCCGTTGGTGCGCTTCTCGCCCTGGCCGAGGTAGATGTGCTCCCCGACGCCGAGCTGGCGCGCGACGCCGGCCAGCGCCCGGGTGCTGACGACGGCGGAGCGGCGCTTGGCCAGCTCGCCTTCCGGCAGATCCGGGTAATCACGGTACAGCGCGTCGGTCACGGAGAATCCCAGGATGGAGTCGCCCAGGAACTCCAGGCGCTCGTTGGTGGGGATCCCGCCGTTCTCGTAGGCATAGGACCGGTGTGTGAGTGCAAGACGAAGCGTCTCGGCGTCAAGAGTGACGCCGAGACGCTTCATCAGGTCTTCGGGTGAAGACGTCATATCAGCCGGGGGCGGATTAGACGTCAGCGACCTTGCGGCCCTTGTACTCCAGGAAGAGCTCGGTACCGGCGGAGTCGGTCACAACCTTGGCCTGGTGCGGCAGGCTGTAGGTGACGCGGCCGTTCTCAACGGTCTTCACCAGGTTGGGGGCGGCAGCCTTCCACTGGGAGCGGCGGGCACGGGTATTCGAGCGAGACATCTTCCGCTTGGGAACAGCCACGGCTAACTCTTTTCTCTCTCAGTCCATCTCTGAACTTGGGTCCAACACTGAATCAATCGGTTTTGCCGGTTTGGCCTTGCAAATTCGCGAGGGCAGCCCAGCGAGGGTCCAATACCTCGTGGTGGTGCCCCGGCTCGTCATCAAGGCGAATTCCGCATTCGGAACACAAGCCCTGACAATCTTCCCGGCACACCGGCTGGAAGGGCAGCGCAGTGACTACCGCATCCCGCAACACCGGCTCAAGATCGATCTCATCGTGCTCGACTCGACGTTGCTCTTCATCGTCTCCCTCTGCCGCGGACACGTGTTCCGGGTAGAAGAAAAGCTCTTGCACAGTGACGCGCTGGTCATACGCAAGGGGATCCAGGCAGCGGCCGCATTCGCCCTCGATGAGGACATCCGCGGTACCCGATACCAGAATTCCTTCGTGTACGGACTCCAGCCTCAAGTCCAGTTCCACGGGGGATCCTTCCTTGACGCCAATGAGCGGCACACCAAGATCACTTGGTGCTGGCACCTGCTCTTCCAGGGTCCGCATGCTGCCTGGGCTACGCCCAAGATCCTTGACGTCGATAGTCAAAGGTGTGCGGTGATCGCGTTTGATGAGAACTCCTGAAAGAACATAGGACCGACGAACCATCTTAGCGTGAGGCAGGCACTTGACTCAAACCGCAGGCGTGAGCCCGGTCCGTCCACCCAGAAATCCTACCCTTAACCGCCGGGTCTCAGCCCTTCGGCGCGCCGCCGCCAAGCCGCTTGAGCACGGCACGGGGCACGAAATCAGAGATGTCCCCGCCCAGCGAGTCCACTTCCTTGATGAGGGAGGAGGAGATGTGGGTGAAGCGGCCCTCCGCCGCGAGGAAGACCGTCTCCACGCCGGAGAGCTGCCGGTTCATGGTGGCCATCGGGAGTTCGTAGTCGAAATCGCTCGAGGAACGAAGGCCCTTGACGATGGCGCTGGCGCCGCGGCGGTGGCAGTACTCGGCGAGCAGTCCCTCCCCCATCGGCTCCACGATGATCCCGCTCAGATAGCCGAGCGTCTCCCTCGCCATGTCGAGCCGTTCCTCCAGCGTGAAGCGGTACTTCTTGGCAGGATTGGTCGACACGGCCACCACCACTTCATCGAAGATGTTCGCGGCACGCGCGATCACCTCGAGATGCCCATGATGGATGGGATCGAAGGAACCGGGGCACACAGCACGACGCATGTCTCGACGCTACAGCAGAGGCGCCCGGGATAGCATGACCGACAGGGGCGCGCCGCGCCTCCTCCCAGGGCCCACGACGTGATGCACGGGCGCGGACGCCCCGGAGCGGCACCATGCGAAGCAGGCACCTCACGTGACTCCAGCAGAAGACCTCACCTGGCTGACGGACTCCCCGTGGATGGACGCGGCCCGGGGAGCGAACCTCCTCGGCGCCGACGGCTCCCTGGGGACGACCATCTTCGAGGAGATGACGGGCCTGGCGGTCCGGCACCAGGCGATCAACCTGGGCCAGGGGTTCCCCGACGAGGACGGCCCCGGGCCCATCCGCGAGCTCGCCCAGGAGGCGATCGCCCGCGGCGAGAACCAGTACGCGCCGGGCAAGGGGATCCAGCCGCTCCGCGAGGCCATCGCCGGACATCAGCATCGCTTCTACGGGATCGGTCTCGATCCGGAGACCCAGGTGGTGGTGACCACCGGCGCCACCGAGGCGATCGCGGCGGCGATCCTCGCCGTCGTGCGTCCGGGTGATGAAGTGGTGACGTTCGAGCCCTTCTATGACTCGTACGGGGCGATGATCGCGCTGGCCGGCGGCGTGCACCGCACCGTCCCGCTGCGCGCCCCGGACTTCCAGCCGGAACCGGAGGAACTGGCCGCCGCGTTCGGTCCGCGGACGCGGCTGGTGATCCTCAACAACCCTCACAACCCGTGCGGTGTGGTGTTCGGGACGGAGGTGCTCGACCTGATCGTCGAGCAGGCCACGCGACATGACGCGGTGATCCTGAGCGACGAGGTCTACGAGCACCTGACCTTCGACGTGCCCCACGTGCCGATCGCGACGCGTCCCGGCGCCTTCGACCGCACCCTCACGGTCTCCTCGGCCGGCAAGACCTTCTCCTTCACCGGCTGGAAGGTCGGCTGGCTGAGCGGGCCCGCTCCCCTGGTCGCGGCCGCCCGGACCGTCAAGCAGTTCCTGAGCTACAGCTCGGGGACACCGTTCCAGGGCGCCGTGGCATCGGCACTCAATCTGGACGACTCCCTCTACCGTGGCTTCGCCGAAACGCTGCGCGGGAAGCGGGACCTCCTCTCGGACGGTCTGCGGGCCGCCGGCTTCACCGTCTACGAGCCGCAGGGCACCTACTTCGTCACCGTGGACACCGCTCCCCTGGGCTTCCATGACGCCGCCGCACTCGCGCGGCTGATGCCGGAACGTATCGGGGTGGCGGCCATCCCGCTCTCGGTCTTCTGCCACGACGACGGCGCACGCCGCACCGCGAGTCTGCTCCGCTTCGCCTTCTGCAAGCGTGAGCCGGTGCTCCGTGAGGCGGTCGCCCGCCTGAGCGGGCTGAGCGACGCGCTGGGCCAGTCCTCAGAGGTGAGCCGGTGAGCTCGCGGTACCTCCGGGCCAGCGGCGTCCACGCGAGCATCGAGCCGGACACCCTGGTGCCCGGCTCCGCGATCCTCGCACTGGGCGGCGCCGAGCAGTCCCACGTGAACCTGGCCGACCCGGGCCAGATCTTCTACGAGTACCTCGCCCGCATGGCCCACGCGACGGATCTCGTGGCGCCGCCCGCACAGCCCGTGACGGCCGCGCACCTCGGCGCCGGCGCCCTCACCCTGCCGCGGTATCTGCAGCACACGCGCCCCGGCTCGCGCCAGTGGGCCGTGGAACTGGAACGTGAGCTGCCGGACTTCGTCCTGACGGAACTGCCCCTGCCCGAGGGCACCCTGCTGGAGATGGCGCTGGGAGATGCGCGAGCGGAGTTCGCGGCGCTGGAACCGGAGGCCGACGGCGGGCCGCGGCGCTTCGACGTCGTGGTGCTGGATGTCTTCTCCGGTCCGGAAGCCCCGGCGCACCTCGCGTCGGCGGATTTCTACCGCGAAGTGGCGGAGCGGCTCGAACCGGGCGGGCTCTTCCTGGTCAATGTCGGCGACGACCCGCCCTTCACCCTCATCCGCAGCCAGGGCAAGGCACTCCTGGAGGTCTTCCCCGGCGGGGTCGCGGCCCTCTGCGAGACAGGCATGCTCGCCGCGCGCTACCCGGGCAACATCGTGTTCGCGGCCCGCGCCGAACCGTGGCCCGCCGCCTGGACGGACGCGCTCCTGGCCGCAGGACCCCACCCCGCCGCGGTCCTGAGCGGCATGGAGCTCGAAGACTGGCTGGGGTGAACTAGGGGGCCGCCCGGCGGGTGCTTTCCCGGAAGCGGCGCATCGCGCCTCGCAGCGAGGAACGAGCGCAGAGGCGGGTCTAAGCCGCGGGGGAAAACACCCGACGGGCGCACGTCAGACGAAGACCCGCCAGCCTCAGGAACGAACGCTCAGGCCGGCTCCGCGAACCACAGGGTCGTCTCGCCGTACTTCTTCTCCGCGAACCGCTCGAGCCCCGCGGGCCACCCCGGCTCGGGAGACCGCGAGCTCCGCTCGAGCACCACGACGGCGCCGTCCGACAGCCGCGGCACGAGCAGTTCCAGCACCCTCACCAGGTCCTCCTCGGTGAGCGGGTACGGCGGGTCGAGGAACACCAGGTCCCACGATCCCACGGCCGTCCGCTCCAGGAACGTGGCCACCTTGGCCCGCTGCACCGACGTCCGCAGCCCCTTGGCCGAAGCCGTCACCAGCTCGGCGTTCTTCTGGCACACCCGGGAGGCCTTCTCGTCGAAGTCCACGAGTGTCACCGAGGCGGCGCCACGGCTCCCGGCTTCCAGGCCGAGCGCTCCGGAGCCTGCGAAGAGGTCCAGCACCTCGGCGCCCTGCAGGATCCCGTACGACTCCAGGCGCGAGAACAGCGCCTCCTTGACCCGGTCGGTGGTGGGGCGCGTGGCCGTGCCCGGCACCGAGACCAGGCTCAGACCTCCGGCGGCGCCTGCGATGATCCGGCTCATGGGTTCCTTCCTTCGAGTGCTTCGCGGACCTCGGGTCCCGCCGCGCACCGGTGTCCGTGCTCAGCCCCGTTCAAGGAAGGCTTCCTTCTCAGGGTTCAGATAATTCTCCATCGCCACCCGGAGCGCCTGATGCTGCTGCAGGGTGGGGTCCTCGGCTACCAGATCCTGCGCGTCGTCCCGGGCCTCGGCGATGATCTTCTCGTCCTGGATGACCCGCAGCAGCTTGAGCGTCGACCGCCCGCCCGACTGCCGGGCGCCCAGGATATCGCCTTCACGCCGCAGCTTGAGATCCTCCTGGGACAGCGCGAAGCCGTCGGTCGTGGCGGCGACGGCGGTCAGCCGCTCCCTGCTGGGATGATCCGGTTCCAGCCGCGTCACCAGGAGGCACGTGCCCGGCAGGCCACCACGGCCCACCCGGCCGCGCAGCTGGTGCAGCTGGGAGATGCCGAAGCGGTCGGCGTCGAGGATCACCATGAGCGTCGCGTTCGGGACGTCCACGCCCACCTCGATCACCGTCGTGGACACCAGCACGCCGACCTCCCCGGCTGCGAAGGCGGCCATGGTGGCGGACTTCTCCTCGGGGGCCATGCGTCCGTGCAGGGCTTCGACCCGCACACCCTGGAGAGCCGGAGCCGCGCGGAGCGTCTCCAGCATGCCCACGACGCCGGCGAGCTGCTGCGTGCCCTGCTCACCGCCGGCCGGGTCGGCGAGGCCCTCGCCGCCGTCGTCGTTGGAGATGTCACCATCGCCGATCTTGGGGCACACGACGTACACCTGGCGTCCGGCGTCGACCTCTTCCCGGGCCCGCTGCCAGAGCCGCGCCTCCCAGGACGGGTGTTCCTGCAGTCCCACCACATGGGTGACGATCGGCGCACGTCCGGCCGGCAGCTCGTCCAGCACCGAGGTCTCCAGATCGCCGAAGACCGTCATGGCCACGGTGCGCGGGATGGGGGTGGCCGTCATGACGAGCAGGTGCGGCGGGGCGTCCGCTTTGGCGCGGAGGGCGTCCCGCTGCTCCACACCGAAGCGGTGCTGTTCGTCCACCACCACGAGCCCGAGGTCGAAGAACGTCACGTTCTCCCCCAGCAGGGCATGCGTGCCCACCACGATGTCCGCGTCGCCCGAGGCCGCATCCAGGAGCGCCTGGCGGCGTGCCGCCGTCGAGAGGGAACCCGTGAGGAGGGCGACGCTCACGGAGGGGCCGTCGCCGGGGCCGAGGAGGCCGTCGCGCGCGAGGGTTCCGAGGGTCCTGCGGATCGACTCGGCGTGCTGAGCGGCGAGGACCTCCGTGGGGGCGAGGAGTGCGGCCTGACCGCCCGAATCCACCACCTGAAGCATCGCCCGGAGCGCCACGAGCGTCTTTCCCGAACCCACGTCGCCCTGCAGAAGCCGGTTCATGGGATGGGAGGTCGCCAGGTCGCGGGAGAGCTCCTCGCCCACACGCCGCTGTCCCGCGGTGAGCGTGAACGGAAGCTGGGCGTCGAAGACCTGGAGCGCGCCGTCGAGCCTTCCGGGACGGGAGGTGGCCACCTCCTGCGCCATCTCCGCGCGGCGACGGGCCAGCGCCGTCTGGAGGACCAGCGCCTCCTGGTACCGGAAGCGGTGACGCGCACGCCAGTAGTCCTCGGCCGTGGCGGGCTGGTGAATCATCCGGTACGCCTCGGACAGCCCGGGAAGGTGCTTCCGGCGGCGGATCTCCGCGGGGATCGGGTCGCCCCAGCCGCCGGTGTCCACCCGGTCCAGCACGATCCCGACGGCCCGCTGGACGGTCCAGGAACTCACCTTCGCGGTGGCCGCGTACACGGGGATCGGCATCCGCGCGAGAGCCTCGGCGTCCGCGGTGCTCGTGACCGCCTCGTCCAGCAGGATGAAGTCCGGATTGGTGAGCGTGAGTTTGCCGGCATAGGAGCCGACCCGGCCGGAGAACAGCGCCAGCACGCCCGGCTGGAGCTGCTGCTTCGCCTTGAAGCCGTTGAAGAAGCTCAGCTTCACGGAGGAGAGCGCCGGCCCGAACTCGTCCTCGGCATCGCTGATCACCACTTCGGTGATGGAGCCGCGACGGGCGCGCATGGTGCGGGTGCTGCTCGAGATGACGCGGGCGAGAATCGTGACGTCCTCATCGAACGGCAGGGTCTCGATGCTGCTCAGCTCTCCGCGGTCCAGGTACCGGCGCGGGAAGTCGTCCAGGAGGTCCGCCACGGTGTGCAGGCCCAGATTCTTCTCCAGGCTCCCGGCCACGCGCTTGCCGAGAAGGAGCTCAAGCGAGGTGTGCTGTTCCATGGGTCATCATCTCCGGCCGGAGGGGTCCAGGACCGCGGGCACGCGTGCGTTCCGCCGTCCCATTCAGGACTCGCGGGGGGCGGCCAGCTCCGACAGGGTGACGTTGGCGGGCTCGCCCAGGGCGTTGATCAGTTCGAGCACCGGGGCGGGATCCGCCGCATGCACGTGGACGCGCCAGCGGTAGCTGAGTTCGCCTTCCTGCACATCGACGCCGTCGCGGTGCCCGGTCACGGCCTTCACCGGCGAGATGATGACGGACTCACCGATCTCGTCGAGGCGCTGCCGGAGGGTGGCGGCGTCCAACGGCGACAGCTCGATGGTGCACATGACCTCGTAGCCGTCGTCGGCGGGCATGTCCCCGTGGATGTGCGGGAACTCGGTCTGGTAGCCGTGCAGCTCGTCCCAGGCGGTCTCGCTCGTCTGCGTGCCCAGGATGGTGCCGCGCAGGCAGTCCAGGACCAGCAGGAACCCGACGGCGCCGGCGTCCACCACCTGGGCCTGGCGCAGTGCGCCGAGCTGCTCCTCCGTGCGGACCACGGCCTGCTGCACCGTCTCCACCACGTGGTTCAGGGACTGGGCAAGGGCCAGATTGCTGTCGTCGCCGTTGAGGGCGGAGTCCATCTCCTCGGCGGCGTCGGCCGCGGCCGCGAGCGCCGACAGCATGGTGCCCTCCACCGGCTCGCTCAGCGCGGACCAGCAGCGCATCCTGGCCCGCCGCAGACCGGAGGCCAGCAAGGGGGCGCTGAGGCGGGTGTGGCCCTGTACGGATTCCGCGAGCGCGGCGAGGAAGACGGCCAGGAGGGTGCCGGAGTTCCCGCGGGCGTTCTCCATGGCGGCGCCTGCGGCATCGGCGAGCACGACGCCGACGTCGTTGCCGACCGGGTATTCCTCAGGACCGATGGCGCGTGCCGCGGCCCGGAGGGTCAGATAGAGGTTGGTTCCGGTGTCGCCGTCGGCCACCGGGAAGATGTTGATGGCATTCAGTCGGTCGCTGTGATTGCCCACCACCTGCTCCGCGGTGCAGAGCCAGCGCCTCATCGCCTGAGCGTTGGCGGCAATCTTATGGTGCCCCAAAGTGATCCCATCCTCGCGTCGCGTGCCCTGCTGCGTCCCCGTCATCGGTGCGGATCCGGGAACCGTGTTCCTGTCCAGGCGGGGTGGGCACCACTGAGCCTACAACAGTGAAGCTGTCCGGCACGGGACCGTTTCCTGGGAAAGTGCTGAGGAGGCAGAAGTCCTCGCCCCCGCCCTGGATCCACCCCCGGACCAGGTCTTCCGCGGATTCGCCGGACCCCGGCACGGCGGCCAGCAGCTCGGCCGCGGGGCGCAGTTCCGGGCCGAAGACGGCCAGCAGGAGGGGGTCGAGTTCGAGAGTGACGCCGCTCGCCCGGGCAAGCCTCCCGGAGTCCTTCAGCAGCCCATCCGAGACGTCCATCATGGCCGTGGCGCCCGCCGCCAGGGCCGCCGCTCCACTGCCGAGAGGCGGGCACGGCCGGCACTGGGCATCCATCAGAGCACGCTGGTCCGGCGTGAGATCCCCCACGGGGACGGCGCTCTCCAGGAGGGACCACCCGGCGGCGGCACGGCCGGGCCTTCCGGCCACCGCGACGACGTCACCGGCCGAGGCCCCCGAGCGCAGTCCGACCTTCCCGGCCACCTCCCGGCCCATCGCCGTGGCGGTCACCGAGATCTCCCGGCCACGGCCGAGGTCACCCCCGACGACGGCGACCTCCGCCCCCAGCGCGCGCACGGCGTCGTGCACTCCGCGGGCGAAGTCCTCCACCCAGGCGACGGGCGTCTCCGGGGGCAGGGTGAGACTGATGAGCAGCGAGTGGGGCTCCGCGCCCATGGCGTTGATGTCGCTCAGATTCTGGGCCGCGGACTTCCACCCGACGTCGTGACCGGTGCTCGCATAGCCGTTGTTCCAGCGGAGGCGGAAGTCCTGGTCCTGCGTCTGGGTGTCGATCGAGACCACCACGCTGCCGCCCGGCGTCGAGACCACAGCGGCGTCGTCCCCGGGACCCAGGAGGGTGGCGGGGCCCTGCGGCAGGAGGGGGAAGATCCTCGCGAGGAGGCCCGACTCCCCCACGGCGGCGACGGTCGGCTGGTTCTCTGGCACACGGCAACGCTATCCAACTTCCGGCCCGGAGCGTCAACCGCTCCCGGGGCGGACCAGTCATCCGGCGCGGGAAGTCCGGGCGGAGCCGCCGTGCGAAGGTCCCCTGACAAGGGCTCCCAGCGAAGCTCGGTAGGCTGGTGCCATGCGTGTCACCCGTCCTGCCCCGCGGTCCGCGGCCCGGAAACTTCCGAAACCGGCGGCCCTGCTGGCCCTCTCGCTGGGCTCCGTGCTGGCCCTGAGCGCCTGCTCACCCGCCGTCGACGTCACCCCGGCCAAGGATGCCGCCAACCCGGATTGCGCTCCGATGATGGTGGCGCTTCCGGACAAGATCGGCGACGCGGCGCTGCGGAAGACGAATGCCCAGGCCACGGCCGCGTGGGGCGACCCGTCCCTGGTGATCCTGCGCTGCGGCGTCACCCCGCCCGGTCCCACGAAGGACCGCTGCGCCACCGTGAACGGCGTGGACTGGGTCATCAAGGAGGGCGAGAAAGGCAGCCCGATCTACACCCTGACGACCTTCGGCCGGACCCCCGCCGTCGAGGTGCTCCTGGATCCGGGGAAGATCTCGTCCGCCACGGTGCTGGCCGATCTCTCGGCGCCCGCCAGCAAGATCAAAGCCACCAAGAAGTGCGTGGGCCAGGAGGATCTGCAGAACCTCCCGGGCAGCGGCAAGTAGGCGGTCGCCCCACACAGGGAAGACCGCACTGACGGCGAAGGCCCCCACCGCGAACGGTGAGGGCCTTCCGTGTGCCTGGCTCAGCGTATGCCGCTCAGCGCAGTCGGCTCAGCGCAGCCCGGTCTTGCGGTGCAGCGCCAGATGGATGAGCTCGTCGATCAGCTCGGTGTAGCTCAGGCCCGTCGCGGCCCACATCTGCGGGTACATGCTCTTCGGAGTGAAGCCGGGCAGCGTGTTGATCTCGTTGATGATGAACTCGCCGTCCGGGGTGTAGAAGAAGTCCACGCGGCTCAGTCCCTCGGCGCCGATCGCGTCGAAGGCGACGCCCGCGAGCTTCCGGACCTCGGCGATGGCCTCCTCCGGCAGATCCGCCGGGCAGCTGAGCGACGCGGCGTTGTCCACGTACTTGGCCTGGAAGTCGTAGAAGGAGTGCTCCCCCACGGCCACGGCGATCTCGGCGGGCAGCGAGGCGCGCGGTTCGTCGGTGCCCCGGCCTTCCAGCACGGCGCACTCGATCTCCCGGCCCACGATCCCGGCTTCGATCACCAGCTTCGGATCGTGCCTGCGGGCTTCCTCGATGGCGGCGTCCAGATCCTCCACGCGGTCCACCTTGGAGATGCCCATGCTGGAACCGGCCCGGGCGGGCTTGACGAAGACGGGGAAGCCCAGTTCTTCCACCTGGCGGCGCACCCCGGCGGCGTCACGGAGCCACTGACGGTCGGTCACGGCGAGGTACGGTCCGACCTTCAGACCCGCGGCCTCGAAAACGACCTTCATGAAGTGCTTGTCCATGCCGATGGCCGAGGCCAGCACGCCGGCGCCGACATAGCGGGTGTCGCTGAGCTCGAGCAGGCCCTGGATCGTGCCGTCCTCACCGAACGGCCCGTGCAGGAGCGGGAAGACCACGTCCACCTGTCCCAGTTCGGTGGGGACCTGATCGGGCGCCGCCACGATCAGCTGGTGCTCTCCGCCGATCTCGGCCAGGGCCACGGTGGCCTCCCCGGGGGTGACCTCGGGCAGGGCGTCCGCGGTGAGCGACCACTGGTCGAGGTCCGCCTCGGGCAGGACCCACTGGCCCGTCTTGGCGATGCCGATCGGGATCACATCGTACTTCTCCCGGTCGATGGCTCCCAGCACGCCCGCTGCGGTGACACAGCTGACGGCGTGCTCACTGGAGCGTCCTCCGAAGAGGACGGCGATGCGGGGCTTCCGGGCGTCAGTCACAGTGGTTCCGTTCGGGTCGTCGATGGTGCGGGTCGTCAGTGGTGCGGATGGTTGGCGGGAGCGGCCGGCTCAGTAGCCGTCCTCGGACTTCAAGGAGCGGTTCAGGAGCAGCGGGCCCAGATCCTCGACAGCCAGCTTACCGGCGAGCACCGCCACCACGGCCGCGGTGATCGGCATCTCGACGCCATGCCGCGCCGCCAGTTCCTGCACGGCGTCCGCGGACTTCACGCCCTCCGCGGTCTGGGTCATGCGTTCCACCACCTCGTCCAGGGTCAGGCCCTGGCCGAGCAGTTTGCCCGCCGTATGGTTGCGGGAGAGGGGCGAGGCACAGGTGGCCACGAGGTCGCCCAGACCCGCCAGACCGGCCAGGGTGTGGGCTTCGCCGCCCAGTGCCAGCGCCAGGCGGGTGGTCTCGGCGAGGCCGCGCGTGATCACGGAGGCCTTGGTGTTGTCCCCCATGTCCCGGCCTTCGCAGATGCCGACGGCCAGGGCGATGACGTTCTTGACGATCCCGCCGATCTCCACCCCGACCACGTCCGAGCTCATGTACGGGCGGAAGTACGGCGCCGTGCAGAGTTCCGCGACGCGCTGCGCCATGGCCTCGTCCGCGCAGGCCACCACGGAGGCCGTGGGTTCCTCCCGGGCGATCTCCATGGCCAGGTTCGGGCCGGAGAGCACCAGGATCTGGGACGCGGGCGTCCCCCACTCCTGGGCGATCACCTCGCTCATCCGCTCGTCCGTGCCGCGTTCCAGGCCCTTCATGAGGGAGACCACGAGGGCTCCGGGCGCCACGGCGTCCTTCCAGGCACGCAGTTGCTCGCGCAGGGACTGTGCAGGGACCGCCAGCACGACGACGGCGGCGTCCCGCAGGGCCTCGACGGCACTGTCCGTGGCGCGCACCGCGTCCGGCAGCGGGATCTGCTGCAAGTAGCGGCTGTTGCGGTGCTCGCGGTTGATCTCCTCCGCGGCCTCGGCACGCCGGGCCCAGAGCACGATGTCCCGGGGTTCGCCCGCTGCGAGGGCCGCGTCGCCCAGGACCTTCGCGAAAGTGGTCCCCCAGGAACCGGCGCCCATGACGGCGATCTTCTCCACAGCTGCCTCTCCCGGTGCGGTGGCGGTGTCGTGAGCGCTCACGCGGCGCCGCCGTCGTCGTTCTTCGGGGCCGGAGCGGCGCCCGTCGGGTCGAGCCGGCCCGTGGCGCTCTGCCCGTGGGCGGCCGGATCCCAGCGCTCGGCCGGCGCCGGCTCCTGGCGGAGCTCCGCGACCAGGGCGGTCACGGCATCCATGATGCGCGTGGTGGCCTCGGTGAGCACGGTCTTGGTCATCGGCTTGCCCCGCAGGTCCTCCAGGTCCACCGGCCGTCCGACGACCACGCGCACCCTCTTCCGCGGGAACACGTGGAGCCGCTTGGCATACCGCGGGAACAGTTCCTGCGCGCCCCAGTGGCCGATCGGGACCACGGGCGCACCGGTCTGCAGCGCCAGCCGCGCTGCGCCCGTGTGCCCCTTCATGGGCCACAGATCGGGGTCGCGCGTCAGCGTGCCCTCCGGGTAGATGATGATGGAGCCACCGGCGTCCACCACCTCCTGCGCCACCTTGAGCGAGTTGTTCGCTCCCGCGGTGGTGCGCTCCACCGGGATCTGCCGCGAACTGTGCAGCAGGCGTCCGAACACCGGGATCTTGAACAGGCTCGCCTTGGCCAGGAAGTGCGGCGGGCGCTTGGCGTTGTAGAGCATGTGGCCCACGACGACCGGATCGATTTCCGTGACGTGGTTGGGCGCGGCGATGAAACCGCCCTCAGGCAGGTTCTCCAGGCCCTCCCAGCGCTTGGAGAGCACCAGGTTCATGAGGGGCCGGAGCACACCGGCCAGGAAGGCGAAGGTGGCCCGGGACCCCGGGCTCTCCTTCATGCCGTGCTGAGTCTTCTCGGTCTTCCCCATGGGGTTCTACGCTCCGGTGAGTTCGAAATCGGCGCCGAGCCCGGCGATCTTCTCGGTGAAACGCTCATAGCCGCGCTGGATCACTTCGGTGCCGGTGACGCGGGAGACGCCCGTGGCGGCGAAGGCCGCGATCAGGTGGCTGAAGCCGCCCCGCAGATCCGGGACGTCGATGTCCCGGCCCACCAGGGGCGTGGAGCCGGAGATGACGGCCGAGTGCAGGAAGTTCCGCTGCCCGAAGCGGCACGGCACACTGCCGAGGCATTCGCGGTGCAGCTGGATGCTCGCGCCCATGCGGGTGAGGGCCTGGGTGAAGCCGAAGCGGTTCTCATACACGGTCTCGTGCACGATCGAGACACCGTCCGCCTGGGTCAGGGCCACCACGAGGGGCTGCTGCCAGTCGGTCATGAATCCGGGGTGCACGTCGGTCTCGAGCACGAGCGGGTTGAGCTTGCCGCCCGGGTGGTAGAAACGGATGCCCTCGTCCATGATGTCCATGCCGCCGCCCACCTTCCGGTAGGTGTTCAGGAAGGTCATCATGTCGTGCTGGGCGGCGCCCTCGACGAAGATGTCGCCCTGGGTCACGAGCGCGGCGGAGGCCCAGGAGGCCGTCTCATTGCGGTCCGGGAGCGCTCGGTGATCGTAGCCACGGAGCTCGGAGACGCCTTCGATCCGGATCGTCCGGTCCGTCTGGATGCTGATGATGGCGCCCATCTTCTGGAGCACCGCGATGAGGTCCACCACTTCGGGTTCCATGGCGGCGCCGCGCAGCTCCGTGATGCCCTCGGCACGGGTGGCGGAGAGCAGGACCTGCTCGGTGGCGCCGACGCTCGGGTAGTCGAGCGTGATCTTGGCGCCCTTGAGGCCTTCCGGCGCGGAGAGGTGGATGCCGTTGCCGGTCTTCTCCACCACGGCGCCGAACTTGCGGAGCACGGCGAGGTGGAAGTCGATGGGCCGGTCGCCGATGCGGCAGCCGCCCAGATCCGGGATGAAGGCCGCGCCGATCGCGTGGATGAGCGGTCCGCAGAACAGGATCGGGATGCGGGAGTCACCCGCGTGCGCGTCGATCTCGGTGTGCGAGGCGTTCCTGGCGTTGGCCGGGTCCAGGCTCAGATCCCCGGTCACCGGGTCCTTCACCACGGTCACTCCGTGCAGCTGGAGCAGGCTGGTGACGACCTCGACGTCCTTGATCTCCGGGACGTTGCGGAGCACGGAGGGCTCGCTGCCGAGCAGTGCTGCGACCATCGCCTTGGGCACCAGATTCTTGGCGCCCCGCACGGAAACCTTGCCACTGAGCGGAACCCCGCCCCGGATGGTCAGCACACTACTCATCGACATCTGTCCTCGCACTTCTACGTTCGGAGCTGGGTCCCAGCTCCTCATCAAGCATAGAGCCCCGACGGCGCGCGGGCGGGACCCTGCGCGCCCGCCCCGGCGTGGATCAGGCCCGTCCGGCCGGGGCCTGGCGCAGCGACGCAGGGTACACGTCCAGGGCGTTCTCCTCGACGTAATCGAGGGCGTGGCGGACGGCTCCGAGGGACACGATGCCCTCCCCCAGGGAGGACACGAGGACCCGCGGAGGGGTGTGCGTGTAGCGCGGCAGCTCGCGGGTGATCCCGGGCAGCAGCGCGCCCGCCGACTCGGCCACGGCGCCCGCGATGACCACGGCCTCCGGGTTCACCATGGTGCTCAGCGCGCCGATGACGCGCGCCATGCGCCGGGCCACCCTGTCGAGGATCCCGACGGCGGTCGCGTCGCCGTCCGCCGCGGCCGAGAACACCATCTCCGCACTCACGGCGGAGGGCTCCCCGCCGCAGGCGACGCGCAAGGCGGTGTCCGCGCCGTCGTCGAGCGCATCCCGCGCCCACTGCGCCACATGGTGCGCGATGCCGTGCGTGTCGCCGACCCCGTCGAGGTGCTCGAGGTAGCCGAGTTCGCCGAAGCCGCCGAGCTGGCCGTGCAGGAGCCGGCCGGACTCGAGCACGCCGGAACCGAGCCGGTCGCCGGCCAGCATGACCGCGAGATTGTCGATGCCCTGCGCGACGCCGATCCAGCGTTCCGCGAGCGCAGCGAGGTTGGCGTCGTTCTCCAGGAGCACGTGCCAGCCGTGGCGTTCGGAGACGATGGCCCGAACGTCGAAGGACCGCCAGAACTCCTGGACGGTGAGGACGTTCCCGTCCCGGCCGACCGGGGCCGCCACGCCCACGGAGACCGCGAGCACCGAATCGGCGTCCACCCCGGCGTCGGCGAGCGCCTGGGCGGCGAGGCGGTCCAGGACGTCCGCGCGTTCGTCGGCTGCGACGTTGTCGGCGCGGAACGGCAGCGTCACCTGGGACAAGGGGGTTCCGGCCATGTCCGCCACGATGGCGGTGATCTTGTGGGCGCCGATGTCGATGCCCAGGACACTCGCGGCGCCGTCGTCGAAGACGAAGCGGCGGGCCGGGCGGCCCTTGACGTAGTCTCCCGCGTCCCGCTGGTTCCCCAGCTCGCGGAGCCAGCCGAGCCGCACGAGTTCGTCACAGATCGAGATGACCGTGGCCCGGGAGAGGCCTGTCCCCGCCATGAGTTCGGTGCCCGTGAGCACCCCGGCGCCGCGCATGGCCTGCAGCATGGCTCTGGCGTTGATCCTGCGCACCACCTGGGTCGAAGGCGCGGTCTCGCTCATCATCGACGCCCACACTCCTTCTGCCTGCGAGGCCCGTCCGCGGGTCTGCTCTGAAATCTAGCTCATGAATCGAGGTGGCGAAACACGTCACGAGCGCCCTTGACGGCGTGAGCCGGATCACCTCTATACTGTCGATAGGTTATAAATTTACCTCCTATCTAAACTCGCCCGGCAACTCTCAGAAGGACTTCCCCGCCCGGCGCCCGCGGCCCGGCCGCACGACGAAAGGACAACGGTGTCTGTGAAACCGACACGGGCCAGGCGCGCAGCGGGGCTGGCGCTGAGCCTCGCCCTGCTGGGCGGCCTGCTCTCAGGGTGCGCGAGCGACGGCGGGACGGAGACCATCCGTTTCACCTTCAGCAAGCGTGAAGCGATCCCCTTCATGACCAAGGTGGTCAACGAGTACAACGCATCCCAGACCAAGACGCGGGTGGTGCTGGACACCTCGGGAGTGGACGTGGTCTCGGCGAGTTTCGTCCGCGGCAACCCGCCGGATCTGATGCTGGCGAACTACAACACCGAGGTGTCGCGGTTCATCGACCGCTGCGCGCTCAGCGATCTGAGCGGGACGGCCGCCGCGGGGCAGATCCGCCAGGACTACCAGCCCTTGCTGGATCAGTACGGGCACTGCGAGGGCCGCCAGAGCGCACTCCCCTATTCCGTCATGGCGTCCTCGGTCATCTACGACAAGAAGATCTTCGCCGCTCACGGCATCGCCGTGCCGAAGACCTGGGACCAGCTGCTCGCCGCTTGCGAAGCTCTCAAGGCCTCCGGCGTCACGCCCTTCCAGGCGACCATCATGGACAACTGGACGGTCGGCCAGGGCTGGTTCGACTACGCCGTGGGCGGCTCGCTCAACGTGGTGGACTTCTACCAGCGGCTCGCCGCCGAAGGCGACACGGTGGGCACGACGTCCACGACGTCCTTCTCCCAGGCGTTCGCCGCGCCGATGGCCCGGATGCAGCAGCTCCTGAAGTACACGAACAAGAACGCTTCAAGCCAGACCTACGGCGACGGCAACCTCGCCTTCGCCCAGGGCAAGGCGGCCATGTACCTGCAGGGGCCGTGGGCCTTCAGCGAGATCGCCAAGACGGCGCCCGATCTGGAGCTCGGCACCTTCCCCCTGCCGATGACGAACGACGAGAAGGACCTGGCCGTGCGGGTCAACCTGGACCTCGCGGCCATGGTGCCCCAGGCCTCGAAGCATCAGGAGGCCGCCCGGGCGTTCCTGGACTACCTCTACAAGCCCGAGCACATCCAGGCGTACAACGACTCCCAGCTGGGGTTCACCCCGCTCAAGGGCGCCGCGCCGCCGAAGGATCCCCGGGTCGCCGGGATGATCCCCTACGTCGACCAGGGCAAGGTCTACCAGGGCCCCTCGGTCCTCATCCCGAAGACCATCCCGGTCTTCAACTACGCCCAGGCGATCGCCCTCGGCGCGGAGCCCGAAGCCACCCTGCGCACCCTCGACGCCGACTGGGCGCGGCTCGCCTTCCGGGCGCCGGCCACGAAAGAGAAGACCACATGAGCACCTCCACCAGCGCCGCGGGGCGCACGGTCCTGCGCGGCCGGCGTCGTGTCGAACCCGTCTACTGGCTCTTCCTGCTGCCGAGTCTCGTCCTGTTCACCCTGGCCATCACGGTGCCCGGCATCATCGGCATCACGTTCAGCTTCACTGACTCCATCGGCGTCGGCGACTGGAGCTTCAACGGCCTGACGAACTACATCGCCCTGTTCAGCGACCCGGCCATCCTCCAGAGTTACCTGTTCACGTTCGGCTTCTCGATCGTCACCGTGCTCGTGGTGAACGTGATCGCCTTCCTCCTGGCGATCGGACTCACCGCCCGTATCCGTTTCAAGACCGGGCTCCGCACCGTCTTCGTGATCCCGATGGTCATCTCCGGCATCATCATCGCCTACGTCTTCAACTTCCTCTTCTCGAATTCGCTGCCCGCCGTCGGCTCGGCCACGGGCGTGACCTGGCTCCAGACGAGTCTGCTCGCCAACCCGGACCTCGCCTGGGTGGCGATCGTGGCCGTCACCGCCTGGCAGGCCATCCCCGGCACGCTGCTCATCTACATCGCCGGGCTCCTCTCGGTTCCGGGCGACGTCTACGAAGCGGCCGATCTGGACGGCGCCAGCAAGACGCAGCAGCTCCTGCGGGTGACCATGCCGCTCGTGGCGGGTTACGTGGTCATCAATGTCATCCTCGGCTTCAAGGGCTTCCTGAACGCCTACGACATCATCAAGGGCCTCACCGACGGCGGTCCGGGCACCTCGACCCGCAGCATCGCCATGAGCATCATCGCCGGATTCAACGGCGGCGATTACGGCTACCAGATGGCCAACGCGACGATCTTCTTCGTCGTCGCGGTCCTCATCTCCCTGCTCCAGCTCTCGCTGACCCGCGGAAGGAACGCACTCTGATGTCGACGCAGACGCTTCTCACCCCCGAGACCCACGCCGCCGACGGCGAGCGCGGCCGGGGCCGCGCGCCCCGCATCCGGATGGAGCGGGTCAACTGGCCCGCCACCGTCCTGCTCCTGCTCTGCGCGGTCACCGTGCTGCTGCCGCTCTACGTCACCCTCTCGATGGCGTTCAAGACCGGGGCGCAGGCCGTGGACGGCAACGCCTTCTCCCTGCCCGCGCCCTTCTCGGTCGACGGCTTCGTGCAGGCCTGGAATCTGACGAGCTTCCCCGTCGGGGCAGGCGTCAGCCTCCTGGTGACGGCCGGCACCGTGGTGCTCACCATCGTGCTCTCGGCGTTCACGTCGTACGCGATCGTGCGCAACTGGGACCGCAAGGTGTTCCGCTACTCGTTCTACTACCTGCTCGCCGCGATGTTCATCCCGTTCCCGGTGGTGGCGCTGCCGCAGATCCAGCTCACCGGGCTCCTGCATCTGGACAACCCGCTCGGCGTCATCCTGCTGGCCAGCATGTTCCAGCTGAGCTTCAGCGTGCTGCTGTTCACCGCCTTCCTCCGGTCGATCCCGCTGGAGCTCGAGGAGAGCGCCCGGATCGACGGGGCGAGCACCTGGGTCACCTTCTGGCGCATCATCTTCCCGCTGCTCGCCCCCATGAGCGCCACGGTGGGCATCTTCGCGTTCCTGTACGCCTGGAACGACTTCATGATGCCGTCCCTCATCATCTCGGATCCGGCGCTGCAGACCCTTCCGGTTCGGCAGAACCTGTTCCAGACTCAATTCAGCAACAACTACAACGTGTCCTTCGCGTCCTACCTCATGGCGATGGCCCCCGCGATCGTCGCCTACCTGTTCACGCAGCGCTGGGTCATGGCGGGCGTCACCCAGGGCGCCGTCAAGGGCTGACGCCCGCTCCGCATCCACCTCACCGACTTCTCCGAGGAATCCCCCATGGCAGCAGAATCCGTCCTTCTCCCCGAGGCCACCTGGTGGCGTCAGGCCGCCGTCTACCAGATCTACCCCCGCTCCTTCGCGGACGCCAACGGCGACGGCATCGGCGATCTGCGGGGCATCATCTCGCGAGTGCCGTACCTGGCTGCTCTGGGGATCGACGCCGTGTGGCTGAGCCCTTTCTACCCCTCAGCCCTCGCGGACGGCGGCTACGACGTGGCGGACTACCGCGACGTCGACCCCCGGATCGGCACGCTCGAGGAGTTCGACGAGATGGTGACCGCCCTGCACGCGGCCGGCATCCGCGTCATCGTGGACATCGTGCCGAACCACTCCTCGGACGAGCACGCGTGGTTCCGGGAGGCCCTGGCCTCGCCCCGCGGCTCCGCGGCCCGGGAACGGTACCTCTTCCGGGACGGGCTGGGTGAGCACGGGGAGATCCCGCCGTCGGACTGGGACTCGGTGTTCGGCGGACCCGCCTGGGAACGCATCACCGAACCGGACGGCACTCCCGGCCAGTGGTACCTGCACACCTTCGCGAGGGAACAGCCGGACTTCAACTGGGACAACCCCGAGGTCCGCGAGGACTTCCTGAAGACCCTGCGCTTCTGGTCCGACCGCGGCGTCGACGGATTCCGCGTGGACGTGGCGAACCTCCTGGTGAAGGACCTTCCGGAGACGCTGCCCGGCCGGGCGGACCTGGACGCGCTGGACCGCGACTCCGGCACCCACCCGCTCATGGACCGGGACGAGGTGCACGAGATCTACGCCGACTGGCGCGCCGTGTTCAACGAGTACGACCCGCCCCGCACCGCCGTCGCCGAAGCCTGGGTCGATTCCCCGGTGCGCCGCGCGAAGTACGCCTCGCCGGACGGCCTGGGCCAGGCCTTCAACTTCGATCTCCTGACCGCGGACTTCGACCCGGAGGCGTTCCGGCGGATCGTCACGGAGAACCTCGCCCAGTCGGCGACCACGGGTTCGTCCTCCACCTGGGTGCTCTCCAACCACGACGTCACCCGCCACGCCACCCGCTACGGTCTGCCGCCACTGGGCGGCCGCAAGGGCGTGAAGCAGGGCATCGAGTGGATGATCGCCGGGGCGCCGGCCGACGGCGTCGATCCCGCGCTCGGCCTCGCCCGGGCCCGCGCCGCGACGCTCTTCCTCCTGGCCCTGCCCGGCAGCACCTACCTCTACCAGGGTGAGGAGCTCGGATTGCAGGAGGTCGGCGACCTGCCCGCCGAGGCGCGGCAGGACCCGGCCTACCACCGCTCGGTGCACCAGCCCGCCTGGTCCTACGACGGCCTGGGGCGCGACGGCTGCCGCGTGCCGCTCCCCTGGACGTCGTCCGGGCCATCGTTCGGCTTCGGGCCGGGCGGCGCACATCTGCCCCAGCCGGAGTGGTTCGGCGCGTACTCGGTGGAAGCCGAGGACTCTGACCCGGCGTCGACCCTCAACCTGTACCGCACGGCTCTGCGCCTGCGCAGCACGCTGCAGGGCGCCGAGACGCTGGAGTGGGTGGAGACGCCCTCTGAGGCACTCGGCTTCACCCGGCCTGGCGGCTGGCTGACGATCACCAACTTCGGCCAGGAACCCGTGGAGCTGCCCGTGGGAGAGCTGCTGCTCGCGAGCGCGCCCGTGGAGAACGGCCTCCTGCCCGGCTCCGCGACCGCGTGGCTGCGTGTCCCGGGCACCGCGGCCTCGGCCTGACCGCCTTCATTCCCGTTCCCGGCCCGGGCGACCCCTGGGCCGGGAACACCCCCGACCTTCCGACAAGGAGCATTGTGAGCACCACCGCCCCCGAGGCACAGCACCGCGACGCCGGCCACCTGAGCGACCCCGACTGGTGGCGCCAGGCGGCCGTCTATCAGATCTATCCGCGCAGCTTCGCCGATTCCAACGGCGACGGCATCGGCGATCTGCCCGGCATCACGTCCAAGGTCGGGTACCTCCGGGAGCTGGGGGTCGACGCCGTCTGGCTGAGCCCGTTCTATCCCTCGGCGCTGGCCGACGGCGGCTACGACGTGGACGACTACCGCGACGTCGATCCGCGGCTCGGGACCCTCGCGGGCTTCGACGACATGGTCGCCGCGCTCCACGCGGCCGGCATCCGCCTCATCGTGGACATCGTGCCGAACCACTCGTCGGACCGCCACGAGTGGTTCCGCGAGGCGCTGGCCTCGGAGCCCGGCTCGCCCGCCCGCAACCGGTACATCTTCCGTGACGGCAAGGGAGAGCACGGCGAACTGCCGCCGTCCGACTGGGATTCGGTGTTCGGCGGCCCTGCCTGGGAGCGCGTCACCGAGCCCGACGGCACGCCGGGCCAGTGGTACTTCCACCTGTTCGCCAAGGAACAGCCGGACTTCAACTGGGACAATCCCGAAGTCCGCGAGGACTTCCTCAAGACCCTGCGTTTCTGGTCCGATCGCGGCGTCGACGGCTTCCGCGTTGACGTGGCGCACGGTATGGTGAAGGACTTCTCCGAGCCGATGCCGTCCAAGGCGGACCTCCAGGCCCTCAACACCGGCACGGACGGGTTCGTGGACGGCTCCCACCCGTTCTGGGACCGCGACGCGGTGCACGAGATCTACGCCGAATGGCGCACGGTCTTCAACGAGTACTCCCCCGCCCGCACGGCCGTGGCCGAGGCCTGGGTTCACCCGGACCGCCGTGCCCGGTACGCGAGCCCGGAGGGGCTGGGCCAGGCGTTCAACTTCGACCTGCTCCAGGCGGACTTCCGGGCCGAGGACTTCCGCGAGATCATCACGAAGAACCTCGCCGAGGCCGCGGCGAGCGGCGCCTCCTCCACGTGGGTGTTCTCGAACCACGACGTGGTCCGTCACGCCACGCGTTACGGGCTGCCCGAGTCCGGTCCGGCGGAGTCCGGCGCGATCATGGCCAACGCCGGCAAGTCCTGGCTGCTCGACGGCGGCGACCCGGCCGCGGTGGACGCCGCGCTCGGCCTGCGCCGCGCCCGCGCCGCCACACAGCTCATGCTCGCGCTGCCGGGCTCGTCCTACCTGTACCAGGGTGAGGAACTCGGTCTCCAGGAGGTCGGCCAGATCCCGGACGCCGAGCGGCAGGACCCGTCCTTCTTCCGGAACCCCGGTGTGGAGATCGGCCGCGACGGCTGCCGCGTGCCCCTGCCCTGGACGAGCGATGGTCCGGCGTTCGGTTTCGGCACGGGTGGCTCCCACCTGCCCCAGCCCGCGTGGTTCGCGGAGTACTCGGTGCAGGCGGAGGAAGCGGAGGAGGACTCCACGCTGAGTTTCTACCGCAAGGCCCTGGCCCTCCGCGCCGAGCTCCAAGGCGCCGAGGACCTCGAATGGCTGCCCACGGAGAACTCCTCGGTGCTCGCCTTCCGGCGCCCCGGGGGCTGGATCAGCGTCACGAACTTCGGCGACGCTCCGGCCACGCTCCCGGACGGCGAGGTGCTGCTGAGCAGCGCCCCGCTCGAGGGACACACCCTCCCGGGCGCGACCACCGCCTGGCTGCGGGGCTGATCAAGCGCACACCGGCTGAAGCACCCAGCACACGACGACGGCGGCCCCTCCCTCAGGAGGGGCCGCCGTCGTCGTGTGTCACGTCAGTCCTGGCCGGGAACTCGGCCTACCAGCACGCTGCCGCTCAGCGCTCTGCTACTCAGCGCTCTGCTACTCAGCGCTCTGGCCCTCAGCTTTTGGCGGGGAGCGTCTTCGGTTTGAAGGACGGACGCGTCGCCTCATAGGCGGTGATGTCCTCTTCATGCTGCAGGGTCAGCCCGATGTCATCCAGGCCTTCCAGCAGGCGCCAGCGGGTGTAGTCGTCGATCTGGAACGGCGCCACGACATTGCCGCACTCCACGACCTTGGACTCCAGGTCCACGCGCACCTCGGTGCCCGGAGCGTTCTCGAGGACCTTCCAGATCAGTTCGATGTCGTCCTGCTCCAGCACGGCGGCCAGGAGGCCCTGCTTGCCGGAGTTGCCGCGGAAGATGTCGGCGAAGCGGGAGGACAGCACGGCCTTGAACCCGTAATCCTTGAGCGCCCAGACGGCGTGCTCGCGGGACGAACCGGTGCCGAAGTCGGGCCCCGCCACCAGCACGGAACCGCGGCTGAAGGGCTCCTGGTTCAGGATGAAGTTCTCATCCTTGCGCCAGCCGGCGAACAGCGCGTCCTCGAAGCCCGTACGGGTGATGCGCTTGAGGTAGACGGCGGGGATGATCTGATCCGTGTCGACGTTGCTCTGACGCAGCGGGACGCCGATGCCGGTGTGGGTGGTGAATTTTTCCATCGTGTGCTCCTGGGAATTCGTGTCGCGGCGGGCTCAGGCGGCGGCGGTGCCGGCGTCGTCCTGGGCCAGGGGTTCCAGATCCGACGGGGAGCTCAGCGTCCCGCGGACCGCGGTGGCGGCGGCCACCACGGGCGAGACCAGGTGGGTGCGCCCACCCTTGCCCTGACGGCCTTCGAAGTTGCGGTTGGAGGTGGACGCGCAGCGCTCGCCCGGGGCCAGCTGGTCCGGGTTCATGCCGAGGCACATGGAGCAGCCGGCGAAGCGCCACTCGGCGCCGAACTCCTTGAAGACCTTGTCCAGGCCGATCGCCTCCGCTTCCAGACGGACGCGGGCGGAGCCGGGGACCACCATCATGCGGACATTGGGATCCTTGCGGCGGCCACGGATGACGTCCGCTGCGGCCTGCAGATCCTCCAGGCGGGAGTTGGTGCAGGAGCCGAGGAAGACCGTGTCCACGCGGATGTCCTTCATCGGAGTGCCGGCTTCCAGGTCCATGTACTCCAGGGCGCGGCGTGCGGCGGCCTTCTGGTTCTCGTCGCCGAAGGACTCGGGGTCCGGGACGGCCTGGGAGAGGGAGACGCCCTGGCCCGGGTTGGTGCCCCACGTGACGAACGGCTCGAGGGTGTCGGCATCCAGGAACACCTCCTCGTCGAAGACGGCCCCTTCATCGGTGTGCAGGGTGTTCCAGTACTCGACGGCGGCGTCCCAGTCGGCGCCTTCCGGAGCGTGCGGGCGGCCCTTCATGAAGTCGTAGGTGGTCTGGTCCGGCGCCACCATGCCGGCGCGGGCGCCGGCCTCGATCGACATGTTGCAGATGGTCATGCGGGCCTCCATGGACAGCGCCCGGATGGCGGACCCGCGGTATTCCAGGACGTAGCCCTGTCCGCCGCCGGTGCCGATCTTGGCGATGACCGCCAGGATGATGTCCTTCGAGGAGACGCCCGGCTTCAGGGTGCCCTCCACGTTGATGGCCATGGTCTTGAACGGCTTCAGGGACAGCGTCTGCGTGGCCATGACGTGCTCGACCTCGGAGGTGCCGATGCCCATGGCCAGCGCGCCGAACGCGCCGTGCGTGGAGGTGTGGGAGTCGCCGCACACCACGGTCATGCCGGGCTGTGTCAGTCCGAGCTGAGGTCCGACGACATGGACGATGCCCTGTTCCTTGTCACCCAGGGAGTGCAGGCGGACGCCGAACTCCTTGCAGTTGGCGCGCAGCGTCTCGATCTGGGTGCGGCTGGTGGGATCCGGGATCGGCTTGTCGATGTCGATCGTCGGGGTGTTGTGGTCCTCGGTGGCGATCGTCAGATCCGGGCGGCGCAGCGGACGGCCGGCCAGGCGCAGACCCTCGAAGGCCTGCGGTGAGGTCACCTCGTGCACCAGGTGAAGATCGATGAAGAGGAGATCGGGCTGGGCGTTGACTCCTTCACCCTCGCCTTTACGCACGATGTGCGCGTCCCAGACCTTCTCGGCCAGTGTCTTCGGCATGGCCTTCTCCCTTCATTGCGCGGGCCGGTGGCCCCGCGGTGTGCTGATGCTGTATTTCAACTGTTCCAGCCCGCACCGGAGAGTGCCAGCGAAATGATTTGCATCTCAGATATTGAGACGGCAATATCATTGTATGGACACTTCAAGTGGCGTCGGCGTCATCGACAAAGCGGCTCAGGTTCTCGACGCTCTCGAGGCCGGACCGACCACCCTGGCACAGCTGGTCGCTGCCACCGGACTCGCACGTCCCACCGTGCACCGGCTCGCCCTCGCTCTGGTGCACCACCGCCTGGTGAGCCGCGACATGCAGGGCCGCTTCGTGCTGGGCAGCCGCCTCGTCGAGCTGGCATCCGCAGCCGGCGAGGACCGTCTGATCGCCTCCGCCGGCCCGGTGCTCCTCCAGCTGCGGGACGCCACCGGCGAATCCGCCCAGATCTTCCGCCGCCAGGGCGAATGGCGCGTCTGCGTCGCGTCCGCGGAGCGCCCCGTCGGCTTGCGGGACACCATCCCCGTCGGCACCCAGCTGTCCATGAAGGCCGGCTCCGCCGCCCAGGTGCTGCTCGCGTGGGAGGACCACGACCGCCTGCTCGAGGGCCTGCAGAACGCCCGCTTCACCCCCACCGTCCTCGCCGGCGTACGACGCCGCGGCTGGGCTCAGAGCCTCGGCGAACGCGAGCCGGGAGTCGCCTCCGTCTCGGCCCCCGTGCGCGGCCCGTCCGGCCGCGTGATCGCCGCCGTCTCGATCTCCGGACCGATCGAGCGCCTCACCCGTCAGCCGGGCCGGATGCACGCCGAGGTCGTCTGCAACGCCGGGCGCCTGCTCACCGAAGCCTTGCGCAAGGGCAACGACTGAGGCACGGTTGACGTCATGACCGAGCCGCACCGCTACGCCGTCTTCCTCCGCGGGATCAACGTGGGAGGGATCAACATCCGGATGGAGGAGCTCAAGGCCTGCCTGGGCGAGGGCCCTTTCCAGAACGTGAAGACGCTGCTGGCCACGGGGAACGTGATCCTGGAGGCGGATTCCGGGCCGGAAGTCGTGAAGAAGGCCTGCGAGGACGCCCTGCGGGCCCGGTTCGGCTACGACGCCTGGGTGATCGTCACGGACCGCGAGGAGATCGACCGGATCGTCGAGGCCACCCCGTATCCCGCCGACGATCCCGAGCAGCACTCCTACGTCACCCTGGCCAGCGATCCTCAGGTCCTGGACTCCCTGATCGAGGCCGCTTCGGCCCTCGGCCCCACGGGCATCGTCCGCCTGACACCGGGTGCCATCGCGACCCAGGTGGCCGTGGGATCCAGCACGGACGCTCCCGTCTCCAAACTCATGGCACGGGCCGCCTACAAGCCCTACACCACGACCCGGAACCTCCGGACGCTCCTCAAGGTCCAGGCCGCCCTCGCCTGAGGGCCGCGCGTCTCTCGCGCCGCCCGAACCCACACCCACACGCCCCCCACGAGCCCCACGCCCCCGCACCCCCACCTGCCGAGTTCGGGGGGTCGTTCCGAGCGCGGTGGCTGCAACCCCTGTTTTCGGAACAAACCCCCGAACTCGGTGAAGGCGCATCATGAGCGGACGTCCACAACGGGCGAACTCACACACGAACTCGGCGAACAGCGGGCAGCCGAACAGGCTTAAACGCAAGAATCCCCGGCCCATGAGGACCGGGGATTCTTCGTGGTGACCCCAGCGGGATTCGAACCCGCGTTACCGCCGTGAGAGGGCGGCGTACTAGGCCGCTATACGATGGGGCCGAGCACTTGCGGCTTTCGTTCCGGAGAACGGCGCCGCACCGATTGTCGCCTGCGAACAGACGTGAAGACCATCCACCCGGCACGCCGCGTGAATGGATTTCGTGACCCCAGCGGGATTCGAACCCGCGTTACCGCCGTGAGAGGGCGGCGTACTAGGCCGCTATACGATGGGGCCAGTACTTTTCGGAGGATCAGAGAAAACTCGATCTTCCGGCTGTTTTTCCCGAAGGAAATCCTGCGCTGGGATACCAGGACTCGAACCTAGAATGACGGTACCAGAAACCGTAGTGTTGCCAATTACACCATATCCCATCGGCATTTCAGGGCATTCGCCGGTTCCCCTTGCGGTTCGCCGTGCCCCTCAGCACGAGTAATTACTTTACCTGTTCGCCTGGCCGCTGACAAATCGGCGGCCGGAGCGGTGGATCACACCGCGTCACCGACGCTCAGGGACTCCCTCGCCGGGTCGTCGAGACCGAGCAGAGCCGGCACCTCGGACAAGGAACGGATGGTCAGTCGCTCCCCGGCGGGCCGCACGAATCCGGGCACGGGAGAGTTCCCGGAGCTGCCGCTGCCGGGGATGCCGCGATCCAGGTACACGCCCTTCAGCCCGGCGGCCACGGCGCCGTCGTGATCCACCACCGGGTTGTCCCCCACATACCAGCACTCCGCGGGCGGCACGGCCAGCCGGCGCGCGCCCTCGTGGAAGATGGCGGGGTCGGGCTTGGTCACGCCGAGGGTGTCGGTCCCCACCACCACGGTGATGCGGGACAGCCCGGCGTAGCCCAGCTTGGCCCGCTGGAACGCCTCCACGTTGTTGCTGACGGCCCCATACGGGATACCGTGCGCGTCGAGGAGATCGAGGACGGGGAGCACGTCCGGGAACGGGGTCACCCCGGTCTCGGCGAGCTGCGCGAACCGCAGCACCCAGCGCAGGGCGAGCTCGTCGTCGACGGTCAGGCCGAGCGGCTCCGCGGCGCGGTGCAGCCGCAGGATCCGCATGGACTGGAAGTCCAGCCGGCCGGTGAGGTAGTCGTCGTAGGCGCCGGTGACGTCCTGCACGAAGTGCTCACTGAACGCCAGCCAGCGACGGCGGGCCTCGGCGTCGTGCGCGGAAAGTCCCGCGCCGTCCGCGGCGGGCACGCCGGAACCCAGCCCCAGGGACGCCAGCGCCCCGGGCGGCAGGACCTCGAGGAGGCTGCCGCCCAGGGCGCGGGTCATGGCGGAGGCCAGGTCCACGAGGGTGTCATCGATGTCGAACAGGACTCCCGTGGGGACCATGGCCGGCCTCAGCGGGTGGCGCGGAACGCGCGGAGACGGGCCAGGGACGAGTCCTTCCCCAGGATCACCATCGACTCGAACAGCGGCGGGGAGATCCGGCGGCCGGAGAGGGCCGTGCGGACCGGGCCGAAGGCCAGGCGGGGCTTGAGTCCCAGGCCGTCCACCAGAGCGCCTCGCAGGGCCTCCTGGATGGTCTCGGCGTTCCAGTCCTCCAGGGCGTCCAGCGCGTCGACCGCGGCGTCCAGGGCCTCGCCGGCGTTCTCCGGCATGCCCTTCAGCGCGTCATCCGCGACGTCGATCGCGTCATCGGCCTTGAAGAGGAAGGCGAGCATCTCCGGGGCCTCGCCCAGCAGGGTGATGCGCTCCTGGACCAGCGGGGCGGCTTCGGTGAGGATCTCCTCCTCGCGACCGGTGAGGGTCTCCCCCACCAGGCCCGCGGCGCGCAGGTACGGCACCAGGCGGTTGCGGAAGTCCTCGGCGCCGAGGAGACGGATGTGCGTGCCGTTGATGGCGTCCGCCTTCTTCTGGTCGAAGCGCGCCGGGTTGGCCAGGACATCGTGGATGTCGAAGTTCTCCACGAGCTGGTCCACCGTGAAGATGTCCTCGTCGGCGGACAGCGACCAGCCGAGCAGGGCCAGGTAGTTCAGCAGGCCCTCCGGGATGAAGCCGCGGTCCCGCTGCAGGAAGAGGCTGGACTGCGGGTCGCGCTTGGAGAGCTTCTTGTTGCCCTCGCCCATGACGTACGGCAGGTGACCGAAGAGCGGCATGTACTCGGCGACACCGATGGCGTACAGCGCACGGTAGAGCGCGATCTGGCGCGGCGTGGAGGACAGCAGGTCCTCGCCGCGGAGCACGTGCGTCACGCCCATGAGCGCGTCGTCCACCGGGTTCACCAGGGTGTAGAGGGGCTGGCCGTTGGCGCGGACCACCACGAAGTCCGGGACGGAGCCGGCCTTGAAGGTGATCTCGCCGCGCACCAGGTCGGTGAAGGTGAGGTCTTCGTCCGGCATGCGCAGGCGCAGCACGGGCTCGCGGCCCTCCGCCTTGAACGCCGCCACCTGCTCCTCGCTCAGCTCGCGGTCGAAGCCGTCGTAGCCGAGCTTCGGATCGCGGCCTGCGGCGCGGTGCCGGGCCTCGATCTCCTCCGGGGTGGAGTAGGACTCGTAGACGTGCCCGCCGGCGACCAGCTTGGCGATGACGTCCTGGTAGATCTCACCGCGCTGCGACTGCCGGTACGGCTCGTGCGGGCCACCGGTCACGACGCCTTCATCCCAGGTGATCCCGAGCCACGCCAGGGCCTCGAGGAGCTGCTGGTAGCTCTCCTCCGAGTCGCGCTGCTGATCCGTGTCTTCGATGCGGAAGATCATCTTGCCGCCGGTGTGGCGGGCGTAGGCCCAGTTGAACAGGGCGGTGCGGATCAGGCCGACGTGCGGGGTGCCCGTGGGAGACGGGCAGAAGCGCACGCGGACAGGCGTGGTGTCATCGACGCTGGGGATTTCGGAGCCAAGGCGTTCAGCGGTAGTCATAGTGGTTCTAACTTTACGTCAGTTCCATTGACGTTTTCGGGCAGCCCCATTTACGCGCTGGCCGCCTGAGCGCCCTGGAGATAACCGCGGCTCAGTCCGGACAGCGCGACGGCGCGTCGCGGCTTCCGCCGCCACGCGCCGTCATGCCCGGACAGGCCGTCCGGGAGGCTCGGGTGGGACGCTTAGCGCCGCACCACCGGGTTGGTCAGGGTCCCGATACCCTCGATCTCCACGGAGACCCGGTCCCCCTCATTCAGCAGCCCGACGCCGGCCGGGGTGCCCGTGAGGATGACATCGCCGGGCAGGAGAGTGAACGCGCGGGACACCTCGGCGACGAGTTCCTTGACACCCCAGACCATGTCCGCGGTGTTGCCGTCCTGCTTGACCTCACCGTTGACCAGGGTGCGCAGGCCGAGCGACTCGGTGTCCAGCTCGGTCTCGATCCACGGACCCAGGGGCGCGGAGCCATCGAAGCCCTTGGCGCGGGCCCACTGCTTCTCGCGGCGCTGCACGTCGCGGGCGGTGAGGTCGTTGGCGCAGGTGTAGCCGAAGATGACCTCGTCGGCGCGCTCCACCGGGACGTCCTTGCAGATGCGGCCGATCACGACGGCGAGCTCGCCCTCGAAGGAGATCTCATCGCTGAATTCAGGGAGGAAGACGGGCTCACCGGGGCCGATCACGGAGGTGTTGGGCTTGAAGAAGAGCAGCGGCTCCTCGGGGACCTCATTGCCCAGCTCAGCGGCGTGTTCGGCGTAGTTGCGGCCGACACCCACCACCTTGCTGCGCGGGATGATCGGGGCCACGAGGCGGACGTCGACGAGCGGGTGGGTGGTTCCGGTCCGCTCGACACCGTTGAAGAACGGGTCGCCGTGGATGACGGTCACGGTCTCGGACCCGGCGGGGCCGTCGACGATGCCGTACTGGGGTTCGGAGTCAAGGACGAAACGGGCGATACGCATGGTGCTAAGTCTAGGGCGCGAGGGAACACCCCCTGTCCCGTGATTCTGCGCCCTGATTCACCGAGCGCGCCTCAATCGGGGCGCGGAAACCGATTTCGGGCGCAGAACGAGGCTCGGCCCGGCACCTCAGCCCGGCAGTTCGGCCCCGTCCCGGACGCTGAGCACTCCGGCCAGGTCCAGATCATCGGCGGTGCCGTCCACGCCGGCCCGCGAGAGGAGCGCCGCCCCCAGTGCCGTGCTCCAGAAGGTGCGGGCCTCGGCCTCGAGGGGCCGCGCCGTCGACCACCCCCGGCCGTCGATCTGCTGCCGCAGGAACCGCTCCGACTGGCGGAACAGCAGGTGCAGGTGGTGATCGACCACGGGAGCGAGTTCCGGCTTGGCGACCCCGGTCGCGAGGGCTTTCGCCACGAGGGGAAGCGCGGGAAGGGCCAGCACGGCCCGGGAGATGTTCCGGCGGAACGCCCCGGCGTCGGGAGCCTGCCGCCCGATCCGCTCGACCCTCCGCGTCTCCTGCAGCAGCACCAGGAAGGCGGCTTGCAGGAGCAGCGAGTCCTTGGATCCGAAGTGATACGTGACCTGGTTGGGGAAGACCCCGGCCTCGCGGGCGATCTCCGCCACGCTCACGTCAAGGCTCCGCCGTTCCGAACAGAGCCGGGCGGCCGCGGCCATCAGGCGGTTCCGGGTGGCGCGGCCCCGCTCCCCTCCCGAGGAGAGGGCTGCTGCGGACGCCGGGTGTCGTTCGACGATCATCCTCAAATTGTATGTGATACAACTTTAAGCATTGTTGTATCGCATACAAGAAAGGCGATCCCATGGAATCCTCCGATGTGGTCATCACCGGCCTCGGCGCCATCACTCCCCTGGGCCAGGACGTCCCCACGACCTGGGCCGCGCTTCTGACCGGCGGCTCCGGGCTGGGCATCGTCACCCTGCCGGGCACCGGGATCGCCGCGCTGGCCCCGCAGGTCGCGGGCCGGATGGCAGCGGATCCGGCCACCCTGCTGGACCCTGTCCAGGCCAAGCGGCTCGACCGCTCCCAGCAAGCGGCCCTCGTGGCCACGGCGGAGGCGTGGGCGGACGCGGGGACACCCGACGTCGACCCGGCCCGTTTCGCCGTCGCCATCGGCACGGGCATCGGCGGGGTGACCACGCTCCTCGAGCAGGACGACGTGCTGGAAACGTCGGGGCAGCGCCGCGTCTCCCCGCGGACCATCCCGATGCTCATGCCCAATGCCGCGGCTGCGACCGTCAGCATCCAGTACGGCGCCCGCGCCGGCGCGTACACCCCGGTGTCGGCCTGCTCGTCGGGCGCCGAGGCCATCGCACTCGGGGCCCGGCTCATCAGGTCTGGCGAGGCGGACGTGGTCATTGCGGGCGGAACCGAGGCCGCCATCGCACTGATCACCGTGGCCGGATTCGCCCAGACCCGCGCCCTTGCGCAGCCCGGCGAAGACCCCGCTTCCGCCTCCCGGCCCTTCGCCGCCGACCGGCGGGGTTTCGTGCTCTCCGAAGGCGCCGCCGTCGTCGTCCTGGAGAGCGCCGAGCATGCGCGACGCCGCGGCGCGGCGGTTCACGCCGTCCTGGCCGGGGCGGGCATCACCTCCGACGCACACCACATCACGGCCCCGGCACCGGACGGTTCGGGGCAGACCGCCGCCATGCGCAAGGCCCTCGCCCAGGCGGGGCTGCGCCCGGAGGACATCTCCCACGTCAACGCGCACGCGACCGGGACGCCGGTGGGCGATTCCGGCGAGGCCCACGCGATCCGCGAGGTCTTCGGACGGGCCACGGTCACCGCGCCGAAAGCCGCCCTGGGCCACCTGTTCGGGGCCGCAGGGGCGATCGAGGCGCTCCTGGCGGTCCTGAGCGTGGAACACGGGGTCGTCCCGCCCACCCGGAACCTCTCTCCGGACACGGTGGACCCGGACATCGATCTGGACCTCGTGGTCGAACGCCGGGAGGCGCCTCAGGACGCGGTGCTGAGCAATTCCTTCGGCTTCGGCGGGCAGAACGTGTCGCTCGTGATCACCCGGGCCTAGCCGTCGCGGGACTCCCGCAGGTACCGCAACTGCGCTTCGATGCTCAGCCGCGCGGCGCGCCGCACCCCGTCCGGCACGTCGGGGTAGACGGCGGCGGTGACCGCGTCGACGTCGTCACCCACGGCGGCGACGGCACGGCGCACCTCGGCGAGCCGGGACAGGCGGTGCTCCAAGTACTCCCGCACGACGACGCCGAGGTCCCCACCCAGCCCGCCGTGGGCCGGGAACAGGGTCACCGGAGCCCCGGCGTCCTCCGCGAGGGCGGCCAGCTTCCCGAGGCTGGCGAGGTAGTCGGCGACCGTGCCGTCCGGGTGGTCCAGCATCGTGGTGCCGGTGCCGAGGATCGTGTCACCGCTCAAGAGGCCGCCGCCATCCGGTCCCCCGTCCTCGCTGGACGCCTCGACACCCCGCACGTGGAAGCAAAGTGAATCGGAGGTGTGGCCCGGCGTCGCGATCACGCGGATCTCCCGATCACCCGCCGTCAGGACCTCCCCGTCCAGCAACGGTTCGGCGGCGCGGCAGAAGTCCGGGGACGCGGCCCGCACCGGTGCGCCGGTCAGCTCCCGGAGCCGGTCGATCCCCGCGGTGTGGTCGGCGTGGCGGTGCGTGACCAGGATCAACACCGGACGGAGAGCCGCCAGCGCCGCCAGATGGGCCTCGTCCTCGGGTCCGGGATCCACGATCACACAGGAACCGTCCGGCCCGATCACATAGCTCTGCGTGCCGCGCAGGCTCATGGGCCCGGGGTTCGGAGCGAGCAGCACGCGAAGGCCGGGGCCGGCGTCGCTCAGGACGCCCGGAAGCAGCTCGGCGGGCAGAGGCAGCTCGGCGGCAGAAGGCTCAGACTGAGGTTCAGACACGGGAGGGACGGCGTCAGGAGTGGTGTCCGGCATGAGGACAGCTTGCCAGATACGGCCGTGGCCGCCCAGCGACGCGATGCGTCACCGGGCGGCCACGGGAGGCACTCAGAGGAGGGCCGGGAAGAACGGGCTCAGGCCAGGCGGGTCAGCCAGCCGTGAGTGTCCTCGACCTTGCCGGTCTGGATGCCGAGCAGGCGTTCGCGGATGGCCATGGTGACCTCGCCGGCCTTGGCGTCCTCGCTGCCGATACTCTCGGTCTCATCCTTGAGCAGGCCGATCGGGGTGATGACCGCGGCCGTGCCACAGGCGAACACCTCGGCGATCTCGCCGGAGGCCACGCCGTCGCGCCACTCATCCAGGGTGATCTTGCGCTCGACCACTTCTCGGCCCATTTCACGGGCCACGGTGATGATGGAGGACCGGGTGACGCCTTCGAGGATCGTGCCGCTGAGCGCGGGAGTCACCAGGGAGCCGTCCTTGAGGACGAAGAAGACGTTCATGCCGCCGAGCTCTTCGACCGCGTTGTCATTGAACGGGTCCAGGAAGAGGACCTGCTTGCAGCCGTGCGACTCGGCTTCCATCTGGGCGATGAGCGATGCGGCGTAGTTGCCGCCGCACTTGGCCGCACCGGTGCCGCCGCGGCCCGCACGGGCGTACTGGCGGGAGATCCAGATGGAGACGGGCTTCAGCTCGCCGCCGAAGTAGTTGCCGGCCGGGGACGCGATGACCCGGAAGGAGACCTCGCGCGCCGGGCGGACACCCAGGAACGCCTCGGTGGCGATCATGAACGGACGGAGGTACAGGGCCTCGCCGTCGCCGGACGGGACCCAGTCCTGGTCCTCGGCCACGAGCCGCTTGATCGCTTCGACGAAGACCTCTTCGGGAAGCTGCGGCAGCGCGAGGCGCTCGGCGGACTTGTTCAGACGGCGGGCGTTGGCGTCGGGGCGGAAGGTCCAGATGGAACCGTCAGCGTGACGGTACGCCTTGAGGCCTTCGAAGATCTCCTGGCCGTAGTGCAGCACGCCGGCCGCGGGGTCCAGGCTGATCGGGCCGTAAGGCTCGACGCGGGCGTCATGCCAGGAACCGTTGCCGTCCGCGTCGACCGTGTAGTCGACGACGGCGGTGTGGTCGGTGAAGTGGTTGCCGAATCCCGGGTTCGCCAGGATCTCGGCGCGTTCCTCAGCGGACTTCGGGGTCTCCGAGCGCTGGATGGTGAAGGTGACGTCTTGAGCCGTCGCAGTCATGATTCCTCCAAAAAGTGCCGCTGAAGCGGCGCCTGCTCATCGCTGAGGGGACGCCGCCTGCGGCTGGTGAGTTGTCCTTGCCAAGCTTACGCTTTGCGGACGGCTTCGGTGATGGCTGCGCCGATCTCGCTCGTGGTGCGCGGGGCACCCGTGCGGGACTCGACGTCGGCCGCCACGGCCGTCTCAATGCGCCGGGCCGCCTCGTGGT
Organism: Arthrobacter sp. Y-9; assembly: GCF_029690065.1. Taxonomy (NCBI): domain Bacteria; kingdom Bacillati; phylum Actinomycetota; class Actinomycetes; order Micrococcales; family Micrococcaceae; genus Arthrobacter; species Arthrobacter sp. Y-9. The sequence goes on from NZ_CP121463.1 coordinate 2,277,373, forward strand.
GGCCCAGATGATCGAGCAGGAGCGCGGCGGAGAGGATGGCCGCCGTGGGGTCCGCCTTCTGCTGGCCGGCGATGTCGGGCGCCGAGCCGTGCACGGGTTCGAACATGGACGGTGCGGTGCGGTCCATGTTGATGTTCCCGGACGCCGCCAGGCCGATGCCACCCGTGACGGCAGCGGCGAGGTCGGTGAGGATGTCACCGAAGAGGTTGTCCGTGACGATCACATCGAAGCGGCTGGGATCGGTCACCAGGAAGATCGTGGCCGCGTCGATGTGCAGGTAATCGTGGCTGACCTCAGGGAACTCCTGGGCGACAGCCTCCACGGTGCGCTTCCACAAGTGCCCGGCGAACACCAGGACGTTGTGCTTGTGCACCAGGGTGACCTTCTTGCGGGGGCGCTGGCTGGCACGCCGGAAGGCGTCCTGGACCACGCGCTCGACGCCGTAGGCCGTGTTGAGCGAGACCTCGGTGGCCACCTCCTGCGGGGTTCCCGTGCGGAGGGAGCCACCGTTGCCCACGTAGGGGCCTTCAGTGCCTTCGCGGACCACGACGAAGTCGATCTCCCCCGGGTTCGCCAGGGGGCTGCCCACCGTGCCGTACAGGCGGGAGGGACGCAGATTCACGTAGTGGTCCAGGGAGAAGCGCAGCTTGAGCAGCAATTCACGCTCGATCAGGCCTGACGGGATGCGGGTGTCGCCCGGCGCGGCGCCGATGGCTCCGAACAGGATGGCGTCCCGTGTCTTGAGGTCCTCCAGCACGGATTCCGGCAGGGTCTCGCCGGTCTCGAGCCAGTGCTGCGCGCCCAGCGCGTAGTGCGTGGGCGAGACCTGAACGCCGTCACGTTCGACGGCGGCGGTGAGCACGGCGAGCGCCTCAGCGGTGACTTCGGGTCCGATGCCGTCGCCGGGGATGACTGCCAGATCAATGGTGCTCGTGCTCATGGTTCCACAGTGCCAGAGCATCCAGAATATGGTCAACGCATCTCACATCGTGGACGGGGCTCCTGAGGGAGCCGCCGCGCCCCGGAATTCCGGCCCGGATTTCGGCCCCAGGTTTCCGACCCAGGGTTGAGGACGCTGCCGGGGTGGTGGCATAAGGTCGGGAACGATGGAATTCTGGCAGCGCATCACCCATTGGACCCACCGGCACCACTTCATCGTGGACGTGATCGTGGCGGTCCTCGTCATTCTCGGCGTGGAGTCCATCTACCTGCTGTCGATGGTCACCTCGCCGGACCCGGGCGATCCGATGTACACGAGCAGGATCTGGGGCGCCATCCTGAGCCTCCCTATGCTCGCGACCCTGGCCTGGCGCCGGACCCGGCCGCGGATCGCGATGTGGACCCTCGCGGTGCTCTGTCTCGCGAGCCTGGGGATCGAGTACGACCTGGCCGGAGGCATCCTCGCCGTCCCCTTCATCATCTACGCCGCGGCGGCGTACGGCCGGCGCTGGGACGGCCGCTTCGCCCTGATCCTCGGCCTGCTCGGCGGTGTCCTGCTCCCCGCCAAGATCCTCGCGCAGAACGTGAACGACTTCTCCCGGGGCGAGATCTTCGGCGTCGCGATGGCCGCGGTCACCCTGTGGCTCGTCGTCCTCTTCTGTTGGACCCTCGGCGCCCTCACCCGGGCACGCCGCATCAGGATCCAGGCGCTGGAGGACCGGGCCCGGCGGCTGGAGATCGAGAACCAGCAGGAACGCGCCCTGGCCGCGGCGGACGAGCGGGCGCACATCGCCCGGGAGATGCACGACATCGTGGCCCACTCCCTCTCGGTCATCATCACCCAGGCCGACGGCGGCCGGTACGCCGCGGTGGCCGATCCGGAGATGGGCCGCAAGGTGCTGGAGACGATCGCTCAGACCGGCCGCTCCTCGCTCGCCGAGATGCGCAGGCTCCTCGGAGTGCTCCGGCAGGAAGAGGACACGGAGTACCGTCCCCAGCCCGGGCTCGAGGACATCCCGCATCTGGTGGCGGACATGCGGGCCAGCGGGCTCGTCGTCGCGCTTCAGGAGGAAGGCGCGCCGCGCTCGGCGCTGCCCGCCGGTGCGGGGCTGACCGCCTACCGGCTGGTCCAGGAGGCGCTCACCAATTGCCTCAAGCATGCCGGGCCGGCCGCCTCCGTCGACACCACGCTGCGCTGGAGCGGCAAGGGCCTGCACCTCACGGTCAAGGACGACGGCCGCGGAGCCGCCGCCGATCCGCCGTCGGCCGGCGGCGGCAACGGGCTGCGCGGGATGGCCGAGCGTGTGGCACTCTACGATGGAAAGGTCACGGCGGGCCCCGCTCCCGGCGGAGGATTCACCGTGGAAGCACTGATCCCCTATTCGGAGGCCTGACCATGCAGGAACCCACCCCCATCCGCGTCGCGCTGGTTGATGACCAGCAGCTGGTCCGTTCGGGCTTCAGCATGCTCATCAACTCCCAGTCGGATCTGAGTGTGGTGGCCGAGGCGTCCAACGGTCTCGAGGCACTCCAGAACCTTGCGGCCACCACGGCCGACGTGGTCCTCATGGACGTGCGCATGCCGGGCATGGACGGGATCGAAGCCACCCGACGGCTGCTGGAGGACTCGTCCCGCCAGAACCCCGGTTCGCAGCGCGCCGGCCTCAAAGTCGTGGTCCTGACCACCTTCGACCTGGACGAGTACGCACTCGAAGCCATCCAGGCCGGCGCCAGCGGATTCCTCCTGAAGGACGCGCCCCCGGAGGAGCTCCTGGAAGCCATCCGGACCGTGCACCGCGGCGACGCCGTGATCGCACCCTCCACCACCCGCAGGCTCCTGGACCACGTGGCGCCCTTGCTCCGCAACAGCCCCCAGGCCCGCGGCAACCACCAGGAGGAGCTCGATTCCCTCACGCCCCGTGAGCGCGAAGTGTTCGAGATGATCGCCGCGGGCGATTCCAACCCGGAGATCGCCGCCCGTCTGTTCGTCTCCGAGGCCACCGTCAAGACCCATGTGGGGCACGTGCTGGCCAAGATGCAGGCCCGGGACCGCGTCCAGCTGGTCGTCATGGCCTACGAGGCGGGAGTGGTCACCCCGGGCGTGGGCTGACCCTGGTCGGAGACGTGCCGTCGGAAGCTCATCCCCCGGTATGAGCCCGCCGGTCCCGAAAGGCAGACCCTGGCCCGATCCGCCGGAGCGGCGCCGCGCCATAGCGTGGAAGCATGACCACCACAACGCACCAAGTCCCTTCCCCAGGTTCGCCTTCAGGGGCCACGAACCTGGCCGTCAGCGCCCGTCATCTCGTGAAGAACTACGGCAAGGGCGAAACCGCCGTGGCCGCCCTGCGCGACGTCAGCATCGACTTCGCCAAGGGCCGCTTCACCGCCATCATGGGCCCCTCCGGCTCGGGCAAGTCCACTCTCATGCACCTTCTCGCCGGCCTGGACACCGCCGACTCCGGCCACATCCACCTCGGCGACACCGAGATCACCGGCCTGAACGACACCCAGCTCACGACCCTGCGCCGTGAGAACGTCGGCTTCGTGTTCCAGGCCTTCAACCTGGTCCCCACCCTCACCGCGGAGCAGAACATCCTGCTCCCCATCGAACTCGCGGGCGGCAAGGCCGACCTCGAATGGTTCGACTTCATCGTGGGCGTCCTCGGCCTGAAGGACCGGTTGAAGCACCGCCCGCACGAGCTCAGCGGAGGCCAGCAGCAGCGCGTCGCCGTCGCACGCGCCCTCCTGACCCGTCCGCACGTCCTCTTCGGCGACGAGCCCACCGGAAACCTGGACTCCCGCTCCGGCGCCGAGGTCCTCTCGCTCCTGCGCCGCAGCAGCAAGGAACTGGGCCAGACCATCATCATGGTCACCCACGACCCGGTGGCAGCGAGCTACGCGGACCGCGTCATCCTGATGAGCGACGGCCAGGTGGTGGGACAGATCGAGGAGCCCACCGCCGAGTCCGTCCTGGCCGCCATGAGCGAGCTGGGGGCCTGATGCTGCGCGTCGCACTCTCCCAATTGCGCACCCACGGGCGGCGCTTCATCGCCGTGGGCCTGGCCATCATGCTCGCGGTGGCCTTCCTGGTCAGCACCCTCCTGGTGTCCTCCAGCACGAAGGCGTCCCTGGCCGCCAGCCTCGGTGAGAGCTATCACCGAGCCGGTCTGGTGGTGGCCCCGGTCAAGAGCAACGAGAACTTCACCGCTCAGGACGTCAAGAACCTGACCACCGTGCCCGGCGTCGAAACCGTCTACGGTCAGTCCAATGCCATGACCCTGGTGGACGGCCACAACGCCTCCTTCCTGGGCATGGTCCAGAACTCCGCCCCCGCCGAACTGGAATCCGCGCGGACTCGCTCGGGCCATCTCCCCGGCGGCACCGGCGAAGTGGCCGTCGACGCCAGCACGGCCGGGCAGTTCCGGCTCAGCGTCGGATCCGTGCTGAAGCTTCAGCCGGCCGGCGCCGCGGAAGACGGCGCGGGAGCGGGCAAGCCCGAGCCGATCACTCTGAAGGTCTCCGGCATCCTGGAACCGAGCTCAGATCCGCTGCGCGGGAGCTTCGCTCAGCTCCTCGCGCCCGCCTCCGTGGTCTCACAGCTCTCGGGCGGTGAGGACCGCGTGTCCATGATCCAGCTCAAGCTCGCCCCCGGCGCCGACGTCGGCCAGATGAAGGAGAAGGCCTCCAAGGCTCTTGCTTCCGGCCCCGTGGCCGCATCCGTCCGGACACCGGAGGAGGCCGCCGTCGCGCAGGTCCAGCAGTTCACGGACGGCCAGGATCAGCTGACCGTCGTGCTGCTCGCCTTCGCGGTGATCGCCCTGTTCGTCTCCGCTCTGGTGGTGTCCAACACCTTCTCGGTGATCATCGCCCAGCGCACCCGCGAACTCGCCCTGCTCCGCTGCATCGGCGCGACGCGGTCTCAGATCCGTTCCTCCGTGCTCGTGGAAGCGGCGATCGTGGGCCTCGTGTCCTCGGTGGTCGGCGCCCTGGCAGGTGTCGGCGTGATGGCCGGGCTGATCGCCCTGGCCAAGACGGACCCGACCCGGTCCTTCGCCACCCTCGCCGTCGATCCGCTGGCCCTCGTGGCGGGCGTGCTCGTCGGAGTGATCATGACCTTCATCGCGGCCCTGGTGCCCGCCCGGGCCGCGACGCGTGTCGCCCCGCTGGCTGCCCTCCGCCCGCTCGACGACGCCTCGCTCAGCAACCGCCGCGGCCGGGTCCGTCTGGTGATCGGCTTCATCCTGCTCGTCATCGGCATGCCGATGCTGCTGGGCGGCGCCTGGATGAACAGTCTCCTCGTGGCTCTTCCCGGCGGTCTGCTGACCTTCCTGGGCGTCCTGTTCTGCGCCGGACTCTTCATCCCCGGCGCCGTGCGCACCGTGGGCCGGCTCGCCCGGCCGAGCGGAGTCCCCGGTCGGCTCGCGGCCCTCAACGCGGTCCGCAACCCCGCCCGCACCTCCGCGACGGCGTCGGCGCTGCTCATCGGCGTGACGCTCGTGACCATGATGATGGTGGGGGCGGGGTCCGCCAAGGCTGCCCTGGGACAGGGCCTTGCCGAACGGTACCCCGTGGACATCAGCGTCAGTTCACCCGCCGGACCGGCCGTGGGTCAGCAGGGACCCTCCTCCAAGGGCTTCACCCCGGCCTCGGCCCAGAGCGTCGCCGGTCTGAAGGGTGTCGCGGCGACCGCGATGCTGGTCACCGCGGGGAATGTCGTTGACACCTCCGAAGGCGCCAACGGATCTCAGATGACCGTCTACGCGGTGGATCCGAGCGCAGCCCGCACGGTGCTCAACGACCAGAACCGGCAGCCCCAGAACGGGACGCTCCTGGTGTCGCGCACCGGACCCAAGGGTCCCGTGACCGTGAACGGCCCGCGCGGCAAGATCGTGCTCGAGGCCATCCGCACCAGGACCGATGAGATGGTCCCGGTCATGACGCTCGACGACGCCCGCGCCATCAACAACGCCCTTCCCACCAGTGGGGAACGGCTCTGGGTGAAGCTCAATGCCGACGTGCAGGCCAGCGACATCCGCGGCGTGGTCAACACGATCGCCACGACCCTGGACGTCCCGGCCGCCTACGTGAGCGGGGCCGTCATGGAACGGGCCGCGTTCGAAGAGGTCATCAATGTCATGCTCCTCGTGGTCACGGCCCTGCTGGCGGTGGCGGTCTTCATCGCGCTGATCGGTGTGGCCAACACGCTGAGCCTGTCCGTCCTGGAACGCACCCGGGAGAACTCGCTCCTCCGGGCGCTCGGTCTGACGCGGCGCCAGCTCCGGCTCATGCTGGCCCTGGAAGCAGTCCTGATCGCGGGCGTCTCGGCACTCCTCGGTGTGCTGCTGGGCGGAGCGTTCGGCTGGCTCGGCGCGAAGTCCGCCCTCGGCGTGATGGGTCCCGTCCCCTTCGACGCCCCGTGGCTGGGTGTCGCCGGGGTGCTGCTGGTGGCCATCGTGGCGGCGCTCCTCGCCTCCATCGTCCCGGCACGGCGTGCGGCACGCCTCTCCCCCGTGGAAGGTCTCGCCGTGAGCTGACCCGCTCCGAGCGTCGGGGCTCCCCCCTGACGCGAGAGAACAGCTGAGGCCCGGAAAACCATGTTTTCCGGGCCTCAGCTGTTCCTTCGTGAAGGACGAGAAGGCGATCAGGCCTCTTCGGGCTCCTCATACTTGGGGAAGACGGGAGCCGGGGCGGGCAGGGCCGTGCCGGTCACCAGTCGCGTCGGAAGCGCCGCGAACAGACGGCTCTCCTCGGATTCCTGGCCGAGCAGGTCGAGCACCTTGCCCGCGGAGGCGGGCATGACGGGCTGGCTCAGGATCGCGACCTGGCGCAGCACCTCCAGCGTCACGTAGAGCACGGTGTTCATGCGGGCCGGGTCGGTCTTGCGCAGGACCCACGGCTGCTGCTCGGCGAAGTACGCGTTGCACTCCCCCAGCACGTGCCACATGGCCTCCAGGGCCCGCGAGAACTGCTGCTCCTCGAACTCAGCCCGCACGGTTCCGAGCAGCGCGTCCGCCTGCGCCAGCATGGCCTCGTCCGCGGCGGTGAAGTCGCCGGGGACCGGCACGGCGCCGTCGCAGTTCTTCGCCACCATGGACAGCGACCGCTGCGCCAGGTTGCCGAAGTTGTTGGCCAGATCAGCGTTCATGCGGCCCACGATCGCGTCATGGCTGTAGCTGCCGTCCGCGCCGAACGGCACCTCCCGCAGGAAGAAGTAGCGCACCTGGTCCAGGCCGTACTGCGCCACGAAGTCCGCCGGCGCCACCACATTGCCCAGCGACTTGGACATCTTCACGCCGTTGTTGTGCAGGAAGCCGTGGATCATCACGCGCTTCGGCAGCGGCAGCCCGGCGCTCATGAGGAACGCCGGCCAGAAAATCGCGTGGAATCGCGAGATGTCCTTGCCGATCACGTGCACATCGGCGGGCCAGAACCGCTGGAACTTCTCGCTGGACTCGTCCGGGAACCCGACGCCGGTCAGGTAGTTGGTCAGCGCATCCACCCAGACGTACATGACGTGCTTGTCATCGCCCGGGACGGGAACGCCCCAGTCGAAGGTGGTGCGGCTGATGGAAAGATCCTCGAGCCCGCCCTTGACGAAGCTGATGACCTCGTTGAACCGGCCGCGCGGGTAGCCGAACTCCGGCTGCTCCTCGTAGAGCGCCAGGAGCTTCTCCTGGTACTGGGAGAGCCGGAAGAAGTAGCTCTCCTCCTCGGTCCAGGTCAGCTCGGTGTCCGTGGCCTTGGAGTAGCGCTTGCCGTCTTCGCGGAGCTCGGTCTCGTCCTCGCCGTAGAACGCTTCGTCACGCACCGAGTACCAGCCCTCGTACTTGCCGAGGTAGATGTCGCCGTTGGCCTCCATGCGGCGCCAGATCTCCTGGCTCGCCGCGTAGTGGTCCTCGTCCGTGGTCCGGATGAAACGGTCGTAGCTGATGCCCAGCTCGGCGTGCGTGGCCTTGTAGATCTCCGCGTTGCGGTCCACGAGCTCCTGGGGCGTGATGCCTTCCTTCTCGGCTGCCTGCGCGATCTTCATGCCGTGCTCGTCCGTGCCGGTGAGGAACATGACGTCGAAGCCGTCCAGCCGCTTGAAGCGGGCCATCGCGTCCGTGGCGATGTACTCGTAGGCGTGTCCGATGTGCGGGACGCCATTCGGGTACGTGATGGCCGTGGTCAGGTAGTAGGACGGCTTCTGCTGCGTCACGGTGTGTTCTCTCCTGCTGTGCGTGCGGGGCGCTGGGCGGTGATCAGTTGAGCTCGGTCATCGTGTCGGACACGCGGATGAGCTCGTGGTCGTGCGAGGCGACCAGGACCGAGATGCCGTCCTTGGTGGTGTCCTTGAGGATGCCGATGATCTTGTTGGCCGCGGCGCGGTCCAGGCTGGCGGTGGGTTCGTCGACCACCAGCACGCGGGTGCCGAGGATCAGCGCGCGGGCGATCGCCACGCGCTGGCGCTCACCGCCGGACAGCTGGGCCGGACGGTGCTTGATGCGCTTGCCGAGACCGACCAGCTCCAGCAGGTCCTTCGCGGCTTCGGTGCGCTGTTCCACCTCGCCATCCGGGACGGCGGGCAGCAGCACGTTCTCCAGGGCGCTCATGCCCTCGATCAGGGCGCCGCCCTGGTCCACATAGCCGATGAGCGCGCGACGGCGGTCGGCCACCTCGTCATCGTTCATCGCGTCGAGCGGTGCGTCCTCCCAGAACACGCGGCCGCTCGTGGGCAGCGTCAGGCCTGCGCTCACGGTCAGGATGGACGTCTTGCCGGAGCCGGAGCGGCCTGCGACGCAGTGCATCTCACCGGCGTCGAGGTCCATGGTGAAATTCTCGACCACGGTGACGCGCTCGGCGCCGTTGCGCTCCCCGCCGTAGCGGATGGTGACATCCTCCAGGCGCAGCGGGGTCTCGTGGTCGGCCACCTTGATGATGGTGTTCGCACGGGTCTGGAGTTCGGTGCCGTCCACGGCGGACTGCTCCACGCTCACGGTGTTCTCCTGGTCCTGGGTCGGGGCGGGGCGCTCTTCGGCGCGGCGGTTCTTCCGGGATTCCGGTTCAATGGTCATCGAATGATCCTTGTCGCTACGGGAACCCACACCACGACGGCGAGCAGACCGGCCAGGCCTGCCCAGACAGCCGCGTAGGGGGCGAGGAAAATACCCAGGAGCGCGGCACCCAGCACGCCGATGGGGAGGGCGTACAGGCCCACGAGGGCGTGTTCGAAGAAACGGACCTGACGGAGCATGTCAGGGTTCCAGCCCATCGCATTGAGCACGCCGATCTGTTCGCGCTTGGCGCCCAGTTCGAAGCGGCCCGTCACGATGGTCAGGAACAGCCCCACGACCGCGCCGGCCACGGCCAGGATGATGGCCGGGAGGACGATGCTCCCCGCCGCCAGGCCGCCCAGGGCGGAGGCGCCGGCTGCTCGCGGGATGTCCACGAGGACCGAGACGAGCGCGCCGACCGCCGCGCCGAAGACGCCGACCGCGACGGCCAGGGCCAGGGTGTTGAAGCGGTGGGTCTTCAGCTGACGGTTCGCGAAGGTCAGCGGCGAATCGATCGTGATGAGGCTGGAGTCGTCCACGACCTCCTGGTCGACCACGTGGTGGTGGCGCAGCTGACGCACCGCCAGCCAGGCCGCGACCGCGTAGATGACCAGGACGAGCAGCGAGACGATCGCGGTGGCGAGGTTCCAGCTCAGGACGCTGAGGATCAGGCCTGCTGCGGCCAGCGCCGCGGCGCCCACGCCGAACTCCTGGAGGACCCACTTCCTGATCTGCTTCTGGTTCCAGCCCATGGCCCGCAGGATGCCTGCGTCGCTCCGGCGCTTGCGCACATAGCTGACAGTGGAGGCCGCGGTCAGCAGGGTGGCGCCCAGCAGGGCGAGGAAGAGGAGCATGATGTTGGTCCCGGAGAGCGAGCTGCTCACCGCGGCCGCGGCATCCTGGCGGACCCACGACTGCTGGACGGTTCCGAGGGCCTGCTCGGCGCCGGAGGCGTCCTTGCTGTAGCCCGGGACGAAGATGTTGGCGTCCTCACGGGCGGAGCCGGAGACGACGGTGGCCTTGAGGCCGAGGGCGCGGATCTGGTCGGCGAGCTTGGCGATATCGCCGCCGGCCTGACGCCAGCCACCCTCCGCCTTGGCGCGCACGCGGATGGCGTCCACGACGTCGGCGTCCTTGGTGTAGCCGCGGGCGGCGGCCAGGCCGTAGTAGTCCGTGATCGCACCGGCGGACTGGCTGACCAGACCCGTGGCGCTCAGACTCGGCTTGAGGGCCTTCGAGCCGGCGTCGCCGCCCGAGGCGTCCTTCGCAAGGCTGAACGGCACGGGATCGTAGCCGCCGAGCGGCAGGCGGTTGATGTCGCCCGCGGCCTTCTGGACCGCGGCGGGGTCGAAGGTGCCGTAGACGATGGGCAGCGGGGTCGCCTTGGCGTCGCCGCGGGCCACGTCCTTGCGGTAGGAGCGGTCCTGGACCGGCTTGCGCTGGCCCTGATCCACGGCCGTGCCGTCGAGGGCGCGTTCCGGGAGGCTGTTGACCGTGACCCAGTCACCGGGGACGGCCTGCTTCTCCTCGGAGCCGTTGGCCTCGGTGCTCTTGGCGGAGTAGTCCGGCGCGGCCGCGAACTGGGTGCTCCAGGTGGCGGGGTCGTACAGACCGGACGCGAAGCTGGACGTGGAGCCCAGAAGGTCGGAATGGTCCGTCCCGCCCGGCCACTGCAGCACGAACGGGGACTTGGAGACGAATGGGAGGTAGCCGTCACCGAGGTTCTTGGAGACGGTGCCGACCTCCTTGCTGACGTTGCCGGCGTCGTCGAGCTCTTCGATCTTGACGTTGTACTTGACGTCCAGGTTGGTGCCCTGGCGCACCACCAGCGGGATGGCCTGGGAGTCGTCGGTGATCTGCTTGCTGCGCACGCTCGCCTCGTACTGCATGAGCGTGGGGGCCCAGTACTTCAGGCGGACGCCCAGGAAGTCCGGCCCGTCCTGGATGTCCTGCTGGGACATGCCGGACGAGAGCTTCTCCTGGAAGAAACGGCCGATGGCGCCGGCGTTGCGGCCGTCCGCAGGCGGAGCCTTCTCGAGCGGCGCGAGGAACGCGCCGGCCTCGCCGAGCAGGGCGCGCTCGGCAGTCGGGTCCACGGCCACCACGGATTCGCTGATCTCCGGTGCCAGCGGCAGCGCGATGTTGGCGTTGAAGAGAGTGTGGGTGGAGGTGCCTGCGGGGGCGGGGAACTTGATGCCCGTCTCGCCTTCCGGAGCCTGGATCTGCACGGACTTGCCGCCGGCGACCGTGGTCTGGACGACCTTGGCCTTGCCGAGCGTCCCTTCGCCCACGGTGCTGAACAGCTGCCGCTCGGTCACCCCGTCCGAGCTCGTGGCGCTGGCCGTGATCCGGTACTTCGTCGCCTTGTCCGGGAGCACGGACTCGGCCTGCGGCCACTTCGAGCCGTCGGTGGAGCCGGGGGTGCTGGTCTGCTGCAGCCCCACCAGGCCCGAGTTGTACCCGAGGTAGTCCATCGCCCGCAGCTGCGGGGCTTCGAGGTTCTGCGTCACGCGGGACACCAGCGAGATGGGCGCGGCGACCGCGGTGCCGTCCATCTGACGGATCTTGTCCAGCTGATCGAAGCTGATCCCGCCCTGGCCGGTCACGATGTCCGGCTGCATGAGCTTGCCCTCGCCCTGTCCCGGCGCCTGCACCAGGATGTCGTAGAGGCCGCGGGAGTTCTGGTCCACGGTCTTGACCAGAGCCGCCTGTGAGCTGCTCTGGACCAGGACGGACAGCGCCATGGTCGCGATCAGGATGGTCGCGGTCAGCAGCAGCACGCGGCTCCTGATGAACCGTTCAACGGCGTTCATTGCACTCCTGGGGTGAGGGAACGGGAGAGGGCTGCACTGCAGACATGGCTTCGCCCACGCTCCGACGGGGTGGTTCAAGACTTCGGGCCGGCCTGCCGACCGCTGCGACGCTCAAAAGCGCCATAGCTATTGTAGGCAGACCGGCCCGGGTTCCCGGGACCCTCGGTCCCGTCAGTGTGGCCTTACGACTCGAGGTCGACCTCACGCACGGCGTTGGCGCCCACGCCCGCCTTGATGGCGTCGAGGACCTGCTGCGGCACGGAGGAATCGACCGTCAGCAGGGCCAGGACGTCGCCGCCTTCGGCGCTGCGCGCCACCTGCATGCCGCCGATGTTGATGTTGTTCATGCCCAGGATGTGGCCGATGGTGCCGACGACGCCGGGACGGTCCTGGTAGCTGACCACGATCAGGTGATCGGTGATGGGGATCTCGATGTCGAAACCGTTGACGCCCACGAGCTTCTCGACCTGCTTCGGACCCGTCAGGGTGCCGGACACCGTGATCTGCGAACCGTCGCTCAGCGCGCCGCGGAGGGTCAGCACATTGCGGTAGTCCTCGGCGTTCTCGGTGGTGATCAGGCGGACGTTGATGCCACGCTGCTCGGCGATCACCGGGGCGTTGACGTAGGAGACCTGCTCGGAGACGACGTCGGCGAACACACCCTTCAGCGCGGACAGCTCGAGGACCTTGACGTCCAGGGCAGCGATCTCACCGGCCACCTCGACGTCGATCTGGGTCACCGAGTCGTGCGTGAGGGCGGTGAAGATCCGGCCGAGCTTCTCGATCAGCGGGATGCCCGGGCGGACGTCGGAGTGGATGACGCCGCCGGCCACGTTGACCGCGTCGGGGACGAGCTCTCCGGCCAGGGCCAGACGGACCGACTTCGCCACGGAGATGCCGGCCTTCTCCTGGGCCTCCGCGGTGGACGCGCCGAGGTGCGGGGTGACGACCACGTTGTCCAGACCGAAGAACGGCAGGTCCGTGGAGGGCTCCTTGGAGAACACGTCGATGCCGGCGCCGGCGATCTTGCCGGCCACGAGCGCCTCGTGCAGGGCGGTCTCGTCGACCAGGCCACCGCGGGCGACGTTGACCACGTACGCGGTCTCCTTCATCTTCTCGAAGGCGTCCGCGCCGAGCATGCCCACGGTCTCGGGGGTCTTCGGCATGTGGATGGTGATGAAATCGGACTGCGCCAGGAGCTCGTCCAGGGTCACGAGCTTCACGCCGAGCTGTGCGGCGCGGGCCGAGGTGACGTAGGGGTCGTAGGCGAGGATCTCGGTGCCGAAGGCCTGGAGACGGGCGGCGACGAGGGCGCCGATGCGGCCGAAGCCGATGATGCCGATCTTCTTCTCGAACAGCTCGGTGCCCGAGTACTTGGAGCGCTTCCACTCCCCCGCCTTGAGGGCGCCGCAGGCCTGCGGGATGTGGCGGGCCAGGCTGAGGATGTGGCCGACCGTGAGTTCGGCGGCGGAGATGATGTTCGAGGTGGGCGCGTTGACCACCATGACACCGGCCTGAGTGGCGGCCTTGATGTCGACGTTATCCAGGCCGACGCCGGCACGGGCGATCACCTTGAGGTTCGGCGCGGCAGCGATGGCTTCGGCGTCCACCTGCGTGGCGGAGCGGACCAGGATGGCGTGGGCGTCGGCCAGGGCCGGCAGGAGCTGGGAACGGTCGGCGCCGTCGGTCTGCCGGATGTCGAAATCCGGTCCCAGTGCCGCCACGGTGGCAGGCGATAGTTCTTCGGCAATGAGTACTACGGGCTTGGTGTCTGTCACCGGTGACCTCTTTGTGGCGATCGATACTGCAGTGGCTTGTCTCAGGTGTCCTGAGCGTGGAATCGCCGGACCCGCACAGTGTGCGGGCCCGGCGTCCTTGCTTCACACGCCTGCCACCGAGATTACTGGCTCGGTGCGGCGTGCCGGGAATCGGCTTCCCTTTTGTGAAGGATCATGGTCCTTCGGGCGGCGATCAGCGAGCGGCGGAACCGTCGACGTAGTCGGAGTCCTGCTGCTTCCACGAGAACAGGGCACGGAGGTCCTTGCCCACGGCCTCGATCGGGTGCTGCTCCGCCTTGGCGCGCAGCTCCTTGAACTCGACGGCGCCGTTGTCCTGGTCGTCGATGAAGCGCTTGGCGAAGGCGCCGTTCTGGATGTCGGCCAGGACGGCCGCCATGTTCTCCTTGACGCGCGGGTCGATGACACGCGGGCCGGAGACGTAGTCACCGAACTCGGCGGTGTCGGAGACGCTCCAGCGCTGCTTGGCGATGCCGCCCTCCCACATGAGGTCGACGATCAGCTTGAGCTCGTGCAGCACCTCGAAGTAGGCGATCTGCGGCTGGTAGCCGGCCTCGGTCAGCGTCTCGAAGCCGTACTGGACCAGCTGGGACACGCCACCGCAGAGGACGGCCTGCTCGCCGAAGAGGTCCGTCTCGGTCTCTTCGGTGAAGGTGGTCTTGATGACGCCGGCACGGGTGCCGCCGATGGCCTTGGCGTAGGACTTGGCGGTCTCCCAGGCGGTGCCGGTGGCATCCTGCTCGACGGCGATGATGTCCGGGATGCCTCGGCCGGCGACGTACTCGCGGCGCACCGTGTGGCCCGGGGCCTTCGGAGCGACGAGGATGACGTCCACGCCTTCGGGGACCTGGATGTACCCGAAGCGGATGTTGAAGCCGTGGGCGAAGGCCAGGGTCTTGCCCGCGGTCAGCTTGTCCTTGATGGAGTCGTTGTAGATCGCACGCTGGTGCTGGTCCGGCGCCAGGATCATGATGAGGTCGGCCCAGTCCGCGGCGTCGGCCACGCTCTTGACCTCGAAGCCCTCGTCCTCCGCCTTGGCGATGGACTTGGAGCCCTCCTTCAGGCCGATGACGACCTGGACGCCGGAGTCGCGCAGGTTCTGGGCGTGGGCGTGGCCCTGGGAGCCGTAGCCGACGATGGCGACCTTCTTGCCCTGGACGATCGTCAGGTCTGCATCGTCATCGTAGATCAGCTCGGTCATGGAAATTCTCCTTGGAATGGTGGGGGTGGAACGGTGTCTCGTGTGGGATTCAGGCGGACCGCAGAGCGCGGTCACTCATGGAGCGGGGTCCCCGTCCAACGGCCAAGGTGCCGGACTGCACAATCTCGCGGATGCCGAAGGGCTCCAGGACTGACAGCAGTGCTGTGATCTTCTCCGGATGACCGGTGGCCTCGATGATCAATGAGTCGGTGGACACATCGACCACGGAGGCGCGGAACAGGTCTGCGGCTTGGGTGACCTGCAGACGCGTTGCGGCATCGGCCCGTACTTTGACCAGGATATGGTCGCGCTGCACGGAAGCGTCGCTCGTGAGCTCTACGATCTTGATCACATTGATCAATTTGTTGAGCTGCTTGGTGACCTGCTCGATGAGGTCACCTTCCGCCTCGACCACCGCGGTGATGCGGGACGTGCCCGGCACCTCCGTGGGGCCGACGGCGAGGGAATTGATGTTGAAGGCCCGGCGGGCGAAGAGGCCGGAGACGCGCGTGAGCACGCCGGGCTTGTCCTCCACCAGCACGGAGAGAGTGTGACGGCTCATGATCAGTCCTCTTCTTCCCACTCGGGGGTCATGTTCCGGGCGACCTGGATCTGGTCATTGCTCACGCCGGAGGGCACCATCGGCCACACCATGGCGTTGGGGCTGACCACGAAGTCGATCACGACGGGGCGGTCGTTGATCTCCAGGGCCTTCTGGATGGTGGCGTCGATGTCCTCTTCCCGCTCACAGCGCAGCGCGGCGCAGCCGTAGGCGTCGGCGAGCTTGACGAAGTCCGGGATCCGGACGGTGTCGTGGCCCGTGTTGAGGTCGGTGTTCGAGTACCGGCCCTCATAGAACAGGGTCTGCCACTGGCGGACCATGCCCAGCGAGGAGTTGTTGATGATCGCGACCTTGATCGGGATGTTGTTGATGGCACAGGTGGCGAGTTCCTGATTGGTCATCTGGAAGCAGCCGTCGCCGTCGATCGCCCAGACCACGCGGTCCGGGTTGCCGACCTTGGCGCCCATGGCGGCCGGGACGGAGTAGCCCATGGTGCCGGCGCCGCCGGAGTTCAGCCAGGCGTGCGGGCGCTCGTACTTGATGAACTGCGCGGCCCACATCTGATGCTGGCCGACGCCTGCCACGAAGACGCCCTCGGGACCGGTCAGCTCGCCGATCCGCTGCAGCACGCGCTGCGGGGCGATCAGGCCGTCCTCCGGCTCGGTCCAGCCGAGCGGGTAGGTCTCCTTGAGGTTGTTCAGGAACGCCCACCAGGCGCCAAGGTCGGGCTTGCCGTTGGCCTCGAAGTACGCGCGGAGGACCTCGGTCAGCTCGGGGATGATCTCCTTGACACTGCCCACGATCGGCACGTCCGCGGTGCGGTTCTTGGAGATCTCGGCCGGGTCGATGTCCGCGTGGATGACCTTGGCGTTCGGTGCGAAAGTCTTCAGCACGCCGGTCACGCGGTCATCGAAACGGGCGCCGAGCGTGATGAGCAGGTCCGCCTGCTGCAGTGCGGTGACCGCGGAGACCGTGCCATGCATGCCGGGCATGCCGACGTGCTGCGGGTGGGAGTCCGGGAAGGCGCCCTTGGCCATGAGGGTGGTGACCACGGGGGCGCCGCTCAGCTCGGCGAGTTCCTTCAGCTCTTCACAGGCGTGGCCCTTGAGCACGCCGCCGCCGACGTAGAACACGGGCTTCTTGGCGGCGCCGATCAGCTTGGCGGCCTCGCGGAGCTGCTTGCTGTGACCGCGCAGCACGGGACGGTACCCGGGCAGGTCGATCTTCGGCGGCCAGGAGAACATCGTCTTGGCGACCTGGGCGTCCTTGGCGAAGTCCACCAGGACGGGGCCGGGACGGCCCGTGGAGGCGAGGTGGAAGGCCTCGGCCATGACCCGGGGGATCTCGTCCGGGTCCGTGACCAGGAACGAGTGCTTGGTGATCGGCATGGTGATGCCGACGATGTCCGCCTCCTGGAAGGCGTCCGTTCCGATCACGCCACTGCTGACCTGACCGGTGATGGCGACCATCGGCACGGAGTCCATGTGGGCGTCCATGATGGCGGTGACCAGGTTGGTGGCGCCAGGACCGGAGGTGGCGATGCACACGCCCACCTCACCGGTGACCATGGCATAGCCCTGCGCGGCGTGGCCGGCTCCCTGCTCGTGACGGACCAGGATGTGATTCAAACTGGAAGCCATCAACGGGTCGTAGGTGGGCAGGATGGCACCACCGGGCAAACCGAAAATGTCCTTGACGCCGAGTTCTTCGAGCGAGCGGACGAGTGCTTGTGAGCCGGTCATCTCCGTTGGGGGTACAACGTTGTTCGGCCCGAGGACAGGAGAGAGGGCCGCTGCGTCATCGGCAGCGGTGACGGCGCGCTCGGACTTTTCCGCATTCTTCGCGGACTTTGCAGCCAACAGCGTGGGGCTGATGGGCGATCCTTTGCTCATCGGACTCTTCCTCGTTGGTGCCCCCTGAGGGGCGATTTCGGGTGGGTGACTGGCCGTGACGTCTCTAGCAACAAAAAAACCCCTCAGCCGTGAGGCTCTTCGAGGGGTTGCGCGTGACTGACCGTTACCAGCTTGGCTTATGCCACGCGCTTGGTAAGGACTACGACGATCACGGTTTCAGTCATGGCTACAGTGTTCCCCGTGGCGCGATTTAGTGTCAACTGCCGGACGCCTCGTCTCACAATGTGGACGGCCGCGTCCGGCATGCGGGCACGACGGCGGCGGGGAGCCGCCGTCGTCGTCGCGCGAGAGCGCCGGCTAGCCGCAGTACGCCCCGGTGGACGCCGAATTGACCAGCTTGGCGTACTTCGAGAGGACGCCCGTGGTGAAGCGCGCCGGCAGCGGCGCCCAGCCCACCTTGCGGGCCGCGAGTTCTTCCTCCTCCACCAGGAGATCGAAGGACCGGGCCGCGATGTCCACCCGGATCCGGTCGCCGTCCTTGACGAAGGCGATGGGCCCGCCGTCGACCGCTTCCGGCGCGACGTGTCCGATGCAGAGCCCGGTGGTGCCGCCGGAGAAGCGCCCGTCCGTCAGCAGCAGGACGTCCTTGCCGAGGCCCGCGCCCTTGATCGCGCCGGTGATGGCGAGCATCTCGCGCATGCCGGGGCCTCCCTTGGGGCCCTCGTAGCGGATGACGACGACGTCGCCCTTCTGGATCTCGCCGCGGTCCAGCGCGTCGAGGGCGCCCTGCTCCCGCTCGAAGACGCGGGCCGTGCCTTCGAAGACCTCGGCGTCGAAACCGGCGGTCTTCACCACGGCGCCCTCCGGGGCGAGCGATCCGTGCAGGATGGTGATGCCGCCGGTCTTGTGGATCGGGTTGTCGAGGGCCCGCAGGATCTTGCCGTCGACGTCCGGCGGGTTGATCGCTTCGAGGTTCTCGGCCACGGTGCGGCCGGTGACGGTGAGGCAGTCGCCGTGCAGGAGGCCGGCGTCGAGCAGTGCCCGCATGATGACCGGCACCCCGCCGATGCGGTCGACGTCGGTCATCACATAGCGGCCGAAGGGCTTGAGGTCGCCGAGATGGGGCACCTTGTCGCCGATGCGGTTGAAGTCGTCGAGAACGAGGTCGACGCCGGCCTCCCGCGCGATCGCGAGAAGGTGCAGCACCGCGTTGGTCGAGCCGCCGAAGGCCATGGTGACGGCGATGGCGTTCTCGAACGCGGGCTTGGTCATGATGTCCCGCGCGGTGATGCCCAGCCGCAGGAGGTTGACCACGGCCTCACCGGAACGACGCGCGAAATCGTCACGACGCCGGTCGGCTGACGGCGGCGCGGCGGAACCGGGCAGGGACATCCCGAGCGCTTCGCCGATGCACGCCATGGTGTTCGCCGTGTACATGCCGCCGCATGCGCCCTCCCCCGGACAGATCGCGCGCTCGATCCGGTCCAGGTCTCCCCTGCTCATCCGGCCCGCTGCGCAGGCACCCACCGCTTCGAAGGCGTCGATGAGCGTGACTTCCTTCTCGGAGCCGTCCTCCAGGCGCACCCAGCCGGGCATGATGGAGCCCGCGTAGAGGAAGACACTCGCCAGGTTCAGGCGCGCGGCGGCCATCAGCATTCCGGGGAGCGACTTGTCGCAGCCCGCGAGAAGCACCGAGCCGTCGATCCGCTCGGCCTGCATCACGGTCTCCACCGAATCCGCGATCACCTCGCGGGAGACGAGCGAGAAGTGCATGCCGTCGTGGCCCATGGAGATCCCGTCTGAGACGGAGATCGTGCCGAACTGCATCGGGAACCCGCCTCCGGCGTGCACGCCTTCCTTCACCGCCAGGGCGAGGCGGTTGAGCGAGAGATTGCACGGGGTGATCTCATTCCAGGAACTCGCGACGCCGATCTGCGGCTTCGCGAAGTCCTCGTCGCCCATACCCACGGCGCGGAACATGCCGCGCGCCGGAGCCGCATGGATGCCGTCCGTCACCACCCGGGAACGTGGCTTGATGTCTGGAGTGGGTTCTGCGGTCATGGCATCCTCCGTCGCTCGGGAGCCTGGGCCCAGCGAGCAAGGCCCGGCACGTTGCGGCCAGTCTATGACGTGCCTCACAGAATGGCACCGGACGAGTTGCCAGCGGTCTGATTGCGACAGCGCGCGGCATCCACTCCCCCGGAAAACCGGGCCGGAAGGGCCTGCGGGACCGCTTCGAAGCTCCCCCGAGGCCCCGATTTCACTTTTGCGGAAAACTCCAGTAGAGTTCTTACTCGTTGCGGGGAACGCAGACGGGAAGAAAAGCCCGGCTGAGAAGCCACAACGATGCACCTCTAGCTCAACTGGCAGAGCAATTGACTCTTAATCAATGGGTTCCGGGTTCGAGTCCCGGGGGGTGCACCAACGAGTCCCGCTCGATCTGCTGAAAGGCATGATCGGGCGGGACTTTTTTGTACCCCGCCTCTTCGCATCCCTTAGGTGCTGCGGGAACACCGTGCGCCTGCGTTTCAGCGCCATGCAACGTGCGTCTGCACGACGCCATTCCTTGACGCGGACGCCCAGGCAACCATGTCTCGTGCGGGCACCGTGGACTGGACCTCCAGGCCCCTGATCAACGGGACGCGCCAGGCGGCGACCGCCATGAGGAACCCTGGCCACCCGAACCAGCACGTGCACGCCTCCGTCGAATGCACCCGCCGGGCCGCACTCGGCGCAGAACCACCACATTCCCGCTTCGCGGAGGTCGAGTTCTGTACGCAGATCGGCGCGCTCACCCATCCCGACTTCTGGTTCCCCACAAGGTCGGGCCGTCCCCAGAACGCTTCAACGCGCCCCGCCGCTTCGCCGGTTTCGGGCAAGCCGGCCGAACAGGCCCCATCTATTTTCAAATCGGTGTAGAAAATGCCCCCTAGGGGCGACAACAACTGTCACGTCGCGCCGGGTAGCGTGAAAAATAGCCAGTACGATCGGTCAAAAATTTCCAAGTCAACAAGCAGTTCAGGGGAGAACTACATGTCAGCACTGAAGAAGTTACTGACGGGCGCGGCAGCCGCACTCGTCGTCGCAACATCCTTGGGAGTCGCCGGACCGGCGAACGCCGCCGAGGCGAACCACCACGAGGATCCACTCGCCGTGGTCCAGCAGCAGGGCCTCATCGGCTCACCTGCCGCCACGGCGCAGAGCAAGATCGCCGCGCGAAACCTGGCGACCAAGCCCGCGACCGAGTCGAAGATCGCCCCCGTGGACCTCACGGCCTCCGTACCCGGCACCACCGCCACCGTCGAGAACGGTGTCAAGGTCAACCGCGCCCGCGGGAACGACTACGGAACCGTCATCGGCACCGGCCCGAACGGCACCAAAGCCGGGTACGTGGTGATCAACACCCCCACGGCGCCGAGCGAGTACAAGTTCATCGTCGGAGACGCCAACACCACACTGAGCCTCAATAAGGATGGCTCGGTGAACGTTACGAACGCGGCTGGCGAACAGCTGAACCAGATCCTTCCCCCCTGGGCCAAGGACGTCTCAGGGAAGTCCCTCCCCACCTCATACACGGTGTCGGGGAACACGCTCCTTCAAAAGGTCGATCACCGTGGCGCAGCGTACCCGGTCGTGGCAGACCCAGAGTTCGGATGCGGCGTCCCGTGGTGCTCAATCTACTTCGACAGGGGCGAGACCGCGGCTATCGCCTCCGGAGGTTCACTCGGGCGACAGTACATCTCTGCGGCCTGCCAAGCAGCTCCTGGCCCTGCTGCAATCGCCTGTCGGCTCGCAACGGCGTATGTGACGATTACCGCTGGCGTGGCAACGGCCCAGCAGAAGTGTGTCGGAATTATCGGCTACCCAATCCCACTTCCGCCATACGCTTCGTGGAACACGTTCGTCTACAGTGGAAGTCAATGCCACTAGTTGGGAGGCGAAGTCGTGAAGAAGGAGAATTTCCTCAAGATTCTGAAAGTCGTCATGGCGTTGATCGCGACATCCTTCGTGGGCTGGCTCGCCGGTCCACTCCTGCTCCACCCAACGGTTGAGAGGTGGTTCTACATCGCACTTATTGCGGCTGGTGGACACATCATCTACGTGGAGGGCACGAGGATGATCTTGTACTTCGCCAATAAGGAATGGCTCCGAAATTGATGAGTTTCCCATCGGGTAGGTTGTGGCGTTATAGGTCGCGCCACAAAGAGGCCCGGGTCGGCGGTTTGTCGGCCCGGGCCTCTTGCGTGCCACGGCCAGTCGATTCAAAATCTGCGGTGAGGCCGCAGCGCGGCCACCGACGTATTCCACCACACCGCCCAGCAGCCCTCGCCCCCGAGCACCCTTCCCGGGTGCCATTTCATGCCCGAAAGCCTGACCATGCCCACCCTGCTCCTCTTCCCACCGCCGCTCTGCGGACAGTGCAAACACCCCACCCACCTGAACAGGAGCTGCGTGCGGGCATGCACAACCTGCCGGCTCTGATGGCCCTTCACCGACCAACCCGTTGACACAGCACAAGGACAAAGGACATGACCTCCGCACTGTTCCCCGGCTTGGAGCCGGAGGACCCCAAAACCGCGGCGCCGCCGGACCTGCGGACCGTCAAATACGAGACCATCCACGGCGAGCACTGGATCGACGCCACTGCCATCGGGACCTACACCTGCGGCCATGCCGTGTTGCCCTTCTCACCCCGCGTGGGCCCGCACCAGGTCCGCCTCCTTGACCAGCACACCGTTCTCCGCGCTCGTCAGGCCGTACAGCATCACCCCCGGGGCGGCGTCGGCGGCGAGCGCCTCCACCTCGTCCCACAACTGCCGGCACGTTCGGCAGTCCCCGTGCGCAAGGTAGTCCGCCGGGACCCAGAAGGACACGAACGGATCGTCGGCGAAGCGGACCTTCAGCAGTACGCCTGCCGTGTAGGGCGACGACGCGGAGAACTGGCCCAGGAACTCCACCTCAGGGCTCATGCCCCGATCCATGGCGGTCCGATGCCCGAGCCGAGCAAACGGGAGATACACCGCTCCCCCGGACAAGATGTGGTCGACGGCGGCCAGCGCTTCGGTGCTGAGCCCGTCGCGATGGTCCCCGGTGAGTCGATGCGCCGTCGGCAGACGGTCGAGGAAGGAGAGGGTGCTCACGGTGTGCCGCCTTCTGGTGTGGTCCGGATCGATATGCAACGATTCGGAACCACACGTGGGAACGGATTGGAGCCGCCCGGCCCCGCGCTATTCCCGGGCCGACCCCCGCGGCGGCGGTTCACGACGGTCGCGCCACAGCCATCCCGCGATGACCACCACGGCCATCACCGAACTCGCCGTCACCAGCCCGATCTTCCACCCCGGCCTGTGGTCCGACAGCGCGTTGGTCACCGCCAGGACAATGAACACTGAACCTTGCCACCAGGCGGCTTTCTTGCAGTAGCTCATCGTGATCCTCTCGTCAGCCTCGGCCGACAGTGTCGAAGGATTCCGCTGCTGCCGGCCCAGGCGTCACGACGGCGAAACGCAGGTGGACGTCCGCGGCGTCCAGGGTCAGGGTGTCCTCCAACGACAGCGACGGCATCAAAGGAAAGGCGATGTCCTCCATTCCCGCAAAGGGTCCACCACCGGAGCTCACTGATTGCAGAGGACTCACCCTGTTGCCCGATTCATCGGACAAGATCACCCCGTCCTCCAGGAGGCTCCGCTGCGTGAGGCGCACACCTCTGGGCGTGTCCAGGTACTCCTGCCGTTCGTCGCCGACGCGCAGACGCACCAGGAGATATCCCTCCACGACTTCCACGGTCTGCACCTCGAACCCCGGACTCGAACCTTCCAGCATTTCCGTCATCAGCAGCACAGCGATCTCCCCCTGACCTTCCGGCCGCACGCGCCGTAGAGTGTGGCCATTTCCTCGCGTCGTGGGCACAGCCGCCGGACGGCGTCGTATACACGGTGCGAAGTTCGATTCAAACCGTCCTCTGATCCAAGCACGCCACCGTGACAGACGGTAGTCGCAGGGAAAGATCCACTACAGCGAGTAGCGACAACCGGCGTCCGGTTGTGAACCCGGAACCCATTGATTAAGAGTCATTTGCGGCGCCGTGCCGCGTGCCGGTGCACTCGGGATGCGTCCGGTAACGAGAGCATGCAACGATCTGTGGGAGAGGCACGGTTCCCGATGCACGCCTCCTGAGCGACGACACCTGAGAAGGAACCCCGCATGAGTGAGACCCCTGCGCTGGCACGCCGTCTCGGCACCGTCGACGCCGTGCTGATCGGGTTCGGGTCCATGATCGGCGCCGGCGTGTTCGCGGCGTTCACCCCGGCGGCCGCGGCGGCCGGGTCGGGGTTGCTGATCGGACTTCTGGTGGCCGCGTTCGTGGCCTTCTGCAATGCCAGTTCCTCGGCGCAGCTCGCCGCGGCGTATCCGGCCTCGGGCGGCAGCTACCTCTACGGCAGGGAGAGGATCGGTCCGTGGGCGGGATTCCTGGCCGGCTGGGGATTCGTGATCGGCAAGACCGCGAGCGCCGCCGCCATGGCCATGACCTTCGCCGCGTATGTGGCCCCACCCGGCTGGGAGCGCTCCGTCGCCGTCCTCGCCGTGATCGCGCTGGCCGCGGTGAACTACCACGGCATCACCCGGACCGCTCGCCTGACCCGCATTCTCATGGTCCTGGTCCTGGCCGCGCTGACCATCATCGTCGCCGCCTGCTGGACGGGCTCCTCCCCTGATCCGGGCAAGATCGCCGGAGAGGGACTCCTGGCGCACGGCTGGTACGGCATTCTGCAGTCCGCGGGGCTGCTGTTCTTCGCGTTCGCCGGGTACGCCCGGATCGCGACCCTGAGCGAGGAAGTCCGCGAACCCCGGCGGACCATCCCCCGCGCCATCCTCATCGCCCTGGCGGTGACCGCCGTCGTCTACGCGACGGTCGCCGTCACGCTGCTCGCGACGCTTGGACCGTCGGGCGTCGCCGCGGAACCCGCGCCGCTCGCCGCCGCCGTCGCGTCGGGAAACGCCGATTGGGCGACGCCGGTCGTGCGCGCGGGAGCGGCGGTCGCCGCACTCGGGGCGCTCCTCGCCCTCATCGCCGGTCTCGGACGGACGAGTCTGGCGATGGCCCGGGAACACGACCTGCCCCACTGGCTCGCGGCCGTGCACCCCCGGTACCGGGTGCCGCACCGGGCCGAGGTGACGGTCGCCGTCGCGATCTGCGGGATCATCGCGGTGGCGGATCTCCGTGGGGCGATCGGCTTCTCCTCGTTCGGTGTGCTGATCTACTACCTCGTGGCCAACGTCGCCGCTTACACCCAGAACGGCGCCGACCGTCGGTACCCGCGCGTGTTCCAAGTGCTCGGGGCACTGGCCTGCGTCGCACTGGCCGCGACCCTTCCGCTGCCGTCCGTCGTGGCCGGGGCGGCGGTCTTCGCCGTCGGCATCATCCTGCGAGGGATCCGGCTCGCTCGGGCCTCTTGAAGCCGTCCTCCCACGGGGGACCCGTCTGATTAGGGCGCCCCTGGCCCGGACTTATAGGCTGAAAGTCACCGACGGCGCCGCGCAGCAGGCGCCGTCGCCCCCGGATCACCGCTTCAAGGAGGAGACCCTTGCCCACGTCCACCACTCCGCGCCTCACGCCGGGAACACCGGCTCCGGACTTCACGCTGAAGAACGCCCAGGGCGACGACGTCACGCTCTCCTCGCTCCGCGGCCAGCGGGTCATCCTCTTCTTCTACCCGCAGGCCGACACCCCGGCCTGTGCGCAGCAGGCGTGCGACTTCCGCGACAACCTGGCACGTTTCGGTCAGGAGGGCTACACGGTCCTGGGCATCTCCCCGGACCCGGTGGACAAGCTCGCAGCCTGGGACCAGCGGGAGCACTTCGGCTACACGATGCTCGCCGATGAAGGCCACCTCGTGGCGGACCGCTACGCCGTGTGGGGCGAGAAGCTCAACTACGGCAAGCCGTACCAGGGGATCATCCGCAGCACGTTCGTGATCGACGAGGAAGGGAACGTCGCGGTGGCCCAGTACAACGTGCGCGCCAAGGGCCACGTGGCCAAGCTGCGCCGGGACCTCAAGCTCCCCGCCTGAACGGGTGTGGGCCCTGAGGCGGCGGTCCGTGGCCGCCGCATCAGGACCCACATCACGCAATTCGCTGAGCCGACTCCCCTGCGATTGCGTCTAGACTTGAGCGTGGCGTTCAGCGCCGCACAACACCAGCGCGAGTGGTGAAATTGGCAGACACGCAGGATTTAGGTTCCTGTGCCTTCGGGCGTGTGGGTTCAAGTCCCACCTTGCGCACCAGTGACACAGCATGACCCCAGAACACCAAGCAGTCCACGGGCCGCCGGACAGCCGGCGGCCTTTCCACACGTGAGGTGATGAAGCCAGTGGCCCCAGCCCGCTCCGTCCGTGTTCCGCGCACGCGGCGCCTGCTGGCGGCCGCCAGTGCCGCCGCCGTCCTTCTCAGTGGCTGTACGCCCACTGCGACGCCCGAGCCGAGCAGCAGCTCCTCCACCGCTCCCAGCAAGGCGTTCCGCTTCGGAACCCCGGCGCCGCCCGTGGGCCTCGATCCGGCGCTCACCTCCGATCTCGAGTCCTACCGGGTGACCCGGCAGGTGCTGGAAGGTCTCCTGACCGTCGACGCCATCACGGGCAAGCCCGCGCCGTCCCTCGCCACTGAATGGAAGGCGTCCGACGACGGTCTGCGCTACGACTTCACCCTCCGCCAGGGTGTGAGCTTCCAGGACGGGACCCCCTTCAACGCCCAGGCCGTCTGCGCCAATTTCCAGCGCTGGTACAAGCTGAGCCCTGCCCTCCGCAAGGAAAGCAGCGCGACCTTCGGCACGATCTTCCGGGGCTATTCGGACGAACCGGCCAAGTCGATCTACCGGGGCTGCACCACCAAGGACGCCCATCACGTCTCGATCGACCTGTCGGAGCCCTTCACCGGTTTCCTCCAGTCGCTCACGATGCCGTCGCTGGCGATCTCCTCCCCCAAGGCCCTCACTGAAGGCAAGGCCGACGCCCTCACACAGACCAAGGCCGGCACCAAGGTGTCCGCGTACGGCACCCACCCCGTGGGGACCGGGCCCTTCCAGTTCGCGTCCTGGGACGACTCCGAGGTCACGCTCAAGGCCAACCCGCGGTACTGGGGTGACCGCGGCGAGATCGGCACCGTGACGTTCCGCGTCATCTCCCACCCGGAAGTGCGCCGCGAAGCCCTCGACAAGGGTGAGATCGACGCCTACGACAACATCACCGTGGACACCATGGAGGCCCTGGTCAAGAAGGGTCAGCAGGTCGTCCAGCGCGACCCCTTCTCCGTGATGTACCTGGGCATGAACCAGTCCGTGGCCCCGTTGAACAATCTCAAGGTCCGGCAGGCCATCGAGTACGCCGTGGACAAGAACACGATCGTGCGGCGCTTCTACCTGGACGGCACCGCCCAGGCGACGCAGTTCGTCCCACCCCGGCTGTCCGGTTTCAACAACGGGGCCCCTGCGCTCGGCTACGACCCGAACAAGGCCAAGGCCCTCCTCAAGGAGGCCAACTACGACGGCAAGCCCATCCCGTTCTACTACCCGGTGAACGTGACCCGGGCGTACCTGCCGTCCCCGGAGAAGGTCTACGCGGAGATCGCCCGTGAGCTGACCGCCGTCGGCCTGGTGATCAAGCCGGTGCCCGTCCCCTGGACGGAGGGCTACGCGCAGAAGGTGACCTCGCCGGGAAACCACGGCCTTCACCTGTTCGGCTGGAACGGCTCGTACGCCGATCCGGACAACTTCCTCTCCCCGCTTTTCGGCTCCACCCGCAGTGAGTTCGGTTACACCGATGCGGACCTCTTCAAGGACATCGCACGTGCCCGCACCCTCCCGGACGGGGACGAGCGCTCCACGCTCTACCGCTCCATCAACGAGCGGATCGCCAAGGCGCTGCCCGCCCTCCCCATCGCCTATCCGATCTCGGCTCTGGCGATGTCGGACCGCGTGGTGAGCTACCCTTCGTCCCCCGTTCTGAACGAAGTCTTTTCGAAGGTAAAACTCAAAGGATAACTCTCAGGGGCAATTTTTGATAGAGACCGCCAGGGGATATTCTGCTACTGCCCAATGTTGCTGCAATCGGAGTTCACTGTGACCTTCATTTCCAAGACTTCCTCCGCCGACGTCGTCCTCATCGGTGGAGGCATCATGAGCGCCACCCTCGGTGCGTTCCTCAAGCAGCTCCAGCCGGACTGGTCGATCGTGCTCTATGAGCGCCTCGACCAGGCGGGCCTGGAAAGCTCCGATCCCTGGAACAACGCGGGCACCGGCCACTCCGCCTTCTGCGAGCTGAACTACATGCCGCAGGCCAAGGACGGCTCCGTGAACCCGGCCAAGGCACTCGGCATCGCCGAGGGATTCCAGCTCTCCCGCCAGTTCTGGTCCCACCTGGTGTCCGAGCAGCTCATCGGCTCCCCCAAGGGCTTCATCAACACCGTGCCGCACATGAGCTTCGTGCTCGGTGACGAGCACTCCGATTACCTCAAGAAGCGCTACGAGGCCCTCAAGCCGCACCCGCTCTTCTCCACCATGGAGCACAGCGAGGACGCCGCGACCATCGGGGGCTGGGCACCCCTGGTGATGGAAGGCCGTCAGCCGGGCCGCTTCGCCGCCACCCGCGTGGCCGAGGGCACCGACGTCGACTTCGGCGCCCTGAGCCGCGAGCTCACCGCGTACCTGGAGCGCTCCGGCGTGGAGGTCAACTACTTCCACGACGTCACCGACCTGGAGCGACTCTCCTTCGGCCGCGGCTGGAAGGTCTCCACCCGCCACTTGGGATCGAACGAGCGCGGCAGCATCGACGCCAAGTTCGTGTTCGTGGGAGCCGGCGGCGGCGCACTGCACCTGCTCCAGGCCTCCGGCATCCCCGAATCCAAGGGCTACGGCGGATTCCCGGTCTCCGGCAAGTTCTTCCGCTGCACCGACGAGACCGTCACCGCCCAGCACAACGCCAAGGTGTACGGCCAGGCCTCCGTGGGCGCCCCGCCCATGTCCGTGCCGCACCTCGACACCCGCTACGTGGGCGGCCAGCGCTCCCTGCTGTTCGGCCCGTACGGCGGCTTCTCCACCAACTTCCTCAAGAACGGCTCCTACTGGGACCTCCCCGGCAGCGTGCGTCCCAACAACATCGTGCCGATGCTGGGCGTCGCCAAGGACAACCTGGACCTGGTCGCGTACCTGGTCAAGGAGGTCACCAAGAGCCACGGCGCCAAGGTCGAGGCCCTGCGCGAGTACTACCCCGAAGCCGACGGCGACAAGTGGGAGCTCATCACGGCCGGCCAGCGCGTGCAGATCATCAAGAAGGACCCGAAGCGCGGCGGCGCCCTGCAGTTCGGCACCGAGGTCATCACGAGCCGTGACGGCTCGATCGGCGCCCTGCTCGGCGCCTCCCCCGGAGCCTCCACCGCGGTCCCGATCATGCTCGAGCTCCTCAAGCGCTCCTTCCCCGCGCAGTTCAAGGGCTGGGAAGGCAAGATCAAGGAGATGCTCCCCGGCTACGGCGTGCGCCTGAACGACAACCCTGAACTGGCCCGCGAGCTGGCAACCCACACCGCCACCGTGCTCCAGCTGGACGAGGCGAATACCGTCAGGACCGCACAGTAAGATTGCCCTCAGCAACAGTGTTTGGCAGCGCGGGTCCTTGAACCCGTGATGAACCCCCGCCCTGTGGCGGGGGTTCTCTGCATTCACGGCCGAGTCCCGCACTGACCGTTCCTGCTCAAGGAGTACCGTGTTCCGCCTCTCCCAGCTCTCTCTCGCCAACAGGGCCCTGATCGCGCTGATCACGGTGTTCGCCGCGGTGTTCGGCGTCATCACGATGGGCTCTCTCAAGCAGGAGCTCATCCCGTCGATCGAGTTCCCCCAGATCTCCGTGCTCAGCACCATGCCGGGCGCCTCCGCCGAAGTGGTGGACAAGCAGGTGGGCGAGCCCCTGGAGCAGGCCCTGGGCGGCGTGGAGGCGGTCGAGTCGACCACCTCCACCTCCCGCAGCGGCGTCTCCACGGTGAGCCTCAAGTTCGCCTACGGCACCAATCTGGACCGGGCCCGCAACCAGGTGGACCGCGCGATCTCCAGCGCCAAGCGCAACCTGCCGGCCGACGTCGACCCTCAGTCTTACGCGGGCAACATCAACGACTTCCCGGTCGTCTATCTGGCGGTGTCCTCGGACCAGCCGCTGAGCGTGCTCAGCGAGCAGCTGAACCGCCTGAGCGTGCCGCGCCTGCTCAAGCTCGACGGCGTGCGCGGCGCCGAAGTCAGCGGCGCCACCGGTCAGTACGTCTCGATCCTGCCGCAGGCCGGAGCGCTCGCCCAGCGTGGCCTCAGCGCCCAGTCGATCCGCCAGGCCCTCAAGGACAACGGCTCCGTCATCCCGGTCGGAACCATCACCGAGCAGGGCAAGGAGCTGTCCCTGCAGGTCGGCACGCGCGTGGACACCCTGGACGCCGTGAAGGCGCTCCCGCTCGCGGGTGCGAACACGCCGACCACGATCGGCGACATCGCCCAGGTCCAGCTCAAGGACAACCCGGCCACCTCCATCACGCGCACCAACGGCGTGCAGACGCTCGCGCTCTCCGTCACGAAGAAGCCCGAAGCGGACACCGTGGCGCTCTCCCACGCGGTGCGCGATGCGATCCCGGCGCTGCAGGACGAGCTCGGTCACGGCGCCAAGTTCACCTCGGTCTTCGACCAGGCGCCCTTCATCGAGAAGTCCATCAAGGACCTCACCACGGAAGGCCTTCTGGGCCTCGGATTCGCCGTGGTGATCATCCTGCTGTTCCTGCTCTCCGTGCGGTCCACGCTGGTCACGGCCATCTCGATCCCGCTCTCCCTGCTCATCACCTTCATCGGTCTCGGGGCGGCCAAGTACTCCCTGAACATCCTGACGCTCGGCGCCCTGACCATCGCGATCGGACGTGTGGTGGACGACTCGATCGTGGTGATCGAGAACATCAAGCGGCACCTCAGTTACGGCGAGGACAAGAAGACGGCCATCCTGACCGCCATCCGCGAGGTGGCCGGGGCCGTGACCGCCTCCACCCTCACCACGGTGGCCGTGTTCCTGCCGATCGCGTTCGTGGGCGACATCGCGGGCGAGCTGTTCCGGCCTTTCGCCCTCACGGTGACCATCGCCCTGCTGGCCTCGCTCTTCGTCTCCCTCACCATCGTCCCGGTGCTCGCCTACTGGTTCCTGAAGTCGGGGAACGTCCACGGCCGCGAGCAGGCGGAGATCGAGCGGGAGGCCCACGCCAAGGAGGAGCGCTCCTGGCTCGCCCGTGGCTACGTCCCCGTCCTGCACGCCACTCAGCGCCATCCCGTCATCACCCTGGTCTCCGCCGTCGTGATCCTGGTGGCGACCTTCGCCATGACCCCGTTGCTGCCCACCAACCTGCTGGGCGACTCGGGCCAGAACAGCTTCACCATCCGGCAGTCCCTGCCCGCGGGCACCACCCTCGACGATTCCAGCAAGGCCGCGGCGAAGGTGGAGAGCGCGCTCAAGGACGTCGACGGCGTCAAGGACGTCCAGGTCATCCTCGGCAACGCCGGGACCGGGTACGGCGCCATGGTCTCCAGCGGCTCGTCGGACGCCAACTTCACGGTGACCACGGATGAGAAGAAGAACCAGCTGAAGCTCCAGGACGCCGCACGGGCCAAGCTCAACGACCTGAAGGACGCGGGCAAGCTCACGATCGGCTCGCAACAGGGCGGCTTCGGCAGCTCGAACACGGTCGACGTGACCATCCGCTCGGGCGACTCGGACGCCCTCGCCAAGGCCTCCCAGCAGCTCGTCACAGCCTTCGGCGACGTGCCGAACACCACCTCCGTGACCAGCAACCTGGCGTCCTCCTACCCCGTGGTCCAGGTGGAGGTGAACCGGGCCAAGGCCGCGGCGCTGGGCCTTTCGGAGCAGCAGATCGGAGGCCTGCTGGCCAGCGCGTCCAACCCGCCGCTCGATGTGAAGCTGCGCCTCGGCGTCACGGACTACTCCGTCCGCGTGGGCGAGGCCCAGCCGTTCCGCAGCATCCAGGAGCTCAAGGACAGCAAGATCCCGGGCACTCCGCTGACGCTCTCCGCGGTGGCCGACGTCCAGCAGGTCAACGTGCCGTCCAGCATCACCAGCAGCAACGGCCAGCGCACCGCCGTCGTCTCGGTCACCCCGGACGGCAGCAACCTGGGCGCGGTCAGCACGGAGGTGCAGAAGCGTCTGGCGTCCATCAAGCTCCCGGCCGGCACGACGGCGGCCGTGGGCGGCGCCACGACGCAACAGGCCGACTCCTTCCGTCAGCTGGGGCTGGCGCTGCTGGCCGCCGTCGCGATCGTCTACGTGATCATGGTGGCGACGTTCAAGTCCCTGGTCCAGCCGCTCATCCTGCTCGTCTCGATCCCGTTCGCCGCGACCGGTGCCATCGGCCTGCTCCTCGTGTCCCGCGTGCCGCTCGGCCTGCCGTCCCTGATCGGCATGCTCATGCTCGTGGGCATCGTGGTCACGAACGCGATCGTGCTGATCGACCTCATCAACCAGTACCGGAGGGCGGAGCCGGGCCGTGAGGCGATGTCCGTGGCGGACGCGATCGAACACGGCGCCCGCCGCCGTCTGCGGCCGATCCTGATGACGGCGGCGGCCACGGTGTTCGCCCTGACCCCGATGGCGCTCGGACTGACCGGCGGTGGCGGTTTCATCTCGCAGCCGCTGGCGATCGTGGTGATCGGCGGGCTCGTGTCCTCCACGCTCCTCACCCTGATCCTGGTGCCGGTCCTCTACCGCCTCGTCGAGGGGCGGCGGGAACGGCGTCAGGAACGGAAGCAGGAGCACCACCGGCACGTGGCCATCCAGGACTGACTCGTTCGCCCAGGACTGACCTGGGGAATCTCCGCACGACCCGGCCCGTCCGGGGCCTCGGCTGCATGCCGGCGCCCCGGGCGGGCCGCTCCGTTCCGGTTCCGGATCCCCCGGGAATAGATCCTGACCTTCCAGCGCTGACACGAGTGAAATTAGATGCAAATGCATATAATTTGGTAGAGTTGGACGTGGCCAAGGAGGCAGCAATGCAATTCGGAATCTTCACCGTGAGTGACATCACCACGGACCCCACCACGGGCACCACCCCCACGGAGCACGAGCGGATCAAGGCGACGGTCGAGATCGCCAAGAAGGCCGAGGACGTGGGCCTGGACGTGTTCGCGCTCGGCGAGCACCACAACCGCCCGTTCTTCTCCAGCTCCCCCACCACCACGCTCGCGTACATCGCGGCGCAGACGGAGAAGCTCATCCTCTCCACGTCCACCACGCTCATCACCACGAATGACCCGGTGAAGATCGCCGAGGACTTCGCGATGCTGCAGCACGTGGCCGACGGCCGTGTGGACCTCATGCTGGGCCGCGGCAACACCCCGCCGGTCTACCCCTGGTTCGGCAAGAACATCCAGGACGGAGTGAACCTGGCGATCGAGAACTACAGCCTGCTGCGTGAGCTGTGGGACAAGGACATCGTCAACTGGCAGGGCAAGTTCCGCACCCCGCTGCAGAACTTCACCTCCACCCCGCGTCCGCTGGACGACGTCGCGCCGTTCGTCTGGCACGGTTCCATCCGCACCCCGCAGATCGCCGAGCTGGCGGCCTACTTCGGTGACGGATTCTTCGCCAACAACATCTTCTGGCCGAAGGAGCACTTCCAGCGGCTGATCGCCCTGTACCGCGAGCGCTACGAGCACTACGGCCACGGCACGGCGGAGCAGGCCATCGTGGGTCTCGGCGGACAGTTCTTCATGCGCCGGAACTCCCAGGACGCCGTCCGCGAATTCCGCCCGTACTTCGACAACGCCCCCGTCTACGGCCACGGACCGTCCCTGGAGGACTTCACCTCGCAGACGCCGCTCACCGTGGGCAGCCCGCAGGAGGTCATCGAGAAGACCCTGAGCTTCCGTGAGACCTTCGGCGACTACCAGCGCCAGCTCTTCCTGGTGGACCACGCCGGTCTTCCGCTGAAGACGGTCCTGGAGCAGCTGGACCTGCTCGGTGAGATCCTGCCGGAGCTCCGCAAGGGCTTCGCCGAAGGCCGTCCCGCCACCGTGCCGGACGCCCCGACGCACGCCTCGCTCGTGGCCGCCAAGGAGGCCAAGCAGGCCGAGAGTGAGGGCGCGGGCCAGGACGAACCGGCCGGGCAGGTCGCGACGTCATGAGCAAGGCACCGCACGTCCGCACGGCCGCCGCCACCTGGGAGTCCCTCTTCCGGGCCCAGGTGGCGGTCATGCGGCGCCTCAATGAGGCTCCCGCCTTCAGGCAGGTCGGCGTCTCCCACAAGGTCAGCGTGAAGGAGTACGACGTCCTGTTCACGCTCAGCCGCTGCCCGGAGGGCTGGCTGCGCCTGCACGAGATCAACGATCGCGTGCTCCTCAGCCAGTCGAGCCTGAGCCGACTGGTGGAGCGCCTGCAGAACCGTGGGCTGATCGAGCGTCAGACCGCGCCGGACGACGGCCGGGGCATCCTGATCCGCCTCACGCCGGAAGGCCGCGCGGTGCAGAAGGAGATCGGCCGGGCGCACGTCCGGGACATCGCCGCCGTCGTGGGTCCGGCCCTCACGGAGGACGAGATGGCCGACCTCATGCGCCTGACCGAGAAGCTGCGGCAGGGGCTCGGGCACCCGGAATAGGGCCCGGCCCGCCGCACGACCGGTGGTGGCCGACCAGGAAATCCCCAGCCACCGCACAGCAATCCACCGGCACGCCACAGGGTGCCGTGAAAGACTGAGGGCATGAGCAGCAGCACCACCGGGACCGTCGGAAGCACGGCCGCCGCGGAGCCCGGACCCGGGTCGCCGGCGGCCGTCGCCGTGACGGGTGAAGCCGGTGGCGGCTCCGCGGCGCGACCCACGACGGCGGCCTCCCGCCTCTGGGGCCAGATCGGCCGGTTCACGGTGGTCGGCGTCCTGTGCACGGCGGCGTCGATCGGCCTGTACGCGCTGCTGCGCCCCTCCGTCGGCCCCCAGTGGGCCAACGCGCTCGCTCTCGTCTCGACGTCGATCCTCAACACGGCCCTGAACCGCGCCGCCACGTTCCGCATCCAGGGCGGACAGGGCGCGGCCCGGGATCACGCACGCGGACTCCTCGTGATGGGCATCGCCTGGGTCATCACGGCGTCCAGCCTGGCCCTGCTGCACTGGCTCCAGCCCGAGGCGACCGTCACCGAGGAACTCTGGACCACCACCCTGGCCGGGTTCCTGGCCACGGTGGTCCGGTTCACCCTGTTCCGGCAGTGGATCTTCCGCCGCGCACGGAGCGCCTGAACACGGAGCGCCTGAACTCCTGAGGATCAGACGGTTCCGGCGCCGAGCCGGCTGAAGATGTCACCCAGCGCTCGTGCGGTCACCGCCAGGTCTTCCTCGCTCGTCTCCCGCTGGAGGCTGAAGCGCACGGCGGTGAGCGCCACATCCGCGGGAAGGCCCATGGCCGTCAGGACGGCGGACGGCTCGCTGGACCCGGCGGCACACGCCGAGCCGCTCGAACACACGATCCCCCGTCGCTCCAGCTCGAGCAGCACCGTCTCCCCCGCCACTCCAGGGAAGCAGAATGAGGCCGAACCGGGAAGCCGGTTCACGGGATCGCCCGTGAGCACCGCACCCGGGACGGCGTCCTGGACGGCGCGGATGAAGCGGTCCCGTCGATCTTCCGCGGCAGGGCCGTCCATAGTGCGGCGTTCCGACTCGGCGAGTTCCAGGGCCGTCGCGAAGGCGACCGCCCCCGCCACGTCCTCCGTCCCGGAACGCCGGTCCCTCTGCTGGCCACCGCCGTGGAGCAGCGCTTCGAACGGGGTCCGGGCCTT
This sequence comes from Arthrobacter sp. Y-9, assembly GCF_029690065.1. Classification (NCBI taxonomy): domain Bacteria; kingdom Bacillati; phylum Actinomycetota; class Actinomycetes; order Micrococcales; family Micrococcaceae; genus Arthrobacter; species Arthrobacter sp. Y-9. The sequence goes on from NZ_CP121463.1 coordinate 2,312,410, forward strand.
CAGGTACAGCACGCCGTTGCCCTTGGGGGCGCCCAGCTTGTGCCCGGCCAGGGACAGCGCGGCGACGCCCAGTCCACGGACGTCCAGCGGCAGCGCGCCGGCGGCCTGCACGGCGTCGCTGTGCAGCGGAACGCCGGCCGCCTGCGCGAGAGCCGCCAGGGCCGGAAGGTCCTGAACGGTGCCCACTTCGTTGTTCGCATACATGACACTCGCCACCGCGGTGCGCTCCCCGAGGAGAGCGCCGAACTCTTCGGCGAGGATCACACCCCGGTGGTCCACGGGAACGACATCCACCGTGAAGCCGTGCACCCTGGCGAGATACTCCGCCGATTCCGCCACCGCGGGGTGTTCGACCGCGCTGATCAGGACACGGTCGAGTCGGGGATCGCGTGCCCTGCGGGCGAGGGCGATGCCCTTCAGCGCCGCGTTGTCGGCTTCGGTGCCGCCGGAGGTGAAGAGCACCTCCGCGGGACGGCAGCCGAGCACGGCGGCCACCCGGCGTCGTGCGTCCTCCAGGACCGCCCGGGCGCTTTCGCCCACTTCGTGGTGACTCGCCGGATTGCCGAACGTGCCGGACAGGACCGGCCAGAGCGCTTGCAGCACCTCGGGGCGGACCGGGGTGGTGGCCGCCGCGTCCAGGTAGATCACGGCGTGCCCTGAGGGTGGATGTCGATGTCGAGGCCCAGGTCCAGATTGGCGACGCTGTGCGTGATCGCACCGGAGGAGATGATGTCCACTCCGGTGGCGGCGATCGCCGCGATGGTGTCCAGCCGGACGTTGCCGCTCGCCTCCACGAGCGCCCGTCCCGCCACCCGGCGCACACCCTCGGCGAGGTCCTCGAGGGAGAAGTTGTCCAGCATGATGGTGTCCACGCCGGCGGCCAGCACGGGTTCGATCATCTCCAGACCGTCGACCTCGACCTCCAGGTGCACCGTGTGGCCGAGGCGGGATTTGCCGTCCAGGAGCGCCTCGGTGATCTTCCCGGGGTCTCCACCGGTGAGGACGGCCAGGTGGTTGTCCTTCACCATGACCGCGTCGGACAGACTGTAGCGGTGATTGTGCCCGCCACCGCACCGCACGGCGTACCGTTCGAGGTTCCGCAGGCCCGGCGTCGTCTTCCGGGTGTCCACCACCCGCGCACGCGTCCCGGCCACCGCCGCCACGAGTTCCTGAGCGGCGGTGGCGATCGCGCTCATCCGCTGCATCAGATTCAGCGCGATCCGCTCGCCCAGCAGCACTGAGCGGGCCGGACCCTCGATCAGGGTCAGCCGCTCCCCCGGCTCGAACGCTTTGCCGTCCTCCACGAGCGCCGTCACCCGGACCCGGGGATCGACCAGCGCGAACACCCGCTGCACCACGGGTCCTCCGCTCAGGACGCCCGGGACCCGGGCCCGCACCACGGCCTGGGCGGTCGCCCCCAGCGGGATGAACGCCTCACTGGTGACATCGCCGTGCGCGGCGTCCTCCTCCAGCGCGGTGAGGATGACCCGGTCCAGGGCCCGTTCGTCCGGACCCACCAGGAATCCGGTGGTCAGCGTCTGGTTCATGGGGTGGGGATCCTTCCGGAAGGCGAGGGGACGACGACGGCGCGCGGCTCGGCGCGCCAGCTCAGGTGCCGCTGATCGACAGGCTGCCCGGCCGGGGCGTCCGCGCGGTGATGGGCGCCGACACTGACCTCGCGGGAGAGGGCTCCCGCCACGAGGACCCGGGCGGCGAGGAGACTGTGCCGGAAGGCGGGGGTGTTCGACCGCGCGAGCCAGCCGTCCAGCACGGACGCGGCCCGGGTCAGCCCCTCCGCGGTGCGGGACATGCCGGCCTCCGCGGTCATGAGGTGCTGCAGCGCTTCGAGGCCGGAGGCTTCAAGACTCGGGTCCTCGAGCCGTGGTGCTGCGGCGCCAGGCACAGCGGAGCCGGACGCCGGCGCGCCGCCGTCGTTGTCCTCACCGACGGCCGGCACCGGCAGCCCCGCCACACCCGCCGCCGGGTGGCGAGCAGGCCAGGGGGTTCCAGCGGAATCAGCGGAACCCGACCCTTCCGCCGAGAGCGCCTCGATGGCACGGCGGGCGAAGACGAGACCTTCCAGCAGCGAGTTGGAGGCGAGCCGGTTCGCACCGTGCACCCCGGTGCACGCCACCTCACCGGCGGCCCAGAGTCCGGGGACGGAGGTCCTGCCCCAGAGATCCGTGGCGACGCCTCCCATCCAGTAGTGGGCGGCGGGAGCCACCGGGACGGGCTCACGCTCCCAGTCGATCCCCGCGAGCGCCAGCGCGGCGCTGATGCTCGGGAAACGGCGCGCCAGGAATCCCCGGCCCTCGCGTTCCACGAGGGGCCTGGCGTCGAGGAACACCGCCCCTTCGGGGGCGCCGCGCTCAGCGAGGTGAGCGGCGACCGCCCGCGAGACCACATCGCGCGGGGCCAGCTCGGCCAGAGGGTGATAGTCCGGCATGAATCGACGGCCCTCGTCATCCAGCAGCACGGCGCCCTCGCCCCGGACGGCTTCGGAGACCAGCCAGCCGTCCTGCGCCTGGCCCGGCAGCCGCAGCGCGGTCGGGTGGAACTGCAGGAACTCCGCATCCGTCACGACCGCACCGGCCTCCAGCGCCAGGCCGACGCCCTCCCCCAGAGCCCCGGACGGATTGGTGGTCCGAGCGAAGAGACGGCCGGCGCCGCCGGTGGCCAGGAGCACTCCTGCCGCCGGCAATTCGTGGCGCATGCCGTCCCGCTCGAACACGACGCCGCGGACGCTTCCGGCATCGCGGGCATCAGGCAGGAGCGCCGTGACCCAGGCGTTCTCCACCAGGCTGACCCGTCCGGCCAGCACCTGGGCGATGACGGCCGAGACCAGGGCGCGGACGATCCCGGCGCCGGTAGCGTCCCCGCCGACGTGAAGGATCCGGGGGTGGGAGTGCGCGGCCTCCAGGCCGAGCGCCGGATCGCCGGACGCCCCGGCGTCGAAGCGCACGCCGAACCGTTCCAGATTCCGCACGTCCAGCTGGGCGCCCGAGCAGAGGATGCGGACGGCCTCCGGATCGCACAGTCCGGCCCCCGCGGCCAGCGTGTCCCGGACGTGCGCCTCCACCGAGTCGCCGGGAGCCCGGCGGGCCTCGTCCAGGACGGCGCAGATCCCGCCCTGGGCGGCGAAGCTGTTGCTCGCCTCCAACTCGCTCCGGGTCAGGAGCACCACGGGGATTCCGGCTTCGGCGGCGAGCAGCGTGGCGTAGAGGCCCGCGATCCCGGCGCCGACCACGGCGAGTCCGGCGGACGGCGCGCGACCGGCGGACGGCGTGGCGGCGTCGTCGGCTCCGGGAAGATCCGGGCGGGCTGTCATGGCCGCGCCGCCAGCATCCGTTCCAGGGCGACGCGGGCGCCCTGCTGCACGGCGTCATCCACGACGATCTGGTTCACGACCCGGCTCTGCACCAGTTCCTCCAGCACCCAGGCCAGGTAGGCGGGGTGGATGCGGTACATGGTGGAGCAGGGGCAGATCACCGGGTCGAGGCAGAAGATCGTGTGCTGCGGGTACTCGGCGGCGAGCCGGTTGACCATGTTGATCTCGGTGCCGATGGCGAAGGTCGTGGGCTCGGTGGCGGCCGCGACGGCCTTCCGGATGTGGTCGGTGGATCCGGCCGAATCGGCCGCATCCACCACCTCCATGGGGCATTCGGGGTGGACGATCACGGTCACACCCGGGTGATCCTGACGGGCCTTCTCGATCTGCGCGACGGTGAAGCGCTTGTGGACCGAGCAGAAGCCCTGCCAGAGGATGACCTCGGCCTCCTCCAGGGTGGCCTCGCTGTTGCCGCCCAGGTCCTTCCGCGGATTCCAGAGCGGCATGTGCTCGAGCGGCACGCCCAGGGCCTTCGCCGTGTTGCGGCCCAGGTGCTGGTCCGGGAAGAACAGGACCCGCTGCCCGCGCTCGAAGGCCCATTCCAGCACGGTCGCGGCGTTGGAGGAGGTGCAGACGATCCCGCCGTGCTCACCGCAGAACGCCTTGAGCGCGGCGGAGGAGTTCATGTAGGTCACCGGGATGACGGGGAGTTTGCCGTCGGCATCCGGCGCGGTGCCGTAGATCTCCTCGAGCTGCTCCCAGCACTCCTGCACGGAGTCGATGTCCGCCATGTCCGCCATGGAGCAGCCGGCCGCCAGGTTGGGGAGGATCACGGCCTGGCGGTCCGTGGAGAGGATGTCCGCGGTCTCGGCCATGAAGTGGACCCCGCAGAAGATGATCGCCTCCGCCTCGGGACGGGTCAGGGCGGCGTTCGCCAGCTGGAAGGAGTCGCCCACGAAGTCGGCGTACTTGACCACTTCGTCACGCTGGTAGAAGTGCCCCAGGATGACCGCCCGGTCTCCCAGCGCCTCTTTGGCGGCCAGGATGCGGCGGTCCAGTTCGGCGTCGCTCGCTTGCTTGTACTCGGCCGGGATCTCACCCTGCCGGGGCGTGCTCGCGGGCGCGACGTCGGCACTGGAGGCGCCCGGTCCGTACGCGGGGACGCCGCGTGCGGCCTCGGCGGCGTCGTACTCCCAGGGGCCACTGGCCAGCTCGGTGCTGCACGTGCTCTGCCCGGCGGCGCGGGACAGCGCGGCGCTTTCGGCCTGTTCGCGGGTCAGGAGCTGGATGGTGGCGTTGACGCTGCTCATGAGGGGGTCCTTGCTGTGGTCGGTGCTGTCCGGGGAGTGCTCGACGGCGCGGGGCCGGTGTAGCGGTAGAGGCGCGGCGGGCGGTGCTTGCCGCCCTGGAGGTACCGGTCGCTGGGTTCGATCCCGACGGCATTCGTGACGTGCCGCCGGAAATTCGCGGGATCGAGAGGCTTGTCCAGGACGGCCTCGTAGACCTCCCGCAACTGGGCCAGGGTGAAGTACTCGCCGAGGAAGTGGAACGCGATCGAGGCGTACTCCATCTTGTTGCGGAGCCGCCAGAGGGCGTAGTCCACGATCTCCTGGTGGTCGAAGGCCAGGTCTTCGACCTTGTCCGCCCGGAACCAGCGGACGTTCTCCTCTTCGCCGGGCAGTTCGGCCTCCTCCGACTGGACCAGCGCCCAGTAGACGATGCTCACCACGCGCTGAGCGGGTGAGCGGTGCAGGCCGCCGAAGGCGTAGAGCTGTTCCAGGTAGCGGGGAGCCAGCCCCGTGGTGTCGAGAAGGTTCCGCGAGGCGGCCTCGGGCAGCGATTCATCGTGGCGGAGAGGGCCACCCGGGAGCGCCCACTGTCCCTTGAACGGCTCCCGGATCCGGCGGACCAGGGGAAGCCAGAGCGTCGGACGACCGGAGGTCTCGCTGGGTTTCAGCGCGAAGATGACCGTGGAGATCGCCAGCCCGGGCGCCGCGAGGCGACGTTCCTCCACATTGCCGACCGGGTTGGCCTGCACGGGGACCGTCAAGGGCTGCCACTGATCCATCGGCTCTCCTTTCCCGGGATTCCGGTTCCTCGGCGTCTCAGTCGAGTTAAAGTCACTATGACTATAACTGAGGATAGACCTCCACCGGCCCGACGGACAAGCGGATGAAGCGGGCCCTTCGGGGCTGCTGTTCCGTCCCGGGCGAGCGGTAGAGTGACTTCACGGGCCGGCCCAGGCCCCGGACCCCGACGACGGCGCCCCGGAGGCGACCGGCGCGACGGCCGCGAGATCACCCAGGAGGGACACGGACATGACCCGGCACGCAGGCCAGAACCAGCCGCACACCGTGGAGGGACGCGACCCAGGGCTCAACGTCGAAGTGTTCCGCGGTGACACCGACGCCGGCCTGCCGCCCATCCTGCTCGTGCACGGCTTCTCGTCCAGCATCGAGCTCAACTGGGTTCAGAGCGGCTGGATCCGGGATCTCCTGAAGGCCGGCCGCTGGGCGATCGCCGTGGACCTCCCCGGCCACGGGCACAGCGAAGCTCCCGCGGACATGGACTCCTACTCCCCCGGCAAGATCCGCGCCGATCTGCTGCAGGCAGTGACCGACGTCGGCGCCCGCCCCTTGCGCGACGGCGACCCGAGCAGCGGCCTCGACGTGATCGGCTACTCACTCGGCGGGCGCATCGGCTGGGAGATCGCCGGCACCCAGCGCGGGCTCGTCCGGCGCGCGGTGCTCGGCGGCCCGAGCCACAACGACCCGCTCGCGGAGTTCGACGTCGTGGCCGCTCAGCGTCACCTCGCTGACGGCACTCCGATCGCCGACGCGTCCACCGCGGCGCTGCTCACCATGGCACAGCTCGTGCCGAGCAACAACATCTTCGCGTTCCTGCAGCTGATCGAGGCGGCGAAGGTCGAGCCGTTCGACCCCGAGGACGCCGTGCCCCATCAGGACGTGCTCCTCGCGGCGGGTTCGGAGGATCCCCGCGCGGCGTCCCTCCCCACCCTCGCGGCCCTGGTCGAGGAGGCGGGCGGCCATGCCGAGACCCTGCTGATCCCGGGCCGGAATCACACGAACGCCGTCACCAGCCGGGTCTTCAAGGAAGCCGCGCTCGAGTTCCTGTCCCGCTGATCACGGGCCGCCCTGCCCAGTGCGTTGAGTGCTCAGTTGTTGCGGGTTCCGACGCCCAGGACCCGCAACTACTGAGCACTCAAGGAGAAACGGAACTCAAGGGCGAAGCACCCTTCAGCGGGACAGGGCCTTGAGGATCCACCCGGCCACCAGGCCGAGCAGCATGAGCAGCAGCGCGGCCGAGCCGGACACCAGGAACGCCGGATGCGAACCGCCGGCCTGCGCCGCGGCGCCCGCCACGGCATAACCGAGAGCCGTCCCGGCGACGATCCCGCTCGAGAGGGCGGTCATGACGGTCGACATGCGCGCCGCGGGAGCCACCTGGGCGCCGATCGCGAACACGGTGACCATGAGCGGCCCCACCGCGACACCCAGCACGAGCAGCACCGGGATGATGCTGCCGAAGGTGAGCGGCAGCAGGAGCAGCGCGCTGCCCGCCGTGAGCAGCAGGGCGCAGAACACCCACCGTGCGCCGTGGCGGAACTTCTCGGGCCAGGCCGCGATGGACAGCGCCATGACCGCGGAGCTGAGCCCCATGGCCGAATAGAGCAGGCCCGCGAGTTCCGGGTTGGCGAACTCACCGGCGAAAGCGCTGAGTGCGGCTTGAGTGCCGCCGAAGAAGGTGCCCATGCAGACCATGGCCAGCACTGCGACGACGACCATCGCCAGACGCAGGCGGCCCGCACCGTCGGGGGCTTCCGCCGTCGTCGTGCCGGCCGGCGCGTTCCGCGTGCCCTGCACGGCAGTGACGCTCGGATGGAGGGCGAAGAGCGGGACGAGGACCAGGGTGAGGAGCGCGGCGAGCGCGAGCGGCAGCCAGGGCGCGAGGAACGCCGCCAGGACACCGACCAGGGCGGGACCGAGCACGAAGGTGAGTTCGTCCGTGGTGCCCTCGAAGGACATGGCGACGTCGTTCATACCGGCACGCGAACCGCGCTTCCGTGCGATGAGCGCGAGCCAGCGCACCCTGGAGAGCGGTCCGACCTGCGGAGACGTGAAGCCGCCCGCGAAGGCCGCCGCCACGATCCACGGCACGGAAGGATCCTGCGAGGTGAGGCAGGCTCCGAGAAGAAGGGCCAGCGAGAGGACGTTGGCGGCCGCGTAGCCGAGGAGCACGGGACGCTGCCCCAGGCGGTCGGCGAGCATGCCGACCAAGGGCGCGCCCACCGCGGAGCCGATGCCGACCGCTCCGGCGGCCAGCCCGGCCGAGGCGTAGGAGTGCGTCACCGCCGTGACGAGGCTCATGGTTCCGATGGTGAGCATGGCCAGCGGCAGGCGGGCCAGCATGGTGAGGAAGATGTACCAGCCACCGCTGAGGCGCGGGAGCTGCGCGTACTGCCGGAACATGCCGACGATGCGCTCCCAGGCGGAGACCGGGGATGCCGCCACGGAGGGGCGGTCTTCAGAGGTACGGGAGGGTGCTGTCATGCGCAGGACTCCTGGAAGGTGATACTGCAGAACGCAGTGCGCACCGTCCCTGCCACCCGATGCGCCCGACCCTTTGTACTCCCTCCAGTATACCGGCGTTCCCGTCCCCGCAGCGCGTCAGAGTGTCAGCCGTCCCCTATAGGCTGGGGGCTGCGAATGCATCCTGGCGACGTGGAAGGAACGCGCACATGCACGAGGTGGTTTGCCCCCATTGCGGGAAGGCCTTCACGATCGATGAGGCGGGCTACGCCGAGATCGTCCGGCAGGTCCGGGACCGTGAGTTCGAGGAGCAGCTGCATCAGCGGCTCGAGCTGGCCGAGAAGGAGAAGGCCGCGGCGGTCGAGCTTGCCGAGTCCCGGATGGCTCAGGAGCTTCAGAAGTCCGCCAGCGCCAAGGACACCCAGATCCAGGATCTGAAGGCACGGCTCGAAGCCGAGGAGACCGCGCGCCGCCTCGCCGTCGCGGAGGCCCTGGGCGATGTGGAGAAGCAGCGCGACGCCCTCCAGAGCGAGCTCCAGCAGGCCCGGCGTGACCAGCAGACCGCCACCGAACTGCTCGAGGCGAAGCTGCGCAGTGAACTGCAGGCCGCGGCCGCCGCCAAGGACGCGGAGATCCAGAACCTCAAAGCGAAGCTCGACGCCGGCGAGACCGCCCGGCGGCTGGCGATCACCGAAGCGGTGGGCAACGTCGAGAAGGACCGCGATGCGCTCCGCAACGAGCTGGAGCGCGCGGCCCTGGAGAAGAAGCTCGCGGAGCAGGCGCTCAAGGACAAGTACGAGACCCAGCTGAGGGACCGGGACGACGCGATCGAGCGACTGCGGGACATGAAGGCCCGCCTCTCCACCAAGATGGTGGGCGAGACGCTGGAACAGCACTGCGAGACCGAGTTCAACCGCCTGCGGGCCACCGCGTTCCCGCGCGCGTACTTCGAGAAGGACAACGACGCGCGAAGCGGCAGCAAGGGCGACTACATCTTCCGCGACAGCGATGAGAACGGCACCGAGATCGTCTCCATCATGTTCGAGATGAAGAACGAGAACGACGGCACGGCCACCAAGCACAAGAACGAGGACTTCCTCAAGGAACTCGACCGGGACCGCGCCGAGAAGGGCTGCGAGTACGGCGTGCTGGTCAGTCTCCTCGAAGCCGACAGCGAGCTGTACAACGGCGGGATCGTGGACGTCTCCCACCGCTACCCGAAGATGTACGTGGTGCGGCCGCAGTTCTTCATCCCGATCATCACCCTGCTCCGCAATGCCGCCCTGAATTCTCTGAAGTACAAGACCGAGCTGGAGCTCGTCCGGGCTCAGAACATCGACATCACGGACTTCGAGGACCAGCTGGAGGACTTCAAGAGCCGCTTCGGCAAGAACTACGAGCTGGCGTCACGGCGCTTCCACGAGGCCATCGACCAGATCGACAAGTCGATCGCGCAATTGCAGAAGGTCAAGGAGTCGCTGCTCGGATCGGAGCGGAACCTGCGGCTGGCCAATGACAAGGCGCAGGATGTGACCATCAAGAAGCTCACCCGCGGCAATCCGACCATGGCGGCCAAGTTCGCCGAGCTGTCCCGGCCGGACGGCCCGGAACAGCCCACACTGGAGTAGCGCGGGCTGCCCCGGGCGGGCTGCCCCGGGCGGGCTGGCCCTCCTGCGGGCCGGGCGCCCGGGCACCCAGCCGGCCGGCGTCGCCCCCTAGTCCACCGGCGACACCCGGATCAGATTGCCGTCCGGGTCGGCGATGACGAAGGTGCGTCCGAAGACGTCGTCGTGCGGCTCCTCCAGGACCGTGACGCCCTTCGCGACCCACCGCGCGTACACCGCATCCACGGCCTCCGCCGAGCCGGGGACCATGAACCCGATCTCGCTCGTCCGCGGCGTGCTCGGAACGGCGTGTTCGCTGCGGCCGGTCCACAGCGCGAACAGCACGCCCGGGGCAGCTTCGAACGCGACGTAGCGAGGGCTCGTGAAGGTGGGGGCGACGTCGAACAGGTCGCTGTAGAAGGCGGTGGACGCCTCGGCATCGCGAACGTAGAACAGGAACAGATTCGGTGCGGACATGAGAACTCCTCGGGTCGCTGTTGGCCGGTACAGGACCATCAGATCCTCAAACACGACACCATCTGTCACCTTTTCTGCGAGGATTGCTGTCCATGAAGGCTTCGCGGCTGCTGCATCTCCTCCTCCTGCTCCAGGTCCGCCAGCGCGTCACCACCACGGAGCTCGCGGAGCGCCTGGAGGTGTCGCGACGGACCATTCTGCGGGACGTCGAGGCGCTCTCCACGGCGGGGGTTCCGGTGTATGCGGAACGCGGACGCGCGGGCGGGATCGTCCTGCTCTCCGATGCCCGGCTCAACGCCTCCCACCTGGATCCGACGGAATTGGAGGCGCTGTCCTTGACGGGACTGGACGCGGCGCAGCTCGACGCTCTCGGACTGTCCTCCGCGCACCAGGCGGCCGCACGCAAGATCGCCGCGCGGGCCGCCGCGAACCCGGGCGCCCGGGAGCCGGCCCGCCTGGCTGATCTGGTTCATGTCGAGAGCACGGCCTGGTTCGCCGATCCCGGCGCGGGAGCCGACGTCGCGGATCTCGCATGGGCTCTCCGCTCCGGCCACCGCTTGCGGATCGAGTACCGGCGCAGCGCGGAGGCGAAGCCGTCCTCGCTCGATGTGGACCCGTACGGAATCGTCGCGAAATCGGGGCGCTGGTACCTCGTCGCGGACGCCGACGGGGAGGGCCGCCTGTTCGCCCTGGAACGGCTCACCGACTACGCGATGCTGGAGACCCCGGCACGACTGCGCGACGGCGAGACCCTGCGGACCGCATGGACGGCCCTGAAGGAACGCACCGAGGGGTCCGGACGGGTGCGCGTGACGGTCCGTCTGCGGGCGAGCCGGCTCGACCTGGCCCGGCGGATCCTCGGGTCGCGGCTGGAGACCGTCGAGCCTTCCGAGGCCGAAGGACAGGACGGCTGGTGCACCGCGGTGCTGCTCTATCCGGACCTTGAATCGGTGCGGCAGCTGCTCCAGTTCGGGGACCATCTCGAAGTCCTCTCCCCCGCCGGCGCCCGCGACGTCATCCACCGCCTCGCGGAGGACCTGGCCCTGCGGCACGCGCCGATTCGTCCCGGGAACACCTGACGCCGGAAACGCGCAGAGGCCGCCGACCTGATGGTCGGCGGCCCCTGCTGCGAGGGAAGCGGGTTACTTCTTGTCGAAGAAGTCCCGGGCCTCCTCATGCTCGGCGGCGGCGCGGGCGCTCTCGGCCTTCTCCTGGGGAGCCTCCTCCACCACGGTCTCCTGCGCAGCCTCCTGCGCGACGACGCCGGTCCCAGCCTCCGCCGGCAGGCCGGCCTCCGCGGCGCGGACTTCCTCCGCTGCCGCGAGGTCGGCGCCGGTGACCGTGATGAGCCGGGCGACCATGCCCGTCAGCAGGGCGCCGGCGAGCGGTGCGACCCAGAAGAGCCACTGCTGTTCAAGAGCCCACGGCTCGGCGAAGATGGCCGTGGCCAAAGCCCGCACCGGGTTGAACTGGCTGTTCGACAGACCCTGGGCGAACTGGCCCAGGACGGCGAGGGCCAGGCCCACGGAGACGGCCGCGGCGGGGATGTTGCGGTTCTTGCCATCCTTGCTCGCGGCCAGGTACACCGCCGCCAGCACGGCGGCGCCGACGATTTCCACGAGGAGGACGCCGGGCAGCTGCACCGAGAACGGCGAGTGTTCGGCGTAACCCGCGGCGACGAAGCGGAACGAGCTGTCGACCTTGATGCCCGGGATGTTGCGGAGCACGGCCGCGAGCGCCAGCGCGGCACCCAGGGCGCCGACCAGCTGCGCGAGAAGGTAGACGATCGCGTCACGCCAGGCCGACCGTCCGGCGACGGCGGAGGCGAGGGTCAGCACCGGGTTGAAATGACCGCCGCTGACGCGCCCCAGGGCGTACATCGCCGCGATGGTCGCCAGACCGGTGGCGATGGGGCCGGGGAACAGCGCGAGTGAGGTGTTGGTGAACATCACCACGCCCGCACCGGCCAAGACCACCAGGAAGGTGCCCAGGACCTCGGCTCCGGCGCGCAGCAGCAGGCTGTGTGCCGGCTTCTGTCCGCTGCCGGGAATCGTACGGATGGCCGTTTCGGCGCGCTCAGCGTCGACGGAAGTCATGAATGTCCTGTCCTTCGAATGTCAGCTTGATGTGGTGCGCGGCAAGGTTCCGGCCACGCGGGCCCCCTCACCATGGCATCACTGCCTGGGAACCCCCTGTAGCTCCAAGTCTAGTGCCAGGGGTCCCCGGGCTGAGCTCTGCGAAGTTGGGGGCAGGCACTGGACGGTCACGAGGACGGTCTGCCGCCCGACGCATATCGCGTGCAGTCCGGACATCTCGACAGCAGATCATGGGTGCACCCGAGGACATGCTCAAGGTATCGCTCGGCGTCCTCCAGCTGCGAACGCTGCGAACGGATCCGTGCCAGCCGGTCTCCGATGACTTCGGCGCGCCCGGCCTCGTCGCGATGCAGGATGAGCCGGATCTCCGCCAGACTCATCCCTACTTCCTGGCACGCCCGCACGACGCGCAGCCGGGTGACCTGATCGGAGGTGTACTCCCGGTGTCCCGACGGGGCTCGGTCCGGCACAACGACGCCCATCTCGTCCCAGTGTCGGAGGACATGCGCGTCGACCCCGGCTTCTTTCGCGGCCATCCCGATCTTCATCCCGGACCACCTTTCCTTGACCTCAGGTTGACCTGAGATTTTACCGTGGCCTCATGACCATCCATGATCCAGTCCTGCCGGAACCGACCATCGTGACCGTTGACGGCCACGCCATTGCGACGCGCGTGCTGGAACCGCCCGGACCATCCCGGGGTGACATCGTGTTCTGCCACGGCACGCCCTGGTCGTCCGCCGTATGGGGTCAAGTCGCCCAAGACCTGCGGCGGGATCACCGTGTCTTTCTCTGGGACATGCCCGGCTACGGCGGCTCCGCGAAGGGACCCTCGGTGTCCACCAGCCTCCGGGCTCAGGCGCCGCGGCTCGTGGAGCTCCTTGACCGATGGCACATCGAACGACCCCACGTCGTCGCCCATGACATCGGCGGGGCTGTCGCCCTCGGCGCTCACCTCGTCCACGGGGCGGAGTACTCGGATCTCCTGCTGTGGGACATCGTCACGCTCGAACCGTGGGGATCCCCGTTCTTCCGCCTGGTATCGGATCACTCCGAGGTCTTCACGGAGCTTCCATCCAACCTCCATGCCGCCCTGGTCCAGGAGTACATCTCCGGAGCACTGGCCCGAGACCTCCCCGCTGAGGCCCTGCATCGGCTCGTGTCACCCTGGCTGGGCGAGCCGGGCCAAAGCGCGTTCTATCGGCAGATCGCGTCGCTGAGCGCCGAAGACACCCGGCCCCTGGCCGAACGCCTCGGGTCGGTCCGCTGCCCCACCCACATCGGCTGGGGCGCACAGGACCAGTGGATCCCGCTCGAGCAGGCTTACCGGCTCCAATCGCTTCTTGCCGGCAGACCGGAGATCACCGTTCTTGACGACGTCGGCCATCTCGCTCCGTATGAAGATGCTTCCGCGGTGTCGGCGGTCATCCGGGGCTGGCTTGCGGCCCTCCAGTATCACTCCCCCTCAGCGCACGAGCATCACGGCGACCGCACTGCACGCCAGAAGGCACACGGCCGCTGAACTGCCGGCGACGGCGAGCGCCCGGGGCGCCCCTTCGCCGTCGCGCAGGTGCCGCACGCGGAGGACCGCGAAGGTGCACACCACGACGGTGGCGGCTGCCGCGGCGGCAACGGCGACGCCGTTCACCACGGTCACGGCGCCACTCCCGTCGGCACGGGGGAACAGCCAGGACCGCAGGATGAAGAAGTCCACCACCAACAGGGAGAGGAGAGTCCGTCGCCAGGCGAGCGCGGTACGCTGCGGCTGGAGCCCCGGGTCCCGCTCGGTGTCCTCCATACTCAGTGCCGCACCACGATCAGCACGGCCAGGACCATCGCGGCCAGCACGACCACCACGCTCATGACGAGCAGGATCCAGGAGAACGGCAGCTCCCGCCCTTGACGCATGGCGTCCTCGGCCTGAGCCCAGCGGCGGTACGCCATCCCGGCCAGTCCCGCGCCGATCAGCGCCAGGACCACGCACAGCGTGATGCGAAGGAACACCGGGGCGATCCCGGGCGCCAGCTGGTCGACGGCGACCGCCCCGGCAAGCAGTGCCAGCGACGTCCGGAGCCATGCCAGGAAGGTCCGTTCATTGGCCAGGGAGAAGCGGTAGTCAGGGGCAGTGCCACGCTGCCGCCACCGAGGTTGTCGCATGAACCAAGGGTACCGGCGCAGCGATGCCGGGCCGTGCGCCGGGCGCCCTTGCGGGACGATAGATTGGCACCATGGCAATCGCATCGAAGATCCGCGGCTCACTCCTGGGCGGCGCCCTCGGGGACGCTCTCGGCTACGTGGTCGAGTTCGACCGGACCCCCGTCATCCGCGAGCGCTTCGGCGCCGAAGGCTTGCAGGGGTTCGAGCAGCTGAGCGGGCCCGTCGACTTCTCCGATGACACCCAGATGACCCTGTACAGCGCGGACGGCCTCTCGGAGGTGCTCGCCTGGGCCCGTGACGGCGTGGCAGCCGACGAACTGGCTTGCGTGTGGCTCGCCTATCTCCGCTGGCTGGACACACAGGGCGTCGAGCTGCCGGACTCCGCGCCGCACCCGCAGCCCCGATGGATCGACGGCCAGGAGATCCTCCGCCATCAGCGACACCCCGGCAACGCCTGCCTGACGGGCCTCTCGACCGGCCAGATGGGCACCCCGGCCCGCCCCGTCAATCCCGACAGCAAGGGCTGCGGCACCGTCATGCGGTCCGCCCCGTTCGGCCTGGTCCCCCAGCTGGCTCCCGAGGCGGTGCTGCGCCTGAGCGCCGACGCCGCATCCCTCACGCATGGGCACCCGTCCGCCCGGCAGTCGGCCGCGCACTTCTCGCTCCTCATTCAGGAACTCCTGCTCGGAGCATCGCTCGATGATGCGGTCGCCGCGCTGGCGGCGCGGCTCCGGGAGGACCCCGCGACCGACCCGGCCCTGCTGCTCCGCGTCTCCCGCGCCCTGGAGCTCGCGGCCGAAGGCCGCATTCTGACGCCCGAGCACCTATGCGCTGAGCTCGGCGAGGGATGGGTGGCGGAGGAAGCGCTCGCCATCGCGCTGTACGCCGTGCTGGCCACCCATCCCACGGGTGATGCTTCCGGCACGACGACGCCGGGCGCCGGCGCCGCGGACGCTCAGCCGACGGCCGGGCAGTCCGCCGTGGCGCAGGCCCAGCGGCACTTCCGCGCCGCCGTCGCACTGGCGGTGAATCATGACGGTGACTCCGATTCCACGGCGTCCCTGGCCGGCAACATCCTCGGCGTGCTGTACGGCGAAGAGGCGCTTCCGGAGGCCTGGCTGAGTGGCGTCACGGGTCTGGACGTGGTCGGGCACATCGCGGACGAACTCGCCCGGCTCGTCGCGGAGTAGGGCGCAGGGGAGCTCGCAGAGCAACCCGCACTGCGGCCCACACCTCTCAGCGGGCCCTGCACTCAGCGGCCCACACCTCTCAGCGCGTCGGCACACCCGAGGTCTGCGGCAATGCCATGCCGAGACCCTGGTACAGCTCCTCGACCGAGCCGGCGCCCTGCCGGGTGGCGATGTCCACCAGGATCCCCGCGCAGGCCCGGGCGTCCTCCGCCGGGTCGTGATGGTTGACCAGGGGCACGCCCGCCTGGTGCGCCGCGAACGGCAACGAGTTGGACGGCAGGCTGTAGCACCGGCGCGAGAGCACCACGGTGCAGGCGTAGCGGTACCGCGGCGCACGCTCCCCCGAAACCCTGAGCGCGGCGTCGATGACGCCCAGGTCGAAGGCGGCGTTGTGAGCCACCACCACGTCATCCCCGATGAACTCCTGAATGCGCGGGAACAGCTCCAGGAAGCGGGGTTCCCCGGCCACTTCATGCGGGTGGATGCCGTGGATCGCTATATTGCGGGGGTCGAAATGGTCGTGCCCCGCGGGCGGCCGGATCAGGAAGCAGTCCTCTTCCACCACGAGGCCGTCACGGACCCGGGTCATCCCCAGGGCACAAGGAGAGCCCCAGAATCCGTTCGCGGTCTCGAAGTCGATCGCGGTGAAATTCAGGGGCACTCCTCAAGCCTACGCCTTCGCGCCGATCCTCCGGGTCAGGCCATCCGGCGAGCTCACGCCGTCCGACCGTTCCCACCCAGGCGGCCCGTCAGGGCACCGCCCGGCGGATGGTGAGGAACGCACCCAGTCCCATCGCCGCCGCCAGCAGCGCGAGGATCCCTGAGAGGCCCAGGATGGAGATCTGGACGAGGAAGTCGCCCACAGCACCCCAGAGACCGCCGAGCGTGATGACGAAGATCGCGGCCACCACCAGGAGAGCCAGTCCGATGCTCACCACGAGGACTCCCGTGACACCCCAGCGCTTGTAGAGCGTGGCGCCCCAGAAACCGAGCGTGAAGAAGAACAGTGTGATCACGAAGGACACGATCATGCTCTGCCACCACGGCCCGTCGAAGAGGAACGGGACGCGGAAGAAGTACCCGTCCATCCCCCAGCCGTGCGTCGCGAGCTCCACCTGGGTGCCGATGCCGTAGATCACGGCCATGCCGAGTGCCACGGCGGTGAACGTCACATAGGTGCCGAGAAAGAAGGCCCGGCGGGTGACGCTCATGCCGAGCGAGAAGGGGAACGTCAGTGTCAGGCTCTGGATCCCGAGGGCGAAGAAGTACCAGAGCGGTGCGAAGGGCGCGCCTCCGCTGAACTTCGGGCCGGCGGGGATGATGGCGAAGAGCGCCAGGCAGAGCGCGAAGGCTCCGCCGAGGATGACGGACGGGATCCCCAGGAACGTCCACTTGTTGATGAGCTGCATGCGGCTGACCGCCAGGACCCTGTTCATCGGGCCGCCTCCTTGCTGTCCGTGCCGCGGCCGGAGCCGGCGGCGTCGTTCAATGAGCTCTCCGCGCCCTGAGCGGACAGGGAGGCGTGGACCACCAGTTGCTGGAGCGAGACCTGTCCGAGCGTGAGTCCCAGTTCGGCCGCCTCGCGGCGCTGCATCGGGCTGAGCCGTCCGGCGATCGAAACCGACACCGTGTTGAGCAGACGCTCTTCGAACAGGACCGGGTATCCCTCGACGAATGCGGCGACCACGTCGGCCGGACCCGCCACGCTGACGGCCGAACCCCGGATCTCCTCCGCCTCGTCGTCCATGATGATCCGGCCCCGGTCGATGACCACGATGTGCTCCAGGAGATTGGCCACCTCATCGATCAGGTGGGAAGAGAGCACCACGGTGCGGGGATGCTCGGCGAAGTCCTTGACCAGGTGGTCGTAGAACAGGTGGCGGGCCACCGCGTCCAGACCCAGGTACGGCTCGTCGAAGAACGTCAGCTCCGCCCTGCTCGCCAGGCCGATCACGATCCCGACGGCGGAGAGCTGGCCCCGCGAAAGCTTCTTGATCCGCCGCTTGAGAGGCAGCTGGAAATCCTCGGCGAGGCGTTCGGCGAAGGTCTGGTCCCAGTCCGCGAAGAACAGGGCGGCGGCCTGGAACGCCTGCGCGGGGGTGAAGTCGTCCGGGTACTTCTGAGACTCGCGGATGAAGCAGATCCTGCGCAGGACCCGCTCGTTCTCGTACGGATCCTCGCCGAACACACGGACCGTGCCGCCACTCGGGAAACCCTGTGCGGTCAGGATGGACATCAGGGTGGTCTTGCCCGCCCCGTTACGCCCGAGCAGGCCGTAGATCCTGTTCTCCCGGAACTCCAGATCCACCTCCTCCAGGGCGGTGACGTCCTTGTACCTCCGGCCGAGGCCGCGCACCTGGACCACTGTCTGTTCGTTCATGGCTATGCCTTCCCCTGCGTGCTCGTGTCGTGGCCTTCGGCCTTCTCGTCGTCCAGCGCCGCGGTCAGCATCGCCAGGAGCTCGGCGCGGGCGATGCCCAGCTTGCCGGCCTCGAGGCAGAGCGGCTCCACGAACTGCGACTTGAAATGCTCCCGGCGACGGCCGAGCAGCTTGTCCCGCGCTCCTGCGGCGACGAACATGCCGATGCCGCGGCGCTTGTACAGGATTCCTTCTTCCACCAAGGTGTTCACTCCTTTGGCGGCCGTGGCCGGATTGATGCGGTAGTACTGGGCGAACTCATTGGTCGAGGGCACCTGAGATTCCTCCGGCAGCGCGCCCGAGACGATGTCGTTCTCGATGAGCGCCGCGATCTGGAGAAAGATCGGGCCGGAGTCGTCGATCACGGCGCGCCTCCCAACCACATTGGTTCATTACTCATGTAACTAACCATAGAACCACTGAACCCGTCACGCAAGCCCGTGGAGGGAACGTCCAGCGAAACCCCAGTGGGGACCCGTAGGCTGGGACGGTGATTGATGCCTCTTTTGCCGCCGATACCCTGCACGCCATGGCGCGTGTACCCGTACCGACCGCTTCCTTCCTGCCGGACTGGCTGAACCCGCAGATCTTCCTGGCCGACCCGGCGCTGGCGCCGTGGGTGGTCCTGCTGGTCTGCGGCATCGTCTTCGCGGAGACCGGTCTGCTGGTGGGGTTCTTCCTGCCGGGTGATTCCCTGCTCTTCACGGCCGGCCTGCTCGTGGCCACCGGAACCATCAAGTTCAACATCGTCGCCCTGATCACCCTCGTGGTCATTTCGGCCATCATCGGCAACCAGTGCGGCTACCTGATCGGCCGCAAGGCCGGCCCCGCGCTCTTCAACCGTCCCGAATCCCGGCTGTTCAAGCACGAGAATGTCGAGAAGGCCCATGTCTTCTTCGAAAAGCACGGCGGCAAGGCCCTGATCCTGGCCCGCTTCGTGCCCATCATCCGCACCTTCGTCCCGGTCATCGTGGGCGTCGCGGAGTACGACCGGAAGAAGTTCTTCCTCTTCAACGTGATCGGCGGAGTCCTCTGGGGCGGCGGCGTCACCCTGCTCGGCTACATCCTCGGCGACCGTGTGCCGTGGGTCTCCAAGAACCTGGACCTGATCTTCATCGTGATCGTGCTCGTCTCGGTCCTGCCGATCCTCATCGAAGGCATCAAGGGCTACCTCGACCGGAAGAAGTCCGGCAAGGCCTGAGCCCTCCCGCGGACCCATCCGGCCCCGGACAGACGAGAGCCCCCACTGGATTCCAGTGGGGGCTCTCGTGCGTCGCAGGCCGGCAGTGCATCACCGGCGGGTCCGCGGCTAGGACAGCGCCTTCACGATCGCGGGCAGCAGGGCCCGGAACGCCTTGCCGCGGTGGCTGATGGCGTTCTTCTCCTCGCGGCTCAGCTCGGCGCAGCTGCGGGCCTCCCCCTCCGGCTGCAGGATGGGGTCGTAACCGAAGCCGCCCTCACCGCGCGGCTCACGGAGCAGGGTGCCGTTGAGCGTGCCGTACTCGACGACGTCGTACGCCTCCTCGTCCGCCCCCGGCACCGTGAGCGCGGCGGCGCACACGAAGGCGGCGCCGCGGTGCGGCTCGGCGATGTCCCCAAGCTGGGCGAGCAGAAGATCGAGGTTCGCCTGGTCGTCGCCGTGGCGGCCGGCCCAGCGGGCCGAGAAGATGCCCGGCGCGCCGCCCATGATGTCCACACTCAGGCCCGAGTCGTCCGCGATGGACGGCAGCCCGGTGGCCGACGCCACGGCGCGGGACTTGAGCAGGGAGTTCTCGGCGAAGCTCGTGCCGTCCTCCACCACGTCCGGCACACCGGCCGTCGCGGCGTCGATGACCTGCGTGTCGACGTCCAGACCGGGCACCTGCCCGCGCAGAAGATCGCGCAGCTCGTTCAGCTTGCCGGCGTTGCGGGTCGCGAGCACCAGGCGGGCGCCGTCGGGGACGGTGTACTCCGGGGCGGTCACAGGATGCCGTCCAGGGTTTCGCCGAGCGTCTCCCGCTGGATCGCGGCGAGCTGGCTCGTGCCGATCAGGGCCAGGTCCAGGAGGCGGTTCAGCTCATCCCGGTCGAACGGCGCGCCCTCGGCCGTGCCCTGGACCTCCACGAACTTGCCGCCACCGGTGACGACGACGTTCATGTCGGTCTCGGCGCGGACGTCCTCCACATACGGCAGGTCCAGCATCGGCACGCCGTCGATGATGCCCACGGAGACCGCGGCGATCGTGTCGGTCAGCGGCTTGGCCTTCGGGGCGATGAGCTTGTTCTCCCGCGCGAAGCGGATGGACTCGGCGAGCGCCACGAAGGCGCCGGTGATCGCCGCGGTGCGGGTGCCGCCGTCGGCCTGGAGCACGTCGCAGTCCAGGACGATGGTGTTCTCGCCCAGCGCCTTGGTGTCGATGATGGAGCGCAGCGAACGGCCGATGAGCCGGGAGATCTCGTGGGTGCGGCCGCCGATCTTGCCCTTCACGGACTCACGGTCGGACCGCGTGTTCGTGGCGCGGGGCAGCATGGCGTATTCGGCCGTGACCCAGCCGCGGCCCTCCCCCTTGAGCCAGCGCGGCACCCCTTCGGTCAGGGACGCGGTGCACAGCACCCGGGTGTTGCCGAACTCGATCAGCGCAGACCCTTCGGCCTGGTTGGACCAGCCGCGGGTGATGCTGATGGGCCGCAGCTGCTCGGGGCTGCGGCCATCGGCGCGCACCACGGTGGCGGGCAGGGATGACTCGTTCGAAAGGTTGGGGGTCATGACACCAAGCCTATCGCGGGCGGTCAGAGCTCGTAATGCACGCCCGCCACGGCCACCGAGACGCCGCCGCCGAAGACCTCCTTGGCCTCCGCGAGCACGGTGTTCGCGTCCGTCCAGACCGGGATGTGCGTCAGGAGGAGCCGCTTGGCCTCCGCCTCGACGGCCGCCTCCCCGGCTCGCTTGCCGGTCAGGTGCACGTCCTTGATCGCGTCGTCACGGCCCTCCTGGAAGGCCGCCTCGCACAGGAACAGATCGGCGTTGCGGGCAGCTTCGACCAGTGCGGGGCAGCTGTCCGTGTCACCCGAATAGCTGAGCACGGTCTCCTTGACGGTCCCGTCCTCGAGCTCCTGACGGCACTCGACGCGGAGGGCGTACGCCTCCTCGATCGGGTGGTTCACGGCGTAGGGGGTGACGGTGAACGGGCCCACCTGGACCGGCTTCTCCACGGTCCAGGAACCGAAGTCGAAGTCCTCGTGCATGCCCGGGTCCAGCTCCAGGCCGTAGGCGGTGGCGAGACGGTCCGCCGTCGCTTCGGGTCCCCAGACCGGGATCCGGCCGCGGTCCCAGCCACCGGGCTTCCAGTGCACCGCGACGTGCAGTCCGCACAGGTCCATGCAGTGGTCCGGGTGCAGGTGGCTGAGGAAGATCGCGTCGATGTCCTCGAGATCCGTGTACCGCTGGAGCGAGCCGAGGGCGCCGCTGCCGAGGTCCAGGATGATCTTCCAGCGGCGTCCGCCGCTGTCCGCGGTCAGGAGATAGCACGACGCCGGCGAACCGGGCCCGGGGAAACTCCCCGTGCAGCCCACGATGGTCAGCTTCATCCCTGTCCCCCGTCCGCCGTGGCCTTCGCCACGAAGTGGGAGATGCGCGGCTGCCGAGCTGCCGCCCGTGCCGCCTCCAGCATCTCCGGTGTGATCTTCGCCAGGCTTCCGGTGGGATAGCTCGCCGAGACATGATCCACATGCTCCACGCTGACCACCTCCGGTCCGAGGAATCGACGGGCCAGTTTCCCGAACCCGTCGGCGTCACCCGTCGCGACGAAATGGTGCTTCGGAGTGGCGGGGTCCTGGCGTTCCAGACCGTGCCTGATGAGTGAACGGTACACGTCCTTGGCCGTCTCCTCCGCACTGGAGACCAAGGTGACGTCCTCCCCCATCACGTAGGAGATGACACCGGTGAGCAAGGGGTAGTGCGTGCACCCGAGCACCAGGGTGTCGACGCCTGCGGCCTTCAGCGGCGCCAGGTAATCCTCGGCGAGCGCCAGAAGTTCCGGCCCCGTCGTGATGCCCTCCTCCACGTACGGCACGAACTCGGGGCACGCCACCGAGAGGACCTCCAGGTCAGGGGCCGCCGCGAAAGTGTCCTCGTACGCCCGGGACCCCACCGTGGCGGAGGTCCCGATCACGCCGATGCGCCCGTTCCGTGTCGAGGAGACCGCCCGGCGCACCGCGGGCTGGATGACCTCGATCACGGGGATGCCGTAGCGCGCCTCGTAGCGTTCGCGGGCGTCGCGGAGCACGGCCGCCGACGCCGTGTTACAGGCGATCGTGAGGAGCTTCACGCCCGAGTCGACGAGCTCGTCCATGATGCCGAGAGCGTTGGCCCGCACCTCCGCGATCGGCAGAGGGCCGTAGGGGCCGTTGGCGGTGTCCCCGACATAGAGCACGGCTTCGGTGGGCAGCTGGTCGATCACGGACCGTGCCACGGTCAGTCCCCCGACGCCCGAGTCGAAGATCCCGATCGGACGTTCGGAGCGTGGCAGCTGCGTGGCCTCGTTCGCGGCCGGCAGCAACTGCTCGGAGCCCGGCAGACTCATGCGAGGCCCTCCCCCTCGCCCTTCTTCCCGGCCCGGGACGAGCCGGTGTCCAGGCTGTAGCTGAGGGCCTGGACCAGGGAGTCCTGAAGCCAGGTCACGAAGTTGTAGACCACGGAGAGGTAGGTCTCCAGGTCGTCGGCGTCCGACCACTCCTGCATGGCGTGGACCGCCTCGGCGTCGTCCTGGGTGCGGATGCCGAGGCGCTCGCTCACCACCAGGCGCACGTCGTTCAGGGCCATGGCGAAGTTCCGGGCCTGGTTCTCGTCCAGGTGAAGCTCATTGCTCTCGAGCGCGAGGGAGGCCGCACGCAGCGCGCCGATCTTGCTCTCCCGCAGCGAGCGCTCGGTGAAGCGGCGGAATTCGAGGGCGGCCTCGTCGTCGTCCTTCACACCGTCCGGGAGGAGGCGGCGCAGCGCGGCATCCGACGGAGGGGCGATGTGGGGGTCGAAACCGACCAGGGCCACCAGCGGGTCCTCGGAGTCCAGAGCCTCGGGCTCCAGCATGCTGATGACGTCGGAGAACAGCTTCCGCAGGAGCTCCCGCTCCTCTTCCTCGAGGAAACCGGTGATGCCCCGGCTGCCCGGCACGAATGTCTTAGCCATGCTGTCCCTTTCCACCGGCACCGGCGCGTTCCACGGTGGCCCACAGGCCGTACCCGTGCATCGCCACCACGTGCTGTTCCATGCGCTCCCGGCCCCCGTGAGCCACGATCGAGCGGCCTTTGCGGTGGACTTCCATCATGAGCCGGTCGGCCTTCTTCTGGGAGTATCCGAAGTAGCTCCGGAACACGTAGCTGACATAGCTCATGAGGTTCACGGGGTCGTTCCAGACCACCAGATTCCACGGGGTGTCCGTGAGCGTCCGTTCCTCCAGGCCGTGCTCCTCACGGACCTCCGGGTCCGTCAGGGCGGCAAGCCGCACCTCTGCCGTGGCTGTGGGATTCATTAGTCCATTCTAGGCAGTGTCCGGGGCCCGTCGCGTCCCCGCCGGGTCGCCCGGCGCCGGGCAGGGACCGGACCAGCGCCGGATCACGGCGTGAGGATAAAGTGTGATGCGTGAGTACATCCTGGCAGCAACCCCGCGCTTCGCTGTATACCGACCACTACGAGCTCACCATGGTGCAGGCGGCTCTGGAGTCAGGCGCCGCCCAGCGGCGCTCCGTCTTCGAGGTCTTCGCCCGTCGCCTTCCGGACGGCCGCCGGTACGGCGTCGTCGCGGGCACGGGCCGTCTTCTGGAAGGCATCCGGAACTTCCGTTTCGGGCCGGAGGAACTCGAATTCCTCCGCAGCACCGGCGTGGTGAACGAGAAGACCCTGGCCTTCCTCGCGTCCTACCGTTTCACGGGCGACATCTGGGGCTATCCCGAGGGCGAGCTGTACTTCCCCAACTCCCCGCTGCTGGTGATCGAGTCGACGTTCGCCGAGGCGTGCATCCTCGAGACCTACGTCCTGTCGGTCCTCAACCATGACAGCGCCATCGCCTCGGCCGCGTCCCGCATGGCGCTGGCCGCCCGGGGCCGCCCGTGTATCGAGATGGGTTCCCGCCGCACGCACGAGGAGTCCGCCGTCGCGGCCGCCCGCGCCGCGATCATCTCCGGCTTCGTCAGCACGTCCAACCTGGAAGCCGGGCTGCGCTACGGGCTGAAGACCTTCGGATCCGCCGCACACTCCTTCACCCTGCTGCATGACACCGAACGCGACGCGTTCACCGCGCAGCTCAGCTCGCTGGGCCCGGAGACCTCCCTCCTGGTGGACACGTACGACGTCGAGACCGCCGTCCGCACGGCCGTGGACCTGGCCGGAGACAAGCTGGGCGCGGTGCGCCTGGACTCCGGCGACCTGGTGGCGCAGGCGCAGTGGGTGCGCCAGCTGCTGGACGAACTCGGCGCCGTGAACACCCGGATCGTGGTGACGAGCGACCTGGACGAGTACGCCATCGCCGCCCTGCAGTCCGCCCCGGTGGACTCCTACGGTGTGGGCACCTCCCTCGTCACGGGCAGCGGCGCTCCGACCGCGGGCATGGTCTACAAGCTCGTGAGCCGCACCAACGACGATGGCGAGTTCGTCTCCGTCGCCAAGGCCGCCAAGAACAAGGCGAGCGTCGGCGGCCGCAAGTACGCGCTGCGACGGCTCAACGAGCGGGGCACCGCCACCGCGGAGCTCGTGGGCATCGGCCATGAACCCGTGAACGACGGCAACGACCGCCCGCTCCTCGTGCAGTTCGTGGCCGGCGGCGAAGTCCTCCCCGGCTGGACCGGTCCTGAGGCGGTGACGCGCGCCCGCGAACGGCATGCCGCGTCCCTGGCCGAGATGCCGCCGGCGGTGAACAGGCTCCAGCGAGGAGAACCGGTCATTCCCACCCTCTATGAGGAGGCACCATGAGCAAAGCCCTGATCATCGTGGATGTGCAGAACGACTTCTGCGAAGGAGGATCGCTGGCCGTCGAGGGCGGAGCCGCCCTGGCCGCGGCCATCAGCGAATACCTGGACGATCACGGCCACCTGTACGACCACGTCGTGGCCACACAGGACTGGCATGTCGATCCGGGCAGCCACTTCTCCGACGAGCCGGACTTCCAGGACTCCTGGCCGCGCCACTGCGTCGCCGGGACGAGCGGCGCGGAGCTGCATCACGACCTGGACCAGGAGTTCATCGAGGCGATCTTCCGCAAGGGCCGCTTCGCCGCCGCCTACTCCGGCTTCGAAGGGCTGCTCGCCCCTGAGGACGCCGTGTCCACCGGGGACCGCCAGCCCGGCGCGCTGCCCTCCGAGGACGAGGACGGCGAGTCCCTGGACGAGTGGCTCCAGGAACGCGATGTCGAGGACATCGTGGTGGTCGGGATCGCCACGGATCACTGCGTCCGCGCGACCGCCCTCGACGGCGTCCAGGCCGGCTATGCCGTCACGGTCCTCCGCGAGCTGACCGCCTCGGTGGCGGATGACCCGGAGCCGACCTTCGACGAGCTCGAGGAGTCAGGCGTCGTCATCGCCTGATCCGGCGTTGCGTGCTCAGTTGTTGCGGGTCTTCTTCCGGAACACCCGCAACAACTGAGCACGCAACCATCCGGTCACGCAAGATTCCGGGCACGCCCGGACGCTACTTCCGTCCGACGAACCAGCCCTGGATCTTCGCCAGACGGGCCTTGAGCTGCTCCTCGCTCGCCTGCGCGACGGCCGGACCGCCGCACACCTCACGCAGCGTGTTGTGCACCATGCCATGCGGTGTACCGGTGCGCGCCGACCAGGCCGAGACGTTCTTCGCGAGCTCGTTGCGCAGATCCATCAGGCGGCGGTGATCCGCGACGCCGGGCGCCTCCGCGGGAGCGGCGGCGGGCTTCCGCCGGCGGGACTGCTGCTCCGCCTGGCGCTGCCGCAGAAGCACGCCCACCTGGTCGGCGTCGAGCAGTCCGGGGATCCCGAGGAAGTCCAGCTCGTCCTCACTGCCGATGTCGCCACCGGTGCCGAACTCGCCGCCGTCGAACAGGACACGGTCGAAGGAGGCCTGGGAGTCCAGCGCCTCGAACTTGCCCTTGGTCAGGGAGTCGGAGGCCTTCTCCTCCCGGTTCGCCTCGTCCATCAACGAGTCTTCGGGGTTGAAGAGTCCGTCCTCGTCCTCGTTCCGGGGGCGGTCCAGCGCATGGTCGCGCTCGGCCTCCATGGAGTTGGCGAGGCCCATCAGCTGCGGGACGGACGGCAGGAACACCGAGGCGGTCTCGCCGCGCTTCCGGGCACGCACGAAGCGGCCGACGGCCTGGGCGAAGAAGAGCGGCGTGGAGGTCGAGGTGGCGTACACGCCGACGGCCAGGCGCGGCACGTCGACGCCTTCGGACACCATGCGCACCGCCACCATCCAGCGGCTCTGCCCGGCGGAGAACTCCTCGATCTTGCTCGAGGCCTTCGCGTCGTCGGAGAGGATCACCGTGGGCGACTCCCCCGTGATCCGGCGGAGCTGCCCGGCGTAGGCGCGCGCATCCTCGTGGTCCGTGGCGATCACCAGGGCGCCCGCGTCGGGCACGGTGCGGCGGACCTCGGAGAGCCGCTTGTCCGCCGCCGAGAGGACCGCGGGGATCCATTCGCCCTGGGGGTTCAGCGCCGTCCGCCACGCCTGCGACGTCACGTCCTTGGTCACCGCCGCCTCACCGAGCGACGCGGCCATCTCTTCACCGGCACTGGTCCGCCAGCGCATCTGACCCGAGTAGGCCATGAAGATGACCGGACGGACCACGTGATCCTTGAGCGCGTTGCCGTAACCGTAGCTGTAATCGGCCTTGGAACGGCGGATGCCGTCCTTGTCCTCGGCGTACTCCACGAACGGGATGGGCGAGGTGTCGGAGCGGAACGGGGTGCCCGTGAGGGACAGGCGCCGCGCGGCCGGTTCGAACGCCTCGCGGAGCCCGTCGCCCCAGGACAGCGACTCGCCACCGTGGTGGATCTCGTCCAGGATGACGAGCGTGCGGGCCGCCTCGGTCCGGGCCCGGTGCAGCATGGGCTTCGACGCCACCTGGGCGTACGTCACCGCGACGCCGATGAATCCCTGGCCGTGCCGGCCGTCCGAGTTCTTGAAGTTGGGGTCGATCGCCAGGCCGACGCGGGCTGCGGCGTCGGCCCACTGCCGCTTCAGGTGGTCGGTGGGCGCCACGATGCAGATGCGATTCACGACGCCGGAATCCACCAGGGTGGTCGCCACCCGGAGGGCGAAGGTCGTCTTGCCGGCGCCCGGCGTCGCGACTGCGAGGAAGTCCCGGGGCCGGGTGCTGAGGTACTTGTCCAGAGCCTCCTGCTGCCAGGCACGCAGTTTGGGCGCGGTGCCCCAGGCGGCACGCTCGGGGTAGGCCGGTGGGAGGGTGGGGCCGCCGAAGAGCGTGTCAGTCATGGGGAAAAGAGCCTCGCTAGGGTCGTCGGTCGTCAGCGGAAGAAGCAATGCCGGGCCGTGGTGAACGCCGGAGCGCGGCGGCACCCGGCCGGGCCGTCAGGAAACCCGCGCGCACGGCGCGGAAGGGCAGGCGCTACTTGGCGCCGTCGTCGTCCTTGCCCGGACGGAGGCCCTCGTAGATCTCCTTGCACGTGGGGCACACGGGGAACTTCTGCGGGTCACGGCCCGGGGTCCAGACCTTGCCGCAGAGCGCGATGACAGGCTCGCCCGTCAGCGCGGACTCCATGATCTTCTCCTTGCGCACATAGTGCGAGAAGCGCTCATGATCGCCCGGTTCCACCTGTTCGCGCTGCTCGGTGCGCTCGATCGTCGCGGTCGAACCGCCCGGGCCGGAGAGCTCGCGCGAGGGGTCGTTCTCAAAAGGATCGGGAGGCAACGTCATGACATCCACTCTACCGTGCCCGGACCCGAAGAAGGGCTCCCGGTGGACGTCTGGACGTCTGCTGGGAGCCCTTCGCGGGAGGCTGGACTCAGAGTCCCTGCCACTCCGGCTTGCTCTCGAAAGCGTGGCGGTAATAGTCCGCGAGGCGCAGCGAGGAGGCGGCCGCCTCGTCGATCAGAATCGTCGCATGCGGGTGCAATTGGAGGACCGAAGCCGCGCAGATCGCGGCGACCGGTCCCTCCACGAAGTCGTGGACCGTCTGCGCCTTCTGGGCGCCCGTGGCCACGAGGACCACGTGCCGGGCGTCCATGATGGTGCCGAGTCCCTGGGTCACGACGTGATGCGGGACATCGTCGATGCTGTGGAAGAACCGGGCGTTGTCTTTGCGGGTCTGTTCCAGGAGCGTCTTGATCCGGGTCCGGCTGGCCAGCGAGGAGCCGGGCTCGTTGAACCCGATGTGCCCATCGGTTCCGACGCCCAGGATCTGGAGGTCGACCCCTCCCGCCGCCTTGATCGCGTCCTCGTACTCCTGGCAGGCCGCCGCAAGGTCCCGCGCGGCGCCGTTGGGGCTGTGCACGTTCTCCGGATCGATGTTGACCCGGTCGCTGAACTCACGGCGGATGACCTCGCGATAGGACTCCGGATGACCCAGCGGCAGACCGACGTATTCGTCCAGGGCGAAGCCGCTCGCCCGGGAGAAGTCCAGACCGTCCTCCGCATGGCGGCGGGCGAGTTCGTCATAGATCGGCAGCGGTGAGGAGCCTGTCGCCAGGCCCAGCACCGCTTCCGGCTTGCGCTTCAGGAGCGCCTCGATGGCGTCCGCCGCCATGGCACCGATGTGAGCGGCATCGGGGAGGATGACAACTTCCATGCTCTTGCGGCCTCATTTCCTACTCAGGAGCTGTGAACTGCTTCGATCTTATACAGTTCGACCCCAAAAAACGATAGAAAGTGAGTGAAGTTAGCTATTTTTAATCAATTGCGCTAAAAGTTCCGGTCCTCGGCGCTCAACATCCCGGCCTCCGAGACGCACTCCCAACCACAGGAGGAAGGCTCCCCAGGCCGTTCCGGCCACGAGGTTGATCCAGCCCCACAGGTGGTTTCCGGTCACGAGCTCCGCGATCAGCAGCCCGGCCATCGGCAGGCAGATCACCAGGAGCACGAGCATGCCGACGCCTTGGATCGCCAGGGTGAGGCCCTTGCCTCCGGGCGGGTTCTTGAACGGACTCTCCCCGGGCTTCGGAACCGCCGTGACGTAGCGGGCCGAGATGACCGAAGCCAGGCCCAGACCCGCCATGAGGACGCCGGCCGACGCGCCGAAGATGCCCGCGAGCAGTTCCCACCGCCCGCTGAGGGCGATGGAGGCGAAGACCACGACCACCACGGCGGGCACCGCCAGGATGCAGCAGCCGAGGACGCGGCCCCAGCGGTCGGCGCGTCCCGGCGTGCCGGTGGAGAGGTGCAGAGCGAAGGCGGTGTCGTCATAGGAGACGTCCGAACTGATGCTCCAGGACATGAGGAATGCCACGAGCGGGCCCACCACCAGCAGCATGCTGAAGTTCCCGTTCTGCGTGCCCATGAAGTACAGAAGCACCGGCATGAGAGGCACCACGATCAGCGACGCCGAATACCGCGGATCGCGGAACCAGTAGGTGGCCGTGCGAGCGGCGACAGCACCTGTGGGGGTCGCCGGGAACCACGAGAAGAAGCCGAGCTTGCCGGCCGCTCGTTTGGCGCCGCTGGCGCGCGGCGGATTGACCATGGACCGCACCAGGGCGATGTTCCACAGCCAGACCGCCAATGCCATCACGGCGAGGCAGATCAGGATCCGGAGCGCGGCCGAGCCGTAATCACCGGCCGCGACGTCGGCGGGCAGGGCCCAGGGGGCGCCGAAGGGGGTCCACGCGAGAGCGGCGGCGAGGTCGGGCAGGTACCGCGCGTTGTCCTGGAGGCCCTGGGCGGCGCCACTGATGATCGGGCCCAGGAGCACGAGCGGGATGAAGATCAGAATGGTCCCGATCTCCCGGTAGCGGCGGGACTGCGCCAGGTTGTTGCCCCAGGCGGCGGCACACCGCGAATAGAGCAGACAGCTCGCCAGGCCCAGGAGCGCGCCCACGAGGGCGGCGACCACCTGCAGCGGCGACCTCCACCAGCTCACGACCGTGGTCAGGCTCAGGATGGCCGTCAGCAGGCCGGGTATCCCCACCAGACCGGCGAGCGCCATGCCGGTCATGAGGTCACGCTGCGGGATGCCGAAGGCGGCGAACCGCTGCGGGTCCAGGGTCATGTCCATGCCGGAGGCGAGGATCGGCACCACGGTCCAGCCCAGCACCGCGGCGAATCCGGCCAGCACCAGGATGGTCCGGGCGAGGTCGACGTCCGCCAGGCGCAGCACGATCAGGCCGATGACCATGAACGTCAGCACGCCCAGGCCGTACAGCCCGCCGAGCACCAGGCCGACGATCTGCCACGGACTGCGGCGGAACCCGTTGCCCAGGATCTGGAGTTTGAGCCTCAGGAGTGTCGCAACCATGCCAGCCCCTCCCCCTCGTGACGGCCGCCCACCAGGCTGACGAAGCGCTCTTCGAGGCTCTGCCCCGCACGCACCTCGTCCACGGTGCCCGCCGCCAGGAGACGTCCGCCGGCCACCACGGCCACGTGGTCGCAGAGGCGCTGGACCAGGTCCATCACGTGGCTGGAGATCACCACGGTGCCGCCCGAGGCCACGAAACCCTTCAGGATGTCGGTGATGTTCGCGGAGGACACGGGATCCACGGCCTCGAAAGGCTCGTCGAGCACCAGGACCCGCGGAGCGTGGATCAGCGCCGAGGCCAGGGCGATCTTCTTGGTCATGCCGGCCGAGTAGTCCACCACGAGATTGCCGGCGTCCGTCGTGAGGTCCAGTGCGGCCAGCAGCTCCTGGGCGCGCACGGCCACGGTCTCCCGGTCCATCCCCCGCAGGAGACCGGAGTACGTGATCAGCTGCTCGCCACTGAGGCGGTCGAACAGGCGGACACCGTCCGGAAGGGTCCCCAGCAGCTTCTTCGCGGCCGTCGGGTCCTGCCACATGTCCACCCCGAGGATCTCGGCGCTCCCGAAATCAGGGCGCAGGAGTCCGGTCGCCATGGACAGCGTGGTGGTCTTGCCGGCGCCGTTGGGTCCGACCAGACCGAAGAAGGAACCCACGGGGACATCCAGGCTGATGCCGTCGACGGCGATCTTCTCACCGAAGCGCTTGGCCAGGCCGCGCAAGGCGATGGCCGGAACGTGCGACGGGGTCCTGGGGACTTCCACCGGGGAAAATGGCTGGGATTCCGGGTGCGAGTGAGTCATGCATTTCACGCTAACAAGTGTGATGACGCTCCGGGATGCTACTTCAGGACGATCTTTGACTACGCCCAGCGGGTGCCCCGCGCCCGGCTCCGGAAACCTCGGGACACACCGCAGGGAGGGCATCCGTGCGGAATGCCCTCCCTGCGGTCATGCGTGTGGCCCCGGCGTCACGGTCCCGCGACGCCGACGGTCAGCTCACCGAGCGTCTGCTCAGAACAGAACCCTCGCCAGAGCCTGACGCGCCGCGGCCACGCGCGGATCCTTGACGCCCACCACCTCGAAGAGCTCCAGCAGGCGGACCCGAGCGGTCTCACGTTCAGG
Source organism: Arthrobacter sp. Y-9 (assembly GCF_029690065.1). Classification (NCBI taxonomy): domain Bacteria; kingdom Bacillati; phylum Actinomycetota; class Actinomycetes; order Micrococcales; family Micrococcaceae; genus Arthrobacter; species Arthrobacter sp. Y-9. Next base: position 2,343,759 of record NZ_CP121463.1, read on the forward strand.
TCCGAAGTGGCGTCCGATGAAGGTGACGATCCGCGAGAAGGCGTCCTCGACGTGGCCGCCCGAGACGTCCAGATCCGCCAGACGCAACTGGGCCTCGACGTCGTCGGGGTCTGCTGCGGCCTGCTGGCGCAGAGCCTCGGCGTCCGTGGCACTCAGACCGTCGAGACGCAGCAGGAGGCGCACCTGCGCCAGTCCGGCCTTGGCCTCGTGGTCGGCGGGCTGCTCGTCGAGAGCCTGCTGGTAGGCGCGTTCGGCGGCGGCGTAGTCGCCGGACTCGATGGCCTCCAGGGCCTCCTGATGCAGCGGCGGCAGCGGCGCCTCGGCCGGCTCCGCGCCGGCGCCGGAGACCGGGCCGATCCGGCCGTGCACGCCGTTCGCCTGCGCGAGCTGCAGCAGCTCGGTGAAGAGCGCCTCCAGATGCGCCTCCTCCACCGGTCCCTGGAACAGGGGCACGGGCTGACCCTTGACGACGGCGACCGCGGCGGGAACGCCGGAGATCTGCATGGCCTGCATGATCTCGGGGAAGGCCTCGACGTCGACCGCGCCCAGGACCATCGTGCCGTCCTGCCGATTGACCAGATCCTCGACGAGGCTCAGCGTGCGCTGCGACTCCGGCGAGTACTGGGCCCAGAGTGCGAGGATCACGGGCACCTGGACGGAGAGCTCCACCACGTCCTGGAAGTTCGCCTCGGTGACGTTCGCGCGGTACGACCCCGCGCCGCCGGACGGTTCCGCTCCGTCGGCGGCGGACGCGGCCGGTGCGGCTGCCCGAGGAGCCGGGGCCGGAGCCTGGGCGCGCGCCTTCAGGGCCGAGAGATCGACCGCACCGCGAAGACTGGCGAGTGAATCGAATGGGTTCTGTGCTGCCTGGGGCAACTGTCCTCCTAGGGGATCGGCCGGTGAGGGATCACCTCACCGGCCGGGAAACGATGCGTGGACGGGCTCAGCCCAGCTTGACGCCCGTGAGGTAACGGTCCGCGGACAACAGGGTGAAGCTCTCCTTGGAACCGGCCGGCGGGATGCGCAGCGTCACCGAGTCGATGAAGTGCTGAGTCACCTTCTTGTTCGTCTTCTTGGTGCCCGCCAGGGTAGCCACGGCCTGGTCGGACAGGTCCACGGTGTCACCGTCGTTGGTGGGCTGAAGGGTGATGGTGAACTCGAGGTCCGCCACGACCACGGCGCCGCCGTCGTCCGACTGGAACACGGCGTCCGGCTGACCGAGGAGCTTGTAGTCGAACCCGGGCTTCACGTTCGCCCCGTTGTTCTTCGGGTCGATCGCGTCCTTCTTCTGCTGCTCCGCTTGCTGGAAGTAGGTGTTGTCACCGAACTTCAGCTTCGCGGAGCCGTTCGGGTCCTTCAGACGCGCCACGAGGGCCGCGATCGCATCCGTGGGGCTCGCGGTCAGACCATTGGCGCTCTTCGCGTCCAGCGTCTTGACGCCGTCCGCGCTCATCGCGGGGAAGGTGTTGCCCGGCAGGAGGTACGACGCGCTCACGAGTTTGTAGTTCTCCCGGGCCGACTTCTGGGTCAGCGTCAGGATCAGCGGCGTGGGGTTCTTGGCGCCCTGGGTCACGGCGGTCACCGTGCGGGGCCAGGCGCGATCGGTCGGGACGACCTGGGTCAGCAGCTTCTGAGCGGCGACCGGCGCGACCGCCGGGTGGCTCGAGGCCGAGGCCCGGATCTTGTAGTTCTGCGTGCGGATCGTGAGCGCCTCACCGGTGGCGCGATCGCCCAGGTCCTTGGCGTTCTTGGCGGCATCCGCGGTGCTGACCGCGTCCGCGGTGCTGGCGAGGATGCGCTTCAGCTGATCGTCCGTCACGACCGGCACCGCGCCGGACCCGGCGTCGGAGGCCGCGGGGCTCGACGGCGAGTTCTCGGCGTGAGCGGGGACCGCTGCTCCCAGCGCACCGGCCACCGCCAGGCTGAGCGCGCCGGCGATGGCGGGGATCCGCTGGAAGGCCGACGGCTTGTCCTTCGGCTCGGCGTTCTTTGGCTCGGCGATGTCCGCGGTCTTCTCCTCGGTGGCGGTCGTCTCGGCGTCGGAGGCCTCGGAGGCAGGAGCCGCCACGACGGTGTCCGCGTCACCCGAGGTCGTGGCGCCGTCGGCCGCCGTGGCCTTGGCCGGCGTCGAGCCGCCCTTGCCGAAGAGGAAGGCGAAGAGGAGAGCGCCCAGCATGAGCAGGCCGCCCAGCACCATGAGCGGAACGCTCCACGGGGTGCTGGTGTCATTGGCGTAGCTGAATTCGAGCTGAGAAGGAGCGGGCTTGGTGCCGTCGCTCGCGATCACCAGCGACCAGTCGCCCTTTTCCGGCGCGGACCAGGCGAACTTGAGCTCACCGTTGCCGGACTGAGTGCTCGCCCAGATGTCGGCGGTGGCCGGGTTCGGCGCCTTGGCGTCGCCGTCGACGTGCTGGACGTCGAGCGCCTTGCCTTCCGCGTCCGCGCCCTTGACGGTGTTGTGAGCGGTCTTGTCGACCCAGGCGGCGACGTCGTCGGGACGTCCGACCGCGACGGTGAAGCTGCCTTCACCCTTGATGTCCAGGTCGACCTTGCCGTCGCCGAACTTCGCGAACGCAGGGTCCACCACCGTGAGCGGGGCCTGCTGCACCGAGGAAGGGAGCGCAACGCTCACCCTCTCGGGCGGAGCCCAGAAGGTCTTCTGGCCAATGCCCAGGAACAGGGCTACCAGTCCCAGGACAAAGACGGCGATCGCTGACTTCAAACGCACAAATGCACCTAACATCGGGGTCATGGTCTCTTTCATGGTATCCGCTGAGGCTGGGAAGCAGGGAGGAAAGGACTGCGCTGATAGTGTGAATCCGGCCCCAGCCCATCATTTCGCCTGACCACCCAAGGAAGACCCCATGAGTGAACACCAGCCGGAGAACACCCCGCCCACCGAGGCGGCGGAGCAGACGACTCCCGAGACGGAGTCCGCCGCCTCCGTCCCGGCGCCGACCCCTGCAGCGCCCGCCTCCCGCGAGGGCGCGGACGCGGCCGCGGCGAAGCTGCCGGAGGCTGCGGCTGCGGACACGGGTCTGCTTGGCCGGGTCAAGCGTGCCTTCGGCCAGCTGAAGAAGCCGGTGCCGGGCGCACTGCCCCGGGCGCACTTCGCGCTCCCCGAGGCGAGCGACGACGAGGCGAACCTCACAGAGCCGACCGGCCAGGGCTTCTCCGTGCAGCGTCCGGTGCTGCTGGGATTCATGCTCACCGTGGGCGTCGGGCTGGCACTGCTGCTCTTCTACGTCGGAAGCCACACCACGCAGCTCATCCTGTGGATCATCGCCGCGCTGTTCATCGCCCTCGGGCTTGATCCCGTGGTCCGCACGCTGGAGAACCGCAAGGTCCCCCGTCCGGCGGGCATCGTGATCGTCCTGCTCGGTCTCCTGGCCGTGGTGGGCGGCTTCTTCGCCACCTTGATCCCGACCGTGGTCGACCAGGTCAACCAGATCATCACGCAGGGTCCCGTCTGGATCAACGACTTCCTGCGCTCGGACTTCTACAACAACCTCAACGAGCAGTTCGGGCTGAAAGACCGTGTGACGGAAGAGATCCAGAAGTTCATCAAGGACTCCAGCGCCGTGGGTGGCGTGTTCGGCGGGATCGTCGGCTTCGGCACCTCGGTGGCCAACGGCCTGTTCGGCGCGTTGATCGTCCTCGTCCTCACGCTGTACTTCCTGGCCGCTCTGCCGTCCATGAAGTCGTTCGCCTACCGTCTGGCCCCGCGCTCGCGCCGCCCGCGCGTGATGGAGCTTTCCGAGGAGATCACCCGCTCGGTGGGCAACTACGTGATCGGCCAGGTCTGCGTGGCCCTCCTGAACGCCACCTTCGCGTTCATCGTGATGTCCATCCTGAACGTGCCGTTCTCCGTCCTGCTCGCCTTCGTCGTGGCGCTGCTCGCCTTCATCCCGCTGGTGGGTGGCCTGATCGCGGGGATCCTCGTGACGCTGGTGTCCTTCACCATGGGCTGGCAGACCGCCGTCATCTACGCCATCTGCTACTTCGCCTATCTGCAGTTCGAGGCGTACTTCGTCTCGCCGCGCATCATGCAGCGCGCCGTGTCCGTCCCGGGTTCGGTGGCCGTGATCTCCGTGATCGCCGGTGGCAGCCTTCTCGGAGTGCTCGGCGCCCTGATCGCCATTCCGACCGCCGCCGCGATCATGCTCCTCATCAAGGAAGTCCTGGTCCCACAGCAGGACCGGAAGTAGCACCGGGCAGGAACCAGCAGGTCTGACCAGGAAGGGCCCCACCGCTGATGCGGTGGGGCCCTTCGTCGTCCGGCGAAGTAGCCGCTACTGTCCCTGTGCAGCGGGACCGGCCCACTCGGTGGGCAGCGGCGTGGGAACCTCCGGCGCCACGGTCGCCACGATCTCGTTGAGCACCCGCTGCACCTGCTTCTCCCCCACCCAGAGGTGCTTGGCGCCGTCGACCCCGATCACGTCCGCCTGCGGCACCAGCGAGAACCGTTGCGCGGCCTCCGCCGGCTGCAGGTAATCGTCATGCTCCGGGACCAGGACCTTCAACGGCAAAGGGGACGCGCCCCAGCGGCGGAGATCGTCATCGCCAGCGCGGTGCAAAGGCGGGGACAGCAGAATCGCCCCCTCGATCTCCTCGGCGGCCGGGCTGACGCTGCCGTAACGGAGCGCGAGTTCGGTGCCGAAGGACCATCCGACGAGCCAGAGCCTCGGAAGCCCGCGGTCGACGGCGAAGCGCACCGCGGCCTCAAGGTCGTGACGTTCGGAGACGCCGCCGTCGAACCCGCCATCACTCGTGCCGCGCGGTGAGGAGGTGCCGCGCGTGTTGAAACGCAGCACGGCGATCCCGGCGAGGGCCGGAAGGCGGTAGGACGCCTTCCGGTAGACGTGGGAGTCCATGAACCCGCCGTGCGTGGGCAGCGGGTGGAGCGTGATGAGGGTGGCACGGACCTGCCCGTCGGCCGGGAGCGCGAGTTCGCCGTACAGTGTCAGGCCGTCCGCCGTGCGCAGCTCGATGTTCTCCCGCACGGCCGGAAGAACCGTGGACGCGCGGAGGGGCTGCGGCCCTCCCGGGTCGGTGAAGGTGAGCGTCGCCGGGTCGGCGGGGTCATAGGCGGAGGGCACTGCAGTCATGGTCTCAAGCCTAAGTCAGCACCACCCGACGTCGCGCCCGGTGACGGAGCGCAGGGATTCACCGGTACCGGTAGCTGCGGCCCGTCCAGCAGCGCGTGTGCCAGTGGCGGCGTTCGTTGATGCCGGCCTGCTCGCCGAAGAGGTGGTCTTCCTCCCACACCACCAGATGGGCGAGTCCGGGCGGGATCTGCCGATGGCAGCCGGGGCAGGTGTACTCCTTGCCGGCCCTGAGCGCCGTCATCGTCCGGACCATCCAGACACCGTCCGGGGCCACTTCCCGCCGGTCGATGCCGATCCGCGCGCGCTCCAGCCCTTCGAGCGGAGCAGGTGCCGCACCGCGCTTCCCGCTCCCGGTGGGCGTGCTCCCGGGACGACGGCGGGGACGGTTGCTGCGGGGCATGGTTCCATTGTGCCAAAGCCGTCGCCGTCGGGCCGCCGCTGTGTCGCCCCGGGACGCGCCCGGAACCGTGCAGAAGAAGCCGGTCAGCGCAGCGCGACGACGGGTTCCCCGCTCAGCAGGCCGGTGCCGGAACGTGCGCAGCTGCCGCCCTTCGGAGCGCCCTGGTTGTAGGCCTGGCGCAGGCAGGACCGCAGGGCCAGCTGGCCCCAGTAGTTGGGGTGCAGGGACTCCTGGACGAAGTAGTCCGAATTCGCAGTGCTGACGGTGCGGATCTGGTTGACCCACTCGGTGGCGTCGGCGGCGCCGGCCTGAGTCCAGGACCCCACCCCCTTCTCCTCCAGTAGCCCCACGGTGTTCTCGCAGAGCCTCCGGCCCGAGAAGAGTGACGTGACGTCCAGGGTCTTCACATTGCTCAGCCCGCTCTGCGCGACGGCCTGAGAGACCGCGCCGTTGATCGTGGGCAGGAGGGTGTTCGCCGCGTAGTCGATGTCGGCGTCCCACAGTCCGCATCCGCCCGTGTTCTGCCGGGTGTAGCCGCTCTGGCCGTAGCGCATCGCGCCGCTCACCGGGAGCGGCGACGGGTAGTTCTGGACGAGCAGCGTCCACGAACCATCGCTGTACCCCGCGTTCCGCATGGCGGTACGGATGTTCTGCATCGCCGTCGCGATCTTGCCGGTGTTGGCGGCGACCGTGCCGGAACTCATGGCGGTCGCGACCGTGCTGCCGTTCTTGCAGTACTTCGGGCTCCAGCTGAAGGAGGTCAGGAAGTCCGTGACGCATTCCTGCATGATCGTGCCGAACTCGAAATCGTTGCCTCCGATCGACAGCGCCACCATCTTCACGTTGTGGTTCGCCGCGAAGTTCTGGAGCATGAGGGCCTGGCCCTGCTGACCGCCGGAGCTGTAGAAGTCCAGGCCGGGCTTGAAGTAGCCGCTCGAATTGGTGAACGTCGAGGTGCGCGCCCCGGAGCAGGCGAGGTTCAGGCTGTTCACCCCTCCCCCGATGCCCACTTCCGCGGCGTGGCTCCGGTGGCACCGGGCGATGGTCTCGGCGGTGTTCGACGCGTTGTCGTTGTAGGCGCTCGCGCCCAGAGCATCGATCGCCCCGGCGCTGCCGTTGGTGTTTCCGGCCCAGCGCCCGGCCTCGCCCGAGATGTAGGAGTCCCCGACGGAGACCACCCATGGATCACCGGCGCCGGGACTGTCTGCGCTGGCGGCAGGCGCGCCGGCCAGCAGCGAGCCGAACACCAGGGCGGCGATGCCCAGCGTCGAGGTCAGTGCTGTGGTCAGTGCTGGGACGAGACGGGAACGCATCCCGCGGGCATGATGCTGCATGTCTGGAGACTCCTGATCGGTGACGCGCCCTCAGGTCCGAAGGTCCCGCGGACGGCCCCGGCGGTGGGGCCGAGACTGAAATTACCAACGGGTAACCTGGCTGCCCAGAGGTCCGGAGGCCCTCTGGCGAAGAGTTCATGGAGCGCTCGCGCGCCGTTCAGATGACGTTCGTCAGGGTCGCAGGAGGTTCACCTGCGCGGCCCGGGGCGCACAGGGCCGTGGCCCGCACGCCTGATCACGGCCCGAGCCGGTATTGTTCTGTGCGTGCGTTTGGTGATTGCTCAGTGCTCCGTGGACTACGTCGGCCGGCTCAAGGCCCATCTGCCGTTGGCTAAGCGCCTCCTGGTGGTCAAGGCGGACGGCTCCGTCCTCGTCCACTCCGACGGCGGCTCCTACAAGCCCCTCAACTGGATGAGCCCACCCGCCACCCTGCGGGTCCAGGCCCCCGAGGACACCGAGCTCGAGACCGGGGTCTCCGAGCAGTGGGTGGTGCAGTCTTCCAAGACCGACGACCGGCTGATCGTCAACATCCACGAGATCTTCCACGACACCGCCCACGACCTCGGTGTCGATCCCGGGCTGATCAAGGACGGCGTCGAGGCGGACCTCCAGCGTCTTCTGGCCGAGCAGATCGAATTGCTCGGCGCCGGCTACAGCCTCATCCGCCGCGAATACTTCACGGCGATCGGCCCTGTCGACATCCTGGCCCGCGACGCCGCCGGCGCCACCGTGGCGATCGAGCTGAAGCGCCGCGGCGACATCGACGGGGTCGAGCAGCTCACGCGGTACCTCGAACTGCTCAACCGCGACCCGGTGCTCGCCCCCGTGCGCGGCATCTTCGCCGCCCAGCAGATCAAGCCGCAAGCGCGAGTGCTCGCACAGGACCGCGGCATCGACTGCGTGACGCTCGACTACGACGCCATGCGCGGCGTGGACGACGCGGAGAGCCGCCTGTTCTGAGCTGTCAGTTGTGAGGCACCTGGCCTGAGCCACCTGCCGTAGGCGCCCGCTCCCGCGCGGCTCCCGTTTGCTTGCCGAACGGCGGGCCCGCGCCACCCCACGCAGGTCACGCTTCAACCGCCCGCTGTCCTGCCCGTAGACTCATGGCATGCCTCTGGACAGCACCTCTTCCCCTGATGGACAGCGCGTCATCCTGCGCGGCCGCATCGTCTCCGACGGCGACTCCCTCGCCGACGGTCTGGTGGCCATCGCGGACGGCAGGATCGTCCATGCCGGGCCCGCAGCGGACTTCTCAGACCCGGCCTTCGACGGCGTGGAGCCCACTCCCCTGCCCGACGGCGCCATCCTGATCCCCGGCCTGGTCGACATCCACTGCCACGGCGGAAACGGCGGGGACTTCCCCTCGGGGCAGGAAGACTCCGCCCGCACCGCGATCGACTTCCTGCACCGTGCCGGCACCACGTCGCTGCTCGCGAGCATGGTCACCGCGTCACGCGAAGACCTTCTCCACGGCATCGAGCTCTATGTCGGGCTGACCGAGGAAGGGCTCCTTGAAGGCATCCATCTCGAAGGTCCCTTCCTGTCCGAGGCCCGCTGCGGAGCGCAGAACCCGGCCTTCCTGCTGAACCCGGATCTGGAGCTCGCGGAAGAGCTGATCCTCGCAGCCAACGGCAAGCTCCGCACCATGACCTACGCCCCGGAATTGCCAGGGGCGGCGGAGCTCGTGGACCTGCTGACCACCCACGGTGTGGTCCCTTCGCTCGGCCACACCGATTCCGACGACCCCACCGCCGCCAGTTCCCTGGCCGCGGCCCGGGACGGCCTGGCCGCCGCCGGGTTCGACGGTTCCACGAGCCGACCGACCGTCACCCACCTGTTCAACGGCATGCGCCCCATCCACCACCGCGATCCCGGCCCCGTGACGGCGTGCCTCCGCGCCGCCCAGGCCGGGCGGGCCGCCGTGGAACTCGTGGCCGACAACACGCACCTGGACCCCCAGACCACGCTGACCGTCTTCGACCTGGTCGGTTCCGCGAATGTGCTGCTGGTGACGGATTCCATGGCCGCGGCCGGACTGAGCGACGGGCACTATATGCTCGGCCCCTCCCCCGTCACCGTGGCGGACGGGGTCGCGACCCTCGACGCCACCGGGTCGATCGCGGGTGGCACCGCCACGCTGCTCCAGGTGGTCCAGCGGACCGTCGCCGCCGGCGTCCCCCTCGCCGACGCCGTCCGCTCGGCGACCGCTGTCCCCGCCGACGTCCTGGGACTCGACGACGAGGTGGGAAGCCTGCGCCGCGGCCTGCGTGCCGACGTCGTGGTGCTCGACGCCGATCTGCGGCTCCAGCGCGTCATGCGCCAGGGGGAATGGCTCGTCTGAGCCGCGCAACCCTCACAGACGCCGAAGGCCGGGCCGTGGGCCGCCGTGGAGAATCCCACAGCGGCCCACGGCCCGGCCTTTCGTCATCCTCGGGAGGTGCTCCCGGGCGCATGCTCAGTCGAGCCGGTTGAGTCCCGGTCTCGGCCCGGCTTCCAGCCAGGAGGAGAGCCCGGTGTACTCGTCGAAACGCATCGCGAGCAGCACTTCCTGGCCCTCGTAGCTCAGCTCCACGATCACCGAGCCCGGCTGGATCCTGGACGACTCCACCTCGCCCGGCTCACGCCGTCGGACCAGATCAAGCTGGTTGCGCTCGAAGCTGTAGCGCGGCGTGGGGCTCAGGGAGAACATCTTGAACCACTCGAGCTCCGAACCCTGGAAACGACAAACCCCCATCTGCCAGCGGCCGTTGGCCAGGCAGATGGAGGCGTCGATGGTGCCCAGGGCGCGCCGCAGATTGACGCGGCGCACCCCTACCAGGCACAGAGCACCGATGATGATCGCGAGGATCGCTGCGATGCCCAGAGTGACAATGACCGAATCACCCATCTAGCGCGGACTATTCAGCCCTACGCCGCGGCGGAATCGTTGAGCTGAGCATTGTCAGCCACGATCACCACTCGGTCATTGTCAACGGAGAAGAATCCCCCATCCACGGTGACGTGGATGCGGCTGCCCGTGACCGGCTCGATGGACAGTTCACCTTCCGCCAGGATCGCCAGAACCGGCGCGTGCCCGGGGAGGATGCCGATCGCGCCATCGCTGGTGCGGGCGTTGACCACCTTGGCCGCGCCGGACCACACGAAGTGGTCCGCCGCGACGACCTCAACGTCGAGCTCAGCCATGATCAGCGGGTCTCAGACTGGATCTTGGCCCACTGACGCTCGACATCGTCCATACCACCGACGTTGAAGAACGCCTGCTCGGCGATGTGGTCGACGTCGCCGTTGCAGATCGCCTTGAAGCCCTCGATGGTGTCCTTGATGGACACGGTCGAACCCTCGACGCCGGTGAACTGCTTGGCGGTGTAGGTGTTCTGGGACAGGAACTGCTGGATACGACGGGCACGGGCCACGACGATCTTGTCCTCTTCGGAGAGCTCATCGACACCGAGGATGGCGATGATGTCCTGGAGTTCCTTGTTCTTCTGCAGGATCTGCTTCACGCGCACAGCGGTGTCGTAGTGGTCCTTGCCGATGTACTGGGGATCCAGGATGCGGGAAGTGGAGGTCAGCGGGTCCACGGCCGGGTACAGACCACGGGAAGCGATCTCACGGGAGAGCTCGGTGGTCGCATCCAGGTGCGCGAAGGTGGTGGCCGGCGCCGGGTCGGTGTAGTCGTCAGCAGGGACGTAGATCGCCTGCATGGACGTGATCGAGTGGCCCTTGGTCGAGGTGATGCGCTCCTGGAGGAGACCCATCTCATCGGCCAGGTTCGGCTGGTAACCCACGGCGGACGGCATGCGGCCCAGCAGGGTCGACACCTCGGAACCGGCCTGGGTGAAGCGGAAGATGTTGTCGATGAAGAGCAGCACGTCCTGGTTCTGCACATCGCGGAAGTACTCCGCCATGGTCAGAGCGGACAGGGCCACGCGCAGACGCGTTCCCGGCGGCTCATCCATCTGGCCGAACACCAAGGCGGTGTCCTTCAGAACCCCGGCCTCGTCCATTTCGACCCAGAGGTCGTTACCCTCACGGGTGCGCTCACCGACACCGGCGAACACGGAGGTGCCACCGAAGTTGCGAGCAACACGGGTGATCATTTCCTGGATGAGCACGGTCTTGCCCACGCCGGCGCCGCCGAACAGGCCGATCTTGCCACCCTTGATGTACGGGGTGAGAAGGTCGATGACCTTGATGCCGGTCTCGAGCATCTCGGTCGAGCCTTCGAGGCTCGCGAAGCTCGGGGCCTTGCGGTGGATGGGCCAGCGCTCGGAGACCTGGAGCTCGGACTCTTCGACGTCCAGCGGCTTGCCGAGCACGTTGAAGATGTGGCCCTTGACGCCGTCGCCCACGGGCACGGAGATGGGGGCACCGGTGTCGAACACCTGGGTGCCGCGGACCAGGCCGTCGGTCGCCTGCAGCGAGATGGCGCGGACCAGGTTGTCGCCCAGGTGCTGCGAAGTCTCGAAGGTGATGGTCTTGGTCTCACCATTGAGGGTGACCTCAGTGGTCAGGGCGTTGTAGATTTCCGGGATGGCGTCGGCCGGGAATTCGACGTCGACAACCGGCCCAATGACGCGGGCAATACGACCGGTGGCGCCGGCCGCGGTGGCTGCGTGCTCGGTGGCGGTGGCAGTCATCTCTCTCACTTCACTCAGTAGATGGCGTGTGTTAAGTCTAGCTTTGGGTACAGCCGCGAAGGCTGCGCCGGGATTGTCGGGCGGTTACGACGCGAGTGCGTCGGCACCGGCCACGATCTCGGTGAGCTCCTGCGTGATCTCGGCCTGACGGGCCGTGTTGCGCAGTCGCGTGTACTTTTTGATCAGCTCGGTCGCGTTGTCGCCTGCGGACTTCATGGCACGCTGACGGGCGGCCAGCTCGGACGCTGCGGCCTGCAGCATCGCCGCGAAGATGCGGGATTCGATGTAGCGCGGCAGCAGCGAGTCCAGCACCTGCTCGGTCTCGGGCTCGAAGTCGTAGAGGGGCAGGATCTCCGCTTCCGGAGTATTCTCCTCTTCCACGACCTCCAGGGGCAGGAGGCGGACGACGGTCGGCTCCTGGGTCACCATGGACTTGAAGCGCGTGTACACCACGTGGATCTCCTCCACGCCGCCCTCTTCGAAGTCGGTGGCGAAGTCATCCAGGATGACCTTGCTGACCTCCTGAGCGGTTGCGAACTCCGGAGCATCGGTGCCGCCGGTCCAGACGCGGGCGTAAGGACGGGAACGGAAATCGAAGTAGGCCTGCGCCTTGCGACCCACCAGGTAGGTCTTGACGTCCTTGCCTTCGCTGTGGAGCAGCTCGATCAGGCCTTCGGCCTGCTTGAGCACACTCGCCGAGTACGCGCCGGCGAGACCACGGTCGGCCGTCATCACGACGACGGCGGCGCGGCGCACCTGAGCGGGCTCGGTGGTGAGCGGGTGCTCCACCTGGCTCTGGCTGGCGACAGCAGAAACGGCACGGGTGATGGCGCGGGCGTAGGGCTGGGATGCAGCCACACGAGCACGTGCCTTACCGATGCGAGAGGTCGCGATCAGTTCCATCGCCTTGAAGATCTTGCGCATCGACGTGGTCGAGGCGATCTTCTGGCGGTAGACCCGGATCTGGGCTCCCATACTTGTCCTTTCTTAGGATCCAGCGGATCCAAGGCTCCGGTGCGGTACCCCGGGGCCACCCGCGAAGGTGGCCCCGGGGTGACTGCCTCTAGCGCTTCTGCTTGACGATCTTTTCCTGGTCCACGGAGTCGCCCGAGATGGCCTCGTGCTCTTCGTGGCCGGCGCCGACCAGCTGGCTGTGACCCTCGCCGAAGAAGCCGCGCTTGAAGTCGGTGATCGCCGTCTTCAGAGCCTCGACCGTGTCGTTCTCCAGCAGGTTGGTCTGGCCGATGGTGGTCAGGATGGACGTGCTGTGCTTCAGGTGCTCGAGGAACTCGGACTCGAAGCGGGACACGTCCTCGACCGGGACATCGTCCAGGTAGCCGTTGGTGCCGGCCCAGATGGAGACGACCTGGTTCTCGACCGGGTACGGCTGGTACTGGCCCTGCTTGAGCAGCTCCATGAGGCGGGCGCCACGGGTCAGCTGCTGGCGGGAAGCCGCATCCAGGTCCGAGGCGAACATGGCGAAGGCCTGCATGTCGCGGTACTGAGCGAGGTCCAGCTTCAAGGTGCCGGAGACCTTCTTCATGGCCTTGACCTGAGCGGAACCGCCCACGCGGGACACCGAGATGCCCACGTCGACAGCGGGACGCTGGTTGGCGTTGAAGAGGTCCGACTGCAGGAAGATCTGGCCGTCGGTGATGGAGATGACGTTGGTCGGGATGTAGGCGGACACGTCGTTCGCCTTCGTCTCGATGATCGGCAGACCGGTCATCGAGCCCGCGCCCAGCTCGTCGGAGAGCTTGGCACAACGCTCGAGCAGACGGGAGTGCAGGTAGAACACGTCACCCGGGTAGGCTTCACGTCCCGGCGGGCGGCGCAGCAGCAGCGACACGGCGCGGTAGGCTTCGGCCTGCTTGGAGAGGTCATCGAAGATGATGAGGACGTGCTTGCCGCCGTACATCCAGTGCTGGCCGATGGCCGAACCGGCGTACGGAGCCAGGTACTTGAAGCCCGCGGGGTCGGAAGCCGGGGAGGCCACGATCGTGGTGTACTCCAGGGCGCCCTTCTCTTCCAGGGTCTGGCGCACAGCGGCGATGGTGGACGCCTTCTGGCCGATCGCGACGTAGATGCAGCGAACCTGCTTGTTGACGTCGCCGGACTCCCAGTTGGCCTTCTGGTTGATGATGGTGTCCACCGCGATGGCCGTCTTACCGGTCTGGCGGTCACCGATGATCAGCTGACGCTGGCCACGGCCGATCGGGATCATGGCGTCGATGGCCTTGAGACCCGTCTGCATCGGCTCGTGGACCGACTTACGCTGGGTCACGCCCGGGGCCTGGAGCTCCAGTGCGCGGGTGCCCTCAGCCTTGATGTCGCCCAGGTCGTCGATGGGCTGGCCCAGCGGGTCAACCACGCGGCCGAGGAACGCGTCGCCGACGGGGACAGAAAGGATCTGACCCGTGCGGTGCACTTCCTGGCCTTCTTCGATACCGGTGAAGTCACCGAGTACGATCACGCCGATCTCACGGACGTCAAGGTTCTGGGCCAGACCCAGAGTTCCATCCTCGAAGCGAAGGAGTTCGTTGGCCATGACCGAGGGAAGACCCTCGACACGGGCGATACCGTCGCTGGCGGTGGTCACACGGCCGACCTCGACGCGCTCGGCGTTGCCGGGCTCGTAAGACGCCGCGAACTCGTTCAAGGCATTGCGGACGTCGTCGGCATTGATGGTCAATTCGGCCATCTGCAGTCCCTGCTCTCCTGTTTCGTGATCATCGCTGCTCACGATGACCTGGTGTTCTGTCGGTAAGTTGTGCTTGCCTGGCTCAGCCGGCCAGCTTGCGGCGCAGTTCGCCGAGTTTGGTCAGCACGGAAGCGTCAACCACTTCGTCACCGACCTTGACGCGGATACCGCCGATGAGCTCCGGATCCACGACGGTGTTGACCTTGAGCTCCCGGCCGTAGAGCGCGTTCAGACCGGCCTGGAGGCGGGCCTGCTGCTCTTCGGTGAGGGGGCGGGTCACTTCCACCGTGGCGATCCAGCGCTCCTGGCGCTTGGCGGCCAACTCTGCAAAGCGCTCCACCAGCTTGGCCGGCTTGACGCCACGCGGGGCGACGACGGCCTGACGGATGAGGAGCTGTGCCTCTTCGCTGGCGCTCGGAACGAGCTTGCGTGCCAGTTCCGCCTTCTGCTGCGGTGCAGCAGCCGGCTCCACGAGGGCGCGCTGCAGCTCGTGGCTGGCGCCGACGACCGTGTTGAAGGCGAAGAGATCGTTCTCCAGTGCTTCCAGCCCGGAGGCGCCGTGACCTGCTGCGGCGCCCTTGGACTCAGCGACGGCGATCGCCACGGTTGCGGCGATAGTTTCGAGCGCATCGCCGATGTCACGGGAGTCAGCCCAGCGGGAGGCCGCCAGCGAACTGACGATCTGCTCTGCATCGGCCGAGACCTTGCCGGCCAGAAGTCCACGGATCAGGCCCGACTTCTCCTCCGCGGTGCGCGAAGGGTCCGTCAGAGCGCGACGCAGACCGGCCGAGCCGTCAAGCGCCTCGAGGATTCCGAAAAGCTCGTTCGCCAGGGACAGCGGAGCCGTGGAGAGCTTGGGCTCCACCTCGGCCAGAGCCGCCTTCAGCGATTCGCTCGATACACCTGCCATTACTGTGCTGCACCTGCGCTCTGGTTCTCCAGATCGGCGAGGAAGCGATCGACCACGCGGGATGCGCGGGCATCATCTTCCAGCGACTCACCGACGATGCGCCCGGCGAGCGTCGTGGCAAGGCTGCCGACTTCGCTGCGCAGGGAGACGACGGCGGCCTGACGCTCTGCCTCGATCTGTACGTGGGCCTGCTCGGTGATGCGGGCTGCCTCAGCGGCGGCCTTCTCCTTGAGCTCAGCGAGAATCTGGGCGCCTTCGGCACGGGCTTCTTCGCGGATGCGATTGGCCTCTGCGCGGGCGTCCGTCAGCTGCTGCTTGTATTCTTCCAGCGCTGCGGTGGCTTCCGCCTGCGCCTTCTCGGCCTTGGCGATGCCGCCTTCGATGGCCTCGGCACGCTCGGCAAAGGTCTTCTCGAACATCGGGACAACGAACTTGACCACGATGAAGAGCAGAACCAGGAAGCCGACCAGGACCACGCCCATTTCCCAGACATTGGGAATGAGAGGGTTGGGCTTTTCAGCGGCGTCGCCGGAGGCGAGGATCAGCTGATCCATATTCACCCGTCCTTATCTGCTAGTAGTTGGTTTCGCGTGTGAGGAGAAGCCTCTACTAGAGAACGAAAGCGAAGACCAGGCCGAGGATGGCAAGAGCTTCAGTCAGTGCCAGGCCGAGGAACGCGATCGGCTGCAGCACGCGCTGAGCCTCCGGCTGGCGGGCAACGCCGTTGATGTAGGCGGCGAAGACGAGACCCACGCCGATGCCACCACCGATGGCGGAGAGACCGTAACCAACAAGGTTGAGATTGCCCTGCATTGTTTTCCTTTCAGTCGCCGCTGAGCGGCTGTTTTAGGGGTTTGAGCTATCCCGTCGCCGGGAATTCTTGGATGCCTCAGTGGCTGTCGGCGTGGAGCGCGCCTTCGATGTAGATGGCGGTCAACAGCGTGAACACGTACGCCTGCAGCACCATGATCAGCGCTTCGAGCATGTACATGGCCACCGCGCCGGCCAGAACCAGAATCGAGGTGCCCTTCAGGAGGACACTTTCCTGGGAGATGAGGAACTCGATGCCGGAACCGGCGATCATCACGATCAGGTGGCCTGCCAGCATGGTCGCGAACAGACGGAGGCTGTGCGTGATGGGGCGGACCACGAAGTTCGAGATGATCTCGATCGGGATCACGAGCGGCAGGATGTAGAAGGGAACGCCCGAAGGAACGGTTGCCAGCTTGAAGTAGCGGATGCCGTTCTTCTTGACGCCGATGACGATCCAGGTCAGGTACACCAGGCCGGCCAGCACATAGGCGCCGCCCACGTGAGAGAAGGACGGCAGCTGGATCACGGGGATCGCACCGTAGATGTTGTTGACGAGGATGAAGAAGAAGAGGCTGAACAGCAGCGGGACGTACTTGAGGAAGTCCTTGCCGCCGATGATGTCCTTGGCGATGCTGTTGCGGACGAAACCGTAGGCGGTCTCACCGGCGAACTGGAGCTTTCCGGGGACGAGCTTGCCCTTGCGGGCGGCGGCCAGGAAGAAGGCCGCGATGATGACCACGGAGAGGATCACCAGAAGCATCTGCTTGGAGAAACCGTCCGCCGCCCCCCAAGGCAGAATCGCCGGGAGGTGCATTTCATCAATACCAGGCGGGTTGAAAGAACCCGAATCCTGAGCGGGGAGCGTAAGCGCGAACAACGCGTTTCCTCTCTGCAGTGTCCATCGTTGGGCATGTGGCGGGGCGTGCTCGCTCTGAGAGCGGATCCCCCTGTGAAATTATTTGGAAGGCTTGTGGGGCTTCCCAGGCTCGGGCCCGGGGTTCTCGGCACGATGTTTGAAGAAGCCGTGCATCTGAACGAGATAGAAACCTCCGGCGGCACCGAGAATGGCTCCAGCGAGCACCAACCAGCGCGTTCCCCACAGTGAATCCAGTCCCCAGCCTATCAAACTCCAGACCACGATTCCGCCGACGATGTAGCTGAAGACTGCCATCCCGGCGTTGTATCCACCGTCGCCAGCATCGGTCGGCTCGGCAGCTTTCGTGTTCTTCGAATCTTTGACCATGTCAGCGACCGCCTTCTGGTGCATCGGCGGGACCTTTGCCCTGATCAGCGGCCTGTGAACGTTCGTTGAAGATGAGGAGTCGTGCGCGCGAGAAACCGTAGAGTTCCGCGATCTGCCACAGAATGACCGTCACGACCGCCGCTGTAACAAACCACCGGCCATGCAGCCACGCCGGAGCGCGGAACACCAGGAACACGACGCCGAACACGACGACCTTCACGAAGTACAGCGCCGCCATGAGCCCGACGGCCCCGGACGGGTTGTTTCTTCCGACGAAGTGGCCAGCGAGCAGGGAGATCCCGAAGAAGACGATCACCAGTGCGCCGCCGCAGAGCACGGACAGGGCGCCCAGTCCCCCGTTCAGCACCGCGGCGATGACCGCGGTGACGAGGAGACCAGCGGCGGCCGCTGCTGAACTGAGCGCCAGAAGGCGGAGCCAGAGCGATCCGGGGTCGCCCGCCGTCGTCGTCCGACGCCGAGAAGCCCTGGAAGGGCGGGGCGAGGATGCAGACATGGCGGCCTTAGCGGTCGATAGGAATGGAACGGAATCGGCAGGGTGCCTCCGTCCTATCAATTCTACACGAGATAGAAACGAGCCAACGGCTGAGGGCCTCGCCCATCAGCTCGCCCCTGAAAGGAGAAGGGCTGAACGCCTCTGGCGCCCAGCCCTTCTCCCAGACATCATGTGGTCAGCAGCTGCCCGGTACGTAATAGACGTTGGTGATCTTGTTCCAAGCCGCTCCGTAGAACCTGTTGCCGCCCGGCCATGCCTTCTCGACCCCGGAGCCGACCCAGTAGTCGATGTGAACGCAGACCGACGCGGATCCACAATGCCGGTAGTCGGCGAAATTGCCCGCCACCACGTCATAGACGCCTTGCAGGCCGCAAGGACCGCTGTTCGGGCCGGTGGGAACCGCCTGCGCCGGCTCCGCCACCGCCACTCCTGCCAGACAGAGCATCGCTGTGGCTGCCAGTGCGGAAATCATCCGTTTCATCACATTGCCTCTCACTAAGTGTTACGCCTCACTTACGACTGACAAGGTGAGTCAATTGGATATCGAGCGTTTTGTCAAGAGACTTCCGAAAGGAGTCTTTCGCGGAGTGCCTGCAGTTACGACAGCACGATCTGACGATGGACGGAGTGCCCGGAATCCTTCTGTGGCGAACACGCACGGGTGATCTTGAGCCCATCACTGGCCAGTTGATGCTCTGGAAAGGCGGGGCGCGAAGAGTGCTCGTCAGCCGTTCAGCGCCGAAGATAGCCGTCAGGCTATGACCGGTGCCTCAGGAGTCGTCGGCGGAGCGCGCGAGGCGGGGCTTGAGCGTCATCGCGGTGAGGATCGCGCACAGGATGAGCACCACGGTCACCACGGTCCCCCACGGGAAGAACGCCATCGCGGCGCAGCCGTAGGCGAGGACGGCGGTCCACGCGTACATGAGGAGCACGGCCGAGCGGTCGGAATGCCCGAGGTCCAGGAGCTTGTGGTGCAGATGTCCACGGTCGGCGGCCCACGGCGACCGGCCGCGTGCAGTGCGCCGCACCACCGCCGAGATGAGATCCAGCAGCGGGACGGCCATCACCATGAAGGGCAGCAGCAGCGGCAGCACGGTGGGCAGGCCGTTGACCCGCTCGTACAGCCCGGATCCCACCTGACCCGTGGCCACGATACCGGCGGAGGCCATGAGCAGTCCGATCAGCATGGCGCCGGAATCCCCCATGAAGATCCGCGCCGGATACCAGTTGTGCGGAAGGAAGCCCAGGCAGCTCCCCACGATCACAGCCGTGAGCAGGGTGGCCAGGTCCGAGTAGTCGAGGAGCACGGCATTGCGGTGCACCCAATACGCCATGAGGAAGAAGGCCGAGCCGCCGATGATCGAGACACCCGCCGCGAGGCCGTCCAGCCCGTCGATGAAGTTCAGGGCGTTCATGGTGACGGCGATCAGGAAGGCCGTCACCGCGACGCTGAGGGGGTAGGACGTGAGATGGATCGGCTCCCCGAAAAACGGGATGACCGTCATCCGCACACCCCAGACGGCCACGACGAGCCCGGCGCCGAACTGCCCCAGCAGCTTGATCCACCACTTGAGGTCGATGAGGTCGTCCAGAAGTCCGACCAGCACGATCACGGCGGCTCCCGCGAGCACCCCCCACGGCGAGGCGTTGCCTTTGAAGATGTCCTTGACGAAGAAGGACTGGCTGGCCACCAGGAGCGCCACCAGGACACCGGCGAAGATCCCCAGGCCGCCGAGCCGCGGCACCGGCTTCGTGTGCTGGTCACGGAGGCGGATCGGTGTGAAGAGCTCGTACCGGTTGCCCAGCGATCTGGCCAGCCACGTGGCGAAGTAGGAGACGACCATGGCGGTGAGCGCCATGAGGGAGTACATGATCATGCGGAACGGCCCCGCGATGCGTGAGTGGGAACGAGGTCCCCGCTTCCGCGTCGGTTGTTCTTCTGCACTGATCCTGCTCTCATGGGATCGTCGGATCCGCGGTGTCCTGCGTTGCACCGTCCCGACGGCGACCGGACCACGTAATAAGGTTGACGGTAGTCAGGATACTCAGTCCGTGACGTGGTTGCGGGTTTCACCATACCAAGTGGTGACACGGCGACGTGGCAGAACACCCTGAGAGGAACACAATGAATCCGACCGTTGCCGTGGCGGCGGTGACCTTCGACCGTCCCGACGACCTCGAGGTCCTCCTCGGTTCACTGACGGCTCAGAGCGCACCGATCACCAGCATCTGCCTGGTGGACAGCGGCACCCGGCCGGCCTCCGACATCGCCGCACGGCATCCCCGGGTGGACTACATCCGGTCCGAGGCGAATCTCGGAGGCGGTGGCGGTTTCGCCCTGGCCGCGCTGAAGGCCGTCGCCAGCGGCGCCGAATGGGTCTGGATGATGGATGACGACGCCGTCCCGCTCGGCGAGGACTGCCTGGCCACCCTGGTGCGGGAGGCCAAAGCGCGAGGACTCGACGCCGTCGTGCCCCTGGTCGTGTCACCGCAGGACTCCAGCAGACTCTCGTTTTTCTTCCGCCTGGACGGCAAGGTCACCCATGAGCGTTCGGAGGTGGAACGACTGGGCTTCATCCCCGACGACGGGCACTTCTTCAACGGGGCGCTCATCCGCTCGGACGTGTTCTTCCGCGTAGGCTTCCCGGACATCCGGCTGTTCATCCGGGGCGACGAGGTCGACTTCACCATCCGGCTCCGCAAGGCCGGGATCCGGTTCGGCACGGTGACCACGGCCGCCATCAGCCACCCGGCGGCGGAGGACGAGACGCAGCACGTCTTCGGAGCGCGCTGGCACGTGATCGTGCCCGGGACCGCGTTCAAGCGCTTCTATTACTACCGCAACCGGGGGTACCTCATCCGCCGCTACAAGCGGGTGAAGTCATTCGTGGCCGACGTCGGCGGCTACACCGTGTATTTCCTGCGCCGCGGCGACCTCAAGGGGTATCTGGGCTGGCTGCGGGCGTTCTCGCTCGGGCTGCGGGAGAAGGGCTTCGCACCGCTGGACCAGCAGAAGTTCTGATCCGGGCGCGATCCGTGCCGCGCCGAGAGGGCACGGATCAGCCCCGGAACTTGCGCCGGGCCAGGAGCCACGCGAGCTTCCACGGTTCGACGAACACGCGGTAGGCGACCCTGCGCGGATGGAACAGCAAGCGGTAGGCCCACTCGAATCCGAGGCGTCCGATCCACCGGGGAGCCAGGCGCTGGAGACCGGCGGTCTGTTCGATCGCGCCACCCACGGCGCAGTACACCGCGGGAAGGCCCTGAGCGGCCAGACGGCCGATGACCTGTTCCTGCAGGGGCATGCCGAGGCCGACGAGCACGAGCTGGGGGCGGAATCCCCCGAGCCACGCCGCGGCCCGGGCTTCGGCCTCCGGCCCCCAGTTCTCACCGGACATGCCCTCCACCCGGGCGTCAGGAAGCCTTCGGGCCAGTTCCTGCACGGCGGCGTCATTGGCCTCCGCACCCGCGCCCAGGACGGCGACACGGTCCAGACCGGGCACCTCACCGATCCGGTGCAGCCAGTCGGTGGTGCCGAGACGGTACTCCCCCGCGCCTGAGGCCGGCCCATGGGCCCGTGCCCAGAGCTTCGCGACCGGCGCGCCGTCCATCAGGACCACGGAGCTCTCGTCATAGAACGCCGCGAAATCCGGATCGGACAGGCAGAGGGTGACGCTGTGCAGATTGTGCCCCGCCACGGTGTGGGTGCCGCCGTCGGACACGAGCCGTCCGAGCTCTTCCAGGAGCTCCGTGGCGGTGCAGGGGGTCACCTCCACGCCGAGCAGAGGGACCCTCTCGCGCTTCACTCAGGCGTCCTTACCCGGTTCCTGCTGTCCGGGGATCCGGTCGGTCCCGGTGGAGTGTGCCGTGTCGTCCGTGGGGAGGCCGGCTGGGGCGTCGGACGTTGAGGCTTCCTCTTCAGTGGCCACGGCCGGGGCGGCAGCCACATCAGCGGGCGTTTCAGCGGTAGCGGAGTCAGACCCCTCCGTGACGTCGGTCGCCTCGGTCGCGGCGACGGCCTCGTCCGTCCCGTCGGCGGCGGGAGTCTCCGGGGCGTCGGTCTGTTCGGCCGTCTCGGCCTCGTCCGTCACGGCGTCCGCGTCAGTCGCGGCGTCCGCGCCGTTCAGCGCGCTGTCGGCGCCGGGCTGCCAGACGGGGACCTCCTGGCCGAAGGCCAGGATCGACGGGACGACGTCGCGGAGATCTTCCAGAGCGATCGCACCCTGGCGCACCACGCGGGCGCGGCTGCCGGTGCAGTCCACGATCGTGGACGGCAGGGCGACGTCGTCGCTGTCGGACTCGGCAGGACGGGGCCCGCCGTCGAGGTAGACCTCCACCGATTCGGCGAGCTGCTCCTGGGCGTTGGCAGCCGTCTGCGCCGCCGGCTGGCCGCTCCGGTTGGCCGAGGACACGGCCAGAGGGCCGGTCCGGGCCAGGATCTCGAGGGCCAGTTCGTCATCCGGGACGCGCAGTGCGACGGTCCCCTTGGTCTCGCCCAGATCCCATTCCAGGGACGGCTGGGCATGCAGGATCAAGGTGAGGGCGCCGGGCCAGAACTTCTCGGCGAGCTTCCGGGCGTCGTCGCCGATGTCCACTGCGAGCCCGTCCATGGTCTGAACGCGCGGGATGAGCACGGGCGGAGGCATGGTCCGGGAGCGGCCTTTGGCGGCCAGCAGGAGACGGACGGCCAGCGGGGAGAAGGCGTCCGCGGCGATCCCGTACACCGTGTCCGTCGGGAAGACGATGCACTGCTGTTCGGCGATGGCTCGCTGGGCGTGCGCCAGTCCCTCGAAGCGGGTTTCTTCCGTTGAGCAGTCGTAGCTAGAAGTCACGCTGACATTCTCCCATCTCTTTTCAGATCCAGAGTCCGTGCCGTGTCCCACCTCCGGCAGAGGGGTCCGGCCCGGTGTCCGCCTCAATTGCGACGGGCGGACGTGGCGCGGTCCAGGCCGTTGAGGTCCTGGTGGGTCGTCACGTCGGACCAGGCGGGGTCCTGGCCCAGACGCGTGGCGAGCCACGGCGCCTGCACCTCGGCGTGCTCCATGATGAACCAACCGCCGGTCCTGAGCAGACGCGCAGCGCTGGCGGCAGCGGCGAGAGGCAGCTCCATGCCGTCCACTCCCCCGCCGTACAACGCCATCTCGGGGTCGTGCTCGGCGACCTCGGGTTCGCGGGGCACCGCTTCACTCGGGATGTAGGGCGGATTCGACACCACCATGTCCACCAGGCCGTTCAGTTCCGGCAGCGCGTCCCGCAGATCGCCTTGATGAAGCTCGACGCCGTGCGGCCGCGTGTTGCGCTCGGCCCAGGCGATCGCCAGAGGGCTCAGCTCGACGGCATGCACGCGCGAACCCGGCACCTCATGTGCCAGCGAAGCCGCGATGGCTCCCGAACCCGTGCCGAGGTCCACCAGAAGAGGTGCCACGACCCCGTCGGCCCGCAGCTCGGCACACCGGTCCACGGCCCACTGAACCACGGTCTCGGTCTCAGGCCTGGGGATGAACACGCCCGGGCCCACAGAGAGTTCCAGGTGCCGGAAGGAGGCGACCCCGGTCAGGTGCTGGAGTGGAATGCGCTCCGCGCGCTGCTCCACGAGTCGCTCGAACTCCTCCGGGACGACACGCGATCCCATGAGGACCGCGTGCTGCAGTTCCTTGAGGTCGAGGCCCAGGGTGTGCGCCAGGAGCAGCTCGGCGTCCCGGCGCGGACTCGGCACGCCCGCCGCGGTGAGCACGGCCGCGGCGGCCCGGACCGCAGGGGCCAGGGGCGCGCCGGGGCGCAGCGCGTCGTCGTCGTACACGGTGTTCCGCTACTCGCCGATGGCGTCCAGGCGTGCCTGCTCGTCCATCTCGATGGCGGACTGGATGACCGGCTCCAGGTCGCCGTTCATGACGGCGTCCAGGTTGTACGCCTTGTACCCGGTGCGGTGATCCGCGATGCGGTTCTCCGGGAAGTTGTACGTGCGGATGCGCTCGGAGCGGTCCATGGTCCGGATCTGCGACTTGCGGTGTTCGGCGCTCTCCGCGTCGAGCTGCTCCTGCTGGTGCGCCAGAAGGCGGGCCCGGAGCACGCGCATGGCGGCCTCACGGTTCTGCAGCTGGGACTTCTCGTTCTGCATCGCCACCACGATGCCCGTGGGCAGGTGGGTGATGCGGACGGCGGAGTCCGTGGTGTTCACGGACTGTCCACCGGGGCCGGAGGACCGATAGACATCGATCTTGAGATCGTTCTGGAGGATCTCGATCTCTTCGGGCTCGTCCACTTCCGGGAACACCAGCACACCGGCGGCCGAGGTGTGGATGCGCCCCTGGGATTCGGTCGCGGGGACGCGCTGCACGCGGTGCACGCCGCCCTCGAACTTCAGACGGGCCCAGACACCCTCCGCGGGGTCATTGGAGGAACCCTTGATGGCCATCTGAGCGTCCTTGTACCCACCGAGATCGGACTCGTTGGCGGAGATCAGTTCGGTCTTCCAGCCACGGGACTCGGCATAGCGGGTGTACATCCGGAGCAGGTCGGCCGCGAACAGCGCGGCCTCCTCACCGCCTTCGCCGCCCTTGACCTCGATGATGATGTTGCGGGCGTCGTCGGGATCGCGCGGAATGAGCAGACGGCGCAGCTTCTCCTGCGCAGCCGGCAGCTTCTCCTCGATCTGGGCGACCTCCTCGGCGAAGTCGGGATCCTCGGCGGCCATCTCACGGGCGGCTTCCAGGTCATCGGTGAGTCCGCGCCAGATGTTGTACGCCTCCACGATGCCGTTGAGCTGCGCGGAACGACGCCCCAGTTTGCGGGCCAGCGACTGGTCCGCGTAGACGGCGGGATCGCTCAGCTGCGCCTGGATCGCGGCATGCTCGTCGAGCAGACCCTGGACGGACTCAAACATGTTCTAAACCTCTTTCGACCTGGTCACCAGTTTATCGGGAGACGGCAAACGGGGATGGGACCGGCGTGTGGCCGGTCCCATCCCCGTCAGGAGCTACTTGTCGTTCTCCGACTTTGCAGCCAGGGTGGTGCGCTGCACCTGGAGCAGGAACTCGGCGTTGCTCTGCGTCTCACGGATCTTGCTCGTGAGCAGTTCCAGGCCCTGCTGCTGCTCGAGGCCGGAGAGCAGGCGGCGCAGACGCCACATGATCTTGACCTCGTCAGCGGAGAGCAGGTTCTCCTCGCGACGGGTGCTGGACGCGTTGACATCGACGGCCGGGAAGATGCGCTTGTCCGCCAGGTGGCGGGACAGGCGGAGCTCCATGTTGCCGGTGCCCTTGAACTCTTCGAAGATGACCTCGTCCATCTTGGAGCCGGTCTCCACCAGGGCCGTGGCCAGGATGGTCAGCGAGCCGCCGTTCTCGATGTTGCGGGCTGCGCCGAAGAACCGCTTGGGCGGGTACAGCGCGGCGGAGTCGACACCACCGGAGAGGATGCGGCCGGAAGCCGGCGCGGCCAGGTTGTAGGCACGGCCCAGGCGGGTCATGGAGTCCAGGAGGACCACCACGTCCTTGCCCATCTCCACCAGACGCTTGGCGCGCTCGATGGAAAGCTCGGCCACCGTGGTGTGGTCATCAGCGGGGCGGTCGAAGGTGGAGGCGATGACCTCACCCTTCACCGTGCGCTGCATGTCGGTGACTTCTTCCGGACGCTCATCCACCAGAACCATCATGAGGTGGACCTCAGGGTTGTTGGTGGTGATGGCGTTCGCGATCGACTGCAGGATGAGCGTCTTACCGGCCTTCGGCGGGGAGACGATCAGGCCACGCTGGCCCTTACCGATGGGAGCCACGAGGTCGATGATGCGCGGGCCGATCTTCTTGGGATCGGTCTCCAGGCGCAGGCGCTCGGACGGGTAGAGCGGAACGAGCTTGTTGAACTCGACGCGGTTCTTGAGCTCCTCCGGCTGCAGGCCGTTGACGCTCGTGACGCGGACCAGAGCGTTGAACTTCTGGCGGTTGTTCTGCTGGTTGTTGTTCTCGCCCTCGCGGGGAGCGCGGATCGCGCCGACGACGGCGTCGCCCTTGCGCAGGTTGTACTTGCGGACCTGGTTGAGGGTCACGTACACGTCCTGCGGGCCCGGCAGGTAACCGGAGGTGCGGATGAACGCGTAGTTGTCCAGGACGTCGAGGATGCCGGCCACGGGCACCAGGACATCGTCATCGCTCAGCTCGGTGTCGTCCACCTCGGGGCCCTGGTTGCGGCCACGGCGGCGCTCATTGCGATCGCGGAAGCGGTCGTTGCGATCATTCCGGTCATTGCGGTCGTTCCGCTCGTTGCGGTCACGGCGGTTGCGACGGTTCCGGCGGTTTCCGCCCTCTTCCTCGTCACCACGGGTCTCCTGCTGACGGCTCTCCTGCTGGCGTGCGCCCTGCTGGTTGCCGTTGTTCTGGCCGTTGCCCTCACCGTTGCGGGGGCCGCGCTCGGAGCGCTGACGGTTGCGGCGGTTGCCTTCGCCGTCACGGACGTCGCCCTGCTCGGACGAGGCCTCGGCGGTCTCGGACGGGGTCTCGGAACGCTCACCGGCGTTCTCGCCGCCTTCGGCACGACGGTTGCGGTTGCGCGTGCGGGTGTTGCGGCGCTCGGAACCCTGCTCGCCGGAGGCGTTGTCAGCGTTCTCGGAGCGCTGCTCGGCGGCCGGAGCGGCCGTCTCGGCGGGTGCGGTCTCCGCAGCGGTCTCGGACGCGGCGACGACGCCGTCGCTGCCCGCGCGGCGGGAGCGGCCGCGGGTGCGGCTCCGGGCCGGCGCGGCGTCCGCGGAGGACTCCTGCTCGGAAGAAGCGGGCTGAGCATCGGCCTTGGCCTCAGACGTGGCCTCGGCCTGCGGCGCGGCGGCCTTGGCGGAGGAGGTCTTGGCGGCGGTCGCCTTGGTGGTGGCAGGCGCCTTGGCGGCTTCCTCGCCCTTGGCGGGACGATCGGCCACGGAGGAACCGCGCTGGTGGTCGGAGATGGCGGTCACGAGGTCGCCCTTGCGCATCCGGGAACTCCCGGAGATGCCGAGCTGGCTGGCAAGCGCCTGCAGCTGGGCGAGCTTGAGGCCCGCCAGGCCGCCGCTCTTCGCTGCCGGTGCAGCGGAGCTTGTCTTGTCCACATCCGTAGTCAGGACAGTGGTTTCAGTCACGAAGGATCCTTCCCCCTCGATGGCGTCCGGGCTGGAGCCGGACGGTTGGGTTGACAGCACAGGCCTTCAGATCATCCTGGGCTGCTCATGACCGCGCAATGGGGCGATGCACGAGTTTTTGCAAGGAATTTGCCGCGCGAAACACACGGTCCAAGAAGAGGATCCGCGGGTGGATTCCCCGCGCGCAAAAAGTGGCATCCACTGCGGATTTACCGCGGATGCACTTCCACTTTAGCACCTTCACGGTCTACGGCCGGTCGCAGAACACGCCACGACACCGCTGCCGATTCCCGCTGCCGGATGAATTCCTCCACCTCGGCGGCCTCTGCCGTCGAACGGGCGAGGGTCATGACCGTGGGACCGGCTCCGGAGACGACGGCGGCATGGCCGCGTTCGCGCAGCTCGGCGATGAGATCCGCGCTGGGCTGCATCGCCGTGGCGCGGTAATCCTGGTGGAGATAGTCCCGCGTCGCCGGCACGAGCAGATCCGGCTGTGACGTCAGCGCCGCCACGAGCAACGCCGCCCTGCCGGAGTTCATGGCCGCGGCGTGGTGGTCGATCCGGGCCGGCAGGAGCGTCCGGGCGAGTTCCGTGGAGAGCTCGAAATCCGGAATCGCGACGACGGGGACCACATCCGCGTGCACCTCCGCGCGGGCGCTGCGGAACTCCGACCCTTCCTGCCAGGAGAGGGCGAGGGCGCCGAAGATCGCCGGGGCGACGTTGTCCGGATGCCCTTCCAGCTCGCTCGTGAACTGCAGGACCCAGTCCAGCCCGCGGCGGGACTCCTCCGGCACCAGGCCGTTGGCTGCGAGAGCGGCGGCCACGACGGCGGCCGCCGAGCTTCCCAGTCCGCGTCCGTGGGGAATGACGTTCTCCGCGCTCAGGTGCAGACCCTGGTGCCGGTACCCGAGCTGGGCCAGGGCGGACTCGAGAGAACGGACCACCAGGTGGCTGCCGTCCCGGGGCACGGATTCCGTGCCTTCACCCGTGAGGGTGAATTCGAGGGCGCCGGAGTCGAGGGTCTCGACCGTCACGGTGTCGAAGAGCTGGACGGCCAGGCCGAGGCTGTCATAGCCGGGGCCGAGGTTCGCGCTCGTCGCCGGGACGCGGACGGTGACGGAAAGACCGGACGGCAGTGCGGCGAGAGACGCCGCACCGCCGTCGTGATGGTGAGCCAAGACCTAGCCCTCGAAGCCGAGGGCCGCGGCCACGGAGACCACGTCGTTCTGCACCTTGACCGGGGAGACGTCGCTGCCGTCCTCGGTGCGGAGGGCCCACTGGGGGTCCTTGAGGCCGTGACCGGTCACGGTGATGACGATGGTCTTGCCGGTGGGGACTTCGCCCGCGGCATGCTTCTTGATCAGACCGGCGACACCTGCGGCGGAGCCGGGCTCCACGAAGACGCCTTCCTTGCTGGACAGCCAGCGGTGGGCGGCGAGGATCTCCTCATCGGTGACGGCCTCGATCAGGCCGCCCGACTCGTCACGGGCGGCGACGGCGGTGTCCCAGGAAGCGGGATTGCCGATCCGGATGGCGGTGGCGATCGTCTCGGGGTGGGTGATCGGGTGTCCGGCCACGAACGGCGCCGCGCCGGCCGCCTGGAAGCCCCACATGGCGGGGGTGCGCGTCGCGACGGCGGCCAGTTCGCCGGCGGTCGCAGACTGGTACGGCGCCGCGTACTCCTTGTAGCCCTTCCAGTACGCGCTGATATTGCCGGCGTTGCCGACGGGCAGCACGTGGATGTCGGGGGCGTCACCCAGAGCGTCGACGACCTCGAAGGCGCCGGTCTTCTGGCCTTCGATGCGGGCCGGGTTGACGGAGTTCACCAGGAACACCGGGTACGCCTCGTTCAGCTTGCGGGCGATCTCGAGGCAGTCATCGAAGTTGCCGTCCACCTGCAGCAGTGTGGCGCCGTGGGCGATGGCCTGGGACAGCTTGCCCATGGCGATCTTGCCCTCGGGGACCAGGACGGCGCAGCGAAGACCGGCCGAGGTGGCGTAGGCCGCGGCGGACGCCGAGGTGTTGCCGGTGGAGGCGCAGACCACGGCCTGCGCTCCGGCCTGCACGGCGGCCGTCATGGCCATGGTCATGCCGCGGTCCTTGAACGAGCCGGTCGGGTTCATGCCCTCGACCTTGAGGTAGACGGTGTTGCCGGTGAGCTCGGAGAGCTTCTGGGCGTGCACCAGAGGAGTGCCGCCTTCGCCCAGGGTGATGACCCTGGTGCTCTCGTCGACAGGCAGACGTTCGGCGTATTCGCGGATCACGCCGCGCCACTGATGAGCCACTTAGACACCTTCCACACGGAGGACGGACGTCACGTCCTGCACGACGTCCAGTTGAGAAATGGATGCGACGGTCGCCGCGAGGTCCGCCTCGCTGGCCCGGTGGGTCACGATCCGCAGTTCGGCGGACTGATCAGCGCTGCTGATGCTCTGCCGGAACAGTTCGATGGACACACCGTTGTCACTGAAAACCTGAGCGATCCGGGCGAGGACGCCCGGCTGGTCCGCCACGCGAAGGCCCACGTGGTAGCTGGTCCGGCTCGCCGAGATGGGCAGCGCCGGAACATGGCCCGTGGTGGTCTCGGTGCGGCCGGGGCCGCCGAGCACGATCCGACGTGCCGCGGAGACGAGGTCGCCCAGGACGGCGGACGCGGTCGGGGTGCCACCTGCGCCCTGGCCGTAGAACATCAGCTCGCCGGCGTTCTCCGCCTCGACGAAGACCGCGTTGAACGCTCCCCGGACCGCGGCCAGCGGGTGTTCCCGCGGCAGGAGCGTCGGGTGGACGCGGACGCTGACGCCCTCGGCTCCGGCGTCGTCCGTCAGCTCCTCCGCGATGGCGAGCAGCTTGATGACGAATCCGGCGTCCTTGGCGGCGGCGATGTCCGCAGCGCTCACCTTGGTGATGCCCTCGCAGTACACGTCGTCGAGGGAGAACCGGGTGTGGAAGGACAGCGAGGCGAGGATCGCGGCCTTGGCCGCGGCGTCGTGGCCTTCCACGTCCGCGGTCGGATCCGCTTCGGCGTATCCGAGGCGCTGCGCCTCCGCCAGGGCATCCTCGAATTGGGCGCCCGTGGAATCCATCTGGTCCAGGATGAAGTTCGTGGTGCCGTTGACGATGCCGAGCACCCGGGTGATGCGGTCACCCGAGAGGCTGTCACGGATGGGACGCAGGATCGGGATGGCCCCCGCGACGGCGGCCTCATACGAGAGCTGCACGCCCGCCTGGTCCGCCTCTTCGTAGAGGGTGGGGCCGTCCTGGGCGAGCAGAGCCTTGTTGCCCGTGACCACGCACGCGCCGTGGCGGACCGCGGACAGGATCAGGCTGCGGGCGGGCTCGATGCCGCCCATCAGCTCGATGACGAGGTCGGCGTCGGCCACGAGGGACTCGGAGTCGGTGGTGAAGAGCTCCCGGGGAAGCTCGACGTCACGGGGCGCGTCGATGGTGCGGACGCCGATGCCGACGAGCTCCAGACGGGCGCCGGTGCGGGCGGCCAGGGTCTCGGCGTCCTCGAGGAGGATGCGGGCCACCTGAGATCCCACGTTGCCGCAGCCCAGAAGCGCGACCTTGAGGGTCCTGGTGTCTTTCACGTCGGTGTTCACAACGTCGGTGTTCACAGCTGTCCGGCTCCCATGTCTCGGTTCAAGAGGTCTTCCTCGGTTTCCCCACGAATGATCCACCGGGCGGTCCCGTCAGAGACCGCGACCACTCCCGGACGTGCCAGGTAGTTGTAGTTGCTCGCGAGTGCCAAGCAGTAGGCGCCGGTGCCCGGCACCGCCAGGAGATCACCGGCCCTGACATCCGAGGGCAGGTAAACATCTTTAACAACAATGTCCCCGCTCTCGCAATGTTTGCCCACCACTCGGGACAACTGGGCGGGAGCATCCGAGGAACGGCTCGCCAGGGCGGCCGAATAATCGGCGTCGTAAAGCACCGGGCGGGCGTTGTCGCTCATGCCGCCGTCGACCGAGACGTAGCGCCGCGGGTACGTCCGCTCCGCGTCGTCCGGCGCCTCGACCTGGACGGTCTTGCGAGTGCCGACCTCGTACAACGTGAAGGTGGTGCTGCCCACGATCGCCCGTCCGGGCTCGATCGAGATGCGCGGGCACGCGATGCCCAGCTCGCGGCAGGTGTCCCCCACGACGCCGGCCAGGGCCTGCGCGATCTCGGCCACCGGGCGCGGGGTGTCCACGGGGGTGTAGGCGATGCCGTGGCCTCCCCCGAGATCCATCTCCGGCAGGACGATCCCGTGTTTGCGCTGCATCGCGTCGTGGAACGCGAGCAGTTTCCTGGCCGCGACCGCGAAGCCGTCCGCCTCGAAGATCTGCGATCCGATGTGGCAGTGCAGGCCCAGGAGTTCGATGCCCTCCAGCGCCACGGCCGCGTCCACGGCCTGCTCCGCCGCGGACAGAGCCGGGTCGATGCCGCGCAGTTCCGCGTCCTCCGCGGTGCCCGGCGCCATGGAGAGACCGAACTTCTGGTCCTCATGGGCCGTGGCGATGAACTCGTGGGTGTGGGCGTGCACGCCGGGCGTCAGGCGCAGCATGACCTTGGCGGTCGCCTGCCGACCGGGCTCCTGGGCGCCTTCGGCCCGGCGGCGCTGAACGATGTCCGCCACGCGCTCCAGCTCGTCGATGCTGTCCACGACGATCCGGCCGAGGTTCATGTCCAGGGCACGGTTGATCTCGGCGGCCGACTTGTTGTTGCCGTGCAGTCCGAGCAGCTCACCCGGGAAGCCGGCTCGCTGGGCGACCGCCAGTTCGCCGCCGGAACAGGTGTCGAGCCGGAGCCCTTCCTGACGGACCCACCGTGCGACCTCCACACTCAGGAAAGCCTTGCCCGCGTAGTAGACGTCCACTCCCCCGCAGAGGTCGGCGAAAGCTTCGTTGAACGCATCACGGAACGCCCGGGCACGAGCACGGAAGTCGCCTTCGCTCAGCACGAAGAGCGGAGTGCCGAACTGCTCCTTCAGAGAGCCGACCGTCACCCCGTCCACGGCGAGCTCGCCGGCATCCGTTCGTGCGACGTCGTGCGCCCAGCTCGGGGCGTGCAAGGCGTTCAGATCGGAAGGAAGCCGCAGCCATTCCGGGGCCAGCGGACTGGGCCCGGTCACGTCCACGCCGCTCACTACATGCGCTCCGGGGCGGAGACACCGAGGAGCGCGAGGCCGTTGGCCAGAACCTGGCTGGTGGCATCGTTGAGCCACAGCCGGGTGCGGTTGACCGTGGTGACCTCTTCGTCGCCCTGTGGGGTGACACGGCAGGCGTCGTACCAGCGGTGGTACGCCCCGGCGATGACCTCAAGGTGACGGGCGATGCGGTGCGGCTCCCGGAGCTCGGCCGCCTTCGCCACGATGGACGGGAAGCTGCCCAGCTGGGACAGCAGCTCGTTCTCGGTGGGATCGATCAGCAGCGACGCGTCGAACTCGCTGCGGTCCACGCCCGCGGCCACGGCGTTGCGCGCCGTGCCGCGCGAGCGGGCGTGCGCGTACTGCACGTAGAAGACGGGGTTCTCGTTGCTGTTCTTCTTGAGGACCTCAGGCTCCAGCGTGATGGGCGAGTCCGCGGGGAAACGAGCCAGAGAGTAGCGCACCGCGTCCTTGCCGAGCCAGCTGATGAGGTCCTTGAGCTCAATGATGTTGCCCGCACGCTTGGACAGCTTGGCACCGTTCACGGACACGAGCTGCCCGATCAGCACCTCGATGTTCTTCTCCGGGTCGTCGCCGGCGCAGGCGGCGATGGCCTTGAGGCGGTTGACGTAGCCGTGGTGGTCGGCGCCGAGAAGGTAGATCTTCTCCTCGAAGCCGCGATCCCTCTTGGTGAGGTAGTACGCGGCGTCCGCGGCGAAGTACGTGGGCTCGCCATTGGCACGGATGAGGACGCGGTCCTTGTCATCCGTGAAGTCCGTGGTGCGCAGCCAGACGGCGCCGTCCTGGTCGAAGACGTGTCCCTGCTCGCGCAGGCGGTCCACCGAGGCTTCAAGCGCGCCGGACTCATGCAGGGTCCGCTCCGAGAAGTACACGTCGAAATGCACGTCGAAATCGGCCAGCGTCTGCTTGATGTCCTCGAGCTGCGCCTGGTAGGCGGCCTCGCGGACGATGGGCAGCGCGGCCTCATCGGTCAGTTCGCGGATGGCGGGGTGTTCGCGAAGGACCTCGTGGCCCAGGTCCACGATGTACTGACCGGGGTAGCCGCCCTCCGGCACGTCCCGGCCGCGCAGGCGGGACAGCACCGAGTTGGCGAACACGTTCATCTGGCTGCCGGCGTCGTTGATGTAGTACTCGGCCGTGACATCGGCGCCGGCGGCACGCAGCACACGGGCGATGGAATCGCCCAGCGCCGCCCAGCGGGTGTGGCCGATGTGCAGCGGACCCGTCGGGTTGGCGGAGACGAACTCCATGTTGACCGTGTGGCCTGCGAGCGCGTCATTGTTGCCATAGGTGGCGCCCGCCTCGACGATGGTGCGCGCGAGCTCGCCGGCGGCGCCGGCGTCCAGAGTGATGTTGATGAAGCCGGGACCTGCGATGTCCACCGACGCCACGCCCTCAACGCCTTCGAGCTTCGCGGCCAGAACGGCGGCGAACTCGCGGGGCGAGAGGCCGGCGCGCTTCCCGAACTGCATGGCGGCATTGGTGGCCCAGTCTCCGTGCTCCCGGTTCTTCGGTCGCTCCACACGGACCTCGGCCTCCAGCGCCTCGGCGGGGAGGTTGATCGAGCCGTCAGCGACGGCGTCCTTCAGGCATGCGGTGATTGCTGCGGAAAGCTGTTCGGGAGTCACCCCCCAATCCTACGGGGAGGGGCCTGCCCGGCGGAAAAGCATGAACCCGCCATGTGGACAGCTTCGGACGGGTTGTCCACATAAACCATCCATTCTCAGGAAACTCTGGACATACGCCCAGCAAGGCGATTTACGGTGGAGCCAGCCCTCCGGGTCTCCATGCCTTCTTCCCCACCAGGAGCATCGATGACCACCTCCACCCCTTCTCTGAAGTTCCTGGCCGGCACCGCCGCTGGACTGGCCGTGCTGGCCGGCGCCACGGCCTGCGCCCCGGCGAAGCAGGGGACCTCGACCGCCGATGTCTCCCCCACAGGCGGCGCCTCCAGTGCCGCGGGCGGCACCGGAACCCCTGCCACCCCTGGTCACTACAAGGACGGCACCTACAGCGCGGACGGGCATTACACCTCCCCCAACGGTGAAGAGACTGTGGGGGTCACTCTCACGCTGGCATCGGGCAAGATCAGCGATGTCAAGATCGCCACCCATCCCACCAGCGCGAACACCCAGCTGTTCCAGAACCGCTTCGCCGGCGGCATCAAGGACCTGGTGGTGGGCAAGAGCATCGATGAGCTCGACGTGAGCCGGGTGGCCGGATCGAGCCTGACCAGTGGCGGGTTCAAGGACGCGGTGGAGGCCATCAAGAAGCAGGCGGGCTGATGCCGGCATGAACGGTCCCCTGGAATTCGAGGCGATCGGCACCCGCTGGTGGATCCGGGCCGAGGGACTCACCGAACGGATCGAAGCGGACATCCGGCGAAGGATCGACGAGTTCGACAGCGTGTGGTCGCGTTTCCGCTCCGACTCCACGGTCGCGCGCTGGGCGGCCGAGCCTGCCCCACGGAACGGCGCCGAGCGGACTCTGGTGCTCCCCGCCGAGGCGGCACCCCTCGGACGCCTGTACCGGGAGCTCCACGAACTGAGCGGAGGCTCGGTGACCCCCTTCATCGGGGAGTCCCTCGTACGGCTGGGTTACGACGCGGCCTACTCCCTGACTCCCCACGGGCCCGCCGTCCCCGCACCCGTCTGGGGCCGGGACGCGCGCTGGGAAGACCAGACCGTGTCGGCGCGCGGTCCGGTTCTGCTGGACATCGGCGCGGCGGGCAAAGGACTTCTGGTGGATCTGGTCTGCGGAGTCCTCGAGGACTCCGGGGTCTCCGACTACCTGGTCGACGCCGGCGGCGACCTCCGGCACTCGGGCGCCATGGCTGAGCGGATCGGGCTGGAGAGCCCGTTCGACAGCAGCCGGGCGATCGGCGTCGTCGCGGTCCAGCAGCAGGCGCTCGCGGCTTCCGGCACCGCGCGTCGCGCATGGGGCCGCGGGCTGCACCACGTCCTGGACGGCCTGACGGGCGAACCCGTGCGGCGAGTGGTGGCAAGCTGGGTTCTGGCACCCGAGGCCATACAGGCCGACGGGCTCGCCACGGCGCTGTTCTTCGTCCCCGGCCAGGAGCTGGCGGCGCGCTACGGCGTGGAGTGGCTGACCGTGCACAGCGATGGGCACGCCGAAGGTTCCGAGTACTTCCTGGAAGGCCTGTTCTGATGTCCGCACTTCTGAGCGTCACGCAGCGTGTGACCCGGCCACTGGGCCGCCTGTCGATGACCCGCGTGGTGGCGCTGTCCCTCGGCGTCCTGATCGTCTACAGCCTCGTTCTGGACGCTCTCGGTTGGACCGAGTTCGGTGTTCCCGAACTGTGCCTCCACCTGGTCCTCTGCCTTGCGGCGACCGCGCTGTCCAACGGAGCCTGCGCCCTGTTGTTCCGGATGCGGCCCTACTGGGATTCGTCGCTGGTCACCGCGGGACTGCTGTACTTCCTCTTCTGGCCGGCGACGGGTTTCCGTGAGGGGCTGGGCGTGGCGCTGGCCGCCGTGCTGGCCTCCGCGTCGAAATACGCCCTCGCCTGGCACGGCCGGCACCTGTTCAACCCCGCCGCACTCGGGGCCTTCATCATCTCGCTGACCGGTCTGAATGCGGCGACCTGGTGGGTGGGCTCTCCCCTGCTGCTCTGGGCGGTAGTTCCGCTGGGTCTGCTGGTGCTCTACCGTGCCGGGCAGTTCCCGGTGGCCCTCACGTTCCTGGCGGCCTCGCTGGTGACGGCCGTCGCCGTGGCTCTGGGCCGCGGAATGTCGGCGGCGGAGGTGCCCGCGCTGTGGTTCACGAGTCAGGCCACGGTGTTCTTCGCCTGCTTCATGCTGAGTGAACCGCTCACCCTTCCGCCACGACGGTGGCAGCGGATCCTGGTCGGTGTCCTGGTCGGCGTGCTCTTCAGCCTGCCGTTCTCGCTCCAACTCGGCACCGTGATCCTCTCGAACGCTCCGGAGGCCGTGCTGCTCGTGGGCAACATCCTCGCGTTCATCCTCCGGCCCAAGAGTTCCAGCCTGGTGACATTTCTCGATCATCGACCGGTGGGCAAGGACATCACCGAGTTCACCTTCCGCGCCGCTGACGACCCTCGCCTCGCCGCAGGACAGTACGTGGAACTCACCATTCCGGTGCCCGGCATCGGTTCCTCGCGGCGGGTGTTCAGCCCGGTCGCGGCCGGCGACGGTGTCCTCCGGATCGCCACCCGCATGCCGAGCCAGCCATCGCCCGCCAAGAAGGCGCTCTACGAAATGGAGACAGGCACGGCGCTCCGTCTGAGCCGCACCGGGGGCGAATTCCTGCTCGGCCCATCGGACCGTCCAGCGCTCCTGGTCGCCGGCGGCATCGGGATCACCCCGTTCGTGGGCATGCTGGATGGCGCGTCCGCCGGGTCTCTCCCGGACACCGTGGTCCTCTACTCGGTGCGGGACTACGACGACGCCGCTTACCTCGGCGCGCTGGCCCGCTCCGGCGCGAAAGTCCTCCTGCGCACCTCCACGCCGCTTCCAGAAGGCACCCGGCTGCCCGACGGCGTCGAGCACGTGGGCAGCGAGCGGTTCAGCGCCGCACGGATCGCCGAGCTGGTGCCCGACGCCGCGGGGCGGCACGCACTCGTGTCCGGCGCCCCCGACTTCGTCGCCGCCCTCCGGGGCGCCTTGCGTGCAGCAGGAGTCCGCCGGGTGAAGAGCGATTCCTTCCTGGGGTACTGATTCCCTCACGCCCCCTACGACGGGCCACGTGTCGAGGGGCGACGGTCCGGGTACAGGGTTCGACCCGACCCGGCCCGGAGGCGACGCGCCCACCGCGTTCCCCGGGCGGGCCGATTTCGCATCCGGAGGGGGATTCCTGCTAAGCTCGAGGACGTTCCGGGGCCATCCCGGGATCCCTGGCCCGCCCTCGTAGCTCAGGGGATAGAGCGTCTGCCTCCGGAGCAGAAGGCCGTAGGTTCGAATCCTATCGAGGGCACCAGATACAGCGAGAGCCCCGGTTCCACGGAACCGGGGCTCTCGTCATCTCCCCCTCCCCCGGACCGGCACGACTGGGCAGTCCGCGACGGCCGAGTGCGATGCCGACGATGTCACTCAACGGCGGCCAGAGTGGCAGAGGTGCGGCGGCTTGCGTCAAGGGGCCCCGCGCCCAGACCCCCTCGTCACTCAGCCACAAGGCGCGGGGAAAGCAAGCAGAGCACCTCTGCCACCCCGGCGCCCGGCCCTTCGGCGACGCACCTCACACGCCCAACTAGACTGATCAGGTCATGCCTCTGAACATCACATACCCCGCCGCGCTCCCCGTCTCCGAACGCCGTGAGGACATCATGGCCGCCATCTCGGAGAACCAGGTCGTCATCGTGGCCGGCGAGACCGGCTCCGGCAAGACCACGCAGCTGCCGAAGATGTGCCTGGAACTCGGCCTGGCCGAGCACGGTCTGATCGGCCATACTCAGCCCCGTCGTCTGGCCGCCCGCACCGTCGCGGAGCGCATCGCGGAGGAGCTTGATGTGGAGCTCGGCCAGGAAGTGGGCTACCAGGTCCGTTTCACCGGTGAGGTGGGGCCGCAGACCCAGGTCAAACTCATGACGGACGGGATCCTGCTCGCGGAGATCCAACGGGACCGTCTCCTGCGGAAGTACAGCGTCATCATCGTGGACGAGGCCCACGAGCGCAGCCTCAACATCGACTTCATCCTCGGATACCTCAAGCGCCTGCTTCCCCAGCGCCCGGATCTGAAGATCATCATCACCTCGGCCACGATCGATCCGGAGCGCTTCGCCCGCCACTTCGGCGGCGAGGACACCCCGGCGCCGATCGTCGAGGTCTCCGGGCGCACCTTCCCCGTGGAGATCCGCTACCGCCCGCTGTCCGAACCGGGCGGCGAGGAGGAACTGGACGACGAACTCGAAGAGGACCGGGACCCCGTGGACGCGGTCTGCGACGCCGTGGACGAGCTCTCCCGGGAGGCCCCCGGCGACATCCTGGTGTTCTTCTCCGGCGAGCGGGAGATTCGCGAAGCCGCGGAAGCGCTGCAGGGCCGTCTCCCCCGCAACCCCCGCCTGGCCGACGCCGAGATCCTGCCGCTGTTCGCACGGCTGAGCCTCGCGGAGCAGCACAAGGTGTTCAACCCGGGGCCGCGACGTCGCATCGTCCTGGCCACCAACGTCGCCGAGACGTCGCTCACCGTGCCCGGCATCAAATACGTGATCGACACCGGCACCGCACGGATCTCCCGGTATTCGCACCGGACCAAGGTCCAGCGGCTGCCCATCGAACGCGTGTCCCAGGCATCCGCGAATCAGCGTTCCGGCCGTTGTGGCCGTGTCAGCGACGGCATCGCCATTCGGCTGTACTCGGAGGACGATTACCTCGGCCGTCCCGAGTTCACCGACCCCGAGATCCTCCGCACGAATCTGGCCGCCGTCATCCTCCAGATGATCGCGATCGGCGTCGCGCGCACGCCGAAGGACGTCGAAGGCTTCCCGTTCGTCGAGTCGCCGGACACCCGCGCGGTCAACGACGGCGTCACCCTCCTGCGCGAGCTCGGCGCCCTTCCCGCGCCGGGCGGGTCGGCCGACGCGGCCCCCACGGAGGAGGTCAGCGCCGACGGGACCAGCACCGACGGCGCCACCCGTGCAAGCCGGGGCGGACGCCGCGGCGGGCGGGGCCGTGGCGAGCGTTCCGGGGGCCGCAAGCCGTCCGGGCTGACCGCCGTCGGGCATCAGCTGGCGCAGCTCCCCGTGGATCCGCGCCTCGGCCGCATGATCGTGGAGGCCGCCCGCCGCGGCTGCGCGCGTGAGGTCATGGTGCTGGCCGCCGCGCTGACCATTCAGGACCCGCGCGAACGGCCCACCGACAAACAGCAGCAGGCCGCGGAGAAGCATGCCCGCTTCAAGGATGAGAAGAGCGACTTCACCGGCTACCTGAACCTGTGGAACTACCTGCAGGAGAAGCAACGGGAGCTCTCCTCCAGTCAGTTCCGCCGACTGTGCCGCACCGAGTTCATCAACTACCTCAGGGTCCGGGAATGGCAGGAGCTCTACGCGCAGCTCCGGCAGCTCGCCAAACCGCTCGGCATCACCGTGGACAACAGCCGGGACACCGATCCTGTGGGCCTGCACGACGTGATCCACCAGTCCCTCCTGTCCGGCCTGCTCAGCCAGATCGGACTCTACGACGAGCGCAAGCGCGAATACGCGGGCGCCCGCGGCACCCGCTTCGCGATCTTCCCCGGCTCGGCGCTGTTCAAGAAGTCCCCGGCCTTCGTCATGGCGGCGGAACTGGTCGAGACCAGCCGTCTCTGGGCACGGGTCGCCGCGGCGTTCGCGCCCGAGTGGGCGGAACTGGTGGCCCCGCAGCTGGTCAAACGGACCTTCAGTGAACCGCATTGGTCCTCGAAGTCCGGCTCCGTCATGGCCTATGAGAAGGTCACGCTCTACGGCGTGCCCATCATCCCCAAGCGCCGCGTCAACTATGCCTCCGTGGACCCGGAACTCTGCCGCGAGCTGTTCATCCGGCACGCCCTGGTGGACGGCGAATGGCGCACCCACCACAAGTTCTTCCAGCGCAACCGCGCTCTTCTGCGGGAGGTGGAGGAACTCGAGACCCGCATGCGCCGCCGCGACATCCGGGCGGATGATGAGACGCTGTTCGAGTTCTACGACCAGCGGATCGGCCGCGAAGTCGTCTCCGAGCGGCACTTCGACGCCTGGTGGAAGCAAGCCCGCCAGCAGGATCCGGGACTGCTCGACTTCGACCGCGCCCTCGTCATGAGTGACGAGGCTGACGACCTGGACGAGTCGGCCTTCCCCCGGACCTGGCACCAGCAGGGCTTCGAGTTCCCGCTGAGCTACGAGTTCCATCCCGTCGCCCCGGGCGCCACCCCGGATCCGTCCGACGGCGCCACCGTGGAGATCCCGGCGCTGTTCCTGAACCAGGTGGATCCCGAGCCCTTCCGCTGGCAGATCCCAGGCCAGCGCGTGGAGCTGGTCACCGCCTTGATCAAGTCCATGCCCAAGGCGGTCCGGAAGAACTTCGTCCCGGCCCCCGACGTCGCCCGGCAGGCCGTGGCGGCACTGGACACCGACTTCTCCCCCACCGAGGACCGGATCGAGGACGCCCTGGCGCTGACCCTTCGGCGGCTCCGCGGTCAGGTGGTTCCGGAAGGCAGCTTCTCCTGGGACTCCGTGCCGCCTCATCTGCGCATGAGCTTCCGTGTGGTGGACGCGAAGGGCAAGGTTCTCGGCGACAGCAAGGACCTCGCCGCGCTCCAGGACGAACTCGCCCCCGCCACACGCCGCGCGATCGCGGAGAGCCTGGGCGCCACACCGAAGTCGGTGAGCGGTACCCCGGGCAGGCCGGGCAAGGCCGGCGGGAAGACCGGCGCCGGTGCGCGCATTCCGGACGGCTCACGCATTCCGGACAGCACGACGACGGCGGGCGCCGAGCCAGGCCTGCACGCCTCGGGCATCGCGGAACTGAGCGGGCTCAAGGACTGGGCCGCGCTGACCGCCGCAAGCGGTGGCGTGATCCAGCGCAGCGTGAGCCGGCAGCTCGGTGGCCACACGGTCACGGGATACCCGGCACTCGTGGACGAGGGCTCCACCGTCGGCCTGCGCGTGTTCCAGACCGCCGAACGCCAGGAAGCCGCCATGCGTGCCGGTGTCATCCGCCTGCTCGCCCTGAAGATCCCCGCCCCGGACCGCTACGTCCTGGAACACCTGAGCAACACCGAGAAACTGACGTTCAGCCAGAACCCGCACGGCAGCGTGAGCGAGCTGATCGCGGACTGCGCCCAGGCCGCGATCGACAAGCTCGTGCCGGCCCAGCTCCCGTGGGATGCCAAGGCGTTCGACGCCCTCTACGAACAAGTGCGGGCCGACCTTATCGACACGGTGTTCACCGTGACCGCCGTGGTCGAGCGCATCCTCGCCAGCGCCCGCCGGATCGAGAAGCAGCTCAAGGGCAGCACAAGCCTGGCACTCATCAGCGCGCTGAACGACGAGAAGAGCCATCTGTCCCAGCTCGTGTACCGCGGGTTCGTCGCACAGACGGGTTACCAGCAGCTCGCTCAGCTGCCGCGGTACCTGACCGCCGTCGAGCGCCGACTCGAGAAGCTGCCGACGAACGTCCAGCGCGACGCCAACAACATGGCCGTCGTCCAGCGCCTGGAGGATGAGTACGACGACGCCGTGGCGGCACTTCGCTCAGGCGAAGGACCTGGCCCCGAGTTAACCCATGTGCGCTGGATGCTGGAGGAACTGCGGGTCAGCCTGTTCGCCGTCGAGCTCGGCACGCAGTATTCGGTGAGCGAGAAGCGGATCCGAGTCGCGCTGAACAAGGCCCTCGCACCCTGACCCTCCTCACCCTGACCCTCCGCGCCGGACGTCATGGAAGCCAGGATGCGGCCCGGTCAAATAAACTTGGATGGTCCGCCCATCCGCAACCTAAGGACTCCATATGAAGCTCAGCTTCCCCGCGCCGAACGCCGGCACTGAAATCCTCGGCCTTGGCCACGCCCAGCCGGAACGGGTCATGGACAACCATGAGCTCGAGGGGATGATGGAGACCTCCGACGAATGGATCCGTCAGCGGACGGGCATCGTCACGCGACACATCGCCGGTGAGGAGGAGACGGTCAAGGACCTGGCCATCCCCGCGGCCCGCATGGCCCTGGAGGATTCCGGGATCGCCCCCGAGCAGATCGACCTGGTCATCGTGGCCACCACCACCGCGGCGGAACGCTCCCCCAACACCGCCGGGCGCGTGGCGCAGGCCCTGGGTCTCGGCAACGCTGAGCGCGGGCCCGGCATCATCGACATCAACACCGCCTGTTCGGGCTTCGAATACGCCCTCGGCCTGGCAGACCAGTCGATCCGCTCCGGCACCGCGAGCCACGCCCTGGTGCTGGGCGCCGAGACGCTCTCCAAGGTCACGGACTGGACCGACCGCAGCACCGCCGTGCTCACCGCCGACGGCGCGGGCGCCATGGTGATCGGCGCGACCGACGAACCCCGCATCGGCCCCGTGGTGTGGGGCTCGAAGGGCGATCTGGCCGACGCCGTGCTGATCGCGCCGCCCACCAACAAGTTCTGGCAGAACGGCCGCGAGGTGCTCCGCTGGGCGCTGAAGGACGCGGAGAAGCACGCCCGCGCCGCCGTCGAGCGCTCCGGGCTGCAGATGGAGGACATCGAAGTCCTCGTGACGCACCAGGCTAACCTCCGCATCATCGAGCCCATGGCGCAGGTCCTCGGCCTGACGGACAAGGTGGTGGTGACAGACGTGACCGAGTCCGGCAACACGTCCGCCGCGAGCGTCCCCCTCGGCTACAGCAAGTGGTGGCACGCGGGCAAGATCCCGGCCGACGTCCCGGCGCTGCTCTTCGGCTTCGGCGGCGGCTTCACGTTCGCGGGCATGGTCGCCATGACCCCGCGCACGAAGTAACAGCCCTCCCCCCATCGACTGCTCCACAGGATGCTGGAATCCCCGGAAAACCGGCGAAATGCGCATCCTGTGGAGCAGTCGATGTGTTTAAGGGGTTGGAGGGTTAAGGCCTCACTCCTCCGGGACGAACTCGGCGTAACCCGCCGCGCGCAGGCCCTCGCGGATCTTCTCCGCGTTCGCATCCAGCTCCGCGGGATCCGGGTTGGTGTCCACCGCGGCGAAGTCGTAGTCCTTCATCGAGTTCGACGGCCACACGTGCACGTGCAGATGGTCGATCTCGTAGCCGGCCACCAGGAGGCCCGCCCGCTCCGAGCCGAAAGCCTCGACCTGGACCTTACCGATCCGCTGGGCCACGATCATGGCCTTCGAGAGGGTCTCCGGCGAAGCATCGGTCCAGCGGTCGACCTCCTCCACCGGGACGACGAGGGTGTGGCCCGGCGCCAGCGGGCCGATCGAGAGGAAGGCGACCACCTCAGGATCGCGCCAGACGAACCGTCCGGGGATGTCGCCGTTGATGATCTTGGTGAAGAGAGTGCTCACGCGTCTGCTTCCTTCCCTGCGGGCTGCAATGTGCTGTTGTCCAGGACAAAACGGTACTTCACGTCACCGGCCACCATCCGCTCGAAGGCCTCGTTGACCTGCTCCGCGCCGACCAGTTCGATGTCGCTCGTGAGCGAATGCTCCGCGCAGAAATCGAGCATCTCCTGGGTCTCCGCGATCCCGCCGATCAGGGACCCCGCATAGGCCGCCCGCTTGCGGATGAGCAGCCCGGGGTCCACGGGCGGCATCTCGCCGGACGGGAGGCCGAGCTGATAGATCACGCCGTCCCGCCGGAGGGCCCGCAGCAGGGCGTTGAGGTCATGCGGGGCCGCGACGGTGTCGATGATGACGTCCACGGAGTCCGAGGCGTCACGCATCTGTTCCTCGTCGCGGGAGTTGACCACGCGGTCCGCGCCGAGCTCGGCCGCGGCCTCCCGCTTCGACTCCGAGGTGGTGAAGACCGTGACCGTGGCGCCCATGGCCTTGGCCAGCTTCACGGCCATGTGGCCGAGCCCGCCCAGCCCGACGACGCCGACGTCGTCGCCCTCCTCGACGCCGGCGTGGCGCAGGGGCGAGTAGGTCGTGATCCCCGCGCAGAGCAGCGGCGCGGCCGCGGCGGGGTCGAGGGATTCGGGGACGCGCAGCACGTAGTTCCGGTCCACGACGATGGTCCGCGCGTAGCCGCCCTGGGTCCGCTCGTTCCCGTGGCGGACGTCGGAGGCCCCGTACGTGCCCACCATGCCGCGGGAGCAGTACTGTTCCAGACCGTCCTCGCAGGCGTCGCACTCACGGCACGAGTCCACCATGCACCCCACGCCGACGCGGTCCCCGACGGCGACGTCCGTCACCGCGGACCCCGTGCGCAGGACCCGGCCCACGATCTCGTGACCGGGGACGATCGGATACTTCGCACTCCCCCACTCGCCACGGGTCGAGTGGACATCCGAATGGCACAGTCCGCAGAACTCGATCAGGATCTCCACGTCGTCCGGGGCGGGAGCCCGCCGTGCGAGCGTGAGCGGCTCCAGGCCGCCGTCCGCCGAGCGGGCGCCGAGGGCCGCGACCAGGCGCCCTTCGTCGTCGCGCGGATCACCGAGCGGAGAGTCGAGATCGGGAAGGGGTCTGCCCAGCGGAGGGGGCACGGGACGTCCGGGAGTCATACCCGAAACGCTACCGCCCGGGCCGCGCGGCTGACCAGGCGGGCGGGTCCGGACGCCCCGCCCGACGGCCGGGATGCCACCATGGAGGCATGTCACGCCCCTTCACGCTGACCCAGCTGCGCTACTTCGCGGTGGTCGCCGAGCTTCAGAACATGACGGCCGCCGCGAACGCCCTGAACATCTCGCAGCCTGCCCTCTCCACGGCGATGGCGCAGCTTCAGTCCGCGCTGCAGACGCAATTGCTGGTCCGCCAGCGGCCCCGCGGGGTGCGGCTCACGGCGAGCGGCCGTCAGCTGGCCCAGGACCTCAAACCGATCCTGGAGCAGGCCGACTCGCTCTACGAGTCCGTCAACGGCATGTCCGCGTCCCTGAGCGGCGAGCTGAAGCTCGGGGTCTTCGCACCGCTCGCCCCGTTCCGCTTGCCCACCATCCTGCAGGCGTTCGAAGCGGAGCACCCGGAGGTGTCGGTCTCGATCGTGGAGGCCGACCTCGCCCGGCTCCACGAGGTGCTGCTCCGTGGCGAGTGCGACGTCGCCTTGATGTACGGCCTCGGACTCGGCGCCGGCTTCACGTCCGAAGTCCTGGAACGGATCCCGCCGCACGTCCTCGTGCACGCGGACCACCCGCTCGCCGTCGCCGGACGGAGCCGGATCGCGCTGCGGGAGCTGGAGAACGATCCGGCCATCGTGCTGGACCTCCCGCACAGCCGCGAATACTACGAACGGCTGTACCGGAGCGCCGGCATCAGCCCCCGGGTGCGTCACCGTTTCTCGGGCTACGAGACCGTGCGCTCCTTCGTCGCCAAGGGACACGGTTACGCCGTCCTCAATCAGCGCCTCCACAATGACCGCACCTACTCTAGCGGCCGGGTCGTCGCGCTGGAACTGAGCGATGACTTCCCGCCCATCGAGGTGATGCTGGTGCGCCCCGCAGGAGTGCA
This sequence comes from Arthrobacter sp. Y-9, assembly GCF_029690065.1. Classification (NCBI taxonomy): domain Bacteria; kingdom Bacillati; phylum Actinomycetota; class Actinomycetes; order Micrococcales; family Micrococcaceae; genus Arthrobacter; species Arthrobacter sp. Y-9. The sequence goes on from NZ_CP121463.1 coordinate 2,388,735, forward strand.
AGCCACGCGCCGCGCCCTCGCGTTCGAGGACACCTGCCGGCTCATCTACGGACGGGCCGGCTCCCCGGACTCATAAAGGAAATCTATGGGAGGGCTAAAAACAATCAATTAGACAGATGTGATCCGCGCCACTGATCGTTGATGGCAAGTCCTTCAAAGGAGATCCCATGGTCCTGAAGCACGCCGTCGACCTCACCGGAACCCGCACCGGGAGCACCACGGAACCCCCAGCCCCCACCGTCACCACCACCGCCGCAGCAGGCAAGAGCACCGTCATGCAGCGACGGGTCCTCCTCGGAGGAAGCGTCGGCCAGTTCATCGAGTTCTACGATTTCACCCTCTACGGCCTCACGGCCGTCATCTTCTCCCAGTTGTTCTTCCCCAGCGGAAACCCGGTCGTGGGCCTGCTCGCCACCTTCGCGACCTTCGGCGTCGCCTTCGTGGTGCGTCCACTGGGCGGCCTGTTCTTCGGCGCGCTCGGCGACCGCATCGGACGACGCCGGGTCCTCACCATCACGCTCATGGCGATCGGCGGGGCCACGGCCCTGATGGGCGTGCTGCCGGGCTATGCGCAGATCGGCCCGTGGGCGCCCGCGCTGCTCGTGCTGTGCCGGCTCATCCAGGGGTTCTCCGCCGGCGGCGAATCCGTGGGGGCGCCGTCCTTCGTGTTCGAACACGCCCCCGTGCACAAGCGGGCCTTCTGGCTCAACATCACCATCGCCGCGACGGCCCTGCCCTCCGTGGTGGCGGGAGGCATGATCCTGCTCCTCAGCCGCTCCCTGCCGGACGAGGCATTCACCTCCTGGGGCTGGCGCCTGCCGTTCCTGCTGGCGCTGCCGCTGGCCCTGGTCGGGGTGTGGATCCGCAGCCGGACCGAGGAGAGTGAAGCGTTCCACCAGGCACGCGCCGATCGGGACCCCGAATTCAGCCCAGTCCGCGCCGCATTCCGCGAGAACGGCCTCCGCATGGTCCAGGTCATCGTCGTGATGGGCCTGACCGCCATGGGGTTCTACTTCCTCTCCGCCTACTTCGTCTCCTACGTGCAGACCGCGGGGCACCTCACCCGCGAGCAGTCGCTTCTGGTGAACGCCTCGGCCCTGGCCCTGTACGCGATCCTGCTCCCGTTCGGCGGACGGCTCAGCGACAGATTCGGCCGGAAACCCCTGCTCATCGCGGGGGCCGCCGCGCTCGCCGTCCTGTCGGTGCCCAGCTTCGCGCTGGTCACGAGCGGGAACACGATGCTCGCACTCCTGGGCCAGGCCCTCTTCGTGGTGGCTCTCTGCGTCTACGGCGGCGGCTGTTACACCTTCTTCGTCGAGATCTTCACGACCAGGACACGCTTCACCTCGGCCGCCGTCAGCTACAACGTCGCCTATGCCCTCTTCGGCGGCACGGCGCCGTTCATCGGCACGGCCCTGGTCGGAGCGAGCGGAGTGCCCTTCATGCCGGGCGTGTACATGGCGGCGGCCGCCGCCGTCGTCCTCCTGCTGCTCCTGTTCACCAAGGTTCCCGAAACCCGCGGCCGCCTCGGCTGACCCACCTTCCTTCACGCCTTCACGACAAAGGAGAAGCTCATGAGCGCTTCCGAATTCCTCAGCGACTTCCACCACGTGGCGACCATCGGCGCGACGCCGCGCCACGGCGTCGAACGCCAGGCCGCGACCGACACCGACCGCCAGACCCGTGACTGGTTCGCCGGCAAGATCCGCGACGCCGGATGGCAGCTCCGCGTGGACGGCATCGGGAACATGTTCGGCCTGCTCGAATGGACTCCCGGCGCCCCGTACATCCTGCTCGGCTCGCATCTGGACAGCCAGCCGCTCGCAGGCCGCTTCGACGGCGCGTACGGCGTCCTCGCGGCCCTGCACACCGCCAAGGCACTCGACGCCGAGGTGGTCGCCTCCGGCGAGCGCCCGAAGTTCAACCTCGCGGTGGTCAACTGGTTCAACGAGGAGGGCAGCCGCTTCGCCCCGAGCATCATGGGCAGCTCCGTGTTCGCGGGCCTCTTCGACCGCGATGAGATGCTCCGGGTCCGCGATCTGGAGGGGACGGCGGTCCGCCAGGCGCTGGACATGATCGGATACCTCGGCACGGACGAGGGTCCGGACGTGGTCGGGTACGCCGAGATCCACATCGAACAGGGACGCATCCTGGAGCGCGAGGGGCACACGATCGGTCTGGTCGACTCCAGCTGGTACACCCAGAAGCTGGACATCGAGGTGCTGGGCGAACAGTCCCACACCGGGGCCACCGCCATGGCCGACCGGCACGACGCCCTGGTGGCGGCGTCCAAGATCATCCTCCAGGTGCACGATGTGACGGGCGACTTCCCGGATGAGGCGCTGGTCTCCTCCGTGGGTCAGATGACCCTGGAGCCCAACTCCCCCATCGTCGTGGCGCGGCGTGTCCATCTGGTCGCCGATCTGCGCTCCGGCGACCCCGCGATCGTGGCTGCGGCGCGGGAGAGTCTCCTGCGGGACATCGACCGGCTGGCCCGGGAGCACGACCTCACCATCACCGTGAAGGACTTCGACGTCCGCCCGATCCGCCGCTTCCCGGAGAACGGCCTGGAGCTCTCCGAGAAGGTCGCGGCGAACCTCGGCCTGTCCGCCCGCCGCATCCAGACGATGGCCGGCCATGATTCGGTCGCGCTCAACACCGTGGCCCCCACGGTGATGCTGTTCATCCCGAGCGTGGACGGCGTCTCCCATTGCGAGCGCGAGTTCTCCACGGACGCCGACATGACCGCGGGCCTCGCCATGCTCACCGGGGTGGCCCGTGAACTCGTCACGGGGGCACTCTCGTGACGGGCGGCTCCACCGAACTGCACCGGCTGGACGCCACCACGGCCCTCCGCCTCTTCCGCAGCAGGGAGCTCTCCCCGGTCGAGCTGATGGAAGCGCTGATCGCGCGGATCGAAGACGTCGACGACGCCGTCAACGCACTCAGCGAAACGCTCTTCGACACGGCGCTCGTCTCCGCCCAGGAGGCCGCCGACCGCTATGCCCGCGGGCACGGCATCACCCCCTTGCTCGGCCTGCCGGTCGCGGCGAAGGAGAAGCACGGATTGGCCGGCCACACCCTGTCCCAGGGGCTGGTGGCTCACCGAGACGTGATCGCCGAGCAGGACCACCCCGTCATCGAACGGATCCGTGCGGCCGGCGGGATCATCCACGCCCGGACGACCACCCCTGAATACAGCTGCGCCACCGTCACGCACAGCCCGCTCTGGGGAGTCACCCGGAATCCGTGGAACCCGCGGTACTCACCCGGAGGGTCGTCCGGCGGGGCCGGGGCCGCGCTGGCCGCCGGGATGTCGCCCCTCGCCACGGCGTCGGACATCGCGGGCTCCACCCGCCTCCCGGCCTCCTTCACGGGCACGGTCGGATTCAAGGCGCCCTACGGGAGGATCCCGGGGCTGGCGCCCCTGGCCGCGGACCACTACCGCGGTGACGGACCCATGGCGCGGACGGTGGCCGACACGGCACTGCTCGCCTCCGTCCTGGCGGGCCGGCACCCCGGCGATCACGCCACGCTCACGGACCCTCCGCCCGTGCTGGCACTCCCGGACACAGCCGTGGACGCGGTCCGGGGCCGCCGCATCGCCCTGTGCGTGCGGCTCGGCGACTACCCCGTGGAACCCGACGTCGAGGCCAACACCCGCGAGGTCGCCGCGGCGCTGCGGGCCGCCGGCGCCGTGGTGGAGGAGATCTCCCTGCCGTGGACCACGGAAGAGATCAGCCGGACCATGTTCACGCACTTCGGCCATCTCCTGGGACCGGCCATGGAGGACGACACGGCCGGCTCGGAGCACCTCCTGGCGCCGTACACCCGGCGGTTCATGGCGGACGCTCGTGCCGCCACGGCCCAGGACCGTCTGCTTGACGGCATCCGGGCCGAGGCGCGGATCCAGGCTCAGCTCGCCGAGGCCATGACCGGCTTCGACGCGCTGCTCTGCCCCGCGTCCGCCGTCGCCGCGCTGGAAGCCGACGGCCTGTATCTCGACGGCATCGACGTGAACGGGGTCCACCTGGAGCACTACTGGCAGGCGCACATGACCGGGCCGTTCAACATCGCCAACCGCTGTCCTGTGCTCGCGGTGCCGAGCGGCATGGCCGCGTGCGGCATCCCCACGGGGGTGCAGATCGTGGGTCACCCCTTCGACGACGCGACCGTGTTCTCCCTGGGCGCCGCGGTCGAAGAACTGCGCCCCTGGAATCACCGGATGCCGTCGCTCGGGCTCAGCCGGGTCTGACGGCGTTGCCCTGCCCTTTTCACTCCCCCGTGGCGACCTCGCGGGAGGCGTCGTGGGACCACTGGGAGAACGAACCGGGGTACAGGGTGGCGTCGATGCCCGCGAGCGCCAGGGCCGCCACTTCGTGCGCCGCCGTCACGCCGGAACCGCAGTAGACGGCCACGCGGCCGCCGGGCTCGACGCCGAGTCCGGCGAACCGCGCCCGGAGCGCCTCCGGCTCGAGGAACAGCCCGTCCTCGTCGACGTTCTCGGTGGTGGGCGCGCTGACCGCGCCCGGGATGTGGCCCGCGCGGGGGTCGATCGGTTCGGTCTCGCCGCGGAACCGCTCCCCGGCGCGCGCGTCGAGCAGGATGCCGTCGGCCGGCCACTCGGCGGCCTGGTCGATGGAGATCGCGGTGCCCTGGGCCATCGGCCGGAGCGTCACGTTCCCCGCGGGGAGGACCACCTCGTCCTTCTCGATCGGGAAGTCCTCCTGGACCCAGGCCATGAGCCCGCCGTCGAGGATCCGCGTGTCCGCGTGGCCGTACGCGCGCAGCAGCCACCAGGCGCGGGCGGCCGCCATGGATCCGGAGTTGTCGTAGACCACGACCGTGTCGCCGTCGTTGATGCCCCAGCGCCGCGCCGCGGCCTGGAAGCTCTCCAGGTCGGGCAGCGGATGACGGCCGTCCTCCGGACTGGCGGGGCCCGCCAGGTCGGTCTCCATGTCCACGTACACGGCGGCCGGCAGGTGTCCCATGAGGTACTTGTCCCGGCCCAGCGGATCGCCCAGCTTCCATCGGACATCCAAGAGGACGAGCTTGTCCGGGTCCAGATCGTGGACTTCGGCAGGGGCGATGGTCACGGGGAATTCTTGGTCCATGAGGCACACTCTATGCCCGTCGACGCGCTCCCGGGCAACACCCCACCACAGGCTGAACAGGGCTGGGACCGGTTCCGGGGGCACGTCCGCCACGCCGATGAGGAGGCGCCCGCCCAGTAGGCTAGTGCCCGTGAGCGCAGCAGATTTCCCCCAGGTGGTCCGTTCCGAGGAGCGGGCCTGGGCCGACGAAGCCATCAGGATCATCACGGCGGAGGCCAACCGCTCCGCCGACACCCACCTGTACAGCGTGCCGCTGCCGGAGCAGTGGGGCATCGAGTTGTTCATCAAGGACGAATCGACCCACCGTTCCGGCAGCCTGAAGCACCGGCTGGCGCGCTCGCTCTTCCTCTTCGGCCTGGTGAACGGCTGGATCGGGCCGGGGACCACCATCGTGGAGGCCAGCAGCGGCAGCACAGCCGTCTCAGAGGCCTATTTCGCGCGGCTGCTCGGCCTGCCCTTCATCGCGGTCATGGCCCGCAGCACGAGCGAGGAGAAGATCCGCCTCATCGAGGACTTCGGCGGCTCCTGCCTGCTCGTGGACCACCCCGGCGAGGTCTACTCGACCGCGGAAGAGGTCGCCCGGACCACCGGCGGCCACTACATGGATCAGTTCACCTATGCCGAACGGGCCACGGACTGGCGGGGCAACAACAACATCGCCGAATCGATCTTCCAGCAGATGTCGCGGGAGAAGCATCCGGTCCCGGAGTGGATCGTCGTGGGCGCCGGGACCGGCGGCACGAGCGCCACGATCGGCCGCTACCTGCGGTACCACCGGCACCCGTCGAAGCTCGCCGTGGTGGACCCTGAGAACTCCGCCTTCTACCCTTCCTGGCGGGACGGGGACCCGGAGCTCACCACCGGGATGCCGTCGAGGATCGAAGGGATCGGCCGTCCGCGCGTGGAACCGAGCTTCGTCCCCGCCGTCATCGACGCCATGATCCCCATCCCGGACGCGGCGTCCATCGCGGCGATGCGTCACCTCAAGCGCTACGCGAACCTCGACGCCGGCCCCTCCACCGGCACGAACCTCTGGGGCGTGTGGCAGATCATCGCCGGCATGGTCGCGCGCGGCGAACAGGGCAGCGTGGTGACGCTCATGTGCGATCCGGGCAACCGCTACGCCTGCAGCCACCAGAACGACGCGTGGCTCGCCGACAAGGGACTGGATCCCTCCTCGCATGAGCGCACGATCGAACGCTTCCTCGACACCGGCGTGTGGGAGCAGTTCGCGGAGTGATCCGCCGGGGGCGCCCCTTCCCTCCCGTTGTGTGCTCAGTGGTTGTTGCGTGCTCAGTGGTTGTTGCGTGCTCAGTAGTTGCGGGTTCCACGCCGGATCACCCGCAACTACTGAGCACGCAACGACGACATGCGCTCACCCGAGGTCGCGGGTCTCCCCTGAGTCGAGGTGCTCGTAGCTCGTGCCGTACAGGCCGCCCAGCCGGGTGACGTGTCCTTCCAGCATCGACAGCCCGGCGGGGTTGAGCAGCGCCTCGTGGATGTTGAACGCGCGGCGTGCGCGGACGCTGATGACGAAGTCGATCACTTCCTGGATCTTGGACCACGGCGCGTGCACCGGCACGAGCAGCGTGTCCACCTCCACCCCGGACGGCACCGTGAAGCTGTCACCCGGGTGGAACAGCGTCCCGTCCACGAGGTACCCGGTGTTGGCCACGAGCGGCACGAGCGGGTGGATGATCGCGTGCTGGCTGCCGAAGCCGCGCACCGAGTACCCGGCGACGACGACGTCGAGCCCGCTCCCGGCGTCGTGCACCCGGCCGTCCGGGGCGGCGGCGCCCGCTGCCGCGGCCTCCTGCCGCAAAGTGCCCGCGATGCCGGCGGGGGCATAGACGACCAGGTCCGGCGAGCTCACGAGCGCCGCCACGACCGCCGGCACGTCCACGTGGTCCGCGTGCTCGTGGGTGATGAGGATGGCGTGGGCACCGTCCAGAGCGGGCCCGGTCTCCGAGAACGATCCCGGGTCGATGACCAGGGTACGGTGCCCCTCAGGGGTCTCCTTGTCGAGGCGGACACAGGAATGGGTGTACTTGGTCAGCTGCATGACCTCAGGGTACGCCTGCGGACTGTCATGACATCAGCTGATCCAGCACCCTCACAGCATCTCCAGCGGAACCTTCCGGGTGGGCGCCGGGAATGCGGCGTCGATACGATCCAGGTCCGCAGCGCTGAGTTCCAGTGCGGCGGCGGCAGCGTTGTCGCGGACGTGCTCGACACGTGACGCTTTGGGAATGGCGATGACGTCCCCGGACCGGATCGCCCAGGCGAGGAGCACCTGAGCCACACTCACGCCGTGTTCCTCCGCGATGTCCCCGAGCGCGGGGTCGTCCAGCAGACGGCCTTGCTCGATCGGCGAGTACGCCATTGTCCTCACCGGGCTGGAGAGCCGCGCCTGCGCCGGGAACAGGTCGAACTCGGGGCCGCGCCGCGAGGGGTTGTAGAGCACCTGGTTCACCGCGGGCGCGCTCGGGAAGCGGTCCAGCGCGTCGGCGTCGAAGTTGCTGATCCCCCAGGCCCCGATCAGCCCGCGCCGGATGAGTTCGTCGAAGCCTTCGACGGTCTCCTCTACTGGGTGGGGGCCGGGCCAGTGGAGCAGATACAGGTCGATCCAATCGGTTCCCAGCACCTCGAGGGACCGCTCGCAGGCCTGCACGGTGCCGCGCCGGGACGCGTTGTACGGCAGGACCTTGTCCACCAGGTACACCCGGTCCCGGACCGGCGCGATGGCCTCCCCGACCAGGGCCTCCGAGCGCCCGTCGCCATACATCTCCGCGGTGTCCACCAGGGTCAGGCCGAGGTCGATCCCCTCCCGCAGCGTGGCGATCTCGGCATCACGGCGCCAGGGGTCGTCCCCCACGAACCAGGTGCCCTGCCCCAGCGCAGGCAGAACGGCGCCATCGGACAGCGTGACGGTTTTCAACGAGGCCATGGCAGTGAAGCCTACTGCGTGAACTACCGTGGCGTGCTGGGAACCCGATTGTTGCCATTCCCACGAGCCGATCACACTGAGCCGATCACACTGAGCCGGACACCCTGAGCCGAACCTCTCACCGCCCCCGGCCCCTGCTGGGACTAATCCCCGTCCGCTCCTTGTTAAACTGGACGTTCAGAACAGGACAACCAGGAGAGTAGTCGTGGAGCAGAGCTCAGAGGCCCGGGTGCAGACGAGGGTGACCAAGCAGCGCCTTGCAGTGGACGCCGCCCTGGATCAGCTGGAGGACTTCGTGAGCACGCAGGAACTGCACCGCTCCCTGCAGGACTCCGGCGTCTCCGTCTCCCTGGCCACCACCTACCGCATCCTGCAGTCCATGGCGGATGAAGGCGTCGTGGACGTCCTCCGCAGCACCGATGGCGAGGCCGTCTACCGCCGCTGCGAAGCGGACAGCCACCACCATCACCTGCTCTGCCGTCGCTGCGGCAAGGCCGTGGAGATCGAAGCGCCCGCCGTCGAGGCCTGGGCCGCGAAGATGGCCGCCGAGCACGGCTTCACCGCCGTCACCCACACCGTGGAGATTATGGGGCTGTGCGCCGAATGCTCCCAGTCCGCTGGGACCACAGCACCACAGGAATGAGCAGGAGAGCGAGCACCCCTCCTCCGAGAGTGACCGCGGAGTAATCCCCCGCCGCCATCACCACCCCCGCCATGGCGCTTCCACCGGCGCCCGACAGCGCCACGAGGACGTCGACGCCGCCCTGCACCCGGGCGCGGCTCTCCGGTTCGGTGGCGTCCACCAGGAGCGCGGTCGCCGTGATGAGGCCGAAGTTCCAGCCGAGGCCCAGCAGGGCCAGCGCCAGCAGAAGCAGTCCCAGGGAATCGCTCGGGGCCAGTGTCGCCAGAACGGCTGAGGCCACCAGCACCAGCCCGCCGGCGCAGGCCATCCAGACCCGGCCGATCCGGTCGACGAGCCAGCCCGTGACCAGGGACGGCAGGTACATGGCACCGATGTGGACGCCGATCACCAGACCCACCTCCCCGAGGCCGTGATGATGTGCCCGCATGTGCACCGGGGTCATGGTCATGATCGCGGTCATGGTCACCTGGGTGAGCACCATGATGAGCGCGGCCAGCGCGACGCCGTGCCGCGCGGGCTTCCTCACCGGCTCCACCGCGGCGGACGCGGGAGCGGGTGTCTCCGGGACGGCGGGCGCCTCGGCCGCGGCTTCCGCCGACTGCCGCAGCTCGCGGGCCAGGCGGTACGGATCGGGCCGCAGCAGGACCCAGAGCACCAGACCGGCCGCCGCGTACGCCACCGCGGCCAGCAGGAACGGCCCGGAGAGGACCGGCAGCCCCCAGGAGCGGGCCAGCGCGCCGAGCGGTTCCACGAGATTGGGGCCGGCCACCGCGCCCAGAGTGGTCGACACCAGGGCGATGCTCACGGCTCGGCCGCGCTGATCAGCCGTCGCAAGATCGGTCCCGGCATAACGGGCCTGAAGGTTCGTGGCGGAGCCTCCGCCGTACAGGAACAGCGAGACGAAGAGCAGCACCGGGTTCCACAGGATCGCGGACAGCACCACGCCGGCCGCTCCCAGAGCGCCCGCGCCGAAGCCGAACGCCAGCCCGGGCCGCCGGCCGAAGCGCTGCGTGGTCCGGCCCACGAGATAGGCCGCCAGGGCGGAGCCCAGGGTGAAGAGCGCGGTCGGCAGACCGGAGACGCCGTCGTTGCCGAGCATCTCCTGCGCCAGCAGCGCCCCCACCGTGATGCCGGCGGCGAGCCCGGCGCCGCCCAGGACCTGGCTGATCACGACGACGGCGAGCGTCCGCCGCTGCGCGCGCGCCCGGCCGCCGTCGTCGGTCAGCCCACCGGCCACCGCCGGGGATGCCTCAGGCACCTGCCACATCCTCGACGCGGCGCCCGTTGCGGCCCTTCCGCTTCCGCCAGGACCCGATCCCCCAGCACACGAGATAGATGAGGAAGGAGATGGTCGTGACGTAGGGGCTGATCGGGATGCGCCCGCCCAGCGCCAGGAGGATGCCGCCCACGGTGGACGTGGTGGCGAAAACGACGCTCAGCAGCACGACGAGCGCCGGCGAACCCGTCACCTTGAAGGCGGCGGCCGCGGGAGTGATGAGCAGGGCCAGCACCAGGAGCGCGCCCACCACCTGGATGGACAGTGCCACGGAGACGCCCAGGATCAGCATGAAGGCCATGGACAGGCCTTTGACCGGGACGCCACGGGCTTCGGCCACGTCGGGGTCGTCACTGGCGAAGTTCAGGGGCCGCCACAGGACCACGAGCGCCACCATGACGAGGGCGGCGGTGACCGCGAGCATCTGCAGCTGCACGGCGTCCACGGACACGATCTGCCCGGTGAGCAGGGAGAACTTGTTGGCAGCGCGGCCCTCGTACAGCGAGAGGAACAGGATGCCGAGGCCCAGACCGAAGGGCATGAGCACGCCGATGAGGGAGTTCTTCTCCCGGGCCCGCAGACCCATCACGCCCAGGAGCAGGGCGGCCGCCACAGAGCCGAGCAGCGAGCCGAACACCACGTCGGCCCCGATCAGCAAGGCGAAGGAGGCGCCGGCGAAGGACAGCTCGGAGATGCCGTGCACCGCGAAGGAGAGGTCCCGCTTGACCACGAACACGCCGACCAGGCCCCCGAGCACGCCCAGGACCGCTCCGGCCCAGAGAGAGTTCTGCAGCAGGGCCAGCAGTTCGCCGTAGTTCTCGAAGTTGAAGATGGCACTCAGAACGGAGTTGAAATCCACTTACTCGCTCTCCTGTTCGTGGTGCACCTGTTCGGGGATGCCCGAGACCATCAGCCGGTCGCCGGACCGGATCACTTCCACGTGGCCCTGGTACAGCTCGGACAGGGTCTCGGTGTTCATGACTTCGTCGGGGGTGCCGATGCAGAAGCGTCCCCCGGCCAGATAGAGGACCTTGTCCACATAGGGCAGCACCGGGTTGAGTTCGTGGGTCACGAACACCACGGCGGAGCCCTCGTCGCGGCACTGACGGTTGACCAGTTCACTCACGATGTTCTGGTGCCGCGGGTCCAGGGAGAGCAGCGGCTCATCGCAGAGCAGGATGGCGGGGTCGGCCGCGAGCGCCTGCGCGATCCGCAAGCGCTGCTGTTCGCCGCCGGAGAGCTGGCCCACGGGGACCTTGGCGTAGTCCGTGGCCCCGACGTGCGCCAGCAGCTCGTCGACTTTCCGGTTGACGCCGCGCCGTTCCAGGCGGACGCCCCACCGGTGCCCGTCGACACCGAGCGCCACGAGATCGCGTGCCCGGAGGGCGGTGTCCGGGGCGAACGACTTCTGCTGGGGCACGTAGCCCACGCGCTCCTTGGGCACCCTGCTCTCCAATGTGCCGGAGGTCAGCGGCAGGAGCCCCAGCAGGACGCGGAGCAGCGAGCTCTTGCCGCTGCCGTTGGCGCCGAGCACGGCTAGGAACTCGCCGGCCTTCAGATCCAGGTTCAGGTCCTCCCAGAGGACGCGCCGGCCGAAGCCGAGCCCGGCCTCCCTGAGTGACATCAGGGAGGCCGGGCCCGGGTGAATCGTATTCTCGTTCATGTTCTCCCTGAGCACGGGACGATGGAGGATGCGCAACGGCGCATCGCTATCACTTTAGCCCCGGACCTTCTCCACGGCCTTCTGGACGGCGTCCACGTTGTCCGACATCCAGCTCAGGTAGTCCTTGCCGTCCGGCAGGGTCTCGGTGAAGGACACGACGGGCGCGCCGGCGTCGGTGGCGGCCTTCTTCACCGCTTCGGTCTGCGGGCCGGAGGTCTGCTCGTTGTAGGCGAGGAAGGCCGCCTTCTTCGAGGAGAACAGCTTGAGGGTCTCGTCGAGGACGGAGGCCGGGACGTCATGCCCCTCCTCCACCGCGCTCGTGAACTCCTCGGGGGTGACGTTGTGCAGGCCTGCGGCCTCCAGGAGGTAGAGCGGCACCGGCTCGGTGACCGCCACATCCACATGGCTGCCCTTCGTCAGCTTCTCCAGAGTCTGCTGGTAGCCGCTCAGTCGGGAGGTGAAAGCCTCCGCATTGTGCTTGAACTCCGCCGCCGACGCCGGGGCCAGCGCGCTCAGCCGCTGCTCCACCTGAGCCGCGACCTTCTGCATGGCCGGGAAGTTGTACCAGACGTGCTCGTTGAAGGAGCCGTGGTCGTGATCGTGCCCGTGGTCGTCCGCCGCGGAGGTGCTCGGGGCGGGGCTCTCGGTGCTCTCCTGCTGGAGGCCGGAGATGTTCACCGCATTGATGACATTGGCGGGATCGAGCTTGGCGTCGGCCACCATGCCGTCCATGAAGCTGTCATAGCCTCCGCCGTTCACCACGACGAGCCCGGCCTTGGAGACCTTGAGCCGGTCCTGGGCCGTGGCCTCGTAGGAATGCGGGTCCTGGCTGATCTTGGAGACGATCGACTCGACCGTCACCTTGTCGCCGCCGATGGCCTTCACGAGGCTGCCGTAGGCGCTCGTGGATGCGACGACGGTGATCTCGCCGGTCTTGGCGCTCTCCGTGCCCGCGGCGCTGCTGCCGGGGGTGGAGCAGGCGGCGACGCTCAGGAGGACGACGCCGGACAGCGCGGTCAGGGACAGGATGTTCTTGCGGAACGGCACGTTCTTTCGGGACTGCACGGGGACCTCTGGTTCAGGCTGGGGGAAAGTTGCTTCCCCCAGCCTAGACCTAAATGAGAATCATTTCCATTTAAGGGTGGACGTCACTGTTCTTCGGACGTCCGCTGACTCTCCCAGTACCGCACGGCGTCCTTCGCCTGCGTCTCGTCCTGGATCTCGCCCACCAGCTCCTCGATCACGTCCTCGAGGAAGAGGACGCCCAGGGTGTGCCCCTGCCCGTCCACCACGCGGGCCACGTGGGACCCGCTCTTCTGCATCCGGGCCAGCACGTCCTCGATCTCCATCTCCGGGTCGATGTTCACCAGCGAACGCTGACGGACCACGGCGATGGGCTGGTCGTACTGGGACTCCGGGATGGAGATGACGTCCTTGATGTGGAGATACCCGGACAGCTCGCCCTCGTCGTCCTTCAGCAGGATGCGGGAGTAGCCGGTCTTGGAGACCATCCGCTCGAACTGCTGCGGCGTGGCGTCCTCACTCAGCGTCGCCAGCCGGTCCAGCGGGACCATGACCTGGGAGGCGCGGCGCTCGGAGAACTCCAGAGCGCCCGTGAGCAGGCCGGCGTCGTCCTCCACGAGGCCGTGCCGGGTGGATTCGTGGACGATCGACTGCACCTCCTCCAGGGTGAAGGTGGAGGTCACCTCATCCTTCGGCTCCACGCGCATGAGCTTGAGCACGTGGTTGGCGCACCAGTTCAGCGTGGCCACGACCGGCCGCAGCATGGTGGCCAGCGCCGCCAGCACAGGGGCCAGCAGCAGGGCCGCCTTGTCCGCGGCGGACACCGAGATGTTCTTCGGCACCATCTCACCGAAGGTCACGTGCAGGAACGTCACCACGATCAGCGCGGCGGCGAATGCCAGCGCACCGGCGAGCGTCTCGGGGATGCCCAGGTGCTCGAGCGGCTCCGCGATCAGGTGGTGGATGGCCGGTTCGGCCACCTGCAGGATGAGCAGCGAGCACACCGTGATGCCGAGCTGGGCGCAGGCGAGCATGAGCGAGACCTGCTCCATGGCCTTCAAGGTGGTGGCCGCACGTCGCGACCCCGCCTCGGCCAGAGGCTCGATCTGGCTGCGGCGCGCGGACATGATGGCGAACTCCGCCGCCACGAAGAAGGCGTTGCCGAGCAGCAGCACCACCAGCCAGAGGATTCCCATCCAGTCACTCATGGCGCGCCCCCTCGGTGGATTCCTCGGCGCGCGGCAGGAAGGCGAGCCGGTCCACCCGGCGCCCGTCCATGCGGACCACGCGCAGTTCGCCGCCCTGGACCGCGACGTGATCGCCGGCCACCGGGATGCGTCCCAGGCTGCTCATCACGAAGCCACCCACCGTCTCGTAGGAACCGTCTTCGGGGATGACGAGGCCCTTGATCTGGGCCCCGACCTCGTCCGGACGCAGCAGACCGGGGAAGAACCACCGGCCGTCCGCACCCTGGAGCACGCCCGGCCTCCGCCGGTCATGCTCGTCGGCGACCTCACCCACGATCTCTTCGACCAGGTCCTCCAGCGTCACGACGCCGGCGGTGCCACCGTATTCGTCCAGCACCACGGCCAGCTGCATGTTGGAGGCACGCAGCTCGGCGATGAGGTCATCCAGCGGGATGGTCTCCGGAACCCGGAACACCTCGGTCATGAGGGAGCCGACCTCTAGTTCGGCGCGTTTGGCGGACGGAACCGACACGGCCTTCTTGATGTGCACCACTCCCCTGATGTCGTCCACGGACTCTCCGGTGACGGGGAAGCGGGAGTATCCGGTGGCACGGGCCGCGTCGACGACGGCGGTCACCGGCTCCACGGCGTCCAGCGTCTCCATGCGGAAACGCGGGGTCATGACGTCCGCCGCGGTCTTGTCGGAGAAGCGCAGGGTGCGTGCCAGGAACTCGGCCGTGCCGGGGTCCAGCGTGCCCATCTCCGCGGAACGGCGCACCAGGGAGGCGAGCTCGTCCGGGGTGCGCGCGCCGGAGATCTCCTCTTTGGCCTCCAAACCGAAGATGCCGAGCACCTTGTTGGAGAAGCCGTTGAGGACGATGATCGCGGGCTTGAAGATCATGGTGAACACGAGCTGCGGACGGGCAACGGCCTTGCCGACCGCCATCGCCTGGGCGATCGCGAGGTTCTTGGGCACCAGCTCGCCCAGGATCATGGAGAAGACGGTCGCCGCGATCATCGCGATCACGAGGGACACCGGCGTCGGGTCGGCGAGGCCGAGGCCTCGGAGAGGTTCCTTGAGCAGGCTGCCGACCGACGGTTCCAGCACATAGCCGGTGAGCAATGTGGTCAGGGTGATGCCCAACTGGCAGCTGGACAGCTGGGTGGAGAGGGACTTCAGGCAGGCCAGCAGAGGCTTGGCGGCCTCATCGCCGTCGTCGACGGCGGCCTGCACCTGCGCCTGGTCGAGGGCCACGAGGGAGAATTCCACGGCCACGAAGAAGCCGGTGCCGAAGATCAGCAGGATGCCGAAGACGAGGAAGAGCCATTCCATGGAGCGTGGTCACCCCCTCGGCTGGCAGCGGTCAGTCCGCGGGTGGGTGGATGGGCATGGGATCGGGGTCTGCCGGCTGGATCGGACGCCGCGGGGGCAGCATGGCTGCGGCGGCGTCGGGAGCGTCCAGGCCGGCACCTGGAATGACTGTCCATAAGAACACCAGTCTATCCAGAGGCGGGCCCGAAAGGCACGCAAACTTTTACGCTCTGTAGATTAGCCCTCAGCAAGCGTCGTCACTAGACTGGCAAAGGTCTGGGTTCACGCAACCCGGCACTGGACCAGGCCGGCACCGAGGCCGGCTCTCATTCCAGCGGGCAAACAAAAATGGAAGAGGCGTATCACGTGCCAGAGCAGCCAAACCACCGTCTACCCGAAGAGTTCGGCGGAAATGAGTGGCTTGTAGATGAGCTGTACGAGCAGTTTCTGAAAGACAAGAACTCTGTGGACTCCAAGTGGTGGTCTGTCTTCGAGAACTACGGTTCAGGCAACCCGGCCCCGTCGACGCAGACTCAGGTGCTGCCGACCGTGGCCCAGGCGACCAAGACCGCCACTGCGACCGAGGCCCCCGCCTCACCTGCTCCCGCGACGGCGCCGCCCGCCGCCGCTGCACCGGCGCCTGCCGCTCCGGCACCCGCCGCCCCGGCCCAGGAAAGCCCCGCCGCGCCCGCTCCCAAGGCCCCGCCGCGCGTCGTCGCCAAGGACGGCAACCGCACCACGGCCACCGCGCCGATCCCCGCCCAGCTGCCCAAGAGCGCCCCCGCGGACTCCGGCCCGCACGAGGAGAACGTGGTCCAGGTCCTCCGCGGACCGGCCAAGGCGATCGCCGCCAACATGGTGACCAGCCTCGAGGTCCCCACGGCCACCAGCGTGCGCGCCGTCCCGGCCAAGCTCCTGATCGACAACCGCGTGGTCATCAACAACCACCTGGCCCGTGCCCGTGGCGGCAAGGTCTCCTTCACGCACCTGATCGGCTTCGCCGTGGTCAAGGCGCTCAAGCAGTTCCCCTCCATGAACGTCACGTACGACGTGCAGGACGGCAAGCCGGTCGCGGTCGAGAACGCCCACGTGAACTTCGGCATCGCGATCGACATGCCCCGGCCCGACGGCAGCCGCCTGCTCGTGGTGCCGAACATCAAGAAGGCCGAGACCCTGCGGTTCGCCGAGTTCTGGCGCACCTATGAGGACCTCATCAAGCGCGCCCGCAACGGCAAGCTGACCGCCGATGACCACTCCGGCACCACGGTCTCCCTGACCAACCCGGGCGGCATCGGAACGGTGCACTCGGTCCCGCGCCTGTCCAAGGGCCAGGCCGCGATCATCGGCGTCGGCGCTCTCGAGTACCCAGCCGAGTTCCAGGGTTCCAGCGAGAAGAAGCTCGCCGAGATGGCCGTGGGCAAGATCATCACCCTGACCTCCACCTATGACCACCGCGTCATCCAGGGCGCCGGTTCGGGCGAGTTCCTGCGGATCGTCCACCAGCTCCTGCTGGGCGAGCAGAACTTCTACGACGAGATCTTCGAAGAGCTCCGCATCCCGTACGAGCCCGTGCGCTGGAGCCCGGACGTCCAGGTCGATCCGGCCGACGAGATCAACAAGGTCGCCCGCATCCAGCAGCTCATCCACTCCTACCGCGTGCGCGGCCACCTCATGGCGGACACCGATCCGCTCGAGTACGTCCAGCGCAAGCACCCGGACCTCGATGTGCTCAACCACGGTCTGACCCTCTGGGACCTGGACCGCGAATGGCCCACCGGCGGCTTCGGCGGCAAGCAGTTCCTGAAGTTCCGCACCATCCTCGGCGTGCTGCGCGACGCATACTGCCGCACCACGGGCATCGAGTACATGCACATCCAGGATCCCGAGGAGCGTCAGTGGTTCCAGGACGAGCTGGAGCACCCGTACTCCAAGCCGAGCCGCGATGAGCAGCTGCGCATCGTCTCGCGTCTGAACGCCGCCGAGGCCTTCGAGACCTTCCTGCAGACCAAGTTCGTCGGGCAGAAGCGCTTCTCCCTCGAAGGCGGCGAGTCGCTCATCCCGCTGCTGGACGCCATCATCTCGGACGCCGCGGACAAGGGCCTCGACGAGGTCGCGATCGGCATGGCCCACCGTGGCCGCCTCAACGTGCTGACCAACATCGCCGGCAAGACCTACGCCCAGGTGTTCCGCGAATTCGAAGGCACGCAGGATCCGCGCAGCGTCCAGGGCTCCGGTGACGTGAAGTACCACCTCGGCACCGAGGGCACCTTCACCTCCGAGTCGGGCAACACCACCAAGGTGTACCTGGCCGCCAACCCGTCCCACCTCGAGGCCGTGGACTCGGTGCTGGAAGGCATCGTCCGCGCCAAGCAGGATCTGCTGGACCAGGGCACCGCCTTCCCGGTCCTGCCCATCCTCGTCCACGGCGACGCGGCCTTCGCGGGCCAGGGCGTGG
Organism: Arthrobacter sp. Y-9; assembly: GCF_029690065.1. Lineage (NCBI taxonomy): Bacteria > Bacillati > Actinomycetota > Actinomycetes > Micrococcales > Micrococcaceae > Arthrobacter > Arthrobacter sp. Y-9. Next base: position 2,406,355 of record NZ_CP121463.1, read on the forward strand.
TCGCGGAGACGCTGAACCTGTCCCAGCTGCGCGGCTACCGCACCGGTGGCACCATCCACGTGATCGTGAACAACCAGGTCGGCTTCACCACGTCGCCGTCGTCCTCGCGGTCGTCCACGTACTCCACCGACGTCGCCAAGATGATCCAGGCGCCCGTCTTCCACGTGAACGGCGATGACCCGGAAGCCGTGGTCCGTGTGGCCCAGCTCGCCTTCGAGTTCCGCGAGCGGTTCCACAAGGACGTCGTCATCGACATGGTCTGCTACCGCCGCCGCGGTCACAACGAGGGTGACGACCCTTCGATGACCCAGCCGCTCATGTACAACCTGATCGAAGCCAAGCGCAGCGTCCGCAAGCTGTACACCGAGGCCCTGATCGGCCGTGGCGACATCACCGAGGAAGAAGCGGAGCAGCTGCTGCGCGACTACCAGGAGCGCCTGGAGCGCGTCTTCGCGGAGACTCACGCCGCTCAGACCTCCCCCATCCCGGTCATCACCTCAGATTCCGCGGCCGTGTCCGGCATCGAACGGCCGATGGCGCAGCGCAACGACGGCATGGTCAACACGCCGAGCACCACCGCGATCAGCGCTCAGACCCTTGCCCACATCGGCAAGGCCTTCCTCAACGTCCCGGAGGGCTTCACAGTCCATCCGAAGCTCAAGCAGCTCCTCGAGAAGCGTGCGCAGATGTCCGTCGACGGCGGCATCGACTGGGGCTTCGGCGAGATCGCGGCCTTCGGCTCGCTCGTCATGGAGGGCGTCCCCGTCCGTCTCACCGGTCAGGACTCCCGCCGCGGCACCTTCGTGCAGCGTCACGCGGTGTTCCACGACCGCAAGACCGGCCAGGAATGGGCTCCGCTGGAACACCTCTCCGAGGACCAGGCCAAGCTCTGGATCTATGACTCGCTGCTCTCCGAGTACGCGGCCATGGGCTTCGAGTACGGCTACTCGGTGGAGCGTCCGGACGCCCTGGTCATGTGGGAGGCGCAGTTCGGCGACTTCGTCAACGGCGCCCAGACCGTGATCGACGAGTTCATCTCCTCGGCCGAGCAGAAGTGGGGCCAGCGTTCCTCGCTCGTCCTCATGCTGCCGCACGGCTATGAGGGCCAGGGCCCGGACCACTCCTCGGCCCGCATCGAGCGCTTCCTGCAGATGTGCGCGGAGAACAACATGGTGGTGGCGGAGCCGACGACCGCGGCGAACCACTTCCACCTGCTGCGCCGCCACGCCTACAGCCGCCCGCACAAGCCGCTGATCGTCTTCACCCCGAAGCAGCTCCTCCGTCTGAAGGGCGCCGCCAGTTCGGTCGCCGACTTCACCACAGGCGGGTTCCAGCCGGTGATCGGCGACCACGCCGAGCTCGATCCGGCCGCCGTGAAGCGCGTCATCCTGGTCGCGGGACGTCTGTACTACGACCTCCTGGCCAACCGCGACAAGGCTCAGGACTCCAGCACGGCGATCATCCGCGTCGAGCAGCTGTACCCGCTGCCCGAAGAGGAGATCCGCGCGGAGCTCGCCAAGTACCCGAACGCCGACGTCGTCTGGGCCCAGGACGAGCCCGCCAACCAGGGTCCGTGGAGCTTCATGGCTCTGAACCTGGTGCCGTCCCTGGACCGCCCGGTCCGCCTGGTCAGCCGTCGCGCGTCCGCTTCGACGGCAGCCGGCACCGGCAAGCGTCACGCGGCCGAGAACGCACTGCTCCTCCAGCAGGCCTTCGACCACCGGGCCTGACCCGGCCGGCGCGCCGTCGTCGCCCACCGCACAGCGGTGACGCACGACGGCGCGTCGCGGCTTTCAGACGCCCGTCACCTGCGCTTCGTGGCACAGGCGGCGGGCGTCTGTCGTTTAATGGAGTGGGGACGCTGCGCCGGACACGGCGCATCAGCTGCGCGAAAGGACATTGTGGAGGACAGGAAACTTCGAATCGCCGCGATCGGCGATGAACTGCTGGCAGGTCTCGGCGACCCCCGCGCACTGGGCTGGTACGGCCGGGTGCTGGCCCGCACGCCGCGGGATCAGTTCGCCCTGGAGAGCTACTCGCTGCCGTGCCCCGAGGAGGGCACCGAGGGCCTTTCGGCGCGCTGGGCGGACGAGACGGGCCGCCGTTTCGGTCAGGGCTATGAGAACCGCCTGGTCATCGGCCTGTCCGGACGGGACATCGACTTCGGGCTCTCCACCGCCCGCAGCCGCCTGAACCTGGCGAACATCCTGGATCACGCGTCACAGGCGAGCGTCTCCGTCTTCGTGGTGGGCCCGCCCCCGAGCCTCGACCCGGCCAAGAACCGGCGTCTGGCCGAACTCAACACCGCCTTCGCCGATGTCACCACCCGCCGTCACCACCTGTATGTGGACACCTTCGCTCCCCTGCTCAACCATGAGCAATGGCGCAACGACCTGGCGGCCAATGCCGGCGCTCCCGGCCAGGCCGGTTACGGGCTCATGGCCTGGCTCGTCCTGCACCGTGGCTGGTTCCAGTGGCTCAAGATCGCGGAGCCCACGGACTGACCCTCTCCCGCTTCCCACACTGAGTGCTCAGTTGTTGCGGGTGTCGAATGCCGACACCCGCAACAACTGAGCACTCACTGCGTTTAAGGAGCCTCTTGACTCGAGATATATCGCGATATATCGTGAAATCACAAACGCGATATATCGCAAGATTCGAGGAGGAGAACATGGCAGAGGAACGCTGGTCCGTCACCGGTCCACAGACGATCGACATCGAAGGTGTGACGTCCCTGAAGCTCGGCATCGTGCACGGGCGCTTCGACGTGGTCACCCACGAGGACAGCATCACCCGGATCGAGGTCTCAGAGATCTCCGGGGATCCCCTCGACGTCAGCTTCAATGCCGGACGGCTCGAGGTCCGGCACCAGGAACCGGGGCCCCAGGGCTGGTTCAAGAACGTCATGAACACCGTGACCCAGTCCCAGGAGAACTCGGTCATCATCAGCATCGCCGTGCCCGCCGGCATCCAGGTGGACGCCTCCACCGTCGCCGGCGGCGGCCTGGTCTCCGGGACCACCGCCAAGACCTCGCTCAACACGGTGTCCGGCGATGTGGTGGCCGACCGGACCTCCTCCCACCTGGACGTGAACTCGGTCAGCGGTGAGGCGATCGTCCGCAATCACCACGGCAGCCTGTCCGTGAATACCGTGTCCGGAGCGGTCACGGCCACCGGCGCGCTCAACCACGTCCGGCTCAACAACGTCAGCGGGGAGATCCTCCTGGACGTCTCCGAGGACACACAGGACATCGGAGCGAACACCGTCTCGGGCGACATGACCATCCGGCTCCCCCACACCGTGGGCGTCGATCTGAAGGCCAAGACCGGCTCCGGCCAGGTCATCATCGACACGCAGCGCTACATGCCCGTGAAGAACACGGTCGCCACGATCGTCGGCCCGGAGGAGCACCTCCTGGTGCTCCGCACCAACTCCGTGTCCGGCGACGTCTCGGTGGTGCATGCCCCGGCAGAGGAAGGAACCCGGTAATGCCCCCCGTCTTCGCCCACGGCGCCTTGCGCCTCTATCTTCTGGCCCTGCTGGAGGACGGCGCCAAACACGGCTACGACCTCATCAAGGCCCTCAGCGACCGCTTCAACGGGACCTACTCCCCCAGCGCCGGGACCATCTATCCCCGGCTCGCCAAGCTGGAGGAGGAAGGACTGGTCAGCACCCACGTGGACGGACGTCGCACGAGCTACAGCCTGACCGACGCCGGCCGCCGCGAACTCGAGAGCCGCCGGGAGGAGCTGTCCGGTGTGGAGAACGACATCTCGGCGTCCGTCCGGCGCCTGGCGGACACCCTGCGGGAGGACATCGGGAGCAACATGCGCTCACTCCGCGAGGAACTGGCCTCCACGACCCGTCAGGCCCGCGCGGAGGCCGCTCATCACGGGTATGTGAAGCCGGGAACGTCCGCATCCCAGGCTCGGGCGACCGCCCTCAGCCAGGCGGCGGAACAGCTCATCACGGGCTTCCGCTCGGAACTGCTGATGCTCGTGAGGCTCCGCAAAGCCCACGGTGAGCTGAACGAGACCGAGCTGGACGCCCTGCGCACCATTCTGGACAGGGCCCGCGCGGAGGCGAAGGAGCTCTTCAGGAGCTGACCCCGCCACGCGCCGTCGTGATCCACAGACGCCTCGGGCCCTGGAACCGCAATGGTTCCAGGGCCCGACTGTTCAGCGTCACGCTGAGATGATCCGCCGCACGGAGCGGCGGTCAGTCTCAGGTGTTGGGGCGCTTGCCGTGGTTGGCACCGCCACGCTTACGATCACGACGCTTGCGTGCACGCTTGCTCATAGCTGGACTCCTTCTGTTCTCGACTCTCAAAGAGCTGCCCTCAAGTCTCCCATATGGAGGCGACCGGAGCGAAACCGCGCCGTCGGCGCAGAGTGAGGGCCGACGTCGGGCGTTCAGGGCGTGAGCAGGCGTTCGGCACGCTCACGCCGCTCAGTGCTTGGCCGGGACCTTGTCCGGGTGGAGCTGCCGGGCCAGTTCATAGGCGAGCTCATTCGTCTCGGCCACGAGCGGGACCGGTGCGCTGCGCGCGGTCCGGCCGCTGTACGCCTTGCCCTTGGTGCCGACGGCGAGACTCAGGTTCTGCAGATCGTTCGGACCGTTCAGGGTCGCCACCGCGTTGTCCTTGTTGATGTCCTGCCTCACGGTGCCCGCGTTGATGGCGCCGTTCCAGTTCCAGTCGATCGCCGCGTCGGCCCTGGCCTGGTGGCGCGTGCCACCGGTCCACCAGTACAGCTGGTAGCCCGCCGCCGCGGGGCCGAGTCCGGCCGCCTCGTTGAGGGCCGCCTCATTGAGGCTGATCTGCGAACGGGTGGAGTACCCGAAGTAGGCTCCTCCCGCCGTCTGCGGAACGCCCGTGAGCTGGTACGAATAGTTCATGATGCTCAGGTAGTTCGGCTTGTTGTTGACGTTGTCGGCGCCGCCGTGCGTCAGGCCGAGGTTGTGCCCGAGCTCGTGGATGAAGGTGCCCACGCGCGTGTCACTGCTGGCGTTGCCCCAGTAGCGGGGTCCCACCGTCACCAGCAGTTCGAGTCCGTTGATCCAGGCCTGTCCCGAGGACGAGCTGTTGCCGTAGCTGTCCCCGAAGACCGCGTAATGGAAGACGTTGGCACGGTTCGGGTCGGAGTACTGCTGCCGGAGCGTGCGGACCTCATCCACGCCGCTCAGATTCTGCTTGTACGGGATCTCATTGCCGCCGCCCAGGTCGTAGGCCGCTCCGCGCGCTGATCCCGCGTCGAGGTGGATCGTGACACCCGTCGTGCCATCAGGGTTGTTGACGGGGAGGCCGGCGAAACCCTGCCGGATCCTGTCGAGTTCCGCCGTGGACGGCAGGAGGCCCGGCATGTAGTCCAGCTCGACGAAGAGGTCCGCCCGGTGCGGGTCGGCCCCCAGTGCGGGAAGGTCGAGGTCGATGACGCCGTCTCCGTTCGTGTCGACGCCGTTGGTCTCCCAGGCGTCCGGGAGGCCGTCGCCGTCGGAGTCCGTAGAGGTCGGTGTGATGGCCGCCTGGGCGGGGCTGGCGGGAAGCAGCACGCCGAACAGGCCCAGACCCAGGGTCAGAACCCCGGCGGAGGCTGCGTTCACGATCTTCTGTCTCATGATGATCACCTTTCAGGGTGGAGGTGCGAGGACCACAGGACGCCCGGCCGGGTGGGCCGGGCTGTGATCACTTCCACAAGACCAGATCGTCACAGTCCTCTTCAACGACTGTTACAGAAAAAGTTAAACAATTAACAACAGGCGACTCCACGGAAGACCGCCTCCCGAGAAGCTGCGTTCCTGGACACGAGAAAGCCCCCGTGCCGGTCCACTCGGGACGGGCACGGGGGCTTTCACCGGATGCAGAGGGCGCCGGCACTCGGCGCGCCGCGCAGGCCGAAGGTCAGGCGCGGGCGGCGTGGATCTTGTCCAGGATGCTCTGCTTCAGCTGGTCCGGGGCGGCTTCCGTGCAGGAACGCTTCACCATGGACCGGATCATGCATTCGAGGTCGTGCTGCTCCAGGCAATTGGGGCAGTTCGCCAGGTGATCCTTGATCTCCTCGACATCGGCGCGGGGCAGCGCGCCGTCGAGGTATTCGTAGATGCGTTCAATACGGGCGTCTTCGCAATCGCCCAGGCCTTGGCAGTCTTTCATTTCGCTTTCTCCACTGGTGCCGTGTCGACCGCGGTGCGCCGCACGCCGATCCCCCGTTCCGCCGCGTACTCCGCCAGCATCTCGCGGAGCATCCGGCGTCCACGGTGCAGGCGGGACATGACCGTCCCGATCGGGGTGTTCATGATTTCTGAGATCTCTTTGTAGGCGAAGCCTTCGACGTCCGCGAAGTACACCGCCAGCCGGAATTCCTCCGGAATGGATTGCAGGGCCCGCTTGACGTCCGAGTCCGGCAGGTGGTCCAGGGCTTCCGTCTCAGCGGAACGGAGGCCGGTGGACGTATGGGACTCCGCTCGCGCCAGCTGCCAGTCCTCGATGGTCTCCCCATGGGACTGCAGGGGCTCCCGCTGCCGCTTGCGGTAGAGATTGATGTACGTGTTGGTCAGGATGCGGTACAGCCAGGCCTTCAGATTCGTCCCGGGCTTGTACTGATGGAAGGCCGAGAACGCCTTGGTGTAGGCCTCCTGCACCAGATCCTCGGCGTCGGCGGGGTTCCGTGCCATGCGCATGGCCGCCGAATACAGCTGGTCCACGTACTGCATGGCGTCCCGTTCGAAACGGGCCCTCCGCTGGTCGTCGCTCTCGGACGCGACGTCCACCGCACTGCTGTCCGAGGCGGACCGCCCCGTTGCTTCTTCGTCCGTCTTCCGGGCCGCTGCGGCTCCGGACCCGGGGATCTCCGATTCCGTGGTGTTCATCGCGTCCCAGTCTAGCCCCGCGGCAAGGGCGGGAACCCGGGAGCCACCGGTCCAGCCCACGGGTGCTGCCGGGCGATCCAAGACCACGGGCATGGGCACTCCTGAAACATCGTCGGCACGAGGCTTCTCCTCGTGTCATCACTGCTTCGGACAACCGCTTCCGCGGCGCAATTATTCCGCAAAGATGCAAGACTAGAGGTAGTCCGGGCGCTCCTGTCCCGTGACCCACCAGGTGAACCATCTCTCCAGGAGGTCTCGTGTCCGTGGTTCGATTCCTTGCCCGTCCGCTCCTCGCCAGCAGCTTCATCGCCGACGGCATCCACAAGATCAAGAAGGCGCAGGATCCCACCGTCCGGCCCGCCGTGCTGGCCCGCCGCGTGGCGGACACCCTGCCGGTCGAACTCGGGGACGCCTTCCTGAATCGCGCGGCCGGCGGCGCACAGCTCGGTGCGGGTGCCCTCTTCGCCTTCGGCAAGCTGCCCCGTCTCGCCGCCCTGGTGCTCGCCGCCTCCGCCGCGTGCACCACGGCGCTGGAGTACCGCGCCGCTGACGCGACCACCAAGGAAGGCCGCGCGGCTCGCCGCAATCAGCTCCTGAAGAACCTCTCGCTCAACGGCGCCGCCCTGCTGGCCATGGTGGACACCGCGGGGAAGCCGAGCCTCGTGTGGCGCGTGCAGCACCGGCCCGAGGGTGGCGCCGGCGCCTCCAAGGGAGACTGATTCGTGCCGCAGCAAGCCCCTGTCGTCCAGCCCTGGGCGGCTCCCCTGGCCACCGGTCCGGTCGACGCGACCGTCTCGGTGCCGGGTTCCAAATCCCTGACCAATCGCTACCTCGTCCTCGCGGCACTCGCTGACGGCCCGTCCCGGCTCCGCGCACCCCTGCATTCACGGGACTCGGCGCTGATGATCCAGGCGCTGCGGAGCCTGGGCGCCACCGTGGACGAGGTCCCCGGGGACGGGTCCTTCGGTCCCGATCTGGTCATCACCCCCATCCCCCAGGACGCCCCGGCGTCCCCCGTGAGCGTGGACTGCGGGCTCGCCGGGACGGTCATGCGGTTCGTCCCACCGCTCGCCGCCCTGCGCCGCGGTGACACCCACTTCGACGGCGACCCCCACGCACGCCAGCGCCCCATGGGCGCGATCATCCAGGCACTCGCGGCGCTCGGCATCACCCTGGCGTCCGACGACGGCGGCGCCCCGGCGTCGCTCCCCTTCACCGTGCGCGGGGAAGGCTCCGTCCCCGGCGGCCACGTGATCATCGACGCGAGCGGGAGCAGCCAGTTCGTCTCGGCCCTCCTGCTGGTCGGCGCCCGCTTCGAGGACGGCCTCCACATCGAGCACGCAGGCAAGCCCGTGCCCAGCCTGGATCACATCCGGATGACCGTCGAGGTCCTCCGGTCCCTGGGCGTCACGGTGGACGACTCCGTGCCGGATCACTGGTTCGTCTCCCCCGGCCCCATCAGCGCCTTCGACGTCCGGATCGAGCAGGACCTCAGCAACGCCGGTCCCTTCCTCGCCGCGGCACTCGTCACTGGCGGCACCGTCCGCGTGCCGCATTGGCCCAGTCCCACCACGCAGGTGGGAGATCTCTGGCGGGACATCCTCACCCGGATGGGCGCCACGGTCACCCTGGACGGCTCCACTCTCGTGGTGCAGGGCGGACCCCGGATCCTGGGCGGCGACTTCGCCGACACGAGCGAACTGGCGCCCACGGTCGCCGCGCTGTGCGCCCTGGCCGAGTCGCCGTCGCGCCTGAGCGGCATCGCTCATCTGCGCGGGCACGAGACCAACCGCCTCGAGGCGCTCGTCACCGAGATCCGTCGCATGGGCGGCGATGCGGAGGAGACCGCCGACGGCCTGATCATCCGGCCCGTCCCTCTGCACGGCGCCGTCCTGGACAGCTATGCGGATCACCGCATGGCCACCGCGGGCGCCATCTGGGGCCTGGCCGTGCCGGGGACCTTCGTGGAGGACATCGCCACCACCGCCAAGACCATGCCGGATTTCCCCGCGCTCTGGACGGCCATGCTGGACGGACGCGCCGGGGACACGGGGCAGACCTCGCCCGCCGGCACTCAGGCGGGCTCCTGACGTGGGGCGTGGGCAATCCGGTCGTTCCCTGTCTTCCTGGGATGAATCCGATGTCCGGCTCCGGCCGAGCAAACGAGGGTCCCGGCCGCGCACGAAAGACCGTCCGAGCCATTCGGACGCGGTGATCGGACGCATCATCACCGTGGACCGCGGCCGCTACACCGCCGTCCTGGACGAGGGAACGTCGCAAGAACGAACGGTGATCGCGGCGCGGGCCAAGGAGCTCCGGCGCAACCCGGTCGTGGTGGGCGATTTCGTGGCCCTCGTGGGCGACGTCTCCGGTGATCCGGACACCCTGGCCCGGCTGGTGCGCATCGAGCCGCGCAAGACCCTGCTGCGGCGCAGCGCGGACGACACCGACCCGGTGGAGCGCGTCGTCGTCGCCAATGCGGACAAGCTCGTGGTCGTGGTCGCGGCCGCGAACCCCGAGCCCCGCACCGGCTTCATCGACCGCGCCCTCGTGGCCGCGTACGACGCCGGGATCGAACCGATCCTGCTCATCACCAAGGCCGATGTGAAGGACCCCGCCGAGCTGTTGGCGAACTACCAGGCCCTGGATCTCAAGGTCATCATCAGCCGCACCACGGAGGCGGGGGCCAGCGGGATCGACGCCCGCAGCGCCGACGGCGGCTCCGCCTCCCTGCTGGGCACCGCGGTCGAGGAACTCCGCGAGGAACTCGACGGCTCGGTCAGCGTCCTCCTGGGGCACTCCGGCGTCGGCAAGTCGACCATGGTCAACGCCCTGACCGGTTCCGAACGGGCCACCGGACAGGTCAACGCCGTCACGGGCCGTGGCCGCCACACCTCCAGCTCCGCCCTGGCACTCCAGATGCCGGGGGCACGGCCCGGGACGTGGATCGTGGACACGCCCGGCGTCCGGTCCTTCGGTCTCGCCCTGGTCGATCCCGAACGCATCCTGCAGGCGTTCCCGGATCTGGCGCCCGGCACCGAGGCCTGCGAGCGCGGCTGCAAGCACGGCGCACAGGCGATCGGCTGTGGCCTGGACGCCTGGGTCGCCGAGGGACACGCCGGGCCCGCCGGCGCTTCCCGGCTGGAGTCACTCCGCCGGGTCCTGGACGCCGGAACGCAGGAGGAACGCGAGGCCAAGGAGCTCGGCGCTCCCTGACGGCGCGATCGCGTCCGCGCCCCGGATGAACTGGGACGCGCGCTTTGTGGGTACGGTTTAACCCATGATGGACTCCTCCCAGAACTACACCGATGACCTCCGGCTTGCCCATGTCATGGCGGACCAGGTGGATGCCCAGACCATGGCGCGCTTCAAGGCCCAGGATCTGAAGGTCGAGACCAAGCCGGATCTGACGCCGGTGAGCGACGCCGACCGGAGCGCCGAGGAGTACATCCGTGCCCAGCTGTCCCGGGCCCGGCCGCGGGACTCCGTCATCGGCGAGGAGTTCGGCACCACGGGCCACTCCTCCCGCCGCTGGGTCATCGATCCGATCGACGGCACCAAGAACTTCGTGCGCGGTGTGCCGGTCTGGGCCACCCTGATCGCCCTCATCGAGGACGACCAGGTGGTGGTCGGAGTCGTCAGTGCGCCCGCCCTGGGCCGCCGCTGGTGGGCCTCCAAGGGCCACGGCGCCTACACGGGGCGCTCCCTCGCCTCCGCCACCCGGCTGAAGGTGTCCGATGTGCACCGCCTCGAGGACGCCTCCCTCTCCTACTCGAGCCTGGGCGGCTGGAAGGAACTCGGCCTGCGGGACGAGTTCCTCGACCTCCACGACACGGTCTGGCGCACCCGCGCCTACGGCGACTTCTGGTCCTACTGCCTCCTGGCCGAGGGCGCCGTGGACCTCGCGTGCGAGCCGGAGCTGAACCTCTATGACATGGCGGCACTCGTGCCGATCGTGACCGAGGCCGGCGGCCGCTTCACCTCGCTGGACGGGCAGGACGGCCCGTTCGGCGGCAACGCGGTGGCCAGCAACGGCATCCTGCATTCGGAGTTCCTCCGCAGGCTCAATCCCGGGCTGGACGATCTGCTGCAGGCCCCCTGAGCAGGTCATATTCCACGTAATATTCGCGGCGCGTTCCTTCGGGGACGCGCCGCTGTTTTACTCTCGTAATCAGGTCACGAGTGCCAGCGCTAAACCCCGGTTTGCTGGCCGGCAACCCTCCAGACGCGGTGGGGTGCCCCGGGTGACGACCAGGCCGGCCACAGAAAGTGGTGCGGCAAGCGCGGCGCCCGCCTGTGCGGGCCCCTCCACGATGCAGAGGTCTCAGCATGTCCGTCAACACCCTTGCCCCCCGCTCCGCCGTCGCCGGAACCGGACGCACCCACGCGCCGTCGCTGGCCGCCAATCCGTTCGCCGCGGTCACCGGCGCGGAGATCCAGGCCCCGCTCATCCAGGGCGGCACGGTCCGTTACGCCAATCTCGACTACGGCGCCTCCGCCCCCGCGCTCAGCGTGGTCTCGGCCTACCTGAACGAGATCCTGCCGTACTACGCGAGCGTGCACCGCGGCGCCGGGTACGCGTCGCAGATCAGCACCTCGGTGTACGAGAACGCCCGGGAGATCGTGCGCGACTTCGTGGGCGGACGCCCCGATGACCTGGTGATCTTCACGCGCAACACCACCGATTCCCTGAACGTGCTGGCGGGCTGCCTGCCCCAGCGCCAGGGCGAACAGGCCGGTGACGTCCTCTATCTGGACATCGAGCACCACGCCAATCTTCTTCCCTGGCAGCGGGTCGGTCACCGGAGCCTCGTGGCGCGGGAGACCATCGCGGCCACCGTGGAGGCCCTTCGGGAGGAACTCGAAGCCGGCGGCGTCGCGCTCCTGGCCGTGACGGGCGCTTCCAATGTCACTGGTGAGATCCTGCCGATCGCCGAGCTCGCCGCCCTGGCGCACGAGTACGGCGCCCGGATCGTCGTGGACGCCGCCCAGCTGGCGCCGCACCGCCGGATCGACATCACCGCGCTCGACGTCGACTTCCTCGCCTTCTCCGGCCACAAGCTGTACGCGCCGTTCGGCGCCGGAGTCCTGGTGGGCCGCGCCGATTGGCTCGACGCCGGCACTCCCCACCTGCTCGGCGGCGGCGCCGTGCGGGAGGCCCGCCTCGACTCGGTCGTGTGGACCACCGGACCGGCCCGCCATGAGGGCGGCTCCCCCAACGTCCTCGGCGCGGCCACCCTCGCCCGGGCGACCCAGGTCCTGGTGTCCCTGGACCACGACTCCTGGCAGCAGCACGAGGCGGACATCCGCCGCCACCTGGAGGACGGCCTCGCCGCCCTGGACGGCGTCACCGTGCACCGGATCTTCAGCGATTCCACCGACTCGATCGGCGTGGTGAACTTCTCCGTCGAAGGTTACGACGCGGGCCTCGTCGCCGCGTACCTCTCCGCCGAGCACGGGGTGGGGCTCCGGGACGGCAAGTTCTGCGCCCACCCGCTGCTCAAGCGGCTGGGTCTGCCCGCCGGATCGCTCCGGGCCAGCTTCGGTCTGGGATCCCGGCTCGAGGACGCCGAGCGTCTCATCGAGGGGATCCGGCAGCTGCGCGAGCGCGGTCTCGGCTGGGACTACGTGGTCGACGCCGGACGCTGGGTCCCCGCGAACGATCAGCGCAGCTACCCGCACTGGGCGCCGAACACCCCCGGCACGGCGGGCGCCGCGCCCTGCACCACCACGGACTGATCCTCTGACGCGGCCCCTCCGGTCGCACAGGGGTCGGCGCGGCCGCCCCCTGTGCGACCCTTAAACGGCAAGCCGTCCCCACGCACCGCGGGCGGATCCCGTCATGGTCCAGGAGTCAGCATGTCAGCCCGTCACGTGTCGCCGCCCGGTGGTCCCCGCATGGACACCACCACTCGCCGGGAGATGGGCCGCGCCTTCGAACAGGGCGGGGAGCACTACGCTCAGGTCCGGCCCTCCTATCCGGCGGAGTCCGCTGCCTGGTGTGTGCCTGATGGCGCGCGATCGGCCGTGGACCTGGGAGCCGGCACCGGGAAGTACACCGCGCTGCTCGTGGATCTCGGCCTGGACGTGACGGCGGTGGAGCCCTCCGCCGACATGCTGGCCCAGCTGCATGCGGAGCTCCCCGGCGTCGCGACCGTTCAGGGAACGGCGGAGGCCACCGGCCTTCCTGCGGAGAGCGCCGATCTGATCGCGGTGGCCCAGGCCTGGCACTGGTTCGATCCTCTCGCCGCGAGTGCGGAGGCCCTCCGGGTCCTGCGGCCGGGCGGGACGCTCGCGCTGATCTGGAACCAGCTGGACACGTCCGTCCCCTGGGTGCACCGGCTGTCCCGCATCATGCATGCCGGCGACGTCATCAAGCCGCACTTCGTCCCCGCCGTCGGGCCGGGCTTCGGCGACCTCCAGGCCGCGGTGATCCCGTGGCAGGACCGGGTGACGCCGGAGGATCTCCTGGAGCTGACCAAATCCCGGAGCTACTACCTGCGCGCGTCCGTGCCCACACGGGAGAAGGTCCTCGCCAACCTCGAGTGGTACCTCTACGAACATCTCGGCCATCATCCCGGGGAGGTCCTCACCCTCCCCTACCGCTGCTACGCCTGGAAGACCACGCGGCACTGACGGTCACACTTGCGCTGAAAGGCCTCCGACCCTAGAGTTTTAGGCAAGCCGAAATCATTTGGTTCGGCACACCTAAGGGAGGATGAGATGAAGACCGAGCTGTCCCCAGGAGTCGTCGCACCGCGTCGTGGCGCGGGAATCCTGCTGCTCGGGCCGGCCTTCGTCGCCGCCATCGCTTATGTGGACCCGGGCAATGTCGCGGCCAACCTCACCGCGGGTGCCCAGTTCGGCTACCTGCTGGTCTGGGTACTCGTCGCCGCCAACATCATGGCCGTGATGGTCCAGTACCAGTCCGCGAAGCTCGGGCTGGTCACCGGGCACTCCCTGCCGGAACTTCTGGGACAGCGGTTCCCCACCTGGGGCCGGCGGCTGTTCTGGCTGCAGGCCGAGACGGTGGCCGTCGCCACGGATCTCGCGGAGGTGGTCGGCGGCGCCATCGCCCTCAACCTGCTGTTCGGCATTCCACTCCCCCTCGGCGGGATCATCATCGGCGCGGCGTCCATGGCCCTGCTCCTGATGCAGAACCGGCGGCGCCAGCGCAGCTTCGAGAACGCGATCATCGTGCTGCTCGCCGTCATCACCGCGGGCTTCCTGTGCGGCCTGATCGTGAGCCCACCCAGTGCCGGCGGGGTGCTGGGAGGCCTGGTGCCCCGCTTCCAGGGCACCGAGTCCGTGATGCTGGCCGCGAGCATGCTCGGCGCGACCGTCATGCCCCACGCGATCTACGTGCACTCCGCCCTCTCCCGGGACCGGCACCGCCCGCTGGGAGGCCCGGAACCGGACGACCGGGCTCTGAGCCGCCTCATCCGGGCCACCCGCTGGGATGTCGTCTCCGCGCTGGCGATCGCCGGCGCCGTGAACATCGGCATGCTCCTGCTCGCGGCCTCCGCCCTGAGCGGCCGGGAGGGCACCGACAGCATCGAGGGCGCCCATGCCGCCATCACGACGACGCTGGGCCCGGTCATCGGCGCCGTGTTCGCCGTCGGGCTGCTCGCCTCAGGTCTCGCCTCCACCGCGGTCGGGTCCTATGCCGGCGCCACGATCATGGGCGGCCTGCTCAAGGTGCAGATCCCGCTCCTGCTGCGCCGGGTCCTCACCCTCATCCCTGCCGTGATCATCCTGGCCGTCGGCATGGACCCCACCCAGGTGCTGGTGCTGAGCCAGGTCGCGCTGAGCTTCGGCATCCCCTTCGCCCTGATCCCGCTCTACCTGCTCAGCCGGGACCGCCGCGTCATGGGGCGCCACGCGGACCATCCCGCGCTCCAGGTGGCGGCCGCCGTGAGCGCACTCCTCGTGATCGTCCTCAACGGGGTGCTGATCTGGCTGACCTTCGTCCCGGGCGGCTGAGGAAACGCGGCCCTGGCACGACGGCGGACGGTCACCACCCCGGCTCCGTCACCGGCCTCGACTAAACTGGGGCCGTGAAGTCTGCCGTCGCCTCCTCCTCGATCGAGGACTACGTCAAGGTCATCTACTCGTTCACCGAGTGGCAGGACAAGCCCATCAGCAGCACCCAGCTGGCCCAGCGGCTGGGCGTGGCGAACTCCTCGGTGTCCGAGATGGTGCGCAAACTCAAAGACCTCGGCCTGGTGGACCACAAACCCTACGGCGCCGTGACGCTCACGGCGGAGGGCCGGTCCCTCGCCCTCGCCGTCGTCCGGCGGCACCGCCTCATCGAGACATTCCTGGTCCGCGAACTCGGCTACGCCTGGGACGAGGTCCATGACGAGGCCGAGCTACTGGAACACGCCGTCTCCGAGACCTTCGTGGAGCGCCTCGCCGAGAAGCTCGGTCATCCGGACCGCGACCCCCACGGCGACCCCATCCCCACGGCCGACGGCACCGTCGCGCTGCCCGAGGCCCGGCTCCTCTCCGAGCTGGATGAGGGGCACCACGGGCTCATCACCCGCATCAGCGACGACGACCCGGAGCTTCTGCGCTATCTCAGCCGGGAGGGCGTGGACGTCGACGCCGTCGTCGAGGTCGGCGAACGCAAGCCGTTCAGCGGCGCGCTGCAGGTCCATGTCGCCCCTCCCGGCGGCCAGGAGGGCCACACCGCGGAACTGGGCGAGCAGGCGCTGCACGCCCTGTGGGTGGCGGACGACTCGCCGCACGAGGGCTGCATCCTCCCCTGAGAGTCCGCCCCTTCTCCGGAACGTTGCGGATCGCGGGGCATCGTGTTTGCATCCTTGCATGAGCATCATCGATCCGGATGCCGCCGCTCGCGCCAGAGCGTCCAGGACCCCGCAGGCCCGGGACCTCTGGCTGCCCGGCCTCACGCTGATCCTCGGCGCTTTCGTGACGGCGTACAGCATCACCGCGTTCGTGACCGTGCTCGACACGGAGAACGAGGATCCCGAACCGTGGCAGTGGATCCTCCGCATCACGGCCCTGACCGTCGCCGCAGGAGCGACGATCCTGGGCCTGAACACCTGGGTCGCCCGCTCCGTGCGCAATCCCCGGCTGCCCGGATTCGGCGCGGCCCAGGCACTCGCCTGCGCCTCCGCCGCCTTCGGAACGGCCGTCGTGGCGCCCGCACCGGAGTGGTTCCGGGAACCGCGCATGATTCCCGGGACCTGGTGGCTGGGCGGGATCGCCCTGTTCCTGGGGATCCTGTCCGTGGTCTCCTGGGGCGCACGGGCCGCCGACCGGCGTCGTGAGGAGGAGACCCTGCGAACCGGGCGGCTGACCACAGGGGTGGTCACCAACCAGGGCTATGAGCGGTTCCACGAGTCCAGCCGGATCCTGACGTCGGTCACCTACTCTTTCGAGGACCTCAACGGCACCCGCCGATTCGTCCGCCGTCCGGCCATGATCACCGCGGACGATCCCGTGGTCACCGGTGAACTCGTGGATGTCTGGTTCGACCCCGCCCGGCCGGATCACCTCAAGTCGATCGCCATGCGACGGCGGCCCGCAGAACGGCGGCAGGCCGCACGCTGACACAGCACGGCCGGACACCGCACCCGGGCCGGTCGTTCCAGGCCCCGAGAGTAAGGAGATTTCATGGAAGACCAGAACAGCGCTCGGCAGGATCCGACCACTTCGCAGGATCCGGCCGCCTCACAAGAGCCCAGTGGCGGCGCCCCGGTGACGGACCTCCGCTTCGAGGTCTTCGGGTTCATCGCGCGGCCCGTCGCGGAAGTCTATGAGGCGGTGGCGGATCCGGCCATCCTGAGTGAGTACTTCACCACCGGCGGCGCGGTGGGCCGCCTCGAGACCGGCGCCACCGTCCGGTGGGACTTCGCGGACTTCCCGGGGGCCTTCCCCGTCACGGTCCTCCGGGCCGAGCCGAGTGAGGCGATCTCGCTGCGCTGGGGCGCCGCCCCGGGCACGTCCGTCGAGACGGACGGCACCGTGGTCGACTTCCTGTTCTCCTCCGTGGACGACGGCGCCCGCACCAAGGTCGTGGTGCGCGAGCGCGCGTGGAAGCCCACGGAGGACGGCGCCACGGCGGCCTTCGGCAACTGCATGGGCTGGACCGGAATGCTCGCCGCGATGAAGGCCTGGCTGGAACACGGAGTCCGCCTCCGGGACGGTTTCTACCGCTGAAGCACGTCGACTTCTGAGCGGCCGTCCAGGCATTTCCGTTAGGCTCGAAGAGATGAGCCCTGCGAGAAATGTCCTGAAGTCCGTGGCCGCAGTGGGTGGAAGACTCCTGGCCTTCGCCACCGTGAGCGCTGTGATCGGTGCGCTCCTGGTCGGTTTCCTGGCGCCTCTGGTGGCCGCCACGGATGCCGCCACCAAGGGCTCGGTGGAGTTCTTCGACAGCCTGCCGGAGGAGCTCACCATCAACCCACCCGGGCAGGTGAGCAAGATCGTGGCCGCAGACGGCTCCCCGATCGCCACCGTCTTCAGTGAGAACCGTCAGGACGTGACACTCAAGCAGGTCGCCCCGGACATGCGCAACGCGCTCGTGGCGGTCGAGGATTACCGCTACTACGAACACGGCGGCATCGATCCGATGGGCATCATGCGCGCCCTGGTCAGCAACGCGTCGGGTGGCCGGCAGGGCGCCTCCACGCTGACCCAGCAATACGTGACCAATGTCCTGAACGACAGCCGGACCGCCCGCGGCGACGCAGCCGACGTCGTGCTCAACGGCCAGAAGACCACCGGGGACAAGCTGCGCGAGATGAAGCTCGCCCTCGGTCTGGAGAAGCGCCTGAGCAAGGATCAGATCCTCCAGGGTTACCTCAACATC
Organism: Arthrobacter sp. Y-9; assembly: GCF_029690065.1. Taxonomy (NCBI): domain Bacteria; kingdom Bacillati; phylum Actinomycetota; class Actinomycetes; order Micrococcales; family Micrococcaceae; genus Arthrobacter; species Arthrobacter sp. Y-9. The sequence goes on from NZ_CP121463.1 coordinate 2,424,063, forward strand.
GTGGCGTTCAGCGGCAACGCGTACGGTGTCCAGGCCGCCAGCCAGTACTTCTTCTCGGTGGACGCCGCGAAGCTCAGCCTGCCGCAGGCCGCCCTGCTCGCCGGCCTGGTGAACGGCCCCGGCTACTACGACCCGATCGCCCACCCGGACCGCGCCGTCGAGCGCCGCAATCTGGTGCTGGACGCGATGCTCAAGCACGGCTACATCACCGCCAAGAAGCACGACGCCGCCGTCAAGACCCCGCTCAAGCTGGCGGTGAAGCAGCCCCGCCAGGGCTGTGCTTACGCCGCGCAGTCGCCGTACTTCTGCGATTACGTGCTGCACCAGTTCCTGAACGATCCCGCCTATGGCGCGACGCCGGACGAGCGCCTCAAGCTGCTGCAGCGCGGCGGTCTCACGATCCGCACCACGCTCGACCCGCGTCTGCAGGGTCCGGCGCAGCGCCAGGTCGACGCGACCACCGGCGCCAATCCGGACAAGTGGGGCGCCTCCCTGGTGACGATCCAGCCGGGCACGGGCAAGGTGGTCGCCATGGCACAGAACTCCCGGATGCTCGCGAAACAGGGCTCCGGCTTCGTCACGGCGTACAACTTCAACGTGGACAAGACCGACGACGCCGGCCAGGCCCTGGGCGGCGTGGGCGGCATGCAGCCCGGCTCCACCATGAAGCCGGTGACGCTCGCCGCCTGGCTCGGTGAGGGCAAGTCGCCCGATCAGACGGTGGATGCCGCGCGCCGCGTCTATCCGCTGAACTTCCCGTGGAAGAGCACCTGCGGCCCCGTCGCGGGCGCGTACAACTCCCGGGAGATGGATAAGGGCGCAGCCCCGGACCTGCAGAACGACACCCCCGGCTTCTACCGGCCCATGACCGTGCGGATGGGCATCTACTACTCCATCAACACGGCCACCTTCGCCTCGGCCGCCGGGCTGAACGATTTCTGCGACATCCAGCGTGCGGCCGACGCCCTGGGCATGCACGACGGCGCCGGGAAGGGCCAGAAGCTCCAGCTCAACACCCTCGGTAACCTCCTGGGCGGCGCCAATGTGGCCCCGCTGACCATGGCGAACGCCTTCGCGACCTTCGCGAGCAATGGCACGTACTGCACCCCCATCTCCATCACCCGTGTGGAGGACGGGAAGGGCAAACGCCTCGGAGGCCAGAGCCCGTCATGTAGGGCCGGCGCGATCACCCCCGAGGTGGCCAAACGAGCGACCAACGTGCTCCAGGACGTCCTCTCCAAGGGTTCCGGCCTCCTGATCCCGGACAAGGTCACCGCGCCGGCCGCGGCCAAGACCGGCACGAATCAGTACAACAACCAGACCTGGATCGTCGGCTACACGCGGGGTCTGGCCACGGCGTCCTTCTTCGGCGATCCGTTCAACGCGAGCGAATCGCGTCCGGGCACCAACGTGACGATCAACGGCCGCACCTACCCTGCGGTCGACGGCGCGGACATCGCCGGGCCGCAGTGGGCGCGGTACATGCAGGCCGTCTACGGCCTGTACGCTCACGGCCCGTTCGATCCGCCGACCCTGCCCCAGAAGGCCGCGCCGAAGAAAGCCGAGCAGAAGAAGCCGGACACGGCGAAGAAGGCCAAGCCACGGCGGTGAGCGGTTCTCCAGTGGCATTCCAGTAGTTCTCTGAGGCCGTCCGCCGCCGGATACGATGGGCGACGTGCGCCGTCTAGCCCGGATCCTCACTGAGGTCTTCTCCCCCACCGTCCTCGTCACCGCTTTCCTGCTGATCAGCTGTGCCGTGGCGGACGGCTGGCGCGGTCTGAGGTTCGGCCTGCTCGCCGCGGTCTTCACTGCGATCGGGCCGTTCCTCGGCATCGTCATCGCGTCCCGGCGCGGGCGGCTCAGCGACCATCACGTGGGCGACCGCAAGCAGCGTCTGCCCGTGCTGATCGCCTCGCTCGGCTCGGCGGCGATCGGCTGGGCGGTTCTCCTTCTCCTGAACGCGCCGTGGTCCGCTGTGCTCGGCCTGCTCGGGGTGGCGCTCGGGATGATCGTGGTGGGAGCCGTCAACGCGTTCTGGAAGCTGAGCGTGCACACCGCCGTCGTCGTGTTCACCACCATGGCTCTGGTGACCGCCCTGGGGCCGTGGAGCGCTCCGCTCTTGCTCATCCCCGTCGCCGTCGGCTGGTCGCGGGTCCGTCTAGGCGACCACACTGTCGCCCAGGTGCTCGCCGGCGTCCCGGCCGGACTCCTCGTCTGGGGCGCCTACGCGCTCATGGCGTGAAAGAGTCCTGAGCAACCACCCTGAAGACGGCGAAAGGCCCCGGATCGTGAAGATCCAGGGCCTTTCAAAGGTGGAGATGGCGGGAATCGAACCCGCGTCCGATGTTGCTTCTGCAGGGCTTCTCCGGGCGCAGTTTGCGTCGGAATTTCTCGGCCCCAGCCATGCTGCAAACAGCTGGCTGATCCGGGCCCAGTCATCTTGAAGTCCCAGAAGCCCCGATGACGAGGGCCCCTGGCAGTGGCTATCTAGACGACGCCAGATTCCACGGCGATAGCAACCGTGGGCTGACGGACTGTCTTACTGCTTAGGCAGCAAGAGCGAAGTCAGTGCGCTTAGATTCGGCACTTATTGGTTTGCAGACATCGTTTACGAGATAAGCCTGCATCCTCGGCCCGCTTCACCTGCGTCGACAGACATCGTCGAAACCGATCATCCCCATGTTCATTTACCAATCCCTGTCAGGTCTCCCCAACAGGACTCTCCAGCATACCTCCACTGGCGCACGAAACCAAGCCCGGAGGCATCCCCGGGCGAGGCCGGCTAGCGCTTGTTGCGCGCCCGGAGGACCCGCTGAGCCTCGCGCTTGTCCTGGGCTTCGCGCAGGCTCTGGCGCTTGTCGTACTCCTTCTTGCCGCGGGCCACGCCGATCTCGACCTTGGCGCGCCCGTCCACGAAGTACAGCTGCAACGGGACGATCGTGAAGCCGCTCTCCCGGATCTTGTGGGAGATCTTGATGAGCTCGGCGCGGTGCAGGAGCAGCTTCCGGCGGCGGCGCGAGGAGTGGTTGGTCCAGCTCCCCTGGCTGTACTCCGGGATGTTGACCTGCTCCATCCAGAGCTCATCGTTGTAGAACGTGCAGAACGCATCGCCCATGTTGGCGTGCCCCTCGCGGAGGGACTTCACCTCGGTCCCCATGAGCGCGATCCCCGCCTCATAGGTGTCCAGCACTTCGTAGTCGTGGCGCGCCTTGCGGTTCGTGGCCACGACTTTCCGGCCACTTTCCTTCGGCACGGCTGACTCCTTCGGTCTGAAAACAGTCCTTCCAGTCTACCCATGCGCCGCGCCGTACCGCGCATTGTCCGCTCGGGAAGAACGCGCCAGACGCCGGAAGGCCCGCTCCCCCTCGGGGAACAGGCCTTCCAGGTGACGCTCCAGGACGTCTAGAGCATGGTCATCGGGTCCACCGGGGAGCCGTTGACCCACGTCTCGAAGTGGGCGTGGCAGCCGGTCGAGTTGCCGGAGCTACCCGAATAGGCGATGACCTGGCCCTGTTCGACGTGCTGTCCCGCCGACACCACGACCGAGCTGTTGTGGTAGTTCACCGTGGTCAGCGCGTTGCCCTGCACGACGCCGTGGGACACCTGGACGGTCCAGCCACCACCGGTGGTGATCCAGCCGGCCAGGGTCACCGTGCCGGATGCCGCCGCGTGCACGGGGGTGCCGCAGCCGACGCCGAAGTCGACGCCCGTGTGCATGTAACCGCCGGTGCCCCAGAAGTCGATCGTGCCCGGAGGGACCGCACGCCAGCCCCAGCCGGACGTGATGGGCGGGTTGCCGTCGAACGGAGCCCGGATCCCGAACGAGGAGATCGGCCCCGGCGCCGGCGGCACGTACGGCGGCTGGGCCGGAGGCTGAGCCTGACCCTGCCGTGCGGCCTCGGCGGCGGCAGCCGCGGCGGCCTCCTCGGCCTTGCGACGCTGCTCGGCGAGCCATTCCTGGCGGAGCCGCTCGTCGCGGGCCTTGATCTGAGCGGCCACCTGGTCCTGAGCCTGGTTGACCTTGGCCAACTGAGCCTGGATCGCCGGCTTGGAGGCTTCAAGTTCCTTGTTCAGCCGCGTCGTGTCCGAGACGAGCTTGTCCACCGCCGCCTTCTGACGTGCGGCTTCGTCACGGGCCGACTGCTCCCGGGCCAGGGCCGCGTCCGCCTGCGCCTTGAGGTCGGCGATCTCCTGCTCGACGGCGGCGAGGCGCGCGGACTGGTTGACGTTGACGGCGCTCTGCTGGTTGAGCTTCTCCATCGCGGCGTTCTGCGTGCGCAGCGCCTGATCAGCCAGGTCCATGCTGCTGACCAGCTTCTCCGTGTCCGTGGCGCCGAAGAACAGCGTGAGGTCGTTGGGCACGCCACCCGACTTGTAGGCCTGCGTGGCGATCTGCCCGATCAGCTTCTTGGTCTCGCTGGACTTCGCTTTGTCCTGGCTCATCTCCTGCGCCAGCTTCGCCTTGCTCTGCTGAGCCGCGTCGACACGCACGGCCAGGGACTGGGCCTCGGACGCAGCCGCCGCGACCCGCCCCTGAGCGTCGGCCAGAGCCTTCTGCGCCCCCGGCAACCGGCCCTGGAACAGGGTCAGGTCGGCCGCGGACTTGGCGATCTTGCCGTCCAGGAACTCGAGCGAGGACTGCACCTGGTTCGCGCGGTTCTGGAGCGCCTGCTGCTGATCGTCCAGGTTGTCGGCCTGGCTCGGCGTGAGGCCGAAGCCCAGCAGGAGCGCGACGACGGCGGAGGCGCCCACGGTGCGGCGCACGGCCTTGCGGCACTGGTCGCCGTCGTACGGGAAACGGAGCCGCGCAGCCTTCGCGAGAGCCCTCTGAGTCGGTCCTGCAACGTTCATGACGTTCCTTTCCATGGGCCCACGCTCAGGCGTTGAGCGGCTTGCGGAGGGTGAACAGGGACGAGACGCCGGCGATCACGGCGCCCAGAGCGATCAGGCCGGGAACCAGCCAGAGGGTCTGCGCATCCGAGATGAAGGCGGTCTGCTTGTACTGCTCGGCAAGGTAGCCGGTCAGGAAGAAGTGCGAGATCCCCCAGATCGCTCCGGAGGCGAGGAGCGCTCCGACCACGGCCGCGATCACGCCTTCGAGGATGAAGGGCAATTGGATCACCGCCTTGGACGCTCCCACCAGTCTCATGATGGCAGTCTCTTTGCGCCGCATGAAGGCCGAGAGCCTGATGGTGGTCGCGATCAGCAGCGCCGCACAGATGATCATGATCGCCGCGATGCCGATGGCGACGAACGAGGCCGTGTTCATGGCAGAGAAGAGCTTCTCCAGGATCTGGCGCTGATCGATCACGCTCTCCACGCCGGGCTGGGCGGAGAAGGTCTCCGAGATGACCTTGTACTTCTCGGGGTCCTTCAGGTTCACGCGGAAGGAGGAGGGCAGCTGGTCCGGGGTCACCGAGTCGACGATCGGCGAATTGGCGAACTGCTCCTTGAAGTGCTTGTACGCCTCGTCCTGGGACTCGAACTGGAAGTCGTTGACGTACTGGCGGATCGCATCCGAATCCAGGGTCTTGCGCAGATTGTCCTGCTGTTCCTTGGTCACCGGGCCGGAGGAGCAGTTGGCCGTGGTGGAGCCGGGGCTGCAGAGGAAGATGGCGACCTGGACCTTGTCGTACCAGTAGCCCTTCATCTGGTTGATCTGCATCTGAAGCATCCCGGCGGCGCCCACGAAGGTGAGGGACACGAAGGTCACCAGGACCACCGAGATGAACATGGAGAGGTTCCGGCGGAGGCCGTTGACGATCTCTCCGAGAATGAACATGGGCCTCATGCGCGCGGCTCCCCCGTCGTCGTGGCGGCGGTCTCCGGCGCACCGGCGGACGTCTTCACCTTGGGGATGAGGGACGTGTACGTGGCCTTGGCCTCGTCGCGGACGACCTTGCCCTTGGTGAGCTCGATGACGCGGCGGCGCATCTGGTCCACGATGTCGTCATCGTGCGTGGCCATCACCACGGTGGTGCCGTTGGCGTTGATCTTCTTCAGCACCTCGGTGATCTCCACACTCGTGGTCGGGTCGAGGTTACCGGTGGGCTCGTCGGCCAGCAGGATGTCCGGCTGATTGACGACGGCGCGGGCGATCGCCACGCGCTGCTGCTCACCACCGGAGAGCTCATGCTGCATGCGCTTCTCCATGCCCTCCAGGCCCACCATCGCGAGCACGTCGGTCACGCGCTCCTTGGTGCGGGCACGGCTGGCGCCGATCACCTGCATGGCGAAAGCGACGTTCTGGTACACGTTCTTCTGCGGCAGGATGCGGAAGTCCTGGAACACCACACCGATCTTCCGGCGCAGCTTGGGCACGCGCCAGCTGGAGAGGGTGGAGACGTTGTGTCCGGCGACGTAGACGGATCCCGTGGTGGCCACGTCTTCGCGGTACACCATTTTGAGGAAGGTCGACTTGCCGGACCCGGAAGCGCCCACGAGGAAGACGAATTCGCCGCCTTCGATCTCCACGCTCACCGAGTCGAGCGCGGGTCTGGCCTTGGGGTCGTGGATTTTGGTGACATTTTCGAATCGAATCATGGCTTCACACAGCCCGGTCGGCAGGCGCGACGGAACCGCTCCAGCGGCCGGGGCCTGGGCCTAGTGTTGGGGGAAGTGATGGCACCGGCTCCTCGAGTTTATGTTCGCGCTCCGGGAACGCCGCCCCATTCGGGCGGCGTGTCGTGCAAAGGCTTGCACGGCTCCCCCAGGTGAGGCCGCTGTCATCGACGCTCCGAGCCGGCGTTCTCCTCGGCTCCGGCTCAGGCCTCGGCCTTGCGGCTGTCGGCGCGCCAGCGGATGCCGGCGTCGATGAAATCGTCGATGTCGCCGTCGAGGACGGCGCTCGTGTTGCCGACCTCATGGTTGGTCCGGAGGTCCTTGACCATCTGGTACGGATTGAGGACGTAGGACCGCATCTGGTCGCCCCAGGACGCCTTGATGTCACCGGCCAGAGCCTTCTTCTCCGCGTCTTCCTGCTCCTTCTTGAGGAGGAGCAGACGGGACTGGAGGACACGCATGGCGGCTGCGCGGTTCTGGATCTGGGACTTCTCGTTCTGCATCGAGACCACGATCCCCGTGGGGATGTGGGTCAGGCGGACGGCGGAGTCCGTGGTGTTGACCGACTGGCCGCCGGGGCCGGAGGAACGGAACACGTCCACACGGATCTCGTTGTCCGGGATCTCGATGGAGTCGGTCTGTTCGATCAGCGGGATGACTTCGACGGCGGCGAAGGACGTCTGACGGCGGCCCTGGTTGTCGAAGGGGCTGATGCGCACGAGGCGGTGCGTGCCGGCCTCCACGCTGAGGGTGCCGAAGGCATAGGGCGCGTTGACCTCGAACGTGGCGGACTTGATGCCCGCTTCTTCAGCGTAGGAGGTGTCCATGACCTTCGTGGAGTACCCGCGGCGTTCGGCCCAGCGGAGGTACATGCGCATGAGCATCTCAGCGAAGTCCGCGGCATCCACTCCACCGGCGCCGGAACGGATCGTGACCACGGCCTCGCGCTCGTCGTATTCACCAGACAGGAGCGTGACGACCTCGAGCTGCTCGAGGGAGGCACGGATCGAGGCGAGCTCGTTCGCGGCCTCGGTCAGAGAGTCCTCATCGCCGGCTTCCTGGCCGAGTTCGACCAGGACCTCCAGGTCCTCGATCCGCCCGGCCAGTGTGGTCAGGCGTTCGAGTTCCGACTGACGGTGGGAAAGCTGCGAGGTCACCACCTGAGCGGCGGCCGGGTCGTCCCAGAGATCGGGGACGCCTGCCTTTTCGCTGAGTTCGGCGATGTCCCGGCGCAGGGAATCGACGTCTGACACTTGTGCGATCGAGTCGTAGGTAGCCCTCAGTGCACGGATCTCTGCAGGAAAATCAATCTCAGCCATGGTCTTCCAAGACTACGGCATGCGCGGCGGTCGCCGTCCTGGCCTGGGTGCCTGGCGCCTGCTCGCACCGTTCAGGACGAAGCCGTGGGTATCGAGGGGTCTTGTCTGATCCTGCTGTACACGTACATGTCCTTCCGGGTTCCCCCGATCTGCTGCCACGATCGCAGCAGTCCCTCGCGCTGGAACCCACAGCGTTCAGCGGCCTGCCACGAAGCCCGGTTCCACGGCTCGACGTACAGCTGGAGTCGCTCCACCTCGTCGAGCTCGAACGCCCAGACGGTGAGCGCCTGCAAGGCTGCGGTGACATATCCCCGGCCCCGGTGAGCCCTGGCCACCCAGTAGCCGGTGCTCGCACGCCCCTGTTCGATATCCCGCAACGACAGTCCGATCTGGCCGACTGCTTCGCCGGACACGGCGTCCGCGATGGCGAACGAGTACCCGGTGCGGGTGAACAGGCGGTCGTGTTGCCGCGAGATGAACGCCAGGGCTTCCTCGTGCGTCCCGCTGACCGGCACCGTCGTGATCAACGGGATCAGCTCATCGGACGCGGCCGCCTGCACCAGCGCAGCGTCGCGGCTTTCGAAGGCTCGCAGCACGACCGGGCCGTGCTGAAGACGGGGCATCTCGTTCGGCAGCATCGCCCCAGTACACCACGGGCACGGTACGCCGTGGGCAGAGCATGCCGCGGAACAATGCACCACGGGTCCTGTACACCACGGCCCCTGCACACCAAAGGGTCGCCTTTCGGCGAGCGCCGGGTTCGCGGGTGCGCCCAGCCGTCGAGGGTTCCGGGCCTTACCGCATCAGCCGGGCACGCGCCGTCGAGCCGGCCTCGATCGTGATGCCGTCCGGCACGACGACCCCGAGCAGCGGTGGGTGCGCCACGGCACTGAGCTTCACCGTGGCGCTCCGCCCGTCGGGACTGCCGGAAACACCCACCACCGCCAGTTGATCCAGGTTCGACGCCGCCGGGCTGCGTCGGAGGTAATCCGTCGCCGTCGCGCGCACCCTGCCGTCGTCGAGTCGCACCGCGGCGCGGTCCGGCCCCTCCCCCGCGATGCCGGTGACGTCGAATGAATCCGCCGCGGCGGAGGCCGCGCCGTCGGCCAGGGACAGCAATCTCTTGTGCTCGAGGTACACCGAGGAGACATCGAGCAGGACCACCGCGGCCAGCAGAGCGATCACGACGTAGCCGAGGGTGAGGATGTTGATGCTCCCTCGCTCTCCCCAGGTGGTCGCCAGTCGACTGCCCGCCCTTGTGCCGGATCGGCTGACCTGCCGGGCGTCACCGACGCTCATCCGAACCTCCCGACGATCTGCGTGCCGCTGGCGGCGAGATGCGCGACGTCGAGTCCGAGGCCCGGTGGTGTGAAAGGAAGCTGGACGTCGACCGCCACCTCCACCGTCACCGCGGTGCCGGGCCGCCTGCAGTCCGCAGGCTGACAGGTGACCGTGAGCTGCGCGGTCCCGGCCGGGATGTCCTGATCGGCCAACGCGAGTTCGACGGCACGGTCCATGGCGAGCCGGGCGCTTCGTTCGTCCTTCGAGTGGACCGCTAAACGCGACGCCTGATCCGCGGCTCCGGTCACCGCGAATCCCGCGGCCTGAATCCTGGTGACCGTCAGGACGAAGTAGAGGACCGGAATCAGCACCAGAAGAGACAGAAAGACGAACTCGACGGTGGCGCTCCCCCGCTCCGAGGCACTGCTCCCGCTGGCACAGGCCTCGCGACCCGGCCGGGAAACCGACGTCACGCCAGAGGGAGCGGGAGCCGTGTCGTTCTCAGAACCGGGGTGATTCCCAGGCGCCCGATGTTTCTCAAGTGCCTTGTGTTTCTGCTGAGCTTGGCGGGTCTCGAGTGCGTTGTGTTTCGCAAGTGCACTAGGCTGCTCGACTGCACAGTTCTTCTCAAATGCACCGCCTATGCCGGATGCCTCGTGTTTCTCCAGTGCCCCGTGTCCCGCGGCCGCGTCATAGGCCGTGGCCCGGTACAACCCCTCGGGAGAGGAGTGCCAGGGCTGGACTTTGATCGTGCTGGTTACCTGAGGGCGCCGGACGAACCGACGGGCAACGCCCTCACTCGACGCGTTCAGCATGACCGCTCACTTCCAGTTCCCTGTCCGGGCCCAGGAGGCCCAGGACCGGGAACGGTGCCCTCACGGTCACGGTGATCAGCCGGACCTCGCCTTCCCGGGACTCCGTGACCGAGATGTCCTGCGCGAATCCCTGCCCGACGGATCCCGAGATCAAATCCCTGGCCCTCGAGACTGCATCCTCCGGGGCCCGGTCGGCGAGCGCTCCATAGCGCGCACCTGAAGAGGCCGCATCGATCAACGAGTTCCGGACATGGAGGATCAGGGTGAGCTGCAGAACCCCGAGGAACACCAGAGTGAGAAGCCCCGACACCAGCACGAAATCGACCACCGCCGAACCCCGCTCCAGACCACGTCCGCGAGCCGTGCACCGCGCTGACGGCACGGGGCCACCACACGGCTCGATTCGTCGGCGCACCCCGCCCCTCACACGCACCTCATTTCCGGGTGACGGTGTCGATCGCCTGGCGGAACAGACCTTCGAGGGCGGGTCCCGCCACCGCCAGCAAAAGAGCCACCAGTGCTGCCGTCATCAGCGTCACCATCACCCAGCCGGGCACGTCCCCTCGTTCCGGGTGCCGGCTCCGCTCCTCGAGTTCAGCGCAGCGTTGGGTCCAGAGGGACGTGCGGAACGTGAGAAGGAAGTGACAGAGCGCCGCGATCCAGACGGACAGCAGGGTCACGACCGTTCGCGGGCTACTGGGCACTCGCCAGTGCGGGGCGCGGACAACGCAGGGGTCCCCTCGCCGGTCCGCTGGGGCCCAGGGCGGGCCCTGCGTCCTGGGAGGGGGCGCTGCCGTCCGGCGGAAGCGGGCCGGGATCCTCTCGTAGGGTGTCATCGATATACCTTTCCTTCAGCGGAACTGGTTGGTCCTTCAGGGGCGTGCACGCGTCTTTCAGAAGACGCACTTGAGGCCATCGGCCCAGAACATCAGAGGACCTAGAGCATCAGCGTGATGGCCGCGAGGCCGGGGAAGACGGCGAAGAGCACGGTCAGCGGCAGCACACCGAACACGACCGGCACCATCATGAAGATCTCCTTGCGGCCGGCGGATTCCATGAGCTCGCGCTTGCCTGCGTCGCGGACGTCCTGGGCCTGGGCACGCAACACATCGCCGAGCGGCGTGCCTCGCTCCATGGCCACGATGAGACCGTCCACGAATCGTTCGACCGGGACGAGGCGCACCCGGCGGGCGAGACCCCGCAGCGCGTCAAGGAAGGGTGTGCCGGACCGGGCATCGGCCACCGTCCGCGCGAACTCGTCCGCGAGTTCACCCTGCGCGATCGTGGCGATCCTCTCCACGGCGCCACGAGCGTTCATCCCGGCGCCGACGGCCAGTGCCATCATCTCGGCGAGCCCGGGGAACTCCCGCAGAATTTTCGCCTCCCGCGCCCTGATCCGCTGCGCCAGCCATTGCTCCTGCGCCAGTGCCGCGACCGCCGCTGAGCTCAAGGAGGCGACGACCGCCTGCACAGGAGTGACCCGTCCGGCAACGACCCCGAGCAGACTCACCGTGAGAATGCCGGTGAAGGCCGCGGCCCCGAGCAGGAGCTGGACCACCCGGAAATCCAGAGGGGTGCGGGCACTCCCGGCGCGCGTCAGACGGTCCTGCAGCGCGGCATTCCCCCAGCGGAACCGGCTCAGCCAGGCGCCCGCATCACGGACGACGGGCGCGAGGATCCGCTCCAGCGGGCCGAAGGGTGTCAGGGAGTGCGCCGCGGACCTGAGCAGCCGCGAACTCGTGTCCTGCGACCGCAGCTGCGGGGCGACACGTTCGGTGAGCGTCGTGGACCTCATGATCGGCAGGCGCACCACCGCGAGCCAGACGCCGCAACCCCAGAGGAAACCGCACAGGGCGGCCACGAACGCCGGGCTCATCCGAGGACCCGCTCGTCGGAGGGGAGCGCACCGATCCGCTGCATGACCCGGTAACAGACGACCGACACGACCAGCCCACCCGCGAGGACGGCCATCCCCTGCACCGTGCTGTACGCGCTGATCGCCTCATGCCGGGTAGACATCAGAAGGAGCACCAGCCAGGGCGCCGCCACCGCCAGCCGCGCGGCATTGACGGTCCACGACTGCCGGGCCTCAAGTTCGCTCCGGGTCCTCGCATCATCCCTGAGGAAGTCGGCCAGGGCGGAGAGCAGTATTCCCAGGTCCGCTCCCCCGACGTCGCGGGTCAGCTTCAGCGCCTCGATGATCCGGTCCGCGACAGGATCGGACAGACGACCCTTCAAGCGCGCGAGGGAGATGTCGAAGCTCCCACCGGAGCGGTAGTCGGCTGCGAACTCCGCGAAGAAGGGACGCAGGTCCTCCGGCCCTTTGAGCGCCAGCTGCATCAGCCCTTCCGGCAGCGAGAGCCCGGCGCGGATGGCGGACCGCAGGTGATCCACCGCGTCCGGCCAGGCGCGTCGCAGGGCGACGACACGGCGTCGTGCCCGCCAGGTCACCAGTGACCACGGCCCCCAGGCGGCGAACGCGGCGAAGCACAGGGCGATGGGCGCTGACCGAGTGAGGCCCAGGAGCGCCAGCCCGGTGACCAGTGCCAGAGCCGCCGCGGAACCCACCAGGCCGGCGGGTGTCACCCGCTCCACCCCTGCCGCTTGAAGCGCACTGGCCATCCGCGAGGGCCGTGACGGCGTCGTGTCTCGTTCGGGCCGCGGCCAGCAGGACCACCAGATCAGCAGTACGCCCATGCCGAGCAGGAGTCCCAGCGCCGCCGACATCAGGCAGCCCCCACGAGCGATTGCAGCCGGAACCCGGCGCGGACGAACTTCTCCTCCGGCGGGAACTGGCCGGTCGCTTCCAGGACCCCATCCTGCAGAGCGAAGATGGCACTGGACTCGATGACGTTGTTCTCCACCCGTCTCCCGAGCGCGACGATCTCCGTGACCAGCCGTCGGCCGCTGGGCTGCCGCTGGCAGTGGACCACGAGGTCGAGGCACGAGGCAACGGTGGGCACGACGAAGTCGCTGGTGATGTTGCCGCCGGCGAGCAGGGGCAGGGTGCAGATCTTGGTCACGGCATCCCGGGCGGAGTTGGCATGGACACTGGCCATCGCCCCCACCCCGGAGTTCATGGCGATCAGGAGATCGAGACTCTCGGCGGCACGGACCTCACCGACGATCAGCCGGTCCGGCCTCATCCGCAGCGCCTCCTTCACCAGCCGCCGCAGGGGGATCTCCCCCTCCCCTTCGAGATTCGGCTGGCGGCACTGAAGACCGACCACATCAGGGAGCGGACATTGCAGCTCGAACACCTCCTCCACGGTGATGACCCGCTCGCGGGCGCCGATCGCAGAGGTCAGGCAGTTGAGGAGCGAGGTCTTCCCGGCCTGGGTGGCACCCGAGACGAGGATGTTGAGCCCGCTGCTCACGGCGGCGCCGAGGAACCGCGCCGCCGACCGGGTCAGGGTGCCGAGTTCCACCAGATGCTCCAGGCGGGACGCCCTCACCACGAACTTCCGGATGTTGACGGCCCAATGCCGACGCGTGATGTCCGGAATGACCACGTGAAGGCGGGAACCGTCCGGCAGGGAGGCGTCCACGAACGGGGAACTCAGATCGAGACGACGGCCCGACGTCTTCAGCATGCGTTCCACCAGGGCCTCGACCCGTGCCTGCGAGATCACCAGACCGGTTCGCTCCGACTCCCCGGCTCGCGCCACGAAGATCTCACTCGGCCCGTTCAACCAGATCTCCTCCACCTCCGGGTCGTCGAAATAGGACTGGAGCTCGCCAAATCCCGCCACCGAATCCAGCAAGTGGCGCGCGGCTTCCTCCGGCCCCTCCAGCACCGGGAGACCGCCCCGCACCGCCCGCTCCTCATAGTCCGCCACCGCCTCCGCGACGAGGCCTTTGATCTGCTCCGCGTCTGCCCACGGATCGATCCCCCGACGCCGCACCAGTTCCCGCACCTCGGACTCGATGAGTTCCACAGCCTCCACGGCTCGCCCTCCGTTGATTTCTGTCATGGTGAAGTCATGTTATGAAACACGCCAATTCGCGACAAGTAACATCCGGCGGCCTGTGGACAACGCCTCGACGCCCCCTGACTCATCCGAGAGCGCGCTGTTAGTCTGGAGGCACTGCGCGAGTCCGCCCCGCTCCCGCCTCCCCCACCCTTCCGGCCCTCGGAGAGTCTCATGCACCACGGGTCTCAGCCCGCCACCCCAGCCCACCGTCGTCGTGCATTCGCCAGAAGCCTGGCATCCGCGGCACTGTCCACAGTGCTGCTTCTCTCCCTGGTCAACTCCGCGACCGCGGCTCCCACCCCGCAGCCGAGCGGCACCGCGACGCCGGTTCGCACCACCCCTTCCACCCCTGCGCCCAGCGCACCCGCGACGACGGCACCTGCCACGGCGGCGCCCACGACAGGGGCGCCCACACCGTCCCAGAACACCCTGACGCCGCCGGCGACCGAACCACTGCCCGACGGCGAGACGGCCGGCGATCCCGCCACGGCCCGGAACGCCGTGGGACGGATCGGCGCCACCATGCGGTCGAATGCCGACCGGAAACACCTGGCCGTCCAGCCCACGGCCGGCCCGCAGCCCAAGCCCGAGGCCCTGACGGCCCCCGACCATCCCGATGCGCCGGTGACCGGCGCCGGCAACGGCCCGGTCTCCTCCTCTGGCCTCTCCCGCATGGCGCCCGCCGCCTTCAGCACGGGCCACTGGCGCCCCGGCTTCGGTGTCCCGGGCCAGGACGTCAGCGCCTGGCAGGGCACCGTAGATTGGAGGGCACAGTGGAACCTCGGTTCCCGCTTCGCCTACGTCAAGGCGAGCGAGGGCTCCTACTACACGAACGCGAACTTCGCGTCCCAGTACAACGGATCGGCCAATCAGGGCATGGTGCGAGGGTCGTACCACTTCGCCATCCCGAGCTGGTCCTCGGGCGCGGACCAGGCCAAGTACTTCGTCGCCAACGGCGGTGGATGGAGCAGCGACGGCATCACCCTTCCGCCTGTCCTGGACATCGAGTACAACCCCTACCAGGGCCGCACCGACCTCGGCTACAACTCCGGCGACACCTGCTACAGCCTGGCCGGCGCGCCCATGGTCCGGTGGATCACCGACTTCGGCAACACCATGAAGCAGCTGACCGGACGGTACCCGGTCATCTACACCACCACGGACTGGTGGAGCCGCTGCACCGGCAACTCGGCCGCGTTCTCCGATTACCCGCTGTGGATCGCGGCCTACCCGTCGTCCGCCAGCAACACTCCCGGGACACTCCCGGCGAGCTGGCAGCAGTACAGCCTCTGGCAGTACAGCGACGAGGGTCCGTTCGTCGGGGACTCGAACGTCTGGAACGGTGATCAGGCCGGTCTCGCCCGGTTTGCCAAGGGCACGCCGCCGGCGAACTTCACCAACACCTTCCGGCTCACCGGCGGTGATTTCACGTCCGATGGCCTCCCGGATCTGGTCAAGAAGTCGAGCTCCGGGATCCTCTCGCTCCAAAGAGGTCTTCCGGACGGGTCGTTCGCCACGCCCACCACGATCGGCACAGGATGGAACATCTACGACATCGTCGTGGCGAGCAAGGACTTCAACGGCGACCGGACCCCGGACATTCTGGCAAGGGACGGCGCGGGCGACCTCTGGTTCTACGCAGGTGATGGCCGGGGCGGTGTTCTGCCACGGGTGAGGATCGGAACCGGCTGGGATGTATTCACCACCATCCTGGCACCAGGGGACTTCACCCGCGACGGGTTCAATGACCTGATGGCGGTGTCCCCGGACGGAACCCTCTGGGTCTATCCCGGTAACGGCCGGGGCGGCTTCAAGGCCCGGTCGATCATCGGTCAGGGCTGGCAGCAATTCGCGTCCGTTCTTCCGGCCGGCGACATGAACAGCGACGGCATTCCCGATCTCCTGGCCCTCACCGTCTCGGGAGATCTCCTCCTGTATCCGGGCAACTCTTCCAATGGCTTCGGTGGTCGGACTGTCATCGGTCGAGGCTGGAGTGGCTTCACCTCGATCGTCGGCGGTGTTGACGTCAACCGCGACGGTCGCAGCGATGTGATCGTCGAGGACTCCACGGGCAAGCTCACCGGGTACTTGGGCAGTGGCAAATCGTCGTTCGCGGACTCGGTCCCCGTAGGCGCAGCGTGGCAAGGATTCTCGCGGATCCTGGGCAGTGAGGACTTCGACGGCGACGGCGTTCCTGACGTGCTCGCTCAGGACAAGGCGGGAATCCTCTTCCTCTATCCGGGCAACGGCCGCGGCGGCTGGAAGCCGCGCCGCCAGATCGGGTCCGGATGGCAGGTTTTCGACTCGGTCACGCATGCGCCCCGGTTCGCAGCCAACGGGAATCCGGCGCTCCTGAGCCGTGCCGGCGACGGCACGCTCTTCCTGTACCCCACTGATGGGCGAGGCGGTTTCCTTCCTCGGAAGGCGATCGGACGAGGATGGCAGATCTTCAGCTCGATCAGCGCGGTCGCAGACTGGAATGGTGATGGCCGGGGCGACGTCGTTGCCCGCTCATCGGATGGCACCCTCTGGCTGTACCCGGGGAACGGGAGCGACGGATTCCTCCCCCGCCGGGTGATCGGCAATGGCTGGAACGCCTTCAACGCCATCCTCCCTGTCGGAGACTACGACGGTGACGGTAAAGCGGATCTGCTGGCCACAACGCCCGCGGGCGGGAAGTGGCTCTATCCTGGCGATGGAAAGGGAGGATTCCTGCCCCGCACATCGGTGCCGGCGCCATGGGCCAACACCGACCTGCTGATCCCGGCCCACGACTTCACCTCGACGGGCTACCCGAGCATTCTGTACCGGCAGACGGATGGGACCTTGCAGCTCATGTCCGGTGATGGACGCGGCGGAAGCCGCAACGTCCTGATCAATCTCGGCGCAGGCTGACCCTGAGGAGCGCTGCCACGTTCAGGCAGCGCTCCTCGCCCGCCGCCGTTTCAGCACGACGACGGCGACGGCAGCAGCCGCCAGAATCAGGCCTGCGCAGCAGGTGATGAGCCCCGTGAGAAGGTCCCTGGGGAGCAACTCGATCGCCGCCACGTAGGCGGCCGACACCACGGCTGCAATCACGAAATCCCTCAGCGGCCAGTGGCCCTCCAGATGGCGTTTGGCGACCAGGTAGTACATGAAGCCAAGCAACAGGAAGCTCATCGCCGAGGCCAGCCCGGCCAGAGTCAGATCGCCTCGCAATGCAGGCATTACCGCGATCGCAATCCCCACAATGAGCGCCAGTGGAGACAGGATCGCCAGCCACCAGGTCTCCCTGACAGCGAAAAGCAAGGTGCATGCCGTCAGATAGAGGGCGTAGCCGATCCCGACCAATGGCATGACCTGAGCCAGCGGGATCAGGCTTTCTTTCCCCTGTGCCATGAGGTGCACGACCAGGTTCGCGGCACTTCCGGCCAGAACCACAAGTCCCACCGAAATCCAGCTGGCCGTCCTCGCGATCTTGTGGACTTGAACCGTTCGCGCCGCCCCCCGCGTGGACATGATCGAAGTGACCCAGGCATTGTTGAGCGCATTCAGCACGGAGATGGTACCCAGAACGAAGATCTGGACCTTGCCGTAGTCACCCGAGAGTCCAGGCGCCGCCACGAGCGCCAGAAGGAACGGCATGCCCTGCGTCAGCAGCATGAGGGCGCCGGTGTGCGGCAGAACCGGGAGGCCGATCCGGAAGGACTCACCGATGATGCCAGGAATCCTGAACGGGTTGCTCGGTCGCGTCCAGCTCCAGGCCAGGAGGGCAGTGGCCACCACACCGCCGAGATAGCCCAGCATGAAATCGAAGGGCTCCGGACCCCAGATGACCATCACCAGCAAGCCGATGCCATACGCGCCCATCGAGGACATCAGGCTCAGGACGACGAATCTGACCGCGCGCCCCTGTGCTCTCAGAATCGCCTGGGCGCTCAGCACACTGGCCTGGAAGCCCAAGGCCGCTATGGCCAATGCGAAAACTGGTGCCCACCCCGTAACGGTCGAGAGGAGAAGAAAGGCGGCCGCGACAGCGATACCCAGAAAAGCGCCGCCGAATGACAGAAAACCACTGATCGCCCGGGACCGCCGAGGTCCGTCCTTGTCGTACCAGGAATTGGTGATTTCGAGCGGAAGACCAGCGGTCGCAAGGACGACGCCCACCTGGATGACGGAGATGGAAAGAAACAGCTCCTGCCACTTCACATCGTCATGCAGCACGCGCAGTGTGATGGGCTGGAGCAGGAACACCCCTGCCCCCTGGGTCAGAGTGCCCAGCAGGTAGAGGAAGGAGTTTCGGCCCACAGACGCCGTCTGTTGTGTGGTGGAGGGTGTGACGGACACGTGAATCGCAATCAATCGGAGCGGCACCCGCAAGATACGGGCGAATGGACTACGGCCAACCGGAGGAGCCGAGTGGCCTCCGGGCGCCGTCTGCGCTGACGTGACAAGACGCTGGGCCACGTGACCGTTCAGTCGACCGGCCCTGAAGGTCCTGGCTTCGAGGACGGCCACGAGGCCACGGTGGTGATTCTACCGGTACCTTCCTCCGAGAATGCTGCAGGATCACATGGCGTATTCTGAAGTGCGGCCCGTGCGCCAAGCGCAGCGGCCACCCCTTGAACCTCCGGAGGAGAACGGTACGTGGATATTCAGAACCACTTCTACGGGCACTCTGCTGTCCTTGCTGGCTTTGCGGGGCTCACCCGTCCCCGGCACTTCCAGGGCCTCTTGCAGCACGGTTGGACTCCAGTCACGCCGATCCGCACTCACTTCGCGGATCTCGCCGGCTCTGCCCCCGCGGGCAATCTCTTCACGTGGACCCACGACTCGCGTGGCTGGACGGAAGAAGAGTCATTCCGGGAGACCGGATTCCACAGCACGCCCATCGGCGCTCCCGCCCTGTATCTCGCCGATATGGTGGAGAAGAACGGCGAGCGTCCGACGCCCACTCTCGACACCGTAGTCTTCCCCTTCCATGGCACCCGGCTGGTCGCTGTCGAAGGCGATCAGGCGGCCTACGCCCGGGAGATCTACGAAAAAGAAGGACCGGCGCTCGTCTGCATGCACATCGATGACCTCCAGCGGCCCGACGTCGTTGCGGCGTGGCGCGATGCGGGTCACCGCCTGACCACCGCGGGAGAACGCAGAGATCCGGATTTCCTGGCACGCGTGCTCTGGCTGATCATGAATGCCAAAAAGGTAGTGTCCAACCGTCTTGCCACCGCATTGGTCTATGCAGCGGCGGTGGGCACTCCGATTGAGATCTACGGTCCTCACTTCCAGATCGCCGGCATCCAGGAAGAATCCTCAGAGGAATACCTCCGCAAGCTGTGGCCCGAGTTCTACGACCCCAACACTGACCTGGCGGCGCTGAAGTCGCTGGCAAGGGCGGAGCTTGGCGCTGACGCCATGCGGTCACCGGACGAACTCCGGGATCTCTTAGGGTGGAACGGGCCGAACTATCGGGCCGCATTCCATTACTGGCTCGGGGCACCACTCGCCAAGGCCGCAGCGATTCTCGGTCTGAAGAAACGTGAAGTCGGTCCCGTGGTCAATGCCGTCAAAGTGTCACCGTGGCACTTCGTGCTGCATCCCGTCGAACATCTCCCCGATCGCCTGACCGCCCAGGTCTCCAGACATCTTGTCGCTCCGGATCTCGACATCCAGGTCTGAGCGCCGAACTGTTCCCTGTATCACGGCCCTCACGGCCACTCCGGACTACTGTTAGTAGCTGAACAACTTTCCAGAGAACCCATCTGCTTATTGAGGACGGCCCCTGATGCCTCTTTCCTACGAAATCGCGAATCACCGTATCAGCCCCGACGCACCGCCTTTCATCATCGCGGAGATGTCCGGAAATCACAACGGTGACTTGAAGCGCGCACTCGACATCGTCGACATGGTTGCCGAATCCGGCGCTCAGGCAGTCAAACTGCAGACCTACACCGCTGACACGATCACGATTGACTCCAACAAGCCGCAGTTCACCATCAGTGGCGATCACCCGCTGTGGGGTGGCAAGAACCTCTACCAGCTGTACACGGAAGCGCACACGCCGTGGGAGTGGCACGAGGCCATCTTCGAACGAGCGCGGTCCCGTGGGCTGATCGCTTTCTCAAGCCCGTTCGATCACACCGCTGTCGATCTCCTCGAGTCTCTGGGCGCTCCTCTGTACAAGATCGCGTCACTGGAGATCGGCGATCTTGCGCTCCTCCGCCGAGTGGCTCAGACCGGCAAACCCGTCATCCTTTCCGACGGCGCCGCGACGCTGACCGACATCGACACGGCGGTCAAGACCATCCGCGCCGAGGGAAATGACCAGATTGTCGTCCTGGCCTGCACCTCGTCCTACCCGGCGGCCCCGTCTGAGTCCAACCTCCGGACGATCCCCGTCCTTCGCGACGCTTTCGGCATCCAGGTCGGCCTCTCGGATCACACGATGGGAATCGGCGCCGCCATCGCCGCAGTCGCGCTCGGAGCGACCGTGGTGGAAAAGCACGTCACCCTGAGCCGGGCCGACGGAGGGGTCGACTCCGATTTCTCCCTCGAGCCGAACGAACTGCAGGCCCTCGTATCCGAGAGCCGCACCGCCTGGGAAGCCCTTGGCTCCCCTGTCATCCAGCACACCACCGGCGAGTCTGAAAGCCTCCGGCTGCGTCGATCGCTGTACGTGGTCAAGCCGGTTCGTGCCGGAGAAACCGTCACCTCAGAGAATGTCAGGTCGATCCGTCCCGCAGGTGGCCTTGAGCCTTCGTACCTCGACACAGTGATGGGTCGCACGTTCCGTGCCGATGCCGATGCCGGCACCCCGCTGACGTGGGACATCGTCTGACATACGACTGAATGACGAAGGGCTCGCCCCAGGAGAAGCCCTGGGGCGAGCCCTTCGTCATTCACGAGCCGGCGCAAGCCTGAGGTCAGCTCAACGGACCCAAGAGTCTCCGGTCAGTGCACACGCTTGCTCAGGTGCTGCCATCCTGGTCTGCCGGTGGCTGGTCCGCCCGCATAGCCCGCTTTCAGGAACAACCGGTGCGAGGCGACATTGTCCGTCAGCATCTCAGCTACCAACTGCTCGACATCGCGTTCCGCCAGCAAAGTGCGTTCAGCAGCGCCGAGGATGTCGAGTGCGAGTCCTTTGCCTCGTTCAGCCGGGGCTATCGTGATGGAGGACTCCCACACCCGTGGCGACACTTCATCGAAGCGGACGGTGCCCACCGGCTTCGTATCCTGCTCCACGATCAACAGAACTCTGTCCGGAAGGGAGAGGGTCCGGGCGACCCAGGAGGCATGCCCGGCCCAGTCGAGCTCGGACGTCTGCCTGGACACGGCTCGAACGCTCGGATCATTACGCCACTCGAAGAGCAACGACGCATCTCCGAGCCCTGCAGGCCGTGCCGAGACACCGCGATGAGCGGGAGAGACGAAGTCCTCCCACACCCCCACGACACGCGCGCTCCCCTGGCCATCCACGATGGAGTGCGCCTGATCACCCAGAGCGGTGCGCCTCCGCGGATCCAGAAGCAGACTCCTGATCTCGCCGACTGCTGCCTCCGTCGCGACACTGCCTGTGCTGGCGTCACCGAGACCGACAGCCACCCGGTTCTCCGTCATGAAGCGATAATTGTCCCGCTGATTGTCGACCGTCTGGACAACGGCTGACGAGACGCCCAAGCTGGCCAGCTCCCACACCGTCGTCCCCGCCGCCGAAATGACGAGATCCATCGCGCGGAAAGCACCTGACACGGACGGCGACGGATCCCAGCGGACCAGACGTTGACCGGGACTGAGCGTGACATCCAGAACGCCACCGCCCACCACGTAGCAGGTCGACTCCACGCCGCTGGCCGCCCACCATCCCGCCACCTGCTGGGTGAGGTTCCGCGCATCGGTCCCGCCCATCACCACCATGACCCGCAGCTCGGACGAACCCGCAGAATCCCGGAGTTCCGCCGGAAGATCCATGTCACGCAGAGACGGCCTGATGGGTGTGAAGGACGTGCCGCGCAGAAGCCGCCAGGATCCATCATCCGGGCGCCGTTCGAGCTCACATCCCGGAGAGGAATCGATCACGAGATGCGCCGGCCTCCGGCCGAAGTTCCCATCCTCCGTCGAGGACAGGAGGAGACCGGACTCCTCGAAGACCGCCTTCAGCGGTCCCTGCTCCTCATAGGTGTCGATGTGCACCAGGTCCACTTGGAGCCGCAGTGCCAGCTCAACGAGCTCCTGAGGGCCCTGAGGCCTGGGAAACCGTTCCCCGAACAGGGCAAGAACCATGTCCTCGCCGAAGGGGATCTCCACGTCTCCGGAGAAGAACACCTGATGACCAGCGTGCTGCGCAGCCTCCGCCAGGGCGAGAACCCGGACGACATGCCCCAGTCCCTGAGCCTTGCGCGAATCTGCACGAAAGAGAATCCGCACGTCAGCCCTCGGTCAGAGCCTTCTGCTCAATATGGGCGTTGAGAGCGACGATCTGCGGGTTCCGGTCCAGCACGGACACCACGTCCCTCCACGACGGCGCCTCAGTGTCCAGGGAAGCCACAAGTGCGTCGAGCAATGCGGCGTCTTCAACGGTGTCGAGCGTCACCCTGTAGTGGTCGAAACGAGGAGTGAACGTCAATGCAGCCCTGGAGAACTCCGAACCTTCTTCATACAACGAACTTGTCACATGGGCACGGTGATGCGGCTCGCTGCGCAGGTCCGCCCGTACAAGAGCAGACGCCGTGGCAAGTTCCACGTCGAGCCCCCGCGGCAGAGACCGGACCTGGGTCGTAGAGACGTAATCCAAAGTGGTGTCCGTCCGCCAGAGGGAGACCACCTGCGAGATGACGGTGGAATCCAGAAGCGGACAGTCCGCCGTGAGACGGACCACGGCATCTGCCTGAGTCTCCTCGATGGCCAGCAGGAACCGGCTCAGGACATCGTCCTCACTGCCGCGGATCACCTTGAGGGCGCGTGTCGAGGCGAATTCGACGATCGCATCGTCACCGGATTCCGATGAGGTGGCGATCACCACCTCATCGATTCCTTCTGCCCGGCGGGCGGCATTCACGACCCACTCGAGGACCGGCCGGCCGCCCAGCGGACGGAGAACCTTCCCCGGCAGTCTGGACGAACCGACGCGGGCCTGAATGACCGCGACAACGCGCGGTGACTGCTTGATCGTCATGAGCCCACGACGTCGAGGACGTTCTCAATGACCATCTCGACCTGGTCGTCCTTGAGGCCGGGGAACAACGGCAGCGAGATCTCCTCGCGGTAGTACTGTTCCGCCACCGGGCACATGCCCCGCTGGTATCCGAGGTCTTCGAACACCGGGTGCCAGTAGGCCGGAATGTAGTTGACCTGGACACCGATGCCCCGCGCACGCAGTTCCTCGAAGATCTGACGACGACGAGCGGCTTCCACTCGCAACGGGTACAGGTGCCACGCGGGCTCAGCTCCCGGCGTGGTGCCGGGAATCTTGAGCGCCTCGTGAGGTCCGAACGCAGCGTTGTACTGATCGTGGATCCACTGCCGACGGGTGCGGAACTCCCCCAGGCGTGTGATCTGGCTGATCCCAAGGGCGCAGAGGACATCCGGCAGACGATAGTTCAGACTGAAGTCGTGCACTTCCTGGTGCCACGGACCTTCGTCCGGGTACCGCAACTCGCTCTGTTCGCGAATCAGACCCTGCCCCTTGAACCGCCGAGCACGGAGAGCCAGCTCATCCGACGGTGTCACGACCGCGCCGCCTTCAGCGGTGGTCATGTTTTTCGTGGGGAAGAAAGAGAACGTGGTGAAGTCCGCTTCCTTGCCTACCGGCACACCGTTCAGCAGGGAACCCACGGAGTGAGCGGCGTCTTCGATGAACAGCGCACCGTTCTCGTGAGCCAGATCCCGGAAGGCGACGGCGTCGACCGGCAGCCCAGCGTAATCGACCGCGGTGATCACTTTGGTGCGGTCCGTGACAGCCGCGCGAGCCGCCTCGAGCGAGAGGTTTCCGGTGCTCTCCTCGACATCAGCGAAGACGATCTTCGCACCGGCGATCGCCGCCGTCGAAGCCGTGGCGACGAAGGTCATCGGAGTTGTGACCACCTCGTCGCCAGGCTTAATCCCGGCTGCCACGTACGCCACATGCAGTGCCGCCGTTCCGGAGGTCACCGCTACTGCCTGTGAGCCACCGGCGACCTCGGAGATCGCCCGTTCGAACTCATCCACCTTGGGTCCGGTGGTGAGCCAGTCACTCCGAAGCGCCTCTACGACACTTTCGATGTCCTCGTCGGCAATCGACTGCCGCCCGTAAGGAAGCACGTTCTCAGAGACCTTCCGCTTCAAACATCGCACGCAGCTCTTCGATGGACAGGAAGCGCTCGTTGCCATCCGACTGGTAGCTCCAGCCGTCCTTCACGGGTTCGGCGCCTTCCGGAACCTCGTAACCCCACCCACCGAGGTGCGGAGTCACCACATAGCGGTCACCCACGGACACCGTGCGCCGGGAGTCATCAGCAGCGATCATCTCTTCGTGAAGCTTCTCGCCAGGACGGATGCCGATCTCGTGCGTCTTGGCGTTCTCGTCGACTGCCAGGGCGAGGTCCGTGATCCGGATGGAAGGGATCTTCGGAACGTAGAGCTCGCCGCCCTGCATGATCTCGAAGGAATCCAGAACGAACTTCACCGCCTGGTCGAGAGTGATCCAGAAACGGGTCATGCGATTGTCAGTGATGCCCAGGGACTGGCCCTCGGCCGCCATCTTCTTCCAGATCGGCACGATCGAGCCACGGGAGCCCATGACGTTGCCGTAGCGGACGACGCAGAAACGGGTGTCGTACGCGGCAGCGTAGTGGTTGCCCGAGATGAACAGCCGGTCTGCGCACAGCTTGGTGGCGCCGTACAGGTTGACCGGGCTGGAAGCCTTGTCGGTGGACAGCGCCACCACCTTCTTAACGCCTGCGTCGATGGCAGCGTCAATCACGTTCTGCGAACCCTGAACGTTGGTCTGCACGTACTCGAAGGGGTTGTACTCAGCGGTGTCAACCTGCTTCAGCGCGGCGGCGTGAATGACGTAGTCGACCCCGTGGAAGGCACGGTTCAGGCGGCTGCGATCCCGGATGTCGCCGATGAACCAGCGGAGGCGCGGATCGTTGTTGAACATCGTCCGCACTTCGAGCTGCTTGAGTTCGTCACGGCTGAAGATGACGAGCCGACGGACATCATGGTTATCCAGGATTTCCCGAATGAGGGCTTTACCCAGGGAGCCTGTACCGCCCGTGATCAGAACCGAAGAACCGCTCAGGAGAGACATCCGTTTGAACCACCTTGAAATTGTTGAGAGTAGATGTTCCAGGGCCGACGCAAGCTCACTCGCGCCGACCCCGACTGTTGCATAGCTTAGCATTCCGCCATTTTGGCGGGACGCTGGAGATCAGGGACGGACTGCGTGCGCGGCGAGCTTGCGCAGGCCGGGCCACATGCCCTTGGAGATGACCTTCGGGGTCAGGGAGGCCGCGTTGAGGCGGGACGTCAGGTGCCACTTGGCGGCGCGGGCGGCCTGCGGCCAGCCCTTGGCCGTGAAGTCACGGACGCACTCGTCGAAGAAGGCGCGCTCCTCGGCGAAGCGGCGGCCGTCGAGCGCACGGACCGACGAGTCGGACTCGCGGTGGCGGCGGTACTGGAAGCAGACCGTGGAGACCACGGCCATGCGGCCACCGGACAGGATGATGTCGGTCGCCAGCGCGAGGTCCTGGACCACGTTGTACTGGGGACGGAAGTCGTGGTGCTTGACGGCCTCGGAGCGCCACGCCACCGACGGGAAGTACAGCCAGTCGCCCACCATGAGGCTCTCCGCGATCGCTTCGCCCTCGACGACGGCCTCGCTGCTGCCACCGACGAGCTTGTGGCGCAGGTAGGTCTTCACCTTGTCGCCGAGTGGCTCGTAGACGGCGCCGTTCTCGTCGATGACCTCGACGCCGGGCTGCACGATGCTGACGGACGGGTCCTGGAACGCCTTGCGGACCGTGCTCAGGTAGTTGGGGAGCATGATGTCGTCGGCGCCCATGATGATCACGATGTCGTGCTCCACGAGGCCGATGCACTTCTTGTAGTTGCCGTTGGCCCCGAGGTTCTCCTCGTTCCGGTAGTACCGGACGCGGTCGTCGCCCTCGACCAGGCCGTTGAAGTAGGCCGGGAGGCTCTCGTCCGGGTACCCGTCGTCGACGATCGTGAACCGGAAGTCCTTGTCGTCCTGGGCCAGCACCGAATCCACGGCGGCCTTCATCATGGCCACGTCGCCGTAGTACGGCAGCATTACATCAATCGTCACTTGTCTTCTTCTCTCGCTAGAAGGCTTGGCTGAGTGGCGGCCTGGGAATCCGGGGCCAGGGACTGGGAAGCGTG
This sequence comes from Arthrobacter sp. Y-9, assembly GCF_029690065.1. Classification (NCBI taxonomy): domain Bacteria; kingdom Bacillati; phylum Actinomycetota; class Actinomycetes; order Micrococcales; family Micrococcaceae; genus Arthrobacter; species Arthrobacter sp. Y-9. The sequence continues at coordinate 2,450,370 of NZ_CP121463.1, forward strand.
GACATCACGCTGGAGCTGCTCCACGGAGCAGCGGAGGATGGCGACCTCTTCCGCGAGGATGCGGGTCTCGTCCTCGAGGATGGTCAGTTCACGGGACACGTGCAGGCTCACGCCCACCAGGAGCAGGATCGACAGCGCGAACAGGAGGTTCGACGGCACGACGACGCCCACCAGCGAGGCGGCCCAGTTCAGAAGGTGCGGGAACAGCCCGAGGATGATGGTGAGGCCACCGATGACCAGCCAGAGAATCGCGTACTTCTCACGGAGGCGTCCGTTCCGGAGCATGACCAGAACGACGATGACCATCAGGATGGACAGGACCAACGACACTGCGACACTCATGCCTCAGACACTTCCCTCTCCGGCGATGTCGCCCGACTGCGGTGCGTGCAGCTCCAGCGGGCGCGGGGTCCTGCGCCGGGCCAGCGCGAAGCACAGGACCAGACCCGAACGGGCCAGGTAGATGGTGGATTTCAGAGGGCTCTGGCTCGGCGTGCCCGCCTGGCGCTCCTTCATCTCCACGGGGATCTGTGTCACCTTGCAGCCGGACTTGATGGCCACCACGAGGGAGTCGATCGTGTCACCGAGGTACTCGGTGGGGAAATGGGAGATGTACTGCCGGATGGCCCGCTCGTTGGCGGCGCGGAACCCGGACGTGACATCCGTGAGCTGCGTGTGCGCGACGCCGGAGATCACCTTCGCGAGGAAGAACATCGCCCAGCGGCGGGGCCCCTTGGCGCCGTAGCTGCCGCGGCCGGCGAAACGGGCGCCGATCGAGATGTCAGCGTGCTCGAGGCCCGCGAGGACCCGGTCGATGTCATGCGGATCGTGCTGACCGTCGGCGTCGACCTGGATGACCGCGCGATACCTGTTGCGGAGCGCGTACTTGAATCCGGCGCGCATGGCGCCGCCGACACCGAGGTTGAAGGGAAGCCGGAGAACGGTGGCCCCTGCCTCCGCCGCGATCCGCGGCGTGTCATCCTTGGAGCCGTCATCGACCACCAGGACATCGTGCTGGGGAACCACAGCAAGCACATTTCGGATGGTGTCACCGATCGCCTCGGCTTCGTTCCACGCTGGCATGACGATGAGAACGCCAGAACGCCGTGAGTTACCCATGATCCTGAATTGTAGCAAGGAGCGGACCCGGATTAGGCGCGCGGCAAGCCCCTCAGCCCCGATCTCCCGGCCAGGCCTAGTAGTCTTGCGTTGACGTTAATAGGAGTTGATCTATGTCCTGGTGGGAAACCCTGCCCACGCTCGCCATCGCCGTCCTGGTCTTCTTTGTCCCGGGCCTCTCCCTGTTGTGGGCCGCCGGCGTGCGTGGTTTGAGCCTGGCTGTTCTGGCCGTACCCGTGACGACGACCGTAGCCGCATCGGGCGGCATCATCTTCGGTTTCGCACGGATTCCGTTCAATCCGCTGACCGTACTCGCCCTGACGCTGGTCGTGCTGGTGATCATCGTCGCGGTGCGGCTGGTGCTGCGCCGCCGCGGCGTGTCCCAGGACCACCTGTCCATCGGTGAGGCTGACCTGGTCTCTTACCCCAAGACGCGGCTGAACACTCTCATCATCCTTCTCTCAGTGCTCGTCCCGGCGCTCATCATCGGCGCCCGGTACATGTCCGGGTTCGGGTCACCGGAGTCGTTCTCCGAGACCTTCGACAATGTCTACCACCTCAACGCGGTCCGCTACATTGCGGATACCCAAACGGCGAATACGCTGACCCTGGGGAACCTCACGGAGACGTCCAAGGGTCTGTACCCCGCAGGCATGCACGCCCTGCTGGCGTTGGTGTTCATGTCCGGCGGACAGGCCATCACCGTGGTGGTGAACTGGGGATCCATCCTCTATGGGGCACTCGTTTGGCCGCTTGGCTCCCTGTTCCTGGTCACCCGCATCATCGGCTCCCGGCCCTTGACACTCCTCGGGGCGGGCGTCCTCTCCGCCGGTTTCAGCAGCTTCCCGTACCTCATGGTGGCATTCGGCATCCTCTATCCCAACCATGCCGCGCTCACCATGCTCCCAGCCGTTCTCGCACTGGCGATCGAAGCCACGGGCATCCGCTCGGGAAAGCTTCGCCTGAACGTCAGCGCGCTGATTCTCCTCGTCGCCACGGTTCCAGGTCTGGCGCTCACCCACCCCAGCGCATTCGTCGCGCTTCTGGCCTTCACCGCTCCAGCCGTCCTGGGTGTCTTCTTCAGATCTCTAGCCCGGCGGGCCAGGGGTGACCTCTCCACGAAGGCCTTCATCCTCTGGGCTCTCGCGACAGCGGTCTACTTCCTCGGTACTCTGGGCGTCTGGATCGCAGCCCGTCCCCCGCTCAGCGCGGCAAGCTGGCCTCCGTTCCAGACCAACGCACAAGCCCTCGGCGAAGTCTTGACGAGCGCCCCCATGGGAACCACTGTGGCCTGGATTATCTTCCTTTTCACCGTCGCAGGTCTCTACGTCATCGCCCGCCGCTTCCGGACCTACTGGTGGACCCTGGGGATGTTCATCATCGCTGGAGTGCTGTACCTGATCGTCTCAGCCTGGCCACCCGGATCCTTCCGGTACTTCATGACCGGCGTGTGGTATTCGGACAGCAACCGCTTCGCCGCGATGCTTCCCCTCGTGACCCTCCCGGTCGTCGCCCTCGGCCTCGACTGGATCATCGCCAGGCTCAGCCCGATCCTCACACGCTGGGTCTCAGACACGCAGCTCCGGGCAAAGTCGCCGCTCCAGCCATTGCGTAAGCTCGCAGCACGCCTTCAGGGCCCGACCGGCTCGACCACGACTGCCGCCGTCGTCATCCTGGTGCTCGGTATCGCCGCCCAGGGCGGCACCCTGGCCAACGTTCAGCAGAAGCTCACCACGACGTTCGAGACCCGGAGCGATTCCAGCCTCGTGACGACGGACGAACTGACGCTCATGAAGCAACTGGCTTCCTTGGTGCCCGCAAGCGACATCATCGTGGGCAATCCTCGGACCGGCGCTTCCATGGCTTATGCCTTCTCCGGACGCCACGTCATAGCTCCCCACATCCTCGGTGCGCGAAGCGACAGCGAGAAACTCTTGATGGACCACTGGAGCGAGGCGGCGTACAACCCCAGCGTGTGCCCCGTCATCAAGGAGAAACGCGCCTACTGGGCGTTGGACTTCGCGGATGACGAGATGACCCCTCGTGGAGAACCGCTGGAAGGAACGCGCGACCTGGCAGACAATTCGGCTCCGGGTGTCGAACTCGTCAAGGCGGTCGGAAAGGCCCGGCTCTTCCGGGTCACCGCCTGTCAGTGAGCCGACGACGCGAAAAAGGGGCGGCGCACCATAGGGTGCGCCGCCCCTTTTCGTCGGCCGCTGCTCAGGCGTGCTTGGACTTGTAGGCGGACTTGGCCAGTTCCGGAAGCACATTCCTCGCTGCCCAAAGAGCCCCGAGAATGGACTGTCGTTGAAGGGCCACCGTCTCGTCACCGGCGACGACATAGACAGTTCCCTTCCCGAAAGCGGGGAAGTCGGAGCTGAGCTTCTTGTTCGCCTTGTACACGGTGTAATCGCTCATCGGGACCGACACGACCAGAACATCCGCAGCCAGCTCGTCTGCGCGAGCGCGCGGAAGATAGCCGGTTCCGAGCGGGAAACGGGACGATGTCGGCTTTACATCCTTCTCCAACGCGCTGACGACCTGCGCAGGAGTGAGACCGACCGTGCTGAAGAAGGCGAGGGGCGCGGAGGACTTCCCCGACAGGACCAGGTCGGAACCGGACGCGGACGACGCAGAGACGAACAGCGCCGTCGAATGCTTCAGTCCGGGATAGGTGGCCGCAGCATCAGAGATCTTCTGACGGGCATCGGAGATCAGCTCGGCGGCAGGCTCTTTCAGACCGAGGACTTCTGCCATGAAGGCCGTGACGGGTTCCCATTGCGCAGCCGGAACGGAATCCGGCGCAACAATGACTGGCGCCACCGTCGACAGAGATTCATACTCTTCGCGGCTCAGCCGAGAACCGACGGAAATGAACGCGTCCGGCTTGAGGTCTTTGAAATCGCCGGCGCTCAGCACCCGGCTGTCGTCATAGTTCTGTGGGGCGTCTTCCGGCGCGAGTGCACGCAGGCCGGCCCGGTACCACGAGGTGGAGTCCGCCCCAGGGCGAGAGAGGGGCGCGAGCCCCAACGCGACGAGAGTCTCGGCTTCGACGGTGCCCAGGGCGACGACTTTCGACGGCGGCGAGGCCACTTCCGTCGAACCGAACCGGTGTTTGATGGTCCGCGGGAAACCCGTGTTTGAGGCCTGCGCCTTGGCGGGTCCCTGTTTACCGCCCGAGCAGGCGCTCAGGGCCAGTGGGATCGCTGCACACAGCGCCAGGAAGCCGCGGCGGCTGGTGCTGTTGAAGTCGGGTCCGGAGGTCATTTCTCGCTTCCCATCATGAAAATCGGCATTCCTGTCGTCATGGCGTTCTGGCTATGCCCCTTGTACGAGGCCCAGGAGCCTCCGCTCGAACACGGGTGCAAGGCTTTCAACATAGCTCCTGGTGAGGTGATTGTTGTCGAAGTAGACGAAAAGCCCACCCGTGACCGCGTAACAGCGAGAGTCGTCGCAGAACTGATCGGTCATGTCCAGCACCTTCAGATTCCGCACCTGGAGCTTCTCGGCCGCCTGAGCGGTCGGGTCCGCCACGAGCGCCTTGGCACGTTCCGTGGCACAGGCGAGGGCGTTGCCCTTGTTGTTGAGCACGCAGGTCGGGGTGCTCTTGCCGAGGGTCAGAGGCGGATCGCGCAGAATAACCACACGACTCCCGTTCTGCGCCCATTTGGCGACGCGCCGCTCCACGCTGGAGTGATACTGGCTCAGCTGGTCGCGGCCAGTACCGTCGTCGATCGTCTCCTTGGCCGAGAACGTCGAGGCGACCACCAGGTCCGGACGCTGCTTCATGATCCGGTCGGAGACCTGCCGGCTCCAGTCCAGGCAACGTTGCTGGCTCCCAGCGTCAAGCCTCGGCGCATCCATGAAGGCGACCCGGCGGGCATCGGCGAGGGAACATCCCCCGGCGAGGCTCATCCGCACCTTCCACTGCTGTTTGCGCGCCAGATCGAAGAAGACCGACTTCCACTGCTCGGCGTGAGAGTCCCCGATGAACCACACGTCCTGGGCGTCCGTCTTGCCCCGGGAGAAATCGCACTCCTGCAGGTAGGACACCCCCTGGACGACCAGCGGGTCAGCCGCACCACGGCAACCGGGCACCGCGAAGTAAGGGGACTCGGCCTTGCCGATGTTCTGCGCGTCGGGAGGACCGTACTTGTCGGGGCAGGCAGCGCCCTTGAGAAGGCTCGCAGCGCCGTAGCATGGCGACTTCGCCAGCTGGGCGAGCTGTTCCTGCTCCATCTTCTCGGCCTGACCGGCGGAGAAGACCATGGCGACGGAGAGGGCCCCGGCGACGGCCATGGTGCCGAAACCGGCGAGGATGGTGACGCGGGCCTTCCGGTTCCGGAACAGCCGGGACCGGCCCGGATCCTCCACGTACCGCTTGGTCAGGAACGCCAGGAGGATCGCCAGGACCGCGATGGCCAGCTTCTCCCAGTTCCCCAGCTCCCGTCCGAGCAGGGGCATCGCGAGAATGATCAGGGGCCAGTGCCAGAGGTACAAGGAGTACGAGATGTCGCCCAGGAACTGGACGGGCCGGAATCCCACCCACGGGAGGGCGCTCTGGCCGAGCACGGACCCGGACAGCACGATCGCCCCGGTGCCCAGCACGGGGATCAAGGCCATGTAGCCGGGAAACTCCGTCTCCGTGCTGAAGGTCGCGAGCGAGTAGACCAGCGCGGCCACGCCGGCGAGTCCCAGCGCGCCCATCCACCGCCGCGCCGCGACCGGCGGCTCGGCGTCGTGAGCACGGGCGCCACGGCCCGACAGTGCGAAGGTGAGGATCGCGAGCAGGCCGCCCAGGGCGAACTCCCACGCCCGCGTGGTGGTGACGAAGTACGCCTCGTTCTTGCTGGTGGCGGTGAAGTAGACGCTGTAGGCCAGGGAGGCGGCGAACACCACGCCCATGACCAGGCTCAGCAGACGCAGAGGCTGCTTGCGCAGACGCAGGGCGAGCAGGAAGGCCCCCGCCAGCAGCAGCGGCCAGACAAGATAGAACTGCTCCTCCACGGAGAGGGACCAGTAGTGCTGCACCGGCGTGGCCAGCTCATGGTCGGCCGAATAGTCGATCGACTTCGCGGCCAGCATCCAGTTCTCACCGTAGAAGGACGCGGCCAGCGTCTCCCACGCCACGTCGAGCCAGCGCGAATACGGCAGGATGAACCAGGAAGCCACCAGCCCCACCACCGAGACGAGCAGAGCCGCCGGCAGGAGCCGGCGCATGCGGCGGGCGTAGAACGCGGCGAAACGGACCCTGCCGGTCCCCCGCAGTTCGTCGACCAGGTGGCGCGTGATCAGGAAGCCCGAGATCACGAAGAAGATGTCGACGCCCACATAGCCGCCGGGCAGCGCGGCGGGCCAGAGATGGTTGACGACGACGGCGGCCACGGCCAGGGCGCGCAGGGCCTGGATGTCGGTGCGGAACTTCCCCTGGGGCCTCTTCGGCTTCTCGGCCGCCGGCGCCAGGGTGGGTGCGTCCTGCGTCATCGGGCGATCACGCGCTCTCTCGGGAGCGCAGGAACTCCACGACCTCGTGGCTGGGCCCGTCCTTGATGACGCGACCGTGTTCCAGGAGGACCCCCCGGTCGCAGACCCGCTGCACGAGGTCCAGGTCATGGCTCACCACCACGAGGGTCTTGCCCTCGTCGGCGAGTTCCTGGATCTTCGCGAGGCATTTGCGCTGGAACGGCTCATCGCCCACGGCGAGGATCTCGTCGACCAGGAAGACCTCCGGATCGGTGTGGACCGCCACGGAGAACGCCAGCCGCAGGTACATGCCCGAGGAGTAGAAACGGACCTCGGTGTCGATGAACTCGCCGATCTCGGCGAAGTCGACGATCGCGTCGAAACGCTCCTTGATCTGGGCCTCCGACATCCCGAGGATGGCGGCGTTGAGATAGACGTTGTCGCGACCGGAGAGATCAGGGTGGAAACCGGCCCCAACCTCGATGAGGCCGGCGACGCGTCCGCGGGTGCGCACGGTCCCCTCGTCCGGAGTCATGACGCCGGAGATGTGCTTGAGCAGCGTCGACTTGCCCGAGCCGTTGAATCCGAGAAGAGCGACGGTCTCGCCCTGGCGGATGTCCAGGCTGACATCGTGCAGGGCGTGGAACTTCGCGGAGAGATCACCCTTGCGGCCCTTGAGGAACCAGATGAGGGCTTCCTTGATCGAGCGCGTGTGCCGCAGGACGAACTGCTTGCTGATGCCCTTGATCTCGACGGTGATGGGCGATTGTTCGGACATTCAGAGCTCCTGCGCGAACTTGACTTCCAGCTTGCGGAAGGTGAACTGGCCGAGAGCCAGGACCGCAGCCGAGACGATGAGAGCCACCGGGAGCCACAGCTCGAAGAGCATCGGCGGGGCGGCCTGGGTGGCCGAGCCCCCCGTCGTCGTGGACCAGAAGGCGTAGTGGAAGAGCTCGACGCCCACGGTGACCGGGTTCGCCTGGTACACCGCGAACCAGAACTCGCCGAGGCGGTCGTGCACCATGTTCCACTGGTACATGACCGGGGACGCCCAGGTGGCGACCATGAGCATCATCTCGACGAAGTTCTCCGAGTCCCGGAAGTACACGTTGACTGAACTGAAGAACAGACCCAGCCCCACAGAGAGCATGGCGAGCACCACGAATCCCGCGATGCCGGCCATCAGCCCGAGCAGCGTGGGACGCCACCCGGTGAGGAGACAGCCGATCAGCAGGACCACGAGCTGTGGGAGGAAATGGGCCGCCGAGACGAAGACCGACGCGACCGGGAACAGCTCGCGGGGCAGAAAGATCTTCTTGATCAGCCCGCTGTTGTAGACGATCGACCTGGCCGCGTTGTTCAGGGCTTCGGTGAAGAAGTTGATCAGCACGATGCCGGAGAAGAGATACACCGCGTAGTTCTCGACGTTGCGGTTCTGCCCGAGGAAGACGCCCATGGCGACGTAGAACACCACGAACTGGATCGCGGGTTTAACGTAGGACCACAGGACGCCCAGCACCGAGCCGCGGTACCGGAGCTTGATCTCCTTCTGCACCAGCAGCTTGAGCAGATACCTCTGCCGGAAGACGTCCTTGAGCCCGTGCCCGATCCCAGGCCGGATCAGGGGGGTGTCCTGAAGCGAACTCATGCTCGCTCCCCCACCGCCTGGGAGCTCTTCTCACGGGTGTCCGAGATGGTGTGCTCCGCGAAGGTCTTCGCCCAGCTCTCGCGGGAGGTCAGCTCCGGCAGCGCGGCCTTGTACCGTGCCGCGAGGTCGTCCCAGTTCCGGACGATCTGGGCCAGGCTGCCGACCGCGTTCATCAGGAGGGACTTCGCCAGGCGGGGGTCGCGGACGTACCAGGACGCCCCCGTGCCGTCGGCGTTGGTCACGATCGCCGAATCGAACTGCGACACCGTCCACCACTTGTTGTCCTGGTGGGCGATCCGCGTCTGAGGCACGGCGCGGTCCCGGTCGGAGACGTCCGTGAACAGCTGCTTCCGGAGGGTCTTCAGACCCCACGGGAGCATCATCTTCAGCGACGGACGGCTGGACACCGCTGCGCTTCCTCCGAGGCTCTGTTCCTTCTGAGCGGTGGGGAACGCTTCGGGGTCGCTCTTGTACACGGTGTCGCTGTGGGATGCGAGCATCGTCCGGATGCGCGGCAGCGTGGTGCTCAGGGTGCCGTGCAGCTCACGGGGACCCTTGAGCAGGTCCTGCATCGCCCAGACGCGTCCCTGGGACGTGGCGTACTGCATGGAAAGGGTGTGCTTGATGTCGGCGAACAACGCGCCCACCAGGGCACGGCCGCCACGGGCGAAGGGACTGTAGAGCAGGGCGACCATGAGCCGGTTGCGGTTGTGGAAGTAGGCCTGCCAGCCGACCAGATCGTCCTTGTCGCCCCACGAGATGTGCCACACGGCCGCGCCGGGAAGGCTGACCGTCTGGTACCCCTTCGCCTTGGCACGCAGGCCGAACTCGACGTCGTCCCACTTGATGAAGATCGGCAGTGCCAGGCCGATCTCGCGGATCACCGACGTCGGGATGAGGCACATCCACCAGCCGTTGTAGTCGACGTCGACCCGCCGGTGCATCCACGGCGTCTGCCGCAGATTGGACGTGAGGAAGTCGTGGCCGAGTTCCATCTCCCCGTAGGGCTGGTCCGGCTGGATCCGGTGAGGATTCACGATCTCGCCGAGCGTGTGCAGGGCGGTCCGGTGGTGCAGATCGAACATGTGTCCGCCCACGAGCGTGGGCTTGCGGCAGTAAGCCGCGAACGTCAGGAGGCGCGTGATGCTCTCCGGCTCGATCACGACGTCGTCGTCCATGAGCAGCACGTAGTCGCTGCCGTTCTCACAGGCCTCGAACATGCCGCGGGAGAAGCCGCCCGAGCCGCCCAGATTGGACTGTTCGATGATCCGGAGCTTGTCTTCGAGACGGCTCGCGACCTCGTCGAATCCTGTGGCCTCGACGAGTTTGTCGGTGCCCTGGTCCACGATCAGGACCTCGGTGACCTGCTCCAGGCACTCTGGGTGATCCGCCAGGAGACGGAGGTTGTTCAGACAGTAGGACGTCTTGTTCAGCGTCGTGATCTCGAGCGTGACCGTGGCACGCTCGGGGGCGGGGCCCGGCGCCTGCCATTCGGCAGACTCCAGGAAGAGCTCGCCGCGGCCGGCCACCAGGTCGAACCAGTACCAGCCGCCGTCGCCGAACGGCAGAAGATCCAGGTCCACCACGGAGGTCTGATCACCCGTCACCGGAATGCTCTTCTGCTGCAGAAGCGCGCCCTTGGCGTTGGAGCGGAACACCACGATCGTGCCTTCACCGCGGGTGCTCACACTCAGGCGGACCTTGCTGAGAGTGGTCCACTTGCGCCAGTACCCGGCCGCGAAGGCGTTGAAGTAGCTGCCGAACGAGACACGCTCACCCGGGCGGACCCTGGTGGAGCAGCGCCCGGTGAAATCCTCGGCGTGTGCTTCACGGGCCTGCGAACTCAGGCGGACCGGACGGCGGCCCTGCCGCCGTGCCTCCTGCTCGCTCGGCGCGGGCATGCCTGCGGCGGTGCCCATGTCCACATAGAGCGGGGCGGTGTCCATCTCCGAATGCTCCGGGAAGATGACCCGCTGGAGGGTGACCCATCCGGAAGCGTCATCCACACCGGTCTGCCCGGGAAGGACTCCCTTGCTCATGCGTCCACCCCACCGCTTTCCATCTTCGCCCCGTCCGCGAAGGCGGGACGGATCTTGTTCTCGAACATGGAGAGCGCCGAGCCGATGGCCATGTGCATGTCCAGGTACTTGTACGTGCCGAGGCGGCCGCCGAACAGGACCATGTCCTCGGCGGCGGCGAGATCGCGGTACTTGAGGAGCTTCTCGCGGTCCTCGGGGGTGTTGATCGGGTAGTAGGGCTCGTCGCCCTTCTCGGCGAAGCGCGAGAATTCGCGCATCACGACGGTCTTCTCCTCCTGGTAGCCACGCTCCGGGTGGAAGTGACGGGGCTCGATGATGCGAGTGAAGGCGACGTCCTCGTCGTTGTAGTTCACCACGCTCGTGCCCTGGAAGTCGCCCATCGGCAGGACTTCCTCTTCGAAGTCGATCGTGCGCCACGAGAGGTCGCCCTCGACGTAGTCGAAGTAACGGTCCACGGGGCCGGTGTAGACCACGGGGATCTTGCCAACGACCTTGGACTTGGAATACTCGTGCGAATCGTCGAAGAAGTCGGTGTTCAGCCGGACCTCGATGTTCGGATGCTCCGCCATCTTCTCGATCCAGGCGGTGTATCCGTTCGTGGGCAGACCCTCGTACTTGTCGTTGAAGTACCGGTTGTCGTAGTTGTAGCGCACCGGGAGGCGGGAGATGATGCTGGCCGGCAGATCCTTGGGATCCGTCTGCCACTGCTTGCCGGTGTAGTGCTTGATGAACGCTTCGTACAGCGGGCGTCCGATGAGCTGGATGCCCTTGTCATTGAGGTTCTGAGGATCCGTGCCCGCCAGTTCGCCGGCCTGCTCCTGGATCAGGGCCTTGGCCTCGCCCGGGGTCATGTTGGCCCGGAAGAACTGGTTGATCGTGGCGAGGTTGATGGGCAGGGAGTAGACCTCACCCTTGTGGACGCCGTAGACCTTGTGCACGTAGTTCGTGAACGTGGTGAAGCGGTTGACGTACTCCCAGACCTTCTCGTTCGAGGTGTGGAAGAGGTGGGCGCCGTAGCGGTGCACCTCGATTCCCGTCTGGGGTTCGGTCTCGCTGTACGCGTTGCCACCGATGTGATGACGCTTGTCCAGGACCACGACCTTCAGGCCCAGCTCACGCGCGGCCCGTTCCGCAATGGTCAGACCAAAAAAGCCTGAACCGACAACAACCAGATCAGCGTTCACCAATTCTCCTGAACTACTCGGGGCGGACCGGCGGCCATGCATGGAGGAGCATGCGCCTGCTGAACTAGGGTACCCGAGTTTGTGCCCACAGGCCGGAGGACCGGTTTGTCCACATAGCGAGACCAGCGGGGTTTTTCCGGGCCATCCGCTCCCTAGTCTTCACGGCATGAAACGTCTCCGGTCACCCGTGATTCTCGAGTGCACGCTGGTGGTGCACGACGGCGCGGGGGCGCCTTCCGGCTTCGGCTCGCGTTCCGTGGAACTCACCATCGTCTGCGGGCCGGCGGCGGAGGGAACCCACCTCTCCACCGCCCTCGAGAGCCGCTACGGCCCGGGGCCCTTCACCGTCGCGGGCAGGCCTCTGTTCTCGCTCATCCCTGGCGCAGAACCCCTCGTGACCGGGTGCGTCATCCTGGGTCCCTCGCTCGGGAACGTGGCCGGATCCGGCCGCTCCGCCGAGCCCGCGGCGCATCTCGAACTGGTCGTGCTGTCCGGCCCGGACGCGGGGGCAGCCCTTCCTCTCCGACGTGGCGAGCATCACCTCGGACGGGGCGCCCCGGCCCTCGGTCTCACCGATCCGAGCCTTTCCCGGGATCATGCGGTCCTGTCCGTCTCGCCTGAGTCCATCCGGTGGACTGACCGGGGCAGTCTGCACGGGACCATCGTGGATGGCGTCAGCCTTCGCGGCACGTCGGCGGTTTCGACGGCGAGCGCCATCAGGTGCGGGGCCACCGAGTTCGCTCTGCGCGCGACCGCACTGTGGGAAACGGATCTGAGTTCGCTCGGAGCACCGCCGGGACCGCCTCAGGAGGTCACCGCACCGCAGAAGGACCATGGCAGGGCGATGACCCTGCTCCTGGCGGCCGGTCCCCTGCTGAGTGGGCTGGCCTTGGCGTGGAGTTCCGGGACATGGCAGTTCGCGCTGCTCTCCCTGCTGTCCTCGGCGCCCTTCATCTTCCCTGCGATCGCCGGCACCCGCGCGGCACGGGCCTTCCAGCTCCGGCTCGAGGAGGCGGTGGCCGAGGACCGCGAGCATCTGGCGACCGGATTCCCTCCACTGGGGACACTGCTCCTCGCACAGGCCGCCCCCACCGTGCACCACCTACCCACGGCGGGACCGGACGGCGTCCGTCCGGGGGGTGGCGGACCGGCGTCCGACGACGGTCTGTGGCTGAGGCTCGGCACCGGCGAGGCGCCAGCCGACATCGTGTGCCGCGCGGAGACACCGCTCATCGCCCGGGCGATCCGGACCTCGGAGGCCGGTGGCACCCGACGGTCCCGAGACCGCACTGAAGCACTCCGAGGCGGGACCCAGGAATCGCGCGCGCGGTCGAGGGAACCACGATTCCGTCCTCGCGGTCGGCTGCGAGCGCGCCGCCACGGCGGATACCCCGACTCCCGGAAGATGCGGGAACGCACGGGCGCAGATCCACGAAACCCTGCCCTGGTTCATCACGATGCCCCGATCCTCGTCCGGGCCGACCCCGGACTGATGGTGGTCGCCGAACCTCCCGAGTACACGGAATTCGTCTGCGGGCTCCTGGTCCAGCTTCTCCGGAGACCAGGCGGGCGCCGGCCGGGCGTGATCCTGGTCGACCCTGACCGGGTCATGCCCGCCTCGCTGCGGTTTCTGCCCGGCATCCGCTGGGTCAACAGCTGGGCGGAGGCCTTTTCGCAGGGGTCGACGTCTCCGCACCCGTTGTCCCAGCACAGGTTGTCCCAGCACACGGCGGCCTCGGGACCGCCTCACCTCGTCGTGGTCGGCGCGCCCGCGGCGCCGCCTCCCTGTGGTCCGGGGGAACGAGGCGCCCCGGGGTCGGCGACGGTCGTTTTCCAGGAATCGCCCGGCGCCGGTGCCTCGGTTCCCCGCGGGCTTCACGGATTGTCGATGGTGAGAATCGACCGCACTCTGGGCACGGTGCTCCCCGCCCACACGAACCTGCCTGCCCGGACCTTCATCCCCGACCTCGTCTCACCGGAAGTCCTCGACCGGTTCTGCCGGAGATTCCGCGCTCTGCACCCATTCGTGACGGGCACCGGATTCCCCGAGGAGCGCACGGCCGTCCCTGGCACCGTGTCCCTCGGCAGCCTCTCCCCCACGTCCGCCCCGGCGATCGTCGAGACCTGGCATTCCAGCTGCGCAGCGGACGCCTTCTCGTTCCCTGTGGGCGTCAGTCAGGAGGGACCGGTCCTTCTCGATCTGGTGCACGACGGCCCGCATTTCCTGGTGGCCGGCACGACAGGGTCCGGCAAGTCGGAACTTCTCCGCACGATGGTCCTCTCCGCGGCGAGCCACCTGCCACCTTCGGAGCTGGGTTTCGTCCTGGTCGACTTCAAGGGAGGCGCGGCCTTCGACGGGGTGGCTGACCTGCCGCACGTCCATGGACTGGTGACCGATCTCGGGCCGGCCGAACTGGACCGGGCTCTCGCCTCCCTCCGGGCCGAGGTCCTCCACCGGGAACAACGGTTCCGCGAGCTCGGAGTCTCGGATTGGGCCGGCTATCGGAGGGTTCGACGGTCGCACGAGTCTCCGCTCCCCCGCGTCTGCCTCATCATCGACGAGTTCCGGATGATGATGGACCATGCTCCGGACAGTCTCCGCGAACTCATCAGGCTCGCCAGTATCGGTCGGTCGCTGGGACTGCACCTGGTCCTGGCGACACAGAGGCCTCAGGGTGCCGTGAGTGCCGACATCCGGGCCAACCTGGGGACGAGCATCGCTCTGAGGGTTCAATCGGAACTCGACTCCCTGGACGTGATCGGCACGTCCCAGGCCGCGGAAATCCCGTCGGAGCTGCCCGGCCGTGCCGTGCTGGCGAAGGGTGCCAGCAGGACACTGATCCAGGTGGCCGACGCCTCCTCTGCCCCGCTTGTCGCCGACGACGACGTCCGGGTGAGCGTGTGGGGCGAACACGAGCCGTCGAATGAGAGGGCGTCGCACGAGGCAGACGACTCCGGTGCGCACCTCACGTCGTGGTGCAGTAAGGTGTCCTCCGCCTGGCAGACATGGAACGCGGATCACGAGGCCGAGGTTGCTCCTGACGGGCGCCCGGGACATCCGACGGAGTGGGGAATCGAGCTGAGGATGGGGCCGGGCCTCGGGCCGAGGCCGGGGCCGGCTCTCGGGCTGAGGCCGGGCCTGAGACCAGGGTCGGGGCCGCGCCCGCGGAGAGTCCTTGCGCCGCCTCTGCCCCGACGGTTCGACCCGGCCAGGCTCCCGGACTTCGCCCTTGCCCGAGCGGACGATGATCCACCCCTCGCCCTGGTCGACCGTCCCGATCATCAGCGCCTGGACGTCTTGCGGTGGGCACGCGGGGAATCCATCGCGGTGCTGGGAGCACCACACGACAGGAACGCCTTGGTCTCTGCTCTCTTCGCGACCGCCGCTCACAGACGCGCTCCTCTATTCGTCGCCCTCACCCTGCAGACGACCTGGCCCGGAACCGACCCGCCTCCTCCAGCAGGGTTGAACTGCTCAGTCTTTCGGGCTCCCGACCGGATCTCGTCCGCGAGCCTGTCGGAGACGGACCCTCGCCCCCGGATCATCCCCGCTCAGAACACCGCTGAAATCGCCCAGTTGTTCCGTGAGTTGCGGGAAGGCCGGCAGGATTCCGACCGAGAGGTGTTCCTCTATATCGAGTCCTGGGAATCGACGCTCGCTGCGATCAGATCCTCAGAGCATTACGGACTGGAGGGAGAACTTCTTGACCTGCTGCGCAGCGACGGTGTCGCCGGAGTCCGCGTTCTCGTCGGCGGCAATGAGGGTCTGACGTCGTCCCGCGCCGTGGGAACGGTCTGCCATTCGATCTACCTGCCCTCAGCCCGGGCTGAGGAGGACCTCCGGCTCTCCGCGGCGCTCGCTCGGCTCGACCCGTCGTCGTCGCGCGTGCTGCTGAGAAGTTCGCGTTTCGGTGGAGGACTGCAGGTGGCAGAGCCGGTGTCCGCCAGGGCGTCGACGCCGGAGGCGTGGCACCCTGACCCGGAGCCCGAGGTCCAGCGGCTCTATGCCGGAACCGCCACGTCGGCGGGCGACCGG
The DNA here is from genome assembly GCF_029690065.1 of Arthrobacter sp. Y-9. Lineage (NCBI taxonomy): Bacteria > Bacillati > Actinomycetota > Actinomycetes > Micrococcales > Micrococcaceae > Arthrobacter > Arthrobacter sp. Y-9. The sequence continues at coordinate 2,465,859 of NZ_CP121463.1, forward strand.
CCCGAGAGCGACCTCTCGCTGGACGTCGCCTCACTGGACGACTGGTGGAATTACTTCGGCTGACCGTCCGATGGCTCGCCGGTCGCTCCCTGCTCGGCGCTGGATTCGTCGTCGTCGGCGGCCTGCGTGCTCCATCGGCCGTAGGCGACAGCTCTCGGATCGAAAATCAGCACGGCGGAAACGGCCGCGGGAATGATGATGAGGAGACCCTGCCAGATCAGGCCGGCTTGAAGCGTCGGAATTCCGATCGCCAGGATGAACAGCTGCGCCACCAAGGCGCCGGATCGGGGCCACCGGTAGCCGCGGAAGAGGAAATGTCCGATCGCCATGAGGCCCAGCCCGAGCGCGGCGAACAACACCGCGAGGAAGACGGCGCCCGCGAAGGTGAGGACGGGAGTTCCCGCGAGGAGGTTGACCACATAGATCCCGGCGACCACCAGGAGGACCAGGCCTTCCACCAGGGCGACCAGGGAGACCACCGTCACCGAGAGTGGCCGGGACAGGAGGGCACCGGTCTGAGGGGAATTCATCGGCATGCTTTCTCTTTCAGCCACGCGGCTGGGACGGGCGCCCTACGGCAGGACCCTTGACACAGTCGCACCCTACCGGACATAGTCAAATTCGGGACATCACTGAGCCGGGGATGTGATGCACCACTCATGTTTTCCGGCGATTTGACGGCTTTCACCCCTTGTTTGCTCCGCGTTAACGTGACACGCTTGTTAATAGAGTCGCGGGGCCAGAAATGGCCCCTTTCCTATGAAGGGCCAAGTGAAATTTTTCACAAAGCCTGAAACACAGATTTGGAGTGAGTGATCGCATGGATTGGCGTAGCCGTGCCGCCTGCCTGGACAAGGACCCCGAGCTTTTCTTCCCTGTCGGCAACACGGGCCCAGCGCTTCTCCAGATTGAAGAAGCCAAGAGCGTCTGCCGCCGGTGCCCCGTGGTGGACACCTGCCTGCAGTGGGCACTCGAGTCCGGCCAGGATGCCGGCGTCTGGGGTGGCATGAGCGAAGATGAGCGTCGCGCACTCAAGCGCCGCGCCGCGAGGGCTCGCCGCGCCTCCTAAAGCGCAAACGGAGCAGTCGAACTTCCGAGCAGTACAACGCAGTGGCGGGCCGGAACCTGAGGGTTCCGGCCCGCCACTGCGTTGGCGTGCTCCTTGCGGATCGTGCTGCTGGAAGTCGACGGCACCGGACCCTGGCGCCCGTGGTCTGCGCCGACGGACCGTGCCGCCAATGGGTCGAGCCGCCGGTGGACCGTTCTCCCCCAGGTCGCGGCACCGAACAGTGGAGTCCATGGTCCGCACCCGCGGACCGTGGTGCAACGGGTTACGCCGCCGGCAGTTCGCGCCACCGGACCGCGCAGCCAACAAGTTGCACTGCTCACGGACCCTGGCGGCCGCGGACCGCACCGGCGGATTGCGCCGCCGGCAGCTGGTGCCGGAAGGACCTGCCGACAGTGGTGCCGTGGTGCTGGCACGGCCTACCTGAAGCAGTCCCGCGCGGATCCGACGGCCTCAGGCGTCGAGCGGGACCACCAGACGGACGACGGTTCCCCCGCCGTCACGGGACAGCCAGCGGATCGTGCCGCGAAGCTCCGACGTGATGAGTGTGCGGACGATCTGAAGGCCGAGTCCCCCGCTGGTGCCGCCGAGGGTGCCCGGACCGGCCGCGGGATCGGCATCCGGCGGCAGCCCCACGCCGTCGTCGGAAATCGTGACGGTCAGTTGGCGCTCGCCCGCTTCGGTGACGCTTCGCTGCGCGTCGAGCCAGACGGTGCCCGCCCGGTCCTGCAGGCCGTGTTCGACGGCATTAGTGACGAGTTCGTTGATGACCAGCGCGAGTGGCGTCGCGAGGTCGCTCGGCAGTTTGCCGAATTCCCCGGTCAGCTCGGTGCTCACCTTCTGTGCGGGCGAAGCGACCTCCGCCGACAGTCGGAATTGCGGACTGATGAGCTCGTCGAAATCGACGACCTGCGACAGGCCCTGCGACAAGGTTTCGTGCACACGGGCGATCGTCGCCACCCGGCGCATGGCCTGTTCCAGACCCTGACGGGCCTCCTCGCTCACCATGCGGCGTGACTGCATCCGCAGCAGCGCGGCCACGGTCTGGAGATTGTTCTTCACCCGGTGATGGATCTCCCGGATGGTGGCGTCCTTGCTGACCAGCTCTTGTTCGCGACGGCGGAGCTCTGAAACGTCGCGGCACAGGACTAGTGCCCCGAAACGATGGGTGCCGTCCCGCAGAGGGATCGCCCGCAGCGTCAGCGACACGCCCCGGGACTCGATCTCGGAACGCAGCGGCATGCGGCCCGTGACGACGAGCGGAAGGGTCTCGTCCGCCAGGCGCCGGTCCTTGATGAGGCCCGCCGTGACCTCCGCCAGGGAGCGGCCCTCCAGCGACTCGATGTCACCGAGCCGACGGAAAGCCGACACCCCGTTGGGGCTGGCGTACTGCACGATGCCATCGGCATCCAAGCGGATGAGGCCGTCTCCCACACGGGGTGCGCCACGACGTGACCCCGTCGGGGAGGCGAAATCCGGCCAGAGGCCCTGCGTGCCCATCTTGAGCAGGTCATAGGCGCACTGCCGGTACGTGAGTTCCAGCCGGGACGGCATCCGTGAACTCGACAGGTCCAGGTGAGAGGTGACCACCGCCAGCGTCCGGCCATTGCGGACCATGGGGATCGCCTCCACCCGGAGCGCCGAGTCCCCGTTGCTCCAGGCCGCCTCGGAGGACCGCTCGATGTGGCGGGACTTCCACGCACGCTCCACGAGCGGCTGAAGATCCGAGCGGATGCCTTCGCCGACGAAGTCCGTGTGGAACACGGTATGACTCGTGGACGGCCTCACGTGAGCGAGGGCCACGAATCCCAGCTCGGGATCCGGGAACCACAAGGCGAGGTCGGCGAAGGCGAGGTCGGCCACCATCTGCCAGTCACCGACCAGCAGATGGAGCCACTCCGCGTCCCCGGGGCCGAAATCAGCATGTTCCTTGATGGGATCAGTGAATATGGCCACGGGGAGTCTCCTCGATCAGTGCCGGACGATGGAACGCAAGAGCCTCAATGCTACCGAGAGAGACGCCATGTCGTCCTTCTCGAGCGAGTTGACCTCTTCGAACATGTTCCGCGCCCGCATCAGCTGCTCGGCGTTCCGGTCCTCCCACTGCGCCAGACGGTCGTCGGCCGCGGTCTCACCCTTGCTGACGCCGAGCACCGACGTGGTCATGTCGGCGACCGTCGAGTAGAGGTCGTCGCGCAGCGCGGCACGGGCCAAGGCCTGCCAGCGGTCATCCCGCGGAAGCGCACTGATGCGCTCCAGCAGGGAGTCCACGTGGAAGCGGTCGAACACCGTGTAGTACACGCGTGCCACATCGTCCATGTTCTCGCCGGTCTGACGGGAGATCCTGGCCATCTCCAGCAGCGGGAAGCTCTCGAAGAGTTCCGCCCACCGGATGCCGAGTTCGTCCGGCAGACCCCAGGAGCTGGCGCGGGTCCGCCAGGCCTCGAAGCGCACCAGGTCCTCGCCGCGGAGGTAATCCGCGAGGCGGCCACGGAGGGCGGCGACTTTGGGACCGAAGTCCGCCACGATGTCCGCCACCGGAGCGCTGGTCGCGCCGTCGGCCACGAGCCAGCGCACCGCGCGGTCGAGAAGACGACGGATGTCCAGGTGCACCGTGGTCCAGTGCGCGGTGGGGAACGACGCCGGCAGGCTGTTCAGTGCGTTGAGCATCTCCGGGAGCTTGTAGATCTCGCGGAGGGCGATGAACGCCTTCGCCACGGCGGACTCGGTGGCCGAGGTCTCCTCGATGGCGCGGAAGGCGAACGTGATGCCGCCGACGTTGATCATCTCGTTGGCCACCACGGTGGCGATGATCTCGCGGCGCAGCGGGTGGCTGTCCAGCTCGGCGTCGAAACGCTCCGCCAGAGCCTTCGGGAAGTAGGCCCGCAGCGTGGAACCGAACCACGGATCGTCCGCGAGGTCACTGTCGCGCAGAGCGTCGGCGAGTTCGATCTTGGCGTAGGCGGCGAGGACCGACAGCTCCGGAGAGGTGAGACCCTGACCCTGTGCCAGACGCTGGCGCAGAACCTCGGTGGACGGCAGGGCCTCCAGCTCGCGGTTCAGATCGGCCTTCACGTCCAGCCAGTCCATGAGGCGCTCGTAGCTCGGGCTCCACTCGGCGACCCGCGTGCGGTCGTTGAGCAGCAGGATGTTCTGCTCGATGTTGTCTTCGAGCACCAGCTCGCCGACCTCGTCCGTCATGGACGCCAGGAACGCTGCGCGTTCCGCCGGATCGAGCTTGCCGGCCGACACCATGCGATCGATGAAGATCTTGATGTTGACCTCGTGATCGGAGCAGTCGACGCCGGCGGAGTTGTCGATCGCGTCCGTGTTGAGGATGACGCCCTGCAGGGCCGCCTCGATCCGGCCACGCTGGGTCATGCCCAGGTTGCCGCCCTCACCGACGACCTTGACGCGCAGGTCGCGCCCGTCGACGCGGATGCCGTCGTTCGCCTTGTCACCCACCTCGGCGTGGCTCTCGGTGCTGGCCTTGACGTACGTCCCGATGCCGCCGTTGTAGAGGAGGTCGGCCGGTGCCAAGAGGATCGCCTTGAGGAGTTCCGGCGGGCTCATGGACTCGGTGCCGTCGGGCAGGCCCAGAGCCACGCGGACCTGGGGCGAGATCGGGATCGACTTCGCGGAACGCGGGAACACACCGCCCCCGGCACTGATCAGATCGCGGTTGTAGTCATCCCAGGACGAACGCGGCAGCTCGAACAACCGCTTGCGCTCAGCGAAGGAGGAAGCCGCATCCGGCTGGGGGTCCAGGAAGATGTGCCGGTGGTCGAATGCGGCCAGGAGCCGGATGTGCTCGGACAGCAGCATGCCGTTGCCGAACACGTCGCCGGACATGTCGCCGACGCCGACCACGGTGAAGTCCTCACTCTGCGTGTCGAGGTCCAGCTCGGAGAAGTGACGCTTCACGGACTCCCACGCACCGCGGGCGGTGATGGCCATGGCCTTGTGGTCGTAGCCCACGGAACCGCCGGAAGCGAAGGCGTCGCCCAGCCAGAAACCGTATTCGGCCGAGATGGCGTTCGCGATGTCGGAGAAGGACGCGGTGCCCTTGTCCGCGGCCACCACCAGGTAGCTGTCATCCGCATCGTGGCGGACGACGTCGCGCGGTGCCACCACGTGCTCACCGTTGGAGTCCGTCACGAGGTTGTCCGTGATGTCCAGCAGACCGCGGATGAAGGTCTTGTAGCTTTCGATGCCCTCGGCCATCCAGGCGGAGCGATCCACCGACGGGTCCGGGAGCTGCTTGGCGAAGAAGCCGCCCTTGGCGCCGGTCGGGACGATCACGGCGTTCTTGACCATCTGTGCCTTCACGAGGCCGAGGATCTCGGTCCGGAAGTCCTCACGGCGGTCGGACCAGCGCAGGCCGCCACGGGCCACGGCGCCGAAGCGCAGGTGGACACCCTCGACCCGGGGCGAGTACACCCAGATCTCGAACGCGGGCCGCGGGAAGGGGAGACCTTCGATGCCGGCCGGGTTGAGCTTGAAGCTGAGGTACTCCTTGCCCTGGTAGTAGTTGGTCCGGAGCGTCTGATCGATGAGGTTGATGAACGTCCGCAGCACTCGGTCGGCGTCGAGCGTCGCGACCCCGGCCATGGCCTCCTCCAGCGCAGCGTGAGCCTGCTCGACGGCGACGGCGCGGCCGTCGTCGTCGAGCTCGCCGCCGGCGGTGGGCAGGGCGGGATCGAAGCGGGCCTCGAACAGCGCCACCAGACCGCGCGTGACTTCGGCGTTGGCCAGCAGCGTGTCGGCGATGAAGCCGTACGAGTTGGTGTTGCCCATCTGCCGCATGTACTTGGCGTAGCTGCGCAGGATCAGGACCTGGCGCCAGGTCATGCCTTCGGCGAGCACCAGGCGGTCGAAGCGGTCGGATTCGATGGTGCCGTTCAGCGCCGCGGAGAACGACTCGGCGAGCAGGCTGCTGCTGGCCAGCGGATCGGTCCCAGCCGGGTACTTCAGGCCGAGGTCGTAGAGGAAGAAGTCCTGGCCATCCTTGGTCTCGATCTCGAACGGACGCTCATCGAGCACCTCGAGACCCAGGTTGTGGAAGACCGGCAGGATCTTGCTGAGGCTTCGCGGTGCGAGCAGGTAGATCTTGACGCGGGCATCCTCCTCGAGGATCTCGCCGGCGCCTTCCGGAAGGTACGCGTGCAGCTGGATCTGCTGCTCGACGGCCTTCTCCCCGCCCTGCGTCGCCGCGTGGGCGAGGCAGTCCTCGAAGCGCTGGATGTCCAGCAGGGCGTCCTCCACCTCGTAATCGACGCGGTAGCTGGCCGGGAAGGCGTCGCTCCACTGGGAGGCCAGGCGCTCCGCGGTCGCCTCCGGGTAATTCTCGCCGAGGACCTCGCCCAATCCTTCGGACCAGGAACGGGCGGCGCGCACCAGGCGCTCTTCGAGGCCATCGGTGTCGAAGGCACTCAGATCGGCGCCCTTCGGCAGCCGGATGCGGAAGAATACGCGGGCGAGGGCCGACTCGCTCATCCGGGCCTCGAAGTCGATCGAGACCGCGTCGAACGTGCGGGTCAGCTCGTCCTGGAGGCGCAGGCGCACGGATGTCGTGTACCGATCCCGCGGAATGAAGACCACCGCGGACATGAACCGCCCGTAGATGTCGGGGCGGAGGAAGAGGCGCGTCCGGCGGCGCTCTTGCAGCAGCATGATGGCCTGGGTGGTGGCGACGAGTTCCGGCACGTCCATCTGGAACAGCTCGTCACGGGGGTAGGTCTCCATGATGCCGAGGAGATCCTTGCCCGAGTGCGACTCCGTGGGGAACCCGGAGGCTTCGAGGACGGCGCGCACCTTGTCCTTGATGATCGGGATCGTCCGCACGGAGCCCGTGTAGGCGTTGGTGGAGAAGAGCCCGATGAAACGGCGCTCACCGGTCACGTTGCCCGCGGCGTCGAAACTCTTGATGCCGATGTAATCGAGGTACGCGGCGCGGTGCACGGTGGACCGCGAGTTCGCCTTGGTGATCACCAGCGCGCGCTTCTCGCGGGCCTTGGACCGGCCGGAATCCGTCAGGTGCTGGATCTTCGGGGAATCGCCGAGGCTCCGCATGAGGCCGAGACCGCCCTCTTCGTGGGCCTCCAGGACGTCCTCGCCGTTGACGTCCAGGAGGTCGTACTCGCGGTAGCCGAGGAAGGTGAAGTTGTCGTCCTCCATCCAGCGCAGCAGCGCCTGGGCGCCGGCGACGTCCTGGATGCCGGCGTCGGCGGGAAGCTGGCCCAGCTCATCGGCGACCTCGGAGGCCTTGTCGCGCATCTTCTGCCAGTCTTCGACCGCGGTGCGGACATCGTGAAGGACCTTCTCGAGTCCGGTCACCAGCTCCGCGGCTTCCTCCTCGTCAGCCCGGTCGATCTCGACGGCGATCCACGACTCGAGGCGCGTGGTGGAACCTTCCGCGGCGACGAACGAGGCGAGCGAGGGGATGGCGGCGGTGTCACCGCTGGTCTGGCCCACGTGTGCGGGGACCTGGGAGATCTTGCCGGCTTCGTGGGTGTCGGAATCACGCTGCACGACGAGCATCGGGTGCACCACGAGGCGGATGGCGCGGTGCTGGCGGACCAGCTCGGCGACGACGGAGTCGACCAGGAACGGCATGTCGTCCGTGACGATCAGGACGACGCTGCATCCGGGTTCGGTCCGGACTTCCACCAGGGCCTGCTCCGGGGAGCGGCGGCTCCCGAGCCCGTGGTGGGCCAGCGCACGCTCGCGGAGCACGTCCGCGTCGTAGCGCGCCCGGTCCTCGGGTGCGAGGTGCTGGTAGTAGTTGTCCAGGAAAGTGTCGACCGTTTCCTTGGTCATCGTCGGATTGCTGTCTGCCAGCGACACGTTGCACGCCTCCAGGGAGAATGATTCACCGCTTCATTGCGGTCTTAGTGGCGAGCCTAGCGCGATCCTGCGCGCCGCGTCGTGGCGTAAAACACAGAGGATTTCCGAGAACGCTGTGCAGGTGCACAAACCAATGTTCGGACCGCCCGACGCAGTTCGGAGTGCGGCGCGGACTCCGCCAGAACACTCCCCTGCCGCAGAGCGGTGTCCGCAACCAGCGGGGTGAATGGGAGAAATGAAGCGATCGGCAGGGAGGGACCGAAACGTTCCCACGCTTCCCGCAGTTGGCGCTCCGGGAAGCGTCCCACGGCGTCCTGCCGCACCTTGTTCATCAGCACAACCGCTTCAGCCTGCGCCGCAGCCTCGAGCAGAGCCGGCACGGCACGCACCAGACGGGGCAATCCCACAGCAGTGGCCTCCCCCACCGCGTAGACCCTTTCCGCCGCTTCCAAAGCTACGAGAGTGGCCGCATTTCGCCGGGGCGCCATGGTGTCGAAGCTGAGTTCCTCGTCGGCCTCCAGACAGAAGCCCACGTCGATGACCACGTGGTCATAGAGGGCGGAACAGAGGTCCAGAACGATCGCGAGCGCGGGCCCGCGGAGCTCGGTCCACCGTTCCGGCCGGGTGAGGCCACTCAGCACGTCCAGGGATCCCGTCCCCAGTGCGAGCGGCACCCGGAGGCGTTCGAGCGCCGTCGCATCGAGTCTGCCCTGGTCCGCCAGACGGCACGCCTGGGCGAGACCGGCCGACTCGTCCAGGAGTCCGAGGTGTGCGGCCACGCTCGCACCGTAGGAGTCGGCGTCGAGCAGTGCGACACGGCGCCCCTCCATCGCGAGTTCGGCCGCGATGTTGACCGCCACCGTCGTCCGTCCCGGCGCTCCTGCAGGCCCCCAGACCACAAGGACGCAGGGCGGTCCCGCCGGATCCTGCGCCGTGTGCTGTCGATGCCGGCGCCCCTCGGTGGCCGTTCCGGCACCGGCGGCGTTGCCCCGCATTCCCACCACTTGACTTCGACCGCCCACCGGGCGGCCGGCGGGGTCTCCACCGGCGTCCGCGGACCCGTCCACCGCGGATTCCGGCGGTCGGCCGGTGCTCTGGTGGGGAACCCGCGCCCAGGAACTCCCCGGCGTCGCCCTCGGCCCGGACGCGCCGTCGTCGTTGGCCGCACGCGATGAATCCACCTGGCGGCCCACCACGTCCAGAGCCGTCGAGAGCGATTCCTCCACCTGCGCCACCTCAGCGTCGGGAGGCAGGGTCAGCGCTCCCACGCGCGCCAGCCGCTCTCGTTCCGAAGGATCACCACTCAGCACCAGCACCACGACCCCGAGAGCTCTCAGTCGGTCGACCGTGGTGGCGTCCAGCGCCAGATCGCCTCCGGCGAAGAGCGCCACCTGCGCCAGGCCGGCCTGACAGGCACCCATCAGTTCCTCAAGGCTCTCGCTCCGCCTGACCACCGTGAACACGCCGCGTCGCGCCCCACTCAGCCTCTCTGCGAGTTCCGCCGATCCGCTGCCATGAGCGGCGATGCTCACTGTCATGAAGCGTGCCCCGCAGGATTCCAGACCAGCGAGATCCTGGACTTGTTGGCCTGCGCGGCGAGAACCTGGGATAACTGGCCGTCAGGGATGAGCACGATCACCACCTGAGAGGCATTCGCACCGAACGTCTGCTGGTTCTGCACCACTTTGACCACGTCTCCCGCCCGGACGAGAAGGTGAGGTTCCTTGAATCCGTTACGCTCGTCCGGAGCGGCGACCCACAGGTCCGCGGCGGCGCCCTCCTGCAGTTGCTCCGGAAGTACGCCCTCCACCGGAACGGCGACCGGCTTGCTGGTGAGCGTGCGGGCTGCGGCGATGCTGCTGGTGGGGACGAGCTGCCCCTTTCCGACGAACGCCGTCGCGATCATCCCCTCTGGAAACGGCTGGTCCGCGCGGAGGTACTGCGTCTCCGCACCTCCAAGTCTCATGGTGGAGCGCTCGAAGTCGGCAGCCACGAGGTGATCACCCGCCGGGATCCCCTTCCGTGCCACGTAGACCTCGATTCCCCGGTCGAGGCTGGCGACCAGCGAGATCGTGCCCGCGGTGGACAGCAGGACCAGAAGAAGTCCCAGGAGAAGACGAGGATCCTTCCACGAGGGCTTTCTCAGGCGGCTCACGGCGGCGTCGCTCATGGAACTCTCCAATCCATCGAAGGGAACACATCACTTTCCCGGGTGATTATTCATGAAGAGTGACGCAATTCTCTGTCGAGTGACACCGCATGATCCCGGTCTGTGGATAACTGACCTTCGCGCCGATCCACAAGATGGCAGAATGGGTTCATGCGCCGCTTCCTGACCCTCGCCGACGTGGAGGAGATCCTCCAGATCAACTCCTCGCAGGCCTATGCGCTCGTCAGGAGTGGGCAATTGAAGGCCATCCGGATCGGCGGACGCGGTGTCTGGCGAGTAGAGGCCGAGAAGCTCGAGGAGTACATCCAGGAGCAGTACGAGCAGACGAGGCTCAGCATCGAGAACTCCGCTTCCCCCTCGGAGAGCCCCACTTCCAGCTGAGGTCCGGCTCCACCGGACTCCGGGCGTCAGAGGGCGCCGAACACCCCTGCCCCCGCTCCGCTCTGGAGCGCCCTGAAGGCGGCCAGGGGAATCGTGTGGACCGCGTGCCGCCCTCCGGCCTCCATGGCCCGGTCCGCCTCCCAGAGATCCAGAAAGTCGGCGCCGACCCGCGCGATCACCCCGGACCGCACCGGGGATCCCTGGCCGTCGGAGCTCAGGAACACCCGGACCGCGGACCGATCACGGGACACCGTCCTCAAGGCGGATGTCACGCCCAGTCTTTCCCACAGGGCCCCTTCGGCAGGAGGAGCGGACGCGCCCACCCCTGTCGCCGACAGGATCGACGGAGTGAAGATCAGCCAGTCGGAGGCGCTCTCCTCCACGATCAGCCAATCGCTGCCGACCCGTCGCACCACCCCTTCCAGTCGACCCACGCCGGCCACCTCCAGGGTGACGACACGACCCTCGGCACCCCTCAGGCGGTCACGGAACCGCACACGAGCGAACTCGGCGCGTTCCATTTCGGCCGCACTGGATTCTCTCTCCAGGCGCAGAGCCTCATCCACTTGAGCTTCGATGTCTCCGAAGAGCAGTCCCCAGCGCATGGGATCACCGTAGAAGGGACGCCCTGTCATTCAAAAGTCACACTGTTTGAAACACACTCTGGACAAACGCCCTCAGCCGGATCAAGATGGATCTACTTTCATCAAATCGCATCAAATGACATCAAAGGAGAGGTTGATGAAGCTCGCGCAGCCTCAGCACCGCCACATGCCTTCAGGAACCAGGGCAGATGCCGTGGTGTCCTTGTACGTCCTCGGTGTGGGAGCCGGCTTGATGCTGATCGGCTGGTTCAATCGCTCAACAGGCTCGGCACACCCCGGCTGGGCCACCTCGGACCTGCCCGACCAGCGGGTGGAGACACTGGTGGGTTCGATCGTTTTCTGGGCGGGGTCGGCGACAGTGGTCTGGTGGCTGCTGTCCATGGTGATGGCCTTCCTGTCCGCCGCCTCGGAAATGCGTGGGCGCCGAACGCCGTCTGACCAGCTGGGCAAGTGGTCGCCGGCGTTCATGCGACGCCTGGCACTGGCGGTCCTGGGCCTCAGTCTCCTCGGCAGCACCGGAGCCCAGGCCGCCGTCAGTGCCGCACCGAGTACCGTCCTCGCGGATTCGCCCGTTCACCCCGCCTCCTCGCCGCAGCCCCGCCATTCGACGTCGCCGGTACGGGAAGGTCTCCTGGATTCGTTGAGCGGCGCGCACGGAACGAACACGCCGACAGAGTCCGCCTCGCACACCCTCGAGGAGCGGTCCCTTGAGCCGACGTGGTCGGACGGAGTCTCCGAGACGGACATACCCCCGGAGCCGAGGGCCCGGGCTCACGGCAACTCCGCGAAAGGTGTCTGGTCCCCCGCCCCCTCGGACGGGCCGGGTTCGCTGGATCCTGGCTGGACACCTTCGGGCGGCCTCCCCGAGGCGGGCCATCTGGCGGCAGGGCCGCGGCGATCCCCTGCGGCCCATCCATCCGCACCGCGGGAAGTCGAAGTCCGGTCCGGTGATTCCCTCTGGATTCTGGCGGCCCGCGAGCTGGGCCCCGGAGCCACGGACGTGGAGATCGCCAGGTATTGGCCCCGCTGGTATGCCGCCAATCGCGACGTGATCGGTGGCGACCCGAACCACCTCTTGCCGGGAACGGTCCTCACAGTGCCGGACAGGCGATGACGCGGCGGCTTCTCCACCCTGCCGTGATGACGGCACCCCGACACCAACGTTTTCGAAGGAGAACATCCCATGACACCGCCTGCATCAACACCTGCCGAGGCTGGAGCTCCTCCCCCAGCAAGTCCGCACCGATCACCCAGAACGGGTGATGGCCGTGCGGAAACCCTCCGGACCATCACGCCTCCACGATCGATCCCGCCCCAGCCTCTTCCCGTGTCCCTCGACGACGCTCGAAGGCTGCATCAGCTCAAAGGGCAGGTCCATCGCCTGGTGCAGGCCATCATGGAGGCGCTGAACGGCACACGGCCGCTTCAACAGTTGTCGCGCTGGATGGAACCTCCGCTGTTCTCATCGCTTCAGCTCCGCAGGGCCCTGGTCCAGGAATGTCAGGAACACTTCGGGCGGGATCGCCCGTCACCCTACGCGGACGCCCATGTGCAGAGCGTCCACGCCCAATGCGTCACGCCCCTGGTCCTCGAGGCCACCGCCGTGGTCCGTTGCCGTCAACGCACGAGGGCCGTCGCGATCCGGATGGAAGCACGGCGTGTTTCCTGGATCGTGACGGCCCTCGAGATCGGGTGACCACTGGACGGTTTCCCGACCCGGCGATTAATCCCGGCGACTAGCGACGCTTGCGGTTGCCCTTCTTGCCACCACTGCGGGCGGGGTTGCCGGACCGTGCGTCACGAGTGGCGTCCGTCGCGGAGTCCTTCCGCTCGACGTGGGTCTCCGTCTCGCCATCCTCACCCGGAGCGGAGTACTGCAGCTGCGCGGGCTGTTCCGGAGTCTCCAGGCCTGCTGCATGGATGTGCGGCTCCGACGTGGCCTCGGCGGCGGGAGTCTCGGTGACCTCCACCTCCAGGTTGTAGAGGAAGCCGACCGACTCCTCGCGGATACCGGCCATCATGGCCTGGAAGAGCGTGTATCCCTCGCGCTGGTACTCCACCAGCGGGTCGCGCTGGGCCATCGCGCGGAGCCCGATGCCTTCCTTCAGGTAGTCCATCTCATACAGGTGTTCCTGCCACTTGCGGCCGATCACGGAGAGAACGACACGGCGTTCGAATTCGCGCATGTTCTCGCTGCCGAGCTGCTTCTCCCGTGCCTCGTAGGCGAGACGCGCGTCGGAGAGGATCTCGTCCTTGAGGAAGGCAGCGGTGACGCCGGCCTTGCCACCGGCCTCATCGAAGATGTCCTTCTGGCTCAGGGTCATCGGGTACAGCGTCTTGAGGTTGCTCCACAGGAGGTCGTAGTCCCACTCCTCGCTGTGTCCCTCGGCTGTGGCGTCATCGATCACCGCGTTGATGGTGTCCTCGAGGAAGAACTGCACCTTTTCGTGCAGATCGTCGCCCTCGAGGATCCGGCGACGGTCGCCGTAGATGGCCTCGCGCTGGCGGTTCAGGACGTCGTCGTACTTGAGCACGTTCTTCCGCTGCTCAGCGTTGCGTCCTTCGACCTGGCCCTGGGCCGAGGCGATCGCACGGGAGACCATCTTGGACTCGAGCGCGGTCTCGTCGTCCAGGGTCGAAGCCATCAGACGTTCCGCCGCACCGGAGTTGAAGAGGCGCATGAGGTCATCCGTGAGCGACAGGTAGAAGCGGGACTCACCCGGATCACCCTGACGGCCGGAACGGCCACGGAGCTGGTTGTCGATACGACGGGACTCGTGACGTTCCGTGCCGAGCACATACAGACCGCCGAGTTCCAGGACTTCCTCGTGCTCGTCCTTGACCGCCTTCTTCGCGGCTTCCAGAGCCTCAGGCCAGGCGGCCTCATACTCTTCGGGATGCTCCTCGGGGTCCAGCCCCCGCGCCTTGAGCGCAGCGACCGCGGTGAACTCGGGGCTGCCGCCGAGCATGATGTCCGTACCGCGACCGGCCATGTTGGTGGCCACGGTCACGGCGCCCTTACGGCCTGCCTCGGCGACGATCGCGGCTTCGCGAGCGTGGTTCTTGGCGTTGAGGACTTCGTGACGGACGCCCTCCTTGGCCAGCTTCTGGGAGAGGTACTCACTCTTCTCGACGCTGGTGGTGCCCACCAGGACCGGCTGGCCCTTCTCGTGACGCTCGACGATGTCCTGCACGACGGCGTCGAACTTGACCACTTCGTTCTTGTAGACGAGGTCGGGCTGATCGATGCGCTGCATCGGCCGGTTCGTGGGGATCGGCACCACGCCGAGCTTGTACGTGGACATGAATTCGGCGGCCTCGGTCTCGGCCGTGCCGGTCATGCCGGAGAGCTTGTCGTACATACGGAAGTAGTTCTGCAGGGTCACGGTCGCCAGAGTCTGGTTCTCAGGCTTGACCTCGACCTTCTCCTTGGCCTCGATCGCCTGGTGCATGCCTTCGTTGTAGCGGCGGCCGGCGAGCACACGCCCGGTGTGCTCATCGACGATGAGGACTTCGCCGTCCATGACAACGTAGTCCTTGTCGCGCTTGAACAGCTCCTTGGCCTTGATCGCGTTGTTCAGGAACCCGATGAGCGGGGTGTTCGCGGATTCGTAGAGGTTGTGGATGCCGAGGTAGTCCTCCACCTTGGCGATGCCGGACTCGAGAACACCGACGGTGCGCTTCTTCTCGTCGACCTCGTAGTCGCGGCCTTCCTCGAGTTTCTGCACCAGCGAAGCGAACTCGCCGTACCAGCGGTTGGCATCGCCCTGGGCCGGGCCGGAGATGATGAGCGGCGTACGGGCCTCATCGATCAGGATGGAGTCCACCTCATCGACGATCGCGAAGTTGTGACCGCGCTGCACCAGTTCGGACTTGTCCCACGCCATGTTGTCGCGCAGGTAATCGAAGCCGAACTCGTTGTTGGTGCCGTAGGTGATGTCCGCGTCGTACTGGACCTTGCGCAGAGCGGGATCCTGATTGGCCAGGATGCAACCGCTGGTCAGGCCTAGGAACCGGTACACGCGGCCCATCAGTTCGGACTGATATTCAGCGAGGTAGTCGTTGACCGTGACGACGTGCACGCCCTTGCCGCTCAGCGCGTTCAGGTACGCGGGAGCGGTGGCCACCAGGGTCTTGCCTTCACCGGTCTTCATCTCGGCGATGTTGCCGAGGTGCAGCGCGGCTCCACCCATGAGCTGGACGTCGAAGTGCCGCATGCCCAGGGTTCGGGCTGAAGCCTCACGGACGGCGGCGAAGGCCTCCGGCAGCAGCGCGTCGAGGGACTCGCCGTCCTCATGGCGTTCCCGCAGCCGGTCCGTCTCAGCACGGAGTTCGGCATCGGTGAAGCCTGTGAAGGAATCCTCAAGTGCATTGATGGCGTCCGCATAGTTGCGGAGACGCTTGAGCGTCTTCTTGTCGCCGGTGCGCAAGAGTTTTTCAAGAAGTGAGGCCACGTGCGGGTACTCCCAATCGATACGCGTGTCTTGGCATGCCGTTCACGGCGTGTTCAGTCTACGTGAGACACGTGTGGGAACCGCCCAGGGTTCCCGCTTGCAGGGTCGAATGCGCCTACAGCGAACGCTTCAGCCGGGCGGTGAAGTCGTCGCTTCCCTCGACCTCGACCGATTCCAGTCCCAGCCAGGACGCCATGGTCTCCAGTTCCCCGGCCAGCCGGGCCGCCGTGTCCGACGGAGCCGTGGGCTCCTCGTAGGCGCCGCGCACCAGCAGACGCGACGCCGCGCGATCCGCTTTCAAGTCGACCCGTGCGGCCATGGTGTCCCGGAGCAGGAACGGCAGCACGTAGTACCCGTAACGGCGGCGATGGGCGGGCGTGTAGATCTCGATCCGGTAGTGGAAGCCGAAAAGCCGTTCCAGGCGGGTGCGCTCGAACACCATCGGATCGAACGGACTCAGCAAGGCCTGCCCCGCGGAGGCCCGCGGAAGCTTCACCCCGAGATGACGGTACAGCCCGCTCCCCCAGCCGTCGACGTCCACGGGGCGCACGACGTCGCGCGCGGCCAGGCGCTCGAGGGCCTCGGCCACCGGCCGGACCGGCAGCCGGAAATAGTCCGCGAGGCACTTCACCGTGCCGACGCCGTGTGCTCTGGCGGAAGCCTCCACCAGGAGATCGAGGGAGGACTCCCGGGCGGCAGGATCATGGAAGTCGGGCCCCTGAAGGGAATCCAGGAGGGGGAAGGCCCGGGCGGTCAGGGTGTAACGGCGTTCGAACTGTTCCGTCCGGCCGGCAGACGTGACCTCGCCGCGGGCGAAGAGGTACTCCAGCACCACCTTCACGGCGTTCCAGTTCCAGCCCCAGTGGTCGTTGCGCTTCTCTTCGACGTGGCCGAGGCGCTCCGTGAGCTGGGACGCGGTCAGTGGCCGCGAGCGCCCGAGCACGTCCAGAATGCTCTCCCGCAGTTCTTCACGCTGACCGGCGTCGAGGTGCTCGGCGCTCACCCAACGGCGGCGCTGCCAATGGCGCAGGGCTTCGAAATGGGCCGGCTGGATGAAGCTCGCCTCGTGTGCCCAGAACTCCATCGTGCTCCGCGGAGCCTTCTGGGACATCCGGTCCACCAGGGCCTTGTCGTACGCTCCCAGCCGCGAGAAGAACGGAAGGTAGTGGCTGCGGGACAGGACGTTGACCGAGTCGATCTGCACCAATTGCATCTGAGCGAAGGAACGGCCCACCGACCTCGCTGTGGCGGGGCCGGTGGGCCGTTCCTTCGAGAGTCCCTGTGCCGCCAGTGCGATTCTCCTCGCCTGGGCGAGAGTCAGCGTTTCCGGCACGGTGCTCCTTGTCTGTCCTGCGCGCCACCTCTGGCGCGCACTTCCGTCAGGCGACGACCACCGCGTCCTCATCGTCGGAGCGGTAGGCGTGGATCTTCTCCTGGCCCTCGGCTTCCGTGCATTCAGGGTCGAGGGTGATGACGCCGTAGGTCCATCCCGTGCGACGGTACACCACGGAATGCTGTTCGGTCTCCTTGTCCACGAAGAGGTAGAAGGCGTGGCCCACGAGCTCCATGTTGTCCACGGCCTCGTCGACCGTCATGGTCGTGGCGGGGAAGACCTTCCGGCGGATCAGCACGGGCGAATCGCCCGCGGGGATGTCGTTGGGGATCTCATAGGGTGCCGGAGGTTCAGGGGATTCAGGCGCCGGTGGTTCCAGGCTCGCGGTCGCTTCATGCACCGCTTGTGGAGTGTGCCTGCCGTGATGGACCTTCCGCCTGTCCTTGGCACGGCGCAGGCGCTCGAGGAGCTTGCCATAGGCCAGGTCGAAGGCCGCGAACTTATCACCCGAAACAGCCTCGGCCCGGATCACCGGGCCACGTCCCAGAACAGTGACCTCGACGGTGAGATCGTTATCCGCCGACCGGGAGTGGGCTTTCTTGGAGACCTTCGTGTCGATCCGCTGGACCTTGTCGCCCAGCGTCTCCAGCTTGGAGAGTTTCTCGCTCGCGTACTCGCGGAAACGGTCCGATACAGTCACGTTGCGGCCGCTGATCATGAACTCCATGGTGTCCTCCACAGTGTTTCGGTGGCACGACGACGGCTGGTTCCTGGGGCCGGTCTGTTTGACAGTCGAGCCCCTTTCCGAGCCGCTATCGACAGGTACCTTCTTGGCTTGGTACCCAGTACTGACGTTAGTGGATAGCGCTCAGTAATTCATCCCTTGTTCACTTATTTCTTCCTGGGAACTCCCCCGGTCCGAGGGCGGCCTCGCTGCGGCGAGCACCACCGCCCCGAGGACTCTCGCACCGGCCTCCTCCAGGACCCGGCCCGCCTCATCCAGCGTGGCGCCGGTGGTCAGGACATCGTCCACGAGCACACAGTCGGCGCCCTTCAGCGCATCGGCCCGGTGGACGACCCTGAAGGCCCGGGACAGTCTCATGCTGCCGGACAGGCGTGCTCTGCGGGCCGAGGCGCCGAGTCCCTTCTGCCCGTTTCCCGGCCGCGGCAGGGTTTTCCGGAGCGCCCGGCCCACCCTCTTCAGCACCGGGGCCTGGTTGCCGTCATGTCGTGGTCGGGCGCCGCGCACGGCCGCGCGCGCCACGCGTTCCGAAACGCCGCGGACGGCCAGCGCCGGCATCATTCCGCAGTCGGTCGGAAGCCCGGCGGCAGCGGCGCAGCGCACGACGAGGGCCAGGGGGTCGAAGCCACGTGTGCGGAAAGAGGCCCCACTGCCCGGCACCGGCACGAGCCACATCGGACGCGGAGCCTCCTGCCGTCCGGTGGCGGGTGCGGCCCCTCGGGGAAACGCCCAGATCGCGCGGTGCAGCAGAGCCCCGAGTTCGCGCGACAGTTCACGATGGCCGAGGCGCTTCTGGGTCAGGATCACCTGCGAGAGGACCCCCGCGTAGTCGGCGGCCGTCAGCACCGTCCAGTCCGGACGGCCCGCGAGTGCCGGCGCCCGGTCCCCCACGGGGAACGGCGCCAGGCCGTGGCGGTGGAGTTCGCGCCGGCACGCGGGACAGAGCATGACCTCGGGCAGCCCGCAGGCCGCGCATTCGGCGCCCGTGACGAGGCTGGCCATGGAGGTCAGGCCCGCGAGGAGCCCACCCACCGCGCGTGACAGTCCGGTCCGAGGCGCCGCGCGTCGACCGCTGGGCGAAAGCCGGCCGGCGGGCAAGAGCCGGCCGGCGGGCAAGAGCCGGCCGGCGGAAGGCAACCGTCCGCTGGCAGAGACCGGAGAGGTGAAGGAGTCCATGGGACGATCCTGGGCGAGAACCGTCCGCGGTGGAACACACAGCTCGTGCATGTGGATATCGATCCACACAAGGCACGGATCAGGTCGTCCAGACGTCCCTCAGCCGGCGAACTTCGGGTCCTTCACACCCGCACCCTGCTGGACCCAGGTGTTGCCCACCCGCTGAGCCAGCCCGGTGGCCGTCTGCACGTAGATGTCCTGGACGCCGTTGCCGACGCTGATCCCGCGCAGGCCGACGACGTCGGACAGTTCCTGGGCCTGGAAGCTCCGCAGCGACAGCAGCACGGGCGATTCGGCGCCGGAGCCCGAGGTGTTGGCCACGAGCACCTGGGTGTCGCTGACCCAGGCGCCCTGGGTGACGTTCTTCCCGTCGGAGAGCGGCAAGGGCGTGGTCAGGCCACGGGGCGTGCCGTCCGCGCTGCGGATGACCCCGGCGATGAGGACCTTGGTGCCCTCCCCCGAGCCGGTGAGGATCAGGATCCTGGTGCCGTCCCGTGAAAGCTGAGCGTCCTTGACGGTCTGCCCGCGCAGCCAGTCCGGGGTGAGCGTCACGGAGGCCGGCGGAGCGGGACCGAAGGCATTGTCCGAGTTGAACGCGGTGAGCTTACCGCCTGCGGTGCCGCTGTTACCGCTCCAGACCCAGCCCTGCGGATCGAAGCTCGGCCGGAGCAGCTCCGTGCCGTCAAGGACTTCCTTCAGCGTTTTGCCGGCGCTGGCCATGTACAGGGCCGAGCGCTGCTGGTTGAGGAAGGCGAAGGTGTCCTGTGTGTAGGACACGGCCGGATTGCGAGGGTTGTACTCCGCGGTGTCCAGCCCCTTCACCCTTTCGGCCTTGTTGTTGTCGTAGATCCCGAGCTGTTTCTGCAGCACGGACACCTGCCACGAGGGGACCGTGGCGTTCAGGATGGGAGGGACCACGGAGTCGGAACCGTCCATGGTCAGCGCCGTGGAACCCGCCAGAAGCTGGACACTGACCACCGAGGCGGGCGCGCGCAAGGCGATCGTCAGCTGGTTCAGCATCCGGTGCCGGTCCGTCACGGAGCTCTGCAGCAGTTCCGCCGTGAGGTCCACCTGTGCGGTGCCGGACACGATCGGCACCGAGTCCTTGGCGAGCCGGGTCCCATCCGGGAACGCGCTGACCACGGCCCCCTTCAAGTGGGGCGCCGGCCCGGCGAGGACCGCCTTGACGATCGACGTGGCCGTGCTGGAACCGCGGATGAACCAGCGCACATCGGGGACCGCGTATCGGAAACTGGGGTCGTAGAAGTAGAGCGTGTAGGGGTTGTACCGGCGCTGGAAGACATCCTGAGGGATGACCGTCCCGCCGGCGAGCTGGCTGATGCGCCATTCGCCGTTGACCTGGGCCAGCGTCAGCGGCACCCGACGGTGGGTGCCCTTCGGGTGGGTGGTCACGATGCCCTGGCCGTCCACCTCGTAGGCGAGGTCGAGGTCATAGACGTACTCGTTGGCCTTGGCCCCGCGCTCCACCTTCGCGGAGCGGTACACCAGGGTGCCCACCTCCGCCTTCCACGTGGTCGACGCACTCTGCGACAAGTACAGGCGGGCCACCTGGTAATCGTCGGCGTCACTGCTGCCCGCGTTGTAGAAGCCCTCGATGATCGAGTCCTGCGATCCGCCGGGCGTCGGGGGCTGCGGATAGTAGTTCTGCGCGTCCTTGGCCTGGGGCGCCGTGTCGCCCTGGCTCTTGCCCACCGGTCCGGAGCGCGGGATCGACGCGCAGCCGCCTGCCGCCACCAGCACGACGACGGCGAGCACCAGCGCGAGGGCCTTCCGCACCGACGGCGCGCCCCGTCGTCGTCCGGCAAGCCGTCGTCCGGCAATCCGTCCGCGACTGACCGCACCCTGCGCCGTGGTCACGGCCGCGGAGTCCGCGGCTGCCGCGCCGGACCGTCTCGGTTCCACGGAATGTCCTTTCACCGGGAGTCCTCCCGCCCGATCTCCTCGACGTGGTGTTCGGCGATTCCGGACCCGGCCGGAAGGGCGGGCGGCAGGAAGCGCGGAAGGCTTACGGGCGCTTCAGCGGGCTGATAGTTGTCCACCGGCAGCGGGGATTCGACGATCGTGCCGCCGACCTTGAGCGGGAGGGTGAGCCGGAAGGTGCTGCCGTCGCCTTTGCGGCCACGCGCCTCGAGCCAGCCGTTGTGGAGCTTCGTGTCGGCCAGGGCGATGGACAGGCCCAGGCCGCTGCCGCCGGTCGATCGGGCGCGCGCCGGGTCGGCCCGCCAGAAGCGGTCGAACACCCGGGCCGCCTGGGCCGGGTCCAGTCCGAGACCGTAATCCCGCACGGTCACCGCCGCCGCATCGTCGTTGGCGGCGACCATCACGTCGATCCGACGGCCTTCGCCGTGCTCCAGGGCGTTGAGCAGCAGATTCCGGAGGATCCGCTCGATCCTCTTGGCATCCATCTCCACCACGACACCCTCCGGCGGCGCGGTGAGGTGCACGGCCGAGCCGTACTCCTCCGCGACCGGCTCGGCGCCCTCGATCACGCGTCCCATGAGCGCGGCGAGGTCGAGTGGTTCGGCGTCGAGCTGCGCGGCTCCGGCGTCGTAGCGGGAGATCTCCAGGAGGTCGGCCAGCAAGGACTGGAACCGCTCCACCTGGGTGTGCAGCAGCTCCGCGGAGCGCTTGTTGATCTGGTCGAAATCGTCCCGCGACTCGTACAGCACATCGGCCGCCATGCGGACCGTGGTGAGAGGCGTCCGCAGCTCATGGGACACGTCCGAGACGAAGCGCTGCTGCATCTGCGACAGCGTGTTGAGCTGGGTGATCTGTTCCTGCAGGCTCGCCGCCATGTGATTGAACGAGGCGCCCAGACGGGCGACCTCGTCCTCGCCCTTGACCAGCATCCGTTCCTGAAGCTGACCGGCCGCGAGGTTCTCGGACACGTGCGCGGCATGGCTGATGGGCCGGACCACGGCGCTCGTCACGTACCAGGCGAGCACCCCGATCAGGACTACGAGGACTCCGGCGCCGATGAGGAGCACGTTCTGGATGTCGTTCAGGGTCGTCTCGGCCGAGGAGATGTCGTAGATCAGGTACAGCTCATAGACGCTGCCGTTGAAGGACACCTTGTTGCCGATGACGATGGCGGGATCGGTCCCACCCGGGACGGGCAGCGCGGTGGAGGCCCAGTACTGCTCGTGGCCGGCCTTCTGGACCGCCTCGCGCAGATCATCCGGGAGGACGCTCAGCCCGATGTCGGTGGAACTCCGCGAGTCCACCCAGCGGGTGCGCGGCTGGGTCTGGTCCGGGACGGCCAGGAAGATGAACCGCCGGTTCAGCTGGGTGCCCCTGCTGTCCAGCGCCGCGAGGGTGTCCCCCACGAGCTTCTGCACCGAGTCGAGGTCCGTGACCTGAGCGCCGTCGAACGTGTTCTGAACAGTGGCGACACTGCTCCGAGTGTCGTTCTCCGCCTGGTGCAGACGCTCCTGGAAGAGATTGCTGGCGATCTGGCTGCTGAGGTACGCGCCCACGGCCACCAGGGCCACGGAGGCGAGCAGCACCGTGACGAGCACCGTGCGGAACTGGAGCGAACGGCGCCAGCGGTGGATGATGGACCGGCCGAGCCAGGTCACGCCGCGCCAGAGGAGCCGCGCGGCGCGGCGCAGCATCGCCAGCGCCCGGAGTCCGAAGAGCCGGACGAGACGCCCGCTCCGTCCGCCGTAGCGTTTCAGAACCCCGCTGGCGTCCTGGGTCTCCGGCACGACGGCGGCCGCCTCCGTCTGCGTTCCCCCGGCAGGGAGGGTGGTCGCGTCCGTCACACGCACCAGGGCCTTGCCCGGCACGGCGGTCGCGGAGCCGACGGAGGCGCCGGCAGGTGAGGAACCAGCGGAGGCGCCGGGATCAGGAACCGGCTTTGTATCCGACACCACGCACCGTCAGGACGATCTCCGGGGACTCCGGGTCCTTCTCGATCTTGGACCGCAGCCGCTGGACGTGGACGTTCACCAAACGGGTGTCCGCGGCGTGACGGTAGCCCCAGACCTGCTCCAGGAGCAGCTCACGGGTGAACACCTGCCAGGGCTTGCGGGCCAGGGCCACGAGAAGGTCGAATTCCAGCGGGGTCAGGGAGATCGGCGCCCCGGCACGGGTCACGGTGTGACCGGCCACGTCGATGGACACGTCACCGATCTTGAGGGTTTCGGGGGCCTTCTGGTCGCCCGGGCGCAGGCGGGCGCGCACACGGGCCACGAGTTCGGCGGGCTTGAACGGCTTGGGGACGTAATCGTCCGCGCCGGACTCCAGACCCCGGACCACGTCCGTGGTGTCCGACTTGGCGGTCAGCATGACGATCGGGACGTCGGACTCCGCCCGGATGGCACGGCAGACCTCGATGCCGTCCGAGCCGGGCAGCATGACGTCCAGCAGGACGAGGTCCGGCTTGGCGCTGCGGAAGGCGCTGAGCGCCTGGGCGCCGTCTGCGCAGAAGCTCGGGTCGAAGCCGTCGTTGCGCAGCACGATGCCGATCATCTCGGCCAGTGCCTCGTCGTCGTCAACTACCAGAATGCGTCCCTTCATGGCACCCATCTTCCCTTAACGGCCATGGCTTTGTCGTATCCGTGTCCTCAGCGGTGATTCGCCCGGTCAGGACGCGATCGACTGCTCCAGCGAGTCCGCCAGCGCGGTGACGCGCTGCAGGGTCCGAAGGGCCTCCTGAGGGGTCCGGCTCCAGCCGCCCCGTTCGGACACGAACCGCGATTCCGGCAGGAGCCGCAGCCGCGGCACCAGCGAGGACGGCAGCCCCAGATCGCGGTACGTCCTCAGCAGCGAGTCCGCGAGCGCCGTCGTCGTGCGCGCCTCCTGGCCGGGCGCGACCGTCAGCGGCACGCACTCCGCCCACATGGTCCTCCCGCCTTCCAGAAGCCCCGCGAGCCGTTCCCATTGCCGGGTGGTGAGGGTGGCCGTCTTGAGACCCACCCCGTCCGCGCCCGCCTGCACGATGCGCTCCAGTGGCGCTTCCACCCCGGGAACGGCGATGGCGACCTCGGCGGCGCCCGCGGAGTGCAGCGCGTCCACGAGCCAACGCCAGGAGGCGGTCACCTCCTCGCCGGGCAGGGAGCGCAGGGTGCGGTAGCCGCTCGCGGTGGGGATGGTGCCGGCGAGCGCCTCGGTCACGAGGGGCTCCTCCACGACGACGGCGATCTCGGCACCGGGGACCGCACGCCGGGCGGCGGCCACGTGGTCCAGGACCCCCTCCGCGAGGGCCTGCGCCACATCGCGGCGTGCACCGTGGTCGGAGATCACGCGTTCGCCATGGTGCAGATACAGCGAACCCGCGAGGGTCACGGGCCCGAGCAGCTGGAGCTTGAGGGGCCCGGGCGCGGCCTCCTCCTCCCCGGCGACGTCGGCGAGCACCTGCAGATCCGTGGCGAGCGCCGACAGCGCACGGCGATGATCCGCGGAGCCGGTCTCACCGAGGCGCCAGCCATGGGGCTGCACATCGGCCGACAGCCCGACGAGGAGCGCGGCGCTCCGTCCAGTGGCGTCGGAGCCGACACCCCGGGACGGCAGCTCGGCCAACGGAGCCGCGTGCGGTGCTCCGAGTTCCCCGCGCAGGGCCCGCGTGGCTTCGAGCGGGTCGGTCCCGGGCCAGGGGCCGTGGGCGGACCCGATCACGCGGGCGCCGCTCAGGCCCCGCTGCTCGGCGGTCACGCCGGGGAGCCGGCCTGCCCGGCCTGGCGCTCGTGATCGGCGGAGATGGCTTCGTGGTGCCGGATGACCTCACTGATGATGAAATTCAGGAACTTCTCGGCGAAGGCGGGATCGAGGTGGGCCTCCGTGGCGAGGGCGCGCAAGCGGGCGATCTGCGCCGCCTCACGGCCCGGGTCCCCGGCGGGCAGCTTGTGACGGGCCTTGAGCACGCCGACACGCTGCGTGGCCTTGAACCGCTCTGCCAGGAGGAAGACGAGGGTGGCATCGATGTTGTCGATGCTGGACCGGATGGTGAGGAGCTCGTCCATGACACTCTGGTCCACTTCCCCGGCGAGCGAGCTCGCTTCGGGATCGAAATCAAAGGCCTGGCTGATGTGATGCTCCGCGGTCATGGGAACCAGTTTACTGACGCGGACCGGCAACCACGGCGGATGTCCGCTGAGTGGGACGGGCGAGGCGGGACCCCGAAGGTCCTCAAGCCCGCCCTCCCGGCGCCCCGCCTCAGAGTTCGGCGCGCTGCAGGGAACGGGCCTTGTCGATGGTCGCCTGACCCAGCACGCGCGAGCCCTGGTAGAGGACCACTGTCTGGCCGGGGGCGACGCCGCGGAGAGCCTCGTCGAGCGTCACAACGAGCTGCGGCACGCCGTCGCGCTCCTCGACCCGCGCACGGGCCGGGACGGGGTCGCCGTGCGCCCG
Source organism: Arthrobacter sp. Y-9 (assembly GCF_029690065.1). Classification (NCBI taxonomy): domain Bacteria; kingdom Bacillati; phylum Actinomycetota; class Actinomycetes; order Micrococcales; family Micrococcaceae; genus Arthrobacter; species Arthrobacter sp. Y-9. Next base: position 2,491,004 of record NZ_CP121463.1, read on the forward strand.
GACCTGGGCGTGGCAGGGGAAGTCCTCGCCCGTGGCGACCTCGGCGATCGGGAGGCCGGCCCATGAGATCTTGATGCCGCGGATCTCGTCGATGGCCAGGAGGGCCTGCGGACCCACCACCACGGTGTTCTCCTTGGGCCGGATCTCGAGAACGAAGCGCGGCTTGCCGTCGGGCGCCGGGCGGCCCAGCTTGAGGCCGCGGCGCTGTCCGACGGTGAACGCGTTGGCGCCGCCGTGCTCGCCGACCTTCGCGCCGGTCTCGTCCAGGATGTCCCCCGGCTCCATCTCGATCTTCTCAGCGAGCCAGCCGGCGGTGTCGCCGTCGGGGATGAAGCAGATGTCGTGGCTGTCCGGCTTGTTGGCCACGGAGAGGCCGCGGCGCTCCGCCTCGGCCCGGACCTCGGCCTTGGACGGGGTCTCGGCCAGCGGGAACATGGCGTGCTTGAGCTGCTCGTGGGTGAGCACGCCCAGGACGTAGGACTGGTCCTTGGCCCAATCGGCGGCGCGGTGAAGTTCGCGGTTGCCGTTCTCGTCCTCGATCACCTTGGCGTAATGCCCCGTGCAGACGGCGTCGAAGCCGAGGGCGACGGCCTTCTCGAGGAGCGCGGCGAACTTGATGCGCTCGTTGCAGCGCATGCACGGGTTCGGGGTGCGGCCCGCGGCGTACTCGTCGATGAAGTCCTGGACCACGTCCTCCTTGAACCGCTCCGAGAAATCCCACACGTAGTACGGGATGCCGAGCACGTCGCAGGCGCGGTAGGCGTCGCGGGAGTCCTCGATCGTGCAGCAGCCGCGGCTTCCGGTCCGCAGCGTGCCGGGCATGCGGGACAGCGCGAGGTGTACGCCGACGACGTCGTGGCCGGCCTCGACCGCCCGTGCTGCGGCGACGGCGGAGTCGACTCCGCCACTCATGGCTGCTAGAACTCGCATACCGGCTTTCTCATCAGGTTTCTCGGGGAGGGAGCGTGGAAGGACGCGCACCGCGAGCGGTCTGCGCGTACTTCCATCTTAACGCCCCCGGCTGAGCGGTATTCCCGGAAAAGCCCGCGACCGCTCAGGCTCCACTCCCCCGCGCGACCGTCGCGGCCGTCTGGATGCTCGACTCATGACCGGCCATGCCCGCCTTGCGAGCCTGGGCGAACGCGCCCGGCAGGGCCTTGAGCAGGGCGTCGACGTCGGCGTCCGTCGTCGTGTGCCCCAGGCTGAACCGCTGGGCGCCGCGCGCCGTCTCCTCGTTGAGCCCCATCGCCAGCAGCACATGGGACGGTCGCGGAACGCCCGCGGTGCACGCGGAACCGGTCGAACTCTCGACGCCGGACATGTCGAGCAGGAAGAGCAGCGAATCCCCTTCACAGCCCGGAAACGTGAAATGCGCGTTGGCCGGAAGGCGTCCCGGGCCCGGCGCGCCGCGGAGAACGGCCTCGGGCACAGCGGCCCGAACACCCTCGATGAGACGGTCGCGGAGCGCGGAGAGCCTGGCACCTTCCTCGTCCAACGCCTGCGCGCAGGCGGTCGCGGCCGCTGCGAAACCCACGATCGAGGCGGTGTCCAGCGTGCCGGACCGCACATCGCGTTCCTGTCCCCCGCCGTGCTGCACGGGGACCAGTTTCACGTCGCGGCGCAGGAACAGCGCCCCGACGCCCACTGGCCCCCCGATCTTGTGGCCGCTGACGCTCATGGCGGCCAGCCCGGAGTCCCGGAATCCCAGCGGCAGCGCGCCGAACGCCTGCACGGCGTCGGAGTGCACCGGGACCCCGGCGGCCTGCGCGAGTTCCACCACCCGCCGGATCGGCTGGATGGTCCCCACTTCGTTGTTGGCCCACATGACGGTGACGAGCGCGATCGACTCCGGGTCTCGCTGAAGTTCCGCTTCCAGGGCCGCCAGATCCAGGAGGCCCTCCCCGTCCACGGGGAGCCAGGTCACCTCGGCGCCCTCGTGACGCTCCAGCCACTCGACCGTGTCCAGGACGGCGTGGTGCTCGATCGTCGAGCACAGGATGCGCACCCGGCGGGAATCCTCGGCCCGGCGCTGCCAGAAGAGCCCCTTGACCGCCAGATTGTCCGCTTCAGTGCCGCCCGAGGTGAAGATCACCTCGGACGAGTGCCCGCCACCGGCCGCGGCAATGGCCTCGCGGGCCTCCTCGACGGCGCTCCGGGCCCGGCGTCCCGCGCCGTGCAGCGAGGACGGGTTGCCGGTGCGCGTCAGCTCACGCGTCATGGCTGCGAGCGCGGCGGGATGGAGGGAGGTGGTGGCGGCATGGTCGAGATAGACAGGCACATCACCAGTTTAAGTCCGCCGTGACGGCCGCGGAGCGCCGGCCGTCAGACGAGCACGCGCAGCGCCCCGGGCAGCACCGTGACGGTGAGGGGTGGCGCGGCGAGGGCTTCCCCGTCCGCGTGGCACACGGGACCGCCGGATTCCAGCCGCACCTCCCGCACCCGGCGCACCGTCACGGCCGGGTGCAGTACATGCAGGCCGAAGAAGGCGAGAGGGAAGATCAGCACCAGGAGGAGCCGGGAGATCGGCGCGACGGTGACCAGGTCCAGCATCCCGTCGTCCGGCACGGCCCGGGGAGCGATCCTCAGCCCTCCGCCGAAGGACGAGCCGTTCGCCACCGTGAGGATGACGGCGTCGGTCTCCTCGGTGACGCCGTCCACCCGCAAGCGGTAGTGCACCGGGCGGAATCCCCCGATGCGGCGGAAGATGGCCGCCACATACCTCAGCGTTCCCCGCGGGCGGGTCCACTCATTGGCCTGCCGGTTCACGACGGCGTCGAAGCCGGCCGCGAGCGCGGTCACGTAGTGCCGCACGGCTCCGTCGGGCAGATCCACGCGAGCGACGTCCACCGCCCTGCCTCCCGAGGCCCAGACACCGAGAAGCCGCTGGACCGCCGCGTCACCCCGGCGAGGCACTCCGAGGGCCCGGGCCGCGTCGTTCCCCGTGCCGGCCGGGATGATGCCGAGGGGGAGCCCGCTCCGGAGGGCGGCCTCGGCGCCGGCCTGGACCATGCCGTCCCCGCCGACGGCGACGAGCGCATCGGCGGAGGAGGCGGCGTCGTCGGCCATCGCGGCGAGGGTGTCCGGGTCCGCGGCCGACAGCACCGTGGTCCGGGCGCCGGCCTCCTGCAGGACCGCGACCGCGCGGGCCGCCCGGAGCATCCCCTGCCGGCTGCCGGCCGAGGGATTGACCAGGACGGCGAGCCTCACGCCCTCCAGGGGCCGTGGTTTGACGGGGCGCGGGCGATTGATCACGCTTTATTGTGCACGCCAGGAACCGGCCCGGCGAACGATTCGTTGCACCACCACCCGGCGATCGCGGGATGGCCCCGGCGGAATGGGACGACGGACAGGAACGTCGGACAGGAAAGGCAGTGCTGATGACCGCAGTACCTGGTGAGAACCACTACCAGGTTCTGGGCGTGGCCATGACGGCCAGCACCCAGGAGATCAAGGTCGCCTACCGCAAGGCCGCCCGACTGACCCACCCGGACCGGGGCGGCGATCCCGAGCGCTTCCGTGCCGTCACGCTCGCCTACGAGATCCTGGTCGACGATCAGTCCCGGGCGCGATACGACGCGAGCTACGGCGCGGGACAAGGCGGGGGCCAAGCCGACGGCCAGGGTGCCTGGGGCAGCCCGTCCCGGAACGGATTCTCCACGGCCTGGGAGGCGGGCACCGACTCTCACGCCACCACACGTTCCTCCGGTCCGCGGCCCAAGGCTTCCGACACTGCGGTCTTCGCTCCCCCGCTCGATGCTCCGGGGACGCTGCTGCCCGAGGATCTCGCCCGGCTCCAGATGCACGGGCTGCCCCGGAAACGCGGCATCTTCGGGGCCGAGGCGCGCATCCGGCGGGAGCAGCGGACGATGCAGCTCCTGCTGCGCCACGTGGTGGCCCAGCAGCCGTCCGCGCGACTGATCAACGGCCTGAAGGCCCCGGACGGCAGAACGCACATCGATCACGCGATCCTCGCCGGGTACCGTCTGGCCCTGATCGATTCGATGGTGCTGCCTCACGGCGCCTATGCCTGGGACGGGGAGAGCCTGTTGCACGGCGGACGGTCGGTGCTGCCGCCGCTGCTCGCCCACTCGGTGCGCCATCTGCAGGACCTCTTCCCGGAGCTCCACGTCACGGGCTGGACCATGGTTCTCGGCCCCGGGGACAATCTGCACGAACCCGTGATCGACCGCAGGCCGGGCGTCACGGGAGGCGTGGAAGTGGGCAACGCTGCCGGGACCATCCGCGGGTTGCGGGAGTTCCTGGGCGGCGGGCCGCAGCCGAACGTGGTGCACGTGCCGTCGCTCGCCCGGCTCATCCGCGGGATGCACTGAGCGGGCCGTCCCCTCCGTCCGGATAGGATGATCGGGTGTTCCGCATCCTGTTCTACACCCCCGAAATCCCTGGCAACACCGGCAACGCCATTCGTCTGGCGGCCATCTCCGGGGCGGAGCTCCACCTCGTGGAACCTCTCGGATTCGACTTCGACGACGCCAAACTGCGCCGCGCCGGGCTCGACTACCACGACCTCGCCGTCGTGACGGTCCACCCCACGCTCGAGGCGGCCTGGGAGGCTCTCAAGCCGCGCCGCGTCTTCGCGTTCACGAGCGACGGCGAGACCTCCTACACGGATGTCGACTATCTGCCGGGCGACGTGCTGATGTTCGGCCCGGAATCGGTCGGCCTGCCGCGCGAGGTGAAGGACGACCCTCACGTGACCTCGCGGGTGCGGATCCCCATGCTGCCCTCGCGCCGCTCGCTGAACCTCGCGAACTCGGCGTCGATCGTCCTCTTCGAGGCCTGGCGTCAGAACGGCTTCCAGGGCGCCCAGCTCTGATCCCTGCTCCCCCCTCCGATCGACTGCTCCACACGATGCCGTTTCCGGGCCTCCGGGACCCTGGAATGACCTCGTGTGGAGCAGTCGATCGGCTTAAACGACGACGGCGGGTGGCCACCCGGAATAGGTGACCACCCGTCCCCATCGGCTCCCGACCCTTGCTTCGCTGCGGGTCGGGGCCCTCGCCGACGTGGGCCCCGCCGTCGGACCCGTCGAGGGCCCAGCCATGTCGGCCTGGCGCTACGGGACCACGAAGGAGAGCAGCATGACGCAGACGAAGCCGACCACGGAGATCAGGGTCTCCATCACGGACCAGGTCTTGAACGTCTGACCCACGGTGAGGCCGAACAGCTCCTTCACGAGCCAGAAGCCGGCGTCGTTGACGTGCGAGAGGAAGAGCGAGCCCGCGCCGATCGCGAGGACCAGGAGCGCGGCGTGCCCCGGGGACAGGCTGCTGGCGAGCGGCGCCACGATGCCCGCCGCGGTGACCGTGGCCACGGTGGCCGAACCGGTCGCCAGGCGCAGGGCGACCGCGATGAGGAAGCCGAGCACGAGGACCGAGATGTTGGCTCCGGTCGCCCACTTGGCCACCGCGTCACCCACCCCGGCGCCGATGAGGGTCTGCTTGAAGCCGCCGCCCGCGCCGACGATCAGGATGATCGCGGCGATGGGGCCCAGGCTGGCGCCGAGCTTGGAGGTGATGGTGGACCCGGTGAAGCCGACCGCGTAGCCGAAGGTCACCATGGCCAGGAGGACGGCCAGGGTCATGGCCACGAGGGGCTGACCGATGAAGTCGGCGAAGACCCGGAGAGCCGACGGGTCCTTGGCCGGCGTCACGATGTCCACGATCGCCTTGAAGAGCATCAGGATGACCGGGAACACGATGGTGAAGAGGGTGATCCCGAAGCTCGGCACGCGCTTGACCTCGCTGAGGTCCGGACCGTGCTGGGTGTCGATGCCGCCGGCCACGGCCGGAGCGTCCACCGGGACCCAGCGGGCCGCGAGCTTGGAGAACAGCGGACCACAGATGATGACCGTGGGAACGGCGACCGTGAGGCCGAAGATGAGGGTGAGGCCGAGGTCGGCCTTCAGTGCGGCGATGGCCACGAGCGGACCCGGGTGCGGCGGGACCAGACCGTGGAGGACGGACAGGCCGGCCAGAGCCGGGATCGCGACGCGCATGAGCTTGAGCCCCGAGCGCTGGGCGACCAGCACGATCACGGGAAGCAGCAGCACGAGACCGATCTCGAAGAACATCGGCAGGCCGATGATGACCGCGACGAGGGTCATCATCCAGACGAGCTTGTTGCCCTTGGCCTTGTCCAGCAGGGTGTCGACCACCCGGTTGGCGCCGCCGGAGTCCGCGAGGAGCTTCCCGAGCATGGCGCCCAGGGCGATCAGGAGGCCGACCTCCTTGAGGACACCGCCCACGCCTTCTTCGAAGTTCTTGATGACCTTGTCCAGCTCGACGCCGGACGCCAGGCCCACGAATGCCGATCCCAGCACGAGCGCCAGGAAGGGGTGGACCTTGAGTTTGGTGATGAGGAGGACGATCGCGGCGATGCCGATGAGCGCCACGATGATGAGCTGAGTGTCATGCCCTGTCCACGCCGTCGTGTTCATGCGATTTCTGCCTCTCCATACGGGGTGGGCTTCAGTCCGAGACCCTGGATGATGCGGTGTGCTTCCTCTGCGGGCGTCCCCTCGATGTCCACGATCAGGACGTTCTCGTCCTCAGTGGGCTCTTCGAGAGCCTCGAACTGGGACTGGAGGAGTTCCGGCGGCATGAAATGCCCGTGGCGCGCCTGGAGGCGGTCGGAGATCTGGCCCTTGCCGCCATGCAGGTAGACGAACACGACGTTCGGGCCGCGGAGCACGTCACGGTATCGCTTCTTGAGCGCCGAGCACGTCACGACGCCGGGTTCACCCAGGGTGTCCCGGTTACGGATCCAATCGGCGATGGTGTTGAGCCACGGCCACCGGTCTTCATCGGTGAGCGGCTGGCCGGAGGCCATCTTGGCCACATTGGCCGCGGGGTGGAAGTCGTCGCCCTCGGCGAGTTCCCAACCCAGCGCGCCGGCCAGGAATCCGCCCACGGTCGACTTGCCGGAGCCCGAGACACCCATGATCACGAGGACCGGGTGCTCGATTGCAGTCTTCTCCATTGAGGTCTGCCCTTCAGAGGAATAAGTATTATTTAATTTCTCTAGAACTGTAGACCCAGCCTACTCCTCGCGCAAGATGGCGCAGTGGAATAAATCACATTTTTAGAAGCCGGCGAACGTCGACTCCGCGTTCACGAACACCACGTGGAAGCACTCGACCAGGGCGCGGTCCCCCGCCTCGGTCCGCGCTCCGTTCTCCCGCAACTGAGCCCTGACCTGGGCGTCCATGGCATCGGGATCCGGATGCTGAGAAGCGTGGATATGGATAGCGGCCAGCTTGGCGTCCACCGTCCCGGTGACATCCACGAAGTGATTCTCCCGCTCCTGCGGCGCCGCCATGAACCAGAGCTGCGGGACCTTGTACGCCCGCAGACCGCGCGCCTCCAGCTCGGGGTACGCGAAGGGGTTCTCCGCCGCGGGGTACACGGCACGGGTCACGATCTCCCCCGCCGCCAGATGATCCGGGTGGCTCTTCTGCAGACGCTCCCAGTTGCGCTCCGGATGCATGGTCAGCACCACGTCCGGCCGGTACTGCCGGATCAGCGCGACCACCTGGCTGATGACCTCGTGGGTCGGCTCGAGATACCCGTCCCGCTCGTGCAGAGAGTGGACCGTCTCCACGCCCACCAGGGCGGCGGCACGGCGCTGCTCCTCGACCCGGCGGGACGCGATGTCCTCCTCGGCCTCGAAGCCGCCGGCGTCGCCGTCGGTCATGACGCAGTAGATGACCTCCACCCCTGCGGCGGTCCAGGCGGCGATGGTGCCGGCCGCGCCGAAGTCCACGTCGTCCGGGTGGGCGGTGAAACAGAGCACCCGCCCGCCCTCACGCGGAGTGAAAGCGGACGGGTGATGAGTGATGCTCACGTGGTTCAGCCCCTCCGGCGCCGGATCTCTTCGCTGGCCTGCGGCAGCACGGTGAACAGGTCACCCACGATGCCGAAGTCGGCGATCTCGAAGACGGGCGCGTCCTCGTCGGTGTTGATCGCGACGATCACCTGCGCCGTCTGCATGCCGGCCTTCTGCTGGATCGCGCCGGAGATGCCGGCGGAGATGTACAGCTGCGGGGACACGACGACGCCGGTCTGGCCGACCTGCGAATCGTGGCCGATCCAGCCGTTGTCGGTGGCGACGCGGGACGCGCCCACGGCGGCGCCGAGCAGATCGGCGAGTTCCTCGACGGGGCCGAAATCGCCGTCCACGCCGCGGCCGCCGGCCACGACGATCCGAGCGTCGGCCAGATCCGGGCGGCCCGTGGCCGGCTTGGCCTCGCGGGACGTGATGCGGGCCGCCGCGCCGTAGGCGGACTCCGGAAGGTCGATCGCCTCGGTCCGGCCCTCGACCGGAGCCTCGGACGGCTCGACCGCGTGGGCCTTCACGGTGTAGACGGCCACGGCGGTGCGCGCGCGGGCCACCGTGGTGTAGGACCCGGCCAGGACGGACTTGGTGGCCGCGCCGTCGGTGCTCAGGGACACCACATCGGTCACGACGCCGGCGTTCAGCTTCACGCCGAGGCTCGCCGCGAGTTCCTTGGCCGCGACGCCGTTCTCGAGCAGGACGACGTCGGCGCCGGAGCGCGACACCGCTTCTGCGACGAAGGCGGCGCGCGCGGAGCCGCCGAGCGCGCTCACGGCGGCAGGGGCGGTGTACGTGACCGCGGCGCCGTACGTCGCGGCTTCGGTGGCCGCGGCGTCGTCGCCGATCAGGGCGACGGAGACGTCACCCAGGCCGCGGCCGAGGGTGAGGAGTTCGCGCTGGTTCTTCTTGAGGGCGCCATCGGGGCTGGTGATGACTGCAAGGACATGTGCCATGTTTCGCTCCTGGTAACGCTAGATCAGCTTCTCGGCGGCCAGGAACTCGACCAGCTTGATGCCGGCGTCGCCCTCGTCCGTGATGATGGTGCCCTGGGTGCGGGCCGGACGCTCCTGCGCGTCCTCCAGGACCGTGAGCGATCCCGCGGCGCCGACCGACGCCGCCTCGAGGCCCAGGTCGCCCAGCGCGAGGGGGTGGGTCTTCTTGCGCTTGGCCGCGATGATGCCCTTGAAGTTGGGGTACCGGGGCTCGTTGATCTGATCCGTCACCGACACCACGGCCGGCAGGGACGCTTCGAGGGTCTCGGCGAAGCCGTCCACCTCACGGGACGCGGCGACCGTCGCGCCGTTCACGTCGAGGGACTTGGCGTGGCCCACATAGGCCCAGCCGAGGCGTTCGGCCAGCTGCGCCGGGACCAGCGAGGTCTCGCCGTCGGTGGAGGCCATGCCGCCGATCACCAGGTCCACGGGACCGTCCTGGGCGATGCGCTGGATCGCCGCCGCGAGGGCGAGGGACGTGGCCGCCGCATCCGAACCGGCCAGGGCCGGATCGCTCAGGTGATAGCCCTCGGACGCGCCGATCTGGAGGGACTTCTTGATGGAGTTGGACGCGCCGTCGGCGCCCATCGTCAGGGCGATCACGGTGTTGCCGCCCTTCTCACCACCGTTCGCCTCGCTGATCTGCAGAGCCGCTTCCAGAGCGTACTCATCGAGCTCGGACAGGATGCTCTCCGAACGGTCGACGGTGTGACCCGGACCGGACAGATGGCGCTCGAATTGAGCGTCCGGGACGTGCTTGACCAAGACCACGATCTTCATGGTTCTCCCATAGTGTTCTCACGCAGGCCTCGGTTCAGGCCCTGGCTGACGGGAATCACCGCGCGGGGCGGACAGCCGCATCCGCCCGCGACGATGCGGACGGACGGCTGCATCTCCTAGCTTGCCACACGACGGAGGCCGGGTCCTGCCGCCGGTCATGGTGCGTCACCACGACCAGCCACAGAGCCCGGCCTCACAGCGAGGGGGGAGCCTGACGCCTACTGCTTGGCCGCGTCCAGGGTCACCTCGATCTGCTGGCTCTGGCCGTTCCGCACCACGGTCACCGTGGCCTTGCCGCCGGCGGGCTGCTCGCGGACCGCCGCGGTCAGTTCCTTCGCATCGGAGATGGTGTACCCGGCGAACTGCGTGATCACATCGCCCTTCCGGATCCCCGCCTTGTCGGCCGCGGAACCCGGCACGACGCTCATGACGAGCCCACCCACGGAGAACGCCGAGGAGTCGCCGGAGCCGGCGGCCTGGCTCTGCACCGTGGTGCCGAACTGGCCGTGCGTCGCCTTGCCGTCCTTGATGATGTCCTGGGCGATCCGCTTGGCGTAGTTGATCGGGATGCTGAAGCCGACGCCGATGTTGCCGGTGCTGCCGCTGCCATCGCTGGAACCGCTGCCCGCCGTCGCGATGGCGACGTTGACGCCGACCACCTCGCCCTTGCCGTTGACGAGGGCGCCGCCCGAGTTGCCGGGGTTGATGGCGGCGTCCGTCTGAATGACATTGAGGTAGACCGAGCCGCCGGAGGACGAGGACTTGTTCTGGCCGAAGGGCGGGGCGAAGTTGTAACCGCCGTCGTCCTTGCCCGAGTCACTGCCGTCCGAGGGGGCGGCCGAGGACTGCACCGAGATCGTGCGGTTCAGCGTGGAGACGATGCCGTCCGTCACCGTGTTGGTGAGACCGAGCGGCGAGCCGATGGCCACTGCCGTGTCGCCGACGTTGAGCTTGCCGGAGTCCCCCAGCGTGGCGGGGACCAGTCCGGACGGGTCGACCTTGATGACCGCGAGGTCGGAGAGCGGGTCCGTGCCGACCACGGTGGCCTTGAGGACCTTGCCCCCGCTCGTGCGGACCTCGACCGTGGGCTTGGAGACGGCGCCGTCCAGCGTCACCACGTGGGTGTTGGTGAGGATGTGGCCCTGGTCGTCGAGGACGATGCCCGATCCCGTGCCCGACGAGTTCCCGCCGCTGGCCGCGATGGTCACGACGCTCGGCGCCGCCTTGGCCGCCGCGGCCGTCACCGCGGTGACGCTGTCCTTGTTGTTGATGACGATGCCCCCCTGTCCACTGCTGTTGGACTGGGTCGCCGCGGCCGGCTGGCCCGCGTTGAGCAGGGAGTTGCCACCGACGCCGACGGCGCCGCCGACCAGACCCGCCGCGAGCACGGCCGCCACGAGCGTGCCGACGCCGATCTTCCGCGCCGTCTTCGGCTGGGCTCCCTGGGTGGTGTAGGCCTGGGCCGGTGCCGCCTGCTGCTGCGGGTAGCCGCTCTGCTGGCCGTAGAACTGAGGACCGGCGCCGTGCGCGCCGCCGTCGTGCGTGCCGCCGTGCTGCGACGCCGAGGCGCCCGCCATGGCCGGCGCGGCCGGCGCCCCCGGCGCGTAGCCCGGCTGGGGCGGCTGCTGCGGCTGGGGCTGCTGGTAACCGCCCTGCCGGTACGGAGCCTGGTGGGCCTGCGGCTGGTCCTGAGAAGGAGACCCCGGGGCGGCCGGGCGGCTCGGGAGTGCCTGCGTGGGCTCCGTGGCGTGCTCGAGAGGCATGGTCGGGTGCTCCTGGGGACGGGGCTCCTGGGAAGCCGGTCCGCCGTGCTCGTTGCTGGGGTTCTCCGTCATCGTTCTGCCTTTCAGATTCGTCTTCTGGCTTCCACTATCCATAAGGAGTCTGAGCGGACTGAAAGCACTGGCTGACTGTTTGCTGAAAGCCTAGACGCGGCACACGACCGGCTGGGGAACCTTTTCGCCACGGGCGGAGTTCCTTTGATGGACGCCCCTTTCGGGGCATGCCTAGAATCAAGGAAATGCCACAGCGGCCAACGGCTGAACAGTACGGCTGGGGACGTTCATGGCAGCGGGTCCGACTACCTCAGCGGGTCCCGTGACTGCTGAAAGGTAGCGGATGCGCACCCTGTTGAAACAGGCCAGGACGATTCTCGCCGTGGGGCTGGGCCTCTCGGCCACTCTCCTCCTCGGCACCACAGCCGCGCAGGCGGCCGACCCCGTCACCATCGGTCCGGGACAGAACATCGTGGACCCCGGCAACAAGCTGGACCACGGCAAGGTGCAGTCCGCCATCAGCAAGCTGTACAAGGACCAGAAGATCAACCTCTTCGTCGTAGTGGTGGATACCTTCACCAACCCGAGCGATCCGCAGAAATGGTCCACGGTGGTCGGCAAGCAGAAGGGCATGGGTTCCAAAGACCTGCTCTATGCGGTGAGCACCAGCGGAGGCCAGTACTACTTGACCCGAGGTCCCGGCAGCACCATCAGCAGCGGCCAGCGTGACAGCATCATCCAGGCAGGACGGGAGCAGCTGGCCCAGGGCAAGCTTGACTTCACCGGTGCGGCGGTCGCGGTCGCCGAGCAGACGGACAAGGAGCTCTCCGGCCCCGGCGCCACGCCGTTCCTCGTCGGCGGCGCCGTGGTGGTCGTCGGAGGCGCCGGCGCCTTCTGGCTGGTCCGCCGCCGTCGTCAGGCCGCACAGGCCGCCGGCATCGAGAACGCGCCCACCGAGCAGGACCGTCTGGCCCGGATGAGCATCGAGCAGCTGCGGGCCGAGAGCGGCCCCCTCCTGATCGCCGCCGACGACGCCATCAAGTCCAGCGAGCAGGAACTCGGCTTCGCGGAGGCGCAGTTCGGGCCGGACGCGGTGAAGGACTTCGCCGCGGCGGTGCAGCAGGCCAAGGCCCAGCTCAGCGAGTCCTTCAAGTTCCAGCAGCAGCTGGATGACCACATCCCGGACACCCCGGAGCAGCAGCGCACCTGGCTGACGCAGATCATCGGCTACTCCGAGGCGGCGATCGCCTCCCTCAAGGATCAGCAGGCGTCCTTCGACTCCCTGCGTGAGCTGGAGAAGAACGCCCCGCAGGCCGTGGTCCGCATCAAGTCCGACGCCGGCGCGGCCACCCAGGCCATCCAGGACGCCGAGCAGAAGCTCGAGGGTCTCCGCCAGGGCTACGCCCCGACGGCCCTCGCGCAGGTCCAGGACAACATCGCGCAGGCACGGGAGCGTCTCGACTTCGTCGGCAACGCCGTGGGCACCGCCGAGGAGCGTCTTCAGGCCGGCGACGGCGGCCAGGCCGCCGTCGCGGTCCGCGCCGCGGAAGGGGCCCTCGGTCAGGCGCAGAAACTCGTCGAGGCCATCTCCTCCGTGGACCAGAACCTGGCGCAGGCCAAGACCTCGCTGGAAGCCGCAGTGTCCCAGGCCGCACAGGACCTGGCCCAGGCCAAGGCCTACGCCCAGACCGGTCAGCACCCTGAACTGAATGGTCCCGTGGCGGGCGTGGAGGCGGCACTGGCCGGGATCAAAGCCCGCTACCAGGACGGCCACCTCGATCCGGTAGCGGACCTGCAGGCGCTGTCGAACTCGACGGCGGCTCTCGATCAGGTCCTCACGGGCGTGCGGGACCAGCAGGAACAGGCTCAGCGGGCGCGCGCGTCGCTGCAGCAGAGCATCGTCACGGCCCAGTCCCAGATCAGCGCCACGAGCGACTACGTCGCGGCACGGCGCGGCGGCGTCGGGACCGAGGCGCGCACTCGACTCGCGGAAGCACAGCGCAATCTCGACTACGCCATCTCCATCTCCCAGAGCGATCCAGTGCAGGCCCTCAATTACGCCAACCAGGCCAACGCGCTGGCCGGACAGGCGGCCCAGCTGGCCCAGTCCGACGTCGACCAGTTCGGCATGAACCAGCGCGGCTACGGCGGCGGTGGCATGTTCGGCGGAGGCAACGGCAACGGACTGGGAGGCGCGATCCTCGGCGGGCTCCTGATCAACTCGATCCTGAACAGCGGCAACCACCACGATTCCGGCGGGGGCTGGGGCGGCGGCGACTCCGGCGGCGGCTGGGGTGGCTTCGGTGGGGGCGACTCCGGCGGCGGTGGCGACTGGGGCGGCGACTCCGGTGGCGGCGGCAGCTTCTGATCCCCGTCAGACCAGACCCTACGATTTCAGACACACATCACCCACGCGTCCATGACCACGCCGGCGGCGGCCGCCTTCGGCATCACGGGCCACACGAAAGGTAAAACCATGGCAAAGCAGTCCATTTTCGGTCGCATCGCGCAGCTGGCCAAGGCGAACATCAACGCGCTGCTCGATTCCGCCGAAGACCCGCAGAAGATGCTGGACCAGATGGTCCGCGACTACTCCAACAACATCGCGGAAGCCGAGTCGGCCGTGGCCCAGACCATCGGCAACCTCCGCATGCTGGAGCAGGACCACGCCGAGGACGTCCGCAACGCCCAGGACTGGGGCAACAAGGCCCTCGCCGCCTCTCGCAAGGCCGATGAGTTCCGTGCGGCCGGCAACGCCGCCGACGCCCAGAAGTTCGACAACCTGGCCAAGGTCGCCATCCAGCGTCAGATGAGCTCCGAGAGCGAGGCCCGCGCGGCCGAGCCCAACATCGCGGCGCAGACCGAGGTGGTGGACCGCCTCAAGACCGGCCTGGACCAGATGCGCGGCAAGCTCAACGAGCTGACCTCCAAGCGCAATGAACTCGTGGCCCGTGCGAAGACCGCCCAGGCCCAGACCCAGGTCAACGACGCGCTCCGCAGCATCGACATCATGGATCCCACCAGCGAGGTCGGCCGCTTCGAGCAGAAGATCCGTCGCGAAGAGGCCAAGGTCCTCGGTCAGCAGGAAATCGCCGCATCGAGCCTGGACGCTCAGTTCAACCAGCTCGAGGACCTCGGCGAGCAGACCGAGATCGAAGCCCGCCTGGCCGCCCTGAAGGCCGGTGGCAGCCCCGCCGCGATCTCCGGCACCCCGGCCGCGCCTGCGGCCGCCAAGCCGCTGGCGGGCGCAGGCACCGTCAACGAAGAGGACTTCGACCGCCTCTGAGCGTCAGACTCTCCTGAAGGGCGTGCCCTTCAGACGACGAGCCCCCGGACCCTTCGTGGTCCGGGGGCTTTGTCGTCGGTCTACGGGGTCCGGCTCGCGGGGTCGGTGTTCGCGCTTCCCTCACGCCTGACGGCCCGCGGCGCGCCGGAGAGTCCGGGTGCACCCCAGAGCCCGAAGTGCGCGGAGAGCCCCGGGCGTCAGCCCTCGTTGAGCCGCTGGAACAGACGGTGGTCCTGCCAGCGGCCCTCGATCTTGAGGTACCGGGGCGCCGTCCCGAATTCCGTGAAGCCGTTCTTGAGCAGGACACGCTGTGAAGCCGCGTTGTGGAGCAGGGTGCCCGCCTCCAGCCGGTGGAGCCCCAGGTGCCGGAAACCGTGCTCGACAGCCTCGCCGACGGCCTTTCCGGCCAGACCGCGGCCCGTGCGCCCGGCGGCGACCCAGTAGCCCAGGCTGCCCGATTCGAAGGCGCCCCGCACGATGTTGTTGATGTTCAGGCGGCCGGCCACCGCGCCGTCGTCGTCCAGGATGACGAAGGGCGCCCTGCTCCCCTGCGCCAGCGCCTCCAGCGCGCCGCGGATCTCCAGGCGTTGCCCTTCCTCCGTGAAAAAGGCCTCGGGCCGCACGGGCTCCCAGGGCGCCAGGTGCTCGCGGCTCTCTTGGAGCAGGGCGGCGACGGCGGCGGCATCGTTCAGGGTGAGGGGGCGCAGGGTGGTCATCAGCTCATCCTGGTCGCCGCCGGGCCGGACGGCAAGCGGACAGGCCACCCGGAGGAGCCGAGATTGCACTTTCTCGGGCTTCCGTCCCCGGGACTCCCGAGAAAGTGCAAGCTCGACCAGTGCCGGGGCATGAAAAAGGGCCGGAACCATTGGTTCCGGCCCTTGCGCGTTGCGGGGACAGGATTTGAACCTGTGACCTCTGGGTTATGAGCCCAGCGAGCTACCGAACTGCTCCACCCCGCGTCGTACCCACCACGCTACCCGCTGAGACCCGTCAGACCAATTCGAGACCACGTGATCTCCGCCTCATGCTCCGGGCGCCGGAAGCGCAGTACTGAAAAGCATCGGGAAAACAAGAAGGCCGGAACCAATGGTTCCGGCCTTCTGCCAGTTGCGGGGACAGGATTTGAACCTGTGACCTCTGGGTTATGAGCCCAGCGAGCTACCGAACTGCTCCACCCCGCGTCGCATGAACTACTCTACCGGCTGATGAACCGCAGACCAAATCGAGGTGACGTGATCAGCGCCTCACCTGCCGCGATACGCGACGCGGGGCGGCTTCCGGCTACTTCCCCGTGCTCGGCGAGGGGCTCGACGACGGCGACGGGCTGGGCGTCGCCCCGCCCTGAGCGCCCTCGGCGGCCAGGGCCCGGTTCAGCGCGTCCTGCAGCTTCTTCTGCTGCTCGCCGTAGGTCGCGAAGTCGCCGTTCTTCAGGGCCGCCTGGCCGGCGTCGATCGCCTTCTTGGCGTCGTCCAGCGCCGCCTTCAGGCCCGGAGCGGGAGCCGTGCCCCCGCCATTGCCGCCGGAGCTGCCCGAGGACGAACCGGAGCCGGTGCCCCCGGAGTTGCCGTTGTTGTTCGCGGCGTCACCGGCCTTGGTGCCCGAGTTGCCGCCGAACAGCTGATCGAGCGCGGCATCCAGCGTCGGAGCGAAGCCGACCTGGTCACCGAACGCCACCAGCACGCGCTGGAGCGTGGGGTACGCCGTGCTGCCGGTGGACTTCAGGTAGACCGGCTGCACGTAAAGCAGACCGCCGCCCATGGGAACCGTGAGCAGGTTGCCGCTGACCACGGAGGAGGCGCCTTGCCGCAGCAGGTTCAGCTCACGCGAGACGTTCGGATCCGAGTCGAACTTGTTCTGAGCCTGACCCGGACCCGGGACCAGGGTGTCGGTGGGCAGCCTGAGCAGCTCGAGCTCACCGTACTTGGGATCCTTCACACCCGCCTTGTCCCCGGCGTCGCCATTGGCGGCCAGGAAGCCGTAGAGCACGTTGCGGGCGTTGCCGCCGACGGTCTGCGGGATGAAGGTGCTCGTGAGGCGGAAGGCCGTGCTGGACTCACCCGGCATCTGCATCGACATGTAGTACGGCGGCTGCTTCACGGGTGCGACGTCGTTGCCCTTGATCGTCGGGTCGTTCGGCACGCTCCACGCGTCGTTGTTCTTGTAGAACCCGTCGGCGTCGGTCACGTGGTACCGGCCCAGAAGTTCCCGCTGGACCTTGAAGAGGTCTTCGGGGTACCGGACGTGGCTGATCAGGTCGCCGGACATCTCGGACAGCGGCTTCACCGTGCTGGGGAAGACCTTCTGCCATGCCTTGAGGATCGGGTCCTGGTCATCCCACGCGTACAGGGAGACGGAACCGTCATAGGCGTCCACCGTGGCCTTGACCGAGTTGCGGATGTAGTTCACCGACTCACCGGGCAGCGCCGCGAGCCGGCCGGCCGCGGTCTGGGAATCACGGGTCGCGGAGTCCAGCTGCTGCGACTGCGAGTACGGCAGATCGCTGCTGGTGGTGTAGCCGTCGACGATCCACTTCACCCGGCCGTCCACCACGGCGGGATAGGCGTTGCCGTCGATGGTCAGGTACGGAGCCACCTTCTCGACGCGGTCGCGCGGGTTCCGGTCGTAGAGGATCTGCGAATCGGCGTTCACGCCGTCGGAGAGCAGCAGGTCCGAGGACTGGAACTTGATGGCGTACAGCAGCTTGTTGAGCGGATTGCCCACGTTGGGGCCGCCGTTGCCCGTGAAGGTGTACTGGGTCTCGCCGCCGTCCTTGCTGGCCGGGCGGTCCTGCTCCCGGTGAGGGGCGCCCTGAGGGGCGCCGACGATCGAGTACTCGGGCGAATTCTCGCCGAAGTAGATGCGGGGCTGGTACTTGCTGTCATCACCGAACACGCCGGTGCTCGGGATGCCCGACTGCAGGAAGTCCGGCTTGCCGTCCGAGGTGAACTTGTTGCCCTTGGCCGCCACGACGCCGTAGCCGTGCGTGTAGACGATGTGCTTGTTGTACCAGGACTGCTGGTCGGCGTTCAGCCCGTCCGGGTTCAGCTCACGCAAGGCGATCACGGTGTCCTGGACCTTGCCGTTGATCTTGTAGCGGTCCACGTTGAGAGTGCCCGGGAACTGGTAGTACGGGCGGTACTGCTCGAGCTGGCCGAACGACGCCGAGACCAGGTTCGGGTCCAGCAGACGAATGCTCGCCGCGGTCTCCGCGTCATTCCGGAGCGCGCCCTGAGTCGCGGTCGTGGTGGCCTTGTACTCGTTGACCTTGATCTTGTCGAGGCCATAGGCGGCGCGGGTGGCGTCGATGTTCCGCTGGATGAACTCCTTCTCCAGAGTCTGCTCCGACGGACGCACCTGGAACTGCTGGATGACCCACGGGTACAGGCCGCCGGCGAGCAGCGAGGTGATGATCAGCATGGCGGTGCCGATGACCGGCAGACGCCACTTGCCGATGATCGCGGCCACGATGAACAGCACGGCCACGATCGCCGCGGCGACAGCCAGGATCGACCGGGTGGGCACCACGGCGTTCACATCGGTGTACAGCGCACCGGCCCAGCGGCCGACGTTCGGGTTCTGCACGGTGGTGTAGCGGCCGAGCCAGTAGTTCGCGGCGAGCAGGAGGAGGAAGACGGCGATCGTGATGCCGAGCTGCAGGCGTGCGGCGTGGCTGAAGAACACGCCTCGCGGCTGGATCCGGATCGCGCCGTAGAGGTAGTGGGTCAGCAGACCCGCGAGTCCCGCCACGGCGACGATGCTCATGAGCAGGGACAGCAGGAAGCCGAGGAATGGCAGCGAGAAGACGTAGAAACCCAGGTCCAGGTTGAACTGAGGGTCGGTCTGACCGAAGGACTCCTGGTTGAAGAACAGCAGGACCTTGGGCCACTGACCCATCGCCGCGGTGCCTGCGAAGAGGCCGAGGACCGCCGGCAGGCCGATCATCACGGCCCGGCGGACCGGTTCCAACTGAGCCTGGTAGCGGCCCAGATTGTCCTGGGCGGCCTGATCAGGCGCGTACACCGGGCGGGCGCGATAGGCCACCCGGATGGAGAAGTAGACGGCCAGTCCCATGAGGAGGAACACGGCCAGGAAGACTCCGATCCGCGCCAGGTTCTGGGTCACGAAGACCCCGATGAACCCGAGCTGCTGGTACCAGAGGACATCGGTCCAGACATTGGCGAAGAAGACGAAGCCGGCCACGAGTGCGGCCACCACGATGAGTGTTGGCACGAAGGCTCCGCGTCGCCTGCGGGGCCCGGGGGCTGACATGGGATGGGGTGTTCCTGACACGCTCAGTACCTCGATGGAAGTTTCGCTGCGGTGATGGACGGGGGACCCGTCACACCTGTTCCACGAACGGATCGGCCGTGAGGTTCCCCGCCTTCAGCCTAACTCCCCCGGCCCCGCGCCTGCCCGGGCCGTTCCCGCGCGGCCGGCCGGATGACGTGGCACGACACCCCGTGCAAAGCCGGGCGCGTGCCCGGCCACGCGCCGTCGGGCACTCAGCCTGCCGTGCAGTGCGGCAGGGCGGCGAGGTCACCGCCCTTGGCGTAGGTCTCCACCGCGGTGCGGGCGTCGGACACGGTGTTCACCTTGACGACCTCCAGCCCGTCCGGGATGTGCCCCACCACTTCGTCGCAGTTGGCGGCCGGAGCCAGGAAGAGGCCCGCGCCGGCCGAACGGGCGCCGTGCATCTTCTGGGCGATGCCGCCGATCGGGCCCACCTGGCCGTCCGGCGTGATGGTGCCGGTGCCGGCGATGTGCTTGCCGCCGGTCAGGTCCCCCGGCGTCAGCGAATCGATGAGACCCAGGGTGAACATCAGGCCCGCGCTCGGACCGCCCACCTGGTCCAGCTGGTACTGGACCTTGAACGGGAAGTCGAAGGAGAAGGCCAGCCCGATGCCCATGAGGTAGCGGCCGTCCTTGTCCTTGACCGGCGCGAAGCGGACGGTCGGCTTGTCCGCGCCGCGCTGCACCTGGACCGAGACCTCATTGCCGTTCGACGCGGCGAGCGCGTCACGGACGGCGGTCATCGAGGTGGAAGGCTTCCCGTCGATACTCAGGAGGACGTCGCCGTCCTTCAGCTTTCCCTCGGCCGGAGAGTCCTCGGTGAAGCCGCCCACCGTGAGCTTCTGCTGGAACGGGATCTTCAGCGCGCCCAGGGCCGCCGCGGTGGCGTTCTCCTGGGAGCTGGTCATGGCCTGGGCGTTCTCCTTCTGGTTCTGCTCCTTGGTGACGCCCTTGGGGAAGATCTGGTCCTCGTCGTAGACCGCCTTGGACGGATCCATGAACGCCTGGATCAGCTCGAATCCGGTCACGCGGCCGCCGGGGCCACCCGAGACGTAGACGGTGGTGAGGTCGAGATCACCCTGAGCCGGGAAGCTCTCGTGCCCGGTGATCTGGATGACCTTCTTGTCCTCGACGGTGCCGATCGTGTTGTACGTCGGACCCGGGGATTCGATCACGTACGGCAGCGGGACGAGCGAGCCCAGCGCCAGCACCACGAAGAACAGTCCCCAGATCACCGCGCCGATCGGAAAACGACGACGGCGCCGCCGTCCGGGCGTGCCCTCCGGCGGTGCCGGCATCGAATAGGGCTGCGCCGGCGGGGTCGCCGGGAACTGCTCGCTCATGGTTTCCTTCCGGATCAACGGTGCTCACTCAAGGGTAGGCGGCGAAACTGAGTGTCCCCGCCGCGGACCCTGCTTTGCCCTCAGCGAAACCGCCATCGGCACCGGCGACAGGGGTGCCTGGGCAGGGGTACCGTGAAGGAAAAGGCCCAGGAAAGATCGGTGGACCATGAGCAACGAGCCCAACACGAACAACCCCGGCGAGGATCCCCAGGACCAGTTTCAGGAGATGCTGCGGCGACTCATGGGAGGTGCTGCTCCGGAGGGCTTCGACGCCCAGGAGTTCGCCAAGGCCAGCGGTCTGCCGGACGACCCCCAGTTCCTGGCCTCCATGTTCCAGCAGGTCCAGGCCATGCTGTCGTCCAGCTCGGACGGCCCCGTGAACTGGAAGCTGGCCCACGACACTGCACGCAACGTCGCCGCGCAGTCGAGCGACCCCACCCCGAGCTCCGTCGAGCAGCGCGACGTCGATCAGACTCTGCGCCTCGCGGACCTGTGGCTCAACAAGGTCACCGACTTCCCCGAGCCGAACATCATCGGCAAGGCCTGGTCCCGGGCCGAGTGGGTCGAAGCCACCATGCCGACCTGGCGCCGCCTGACGGAGCCCGTGGCCAACAGTGTCGCCAAGGCCCTCACCGACGCGATGACGCAGAACCTGCCCGAGGAGCTCAAGCTCCAGGGCCTCGGCGGCATGATGGGCGGGGCCGGCTCGATGCTGCAGAACATGGGCGGCGCCATCTTCGCGATGCAGCTCGGCCAGGCGATCGGCTCGCTGGCCACCGAAGTGGTCGGCTCCACCGAGATCGGCATTCCGCTGGCCGATCTCGAGATGGCTCTGCTGCCCACGAACATCGCGGCATTCGGCGAGGGTCTGGAGATCCCCGCTGAGGACGTCCGGATCTACCTCGGTGTCCGCGAAGCCGCCCATGCCCGCCTCTTCACCTCCGTGCCGTGGCTGCGCGGCTACGTCCTGGGCGCCATTGAGGACTACGCGCGCGGCATCCACATCGACGTCTCGCGCATCCAGGACCTGGCTCAGGATGTCGACCCGTCCAACCCCGAGTCCCTGCAGGCCGCGCTCCAGGAAGGCGTGTTCATGCCGGAGCGGACCCCTGCCCAGCAGGCCGCGCTCGACAAGCTGGAGACGGCCCTCGCCCTGATCGAGGGCTGGGTGGACGAAGTGACCACGGAAGCCCTGGAAGGGGTGCTGAGCACCGCGCCCGCGCTGCGCGAGACCGTCCGCCGTCGTCGTGCGACCGGTGGCCCGGCCGAGCACGCATTCTCCTCGCTGGTGGGCCTGGAACTCCGTCCCCGCCGCCTCCGTGAGGCCGCCGCCCTGTGGGCCGCGCTGAAGGAGGAACGCGGGACCGAAGGCCGCGACGCCGTGTGGAAGCACCCCGACCTCATCCCGACCACCGAGGATCTCAACGACCCCCAGGGGTTCGGCGCCCGCCGTCAGCTGGCCGAGGCGAGCGACGCCGAGGTGGACGACGCGATCGAGAAGCTGCTCTCCGGCGGATTCGACGAGCCGGCCGAGGGGTCGACGGACGAGTCCACGGATGGTCCCGCCGAAGGGCCGTCCGACGAGGACGGCAAGCCCGGGGCGTGAGTCGCTGATGCCCGTGGGCGCCGGTCGCTCAATCCCCGTGGGGGCGTGGTCCTGAAGGACCACGCCCCCCATGGCTCTGGCCGGTCAGCGCCTGAGGACCCTGCGATTTCAGAACCGTTCGACATCACGTGTCAGCCCTCGCCACTAGGATCGGGAATCGAAAACCCTCTGGGCGGCCGATGCCCTGCCCAGGCCTTGACCACGCCTTGACCAGGAGCGGGAGATGCGGTGACCCGAGTCGCGTTCGTCGATGAGTCCATGCTCGCCGTCCCTGGGGGCGCCACCTACATCCTGGCCGCTGTGGTGCTCCACTCAGACGATCTGGACGAGGCCCGGAGACAGGTGTCCGGGCTCAAGCCGAAGAAGGCCAAGAAGCTCCATTGGCGCGACTCGAATGACTCCGCCCGTCTCGCCATAGTGAAGGCGATGGCGGAGCTTCCAGCAACGGGGTGCGTCGTGATCCGGTCGCAGCACTCTGGACACACGCAGGAACGCCAGCGCCGCCTCTGCCTTGAACGGCTCCTGTTCGAGTTGCGGGCGCTGGAAGTGACGCTCGTCGTGGTGGAATCCCGTGGACCAGCCGACGACCGGCGCGATCTGGCCATGCTTCAGATGCTCCGCTCGCGCCGCATCATCGACGGAACTCTGAGAATGGAGCATTGCGCAGGCCCTCGTGAGCCATTGCTGTGGGCGGCCGACGTCCTCTGCGGCGTGGTGGCCCACGGTGAGACCGTGCCGCAAACCGCCTACTCGGAATTGATCTCGCTCGCGGAAATCCATCGCCTTCCTGCCTGAACAGGGCAGTCCGGGAAAACGCGAAGCCCCAGGCCCTGTCATACGGCAGGAACTCCTGAGGCTCACTTCCTCACCCACCACGATGGGGAGACACTTCAACGATAGGTGACGGTGTGGACAAGATCAACACCGTCCTCAGTCCTCGGTGAGGCCCCTCGACTGCGCGTACGCGACGCCGGAGAGGAACGCCTTCGCCTTCTCCAGATCGGGGTAGGCCGAACACAGCTTCCAGAAGTCCGGGCCGTGTCCCGCCACGAGCAGATGCGTCAGCTCGTGCACCAGGACGTAGTCGACCACCCAGTCCGGCATGCCCTGAAGCTTGTCGGACAGGCGGATGGAACGGTCCGCCGGGGTGGCGGAACCCCATCGCGAATTCTGGTTGCTGACCCAGCGCACGCTGCTCGGCCGCGCCTGGCCGCCTAAGTACCGCTGGGACAGGAGCCGGGCGCGCTCGGCGAGCTCGTCGTCGTTCCGGCCTGCTGCCTTGCCGGAGGCTTCCCGCGACTGGAGGCGGAGCAGCATCTTCTGCACCCATTCGTCCTCCTGAGCGTGGGTGAAGCGCGCCGGGATGGCGACGACGACGGTCCCGCCTTCCCAGAACGCGCTCACGGTGCGCTTGCGGCGGGCCGAGCGGCGCACCACCACGGGGGTCCCGTCCGGTGCGAACCGGGGCTGCTCCGCTTGACCCGCACGGCTCATTGAGCCGCCACCACCTTCAGCACGGCCTCACCGTACTTCTCGAGTTTGCGCTGCCCCACACCGGAGAGCACCGCGAGCGCCTCCATGGTCTCCGGCTTCTCCTCCGCGATCAGCGTGAGGGTCGCATCGGTGAAGACCACATAGGCCGGGACGTCCGCCGACGACGCCTCCGCCTTGCGCCACTCGCGCAGCGCCTCGAACAGCTTCTCGTCCAGCGACGGCGGGCAGTCGACACAGCGGCCGACCTTCCGCTCCGGGCCGGTGGTGAGCTGCGTGCCACACACCTTGCACTGGGTCGCGACGGCCTTGACGCGGTTCTTGCGGAGACGGGTCGCGGATTCGCGCACCGTGCTGCCGTTGCCGCCGGGCCGCAGCGCGTCGAGGAAGCGGGAGGGCTTGCGGTGTGCGCGGCCGCCCGGGGTGCGCGCGGTGGACCAGGTGAAGCAGAGGTCGGTCCGCGCACGCGTGATGCCCACGTAGAGCAGCCGTCGTTCCTCATCGACGTCGGACGGGGTCTCGGCGAAGGAGATCGGCATGAGTCCTTCGCTCATGCCCACCAGGAACACGGCGTCCCATTCGAGGCCCTTGGCGGAGTGCAGCGAGGCGAGGGTGACACCCTGCACCGTCGGGGCGTGCTGGGCCGTGGCCCGTTCCTGGAGTTCCGTCACGAAGTCGAGCAGGGAAAAATCCTCCCCGCGGCTGTTCGCCAGATCCTGTGCCAGATTGACCAGGGCCGCCAGGGATTCCCAGCGCTCCCGGACGGCGCCGCCACCGACCGGCGCCTCGGACGTGTAGCCCAGGCTCGAGAGGACGTCCGCCACGGTCCCGGGAACGGCGGCGCCGCGGGTCGAGTCGGCGCGGGCTGCGGCGCGCAGCTGCAGCATCCCTTCGCGCACTTCGCGGCGCTGGAAGAACCGTTCCCCGCCGCGGAGCTGATACGGGATGTCCCGGGCGGACAGGGCCTGCTCGAACGCCTCGGACTGTCCATTGGTGCGGAACAGGACGGCGATCTGGGCCGCGGGGGTGCCGGCCGCGATGAGCGTCGAGATGCGTTCGGCCACGACCGCCGACTCCGCCTCGTCGTCGGGGCACTCGATGAACACCGGTTCCGCGGCGTGCGGCCTCTGCGCCACGAGTTCCAGGGGCTTCGCCCAGACCTTGTCGGCCTCCGGACCACCTGACGGGCGGCTCCGCAGGAGGGTGTTCGCGAGCTTCACCACCTCCGGCGTGGAACGGTAATCGCGGATCAGGCGCACCACCTGCGCCTGCGGGTAGGTCTTCGGGAAGTCGAGGAGATGCCGCGGCGTCGCGCCGGTGAACGAGTAGATGGTCTGGCTGGCATCGCCCACGACGCATAGTTCCTCGCGGCCTCCGAGCCACAGCTGGAGCAGCCGTTCCTGGAGGGGCGAGACGTCCTGGTATTCGTCCACCACGAAGTGCCGGTACTGGTCGCGCACCGTCGCGGCCACCTTGGGATCCTCTTCCAGGATGCCCACCGTGATGAGCAGGACGTCCTCGAAGTCGATGATGTTGCGGTCCGTCTTCACCTCTTCGTACGCCTCGAAGATGCGCGCGACGGCGGGCAGCTCCAGGCCGCCCGGCTCACCGCGGCCCTGGGCGCGGGCGAGGTAGTTGGCCGGGGTCAGCATGGACACCTTGGCCCACTCGATCTCGGCCGCGATGTCCCGCACCGCGGCCCGGTCCACGGTGAGGCGCAGCCTGCGGGCCGATTCGGCGATGAGACCGGCCTTGTGGTCCAGGAGCTGCGGGACCGAGCCACCGATCGCCTGGGGCCAGAAATACTGCAACTGGCGGAGCGCCGCCGCGTGGAAGGTGCGGGCCTGCACCGCGGGGACGCCGAGGTCCCGCAGACGGCTGCGCATCTCCGCGGCTGCACGGGCGGTGAACGTCACCGCGAGAAGTCGCTGCGGGGTGTAGACCCCGGAGTGGACGCCGTACGCGATGCGATGCGTGATGGCGCGCGTCTTACCGGTCCCGGCGCCCGCCAGGACACACAGCGGCCCGGTCAGCGTGGTCGCGACCGCTCGCTGTTCCGCATCCAGGCCTCCGAGAATCCGTTCCTCGAGGCTGCTGCCGTTCTCCACGTCCAGGGTGTCTGCTCCTTCAGTCACTGCGGCACCACGAGGTGCCGAGTCATGCGTCGTGCCAGGTCTTGCATCGGGCCGGATCTTGCTGCGGGCCAGGTCTTGAGTCGGCCCGGGGCCCGCGCCCGGTCTTGCGCCCTTCCCGAGTCAGGTGGGGCCAGGGTCAGGCGGTGGTGCTGCGGCCCGGGCGGGTGGCCTGGGCAGGTTGTCTGGGCCGGTGGTCTGGGCCTGATGGTCTGGGCCTGATGGTTTGCGGGGTGGCTTGGCGGTGCGTGCCCGCCCCGCTCAGCTCCGCACGCTCACCGGCGGCGCCGGGGGCTCCATCACCTCACCGCCATACCAATGTTCGATCAGGTTCCTCGCGATCGACAACCGGCTGGGGATGATCACCGTGCCGGCCAGGACCGAATCCTGCAGTTCCTCACGGGTGAACCAGCGGGCGTGAGTCACCTCGACGCCGTCCGGCCGGGCATCGCTGCTCCTGGTCCGTGCGGTGAAACCCAGCATGAGGGAGGCCGGGAACGGCCACGACTGCGACCCGAGATACTGGACCGCGTCCACCTCGACCGCGACCTCCTCGCCCAGTTCACGGACGACCGCCTGTTCGAGCGACTCCCCCGGATCGACGAAGCCTGCCAGCACCGAATGTCCTTTGCCATCGGCCGGGCCACCGCCGCCCAGCAGGATCCGCCCGTCCGGACCCACGACACTCACGATGATGGCGGGATCCATCCGCGGGAAGATCTCCACGTTCTCCCGGGGGCAGCGACGCACCCAGCCACTCTGCTCGATCTCGGTCGGGGTTCCGCAGCGGGGGCAGAATCCGTGGCCTTCATGCCACCCCGCGATCGCCTGCGCCTCGATGAACAGCTCCGATTCGAGAGGAGAGAGCCACGCGCCGCTCTCGCGGTAGCCACGCCACACCGCTCCCGCGGGAAGTGCGGGACTGTCCGCGGCGAGAGGTTCGCTCAGCACGAGGGCGACGACGGCGGTCCCCGCCGGCAGCGGACCGTCGCCGGACCCGGTAGCCGGGTCGGCGTCGTCGCGCGTCGGGAGCACGCGGCCCAGGTGGATCTCCTGCAGGACCCGCACCGGACCCAGAGCGTCGACCTCGGCAGACGACAGGAAGACGAGCCGCTGGCTGTCCTCCTCGGCCAGAACGGGGGTGCTGCGGCGGGCCAGGAGCAGGTATCGCGTGGCGGGGTCCTCGCGGAGCGCCGCCAGAGCTTCCGGCCTCGCTCTCTCACCGGACATGCGGTCCATGAGGGCCGGAGGCGTCCCGAGAACCGTCGGCGAGAGCAGGCCTGCGGAAGTGGTGGAAAGCCCGGGGGAATGCATGCCTCAACCGTACCCACTGCCTTCCGGGATTGGCGACTCGCCGCCCGTGCTGGGGACAGTCGGGTGCACACCCCTCTACGGTGGAAGATGTGAAGCGCTCCCCCCTCGAACTGGCAGCCCTGGCCGCCGCTGCAGTGCCCGGCATCTCCCCCACCGCCGTCCGGGCCGATCTTGACGACCCCGCAGACTTTGACGCCGCCCTGCTCTTCGGCGAAGACGAACAGCGCTGGCGCGTCCGTTCGCCTCGCCACGAAGAAGCCAGTGCCCGGCTCGAGAGCGAATTCGCCATCCTCCGTGCCTTCCCGGCGGCTCTGCGTGCCGAGCTGCCGTTCCGCATCCCGACCGTGCTCGGCTGCGTCCGACGGGGCCCGCTCAGCACGTTCGTCTACACCCACGTCGCTGGGCAGTCGTTCCCGCTGGAGCAGCTCGAACGGTCCGGGGACGCCGCGGCGAAAGAGGTCGCCTCCGTCCTGGCCGCCATCCACGCCCTTCCGCAGGACGTCGTGGACCGCGCCGACCTTCCCCGTTACAGCGCCAACGAGTTCCGGCAGCGCCGCTTGAACGAACTGGATCAGGCCGCCACCAGCGGGAAGATCCCCGCCGAGCTCCTGCTGCGCTGGGAGCACGCGCTGGAGGATGTGACGCTGTGGCGCTTCAACGCCTCGGTGG
Source organism: Arthrobacter sp. Y-9 (assembly GCF_029690065.1). Lineage (NCBI taxonomy): Bacteria > Bacillati > Actinomycetota > Actinomycetes > Micrococcales > Micrococcaceae > Arthrobacter > Arthrobacter sp. Y-9. The sequence continues at coordinate 2,518,536 of NZ_CP121463.1, forward strand.
TGCACGGCGATCTGCACGAAGACAACCTGCTGTTCGACGACGGCAAGGTCACTGCCGTGACCGGCTGGACCGATCTGCACATCGGCGATCCGGCGGACGACTTCGCCTGGCTCGTCGCCTCCCATGACACCTCCTTCGTGGACGCCGTTCTGCACCACTACCGCGATGCGCTGCCCGGCCCGGCCGGGCAGGTCCCGGACCCGCATCTGCTGCGACGCGCCGCACTCTCCGCGGAGTTCGCGCTGGCGCAGTACCTCATGAGGGGCCTGGCCAAGAACGACGCCGCCGTGATCGGCGAGGCGGAGACCATGCTGGCCGATCTCGCCTCGGACATCCGGGCGAGCGAGGCCGCGGCCCGCGAACTCGAGGAGGCGGAGGAAGCAGCGGCCGAGGCTGACGCGGCCGAGGCCGCCGAGGAGTCCGCGCGTCTGAAGCGGGAGCGTGACGAGGACGGCTCCGGAGCCGCCCCGGTGACCGGCCAGGGGTCCAAGGTCACCGTGACGTCGATCTCCGGAACCGCCGCAGCGGAGGCCACGAAGGCCACGAGCGGTGGGGCGGACGAGGACGTCCACGAAGGGAACGCCCCTCGCCTGTCCGTGGTGCCGTCTCCGTCCGAGTCTTCGGCGGATCCGGAGGCCGGTGCCACTGCACGCGACAGCGAGGGCGCCGGCGCCGTGAACGGCAACCGGGACCATGCCGGTGCCGACGAGGCCAAGGGCGCCGGCGCCGATGTACCCGGTACTCCCTCGGTCCCGGGCTCCGGGCATTCCTCGGAAGCCGCCCCTGTCGGTGCGGAACCGTTGGACGGCGCACCCTCCGAGGAGGCGGCATCCCCGTCCGAGCGCGAGGACGAAGCCCGCGACTCGCAGGCCGGCGTCGAGACCACGGCCCTGCCGGTCATCAAGCAGGAAGGCTGACCGGCAGGCCGCACCACGGCCCACCGCAGCCTCTGTCACGCTCAGCCGAGCGCATCGCTGACGATCCTTTCCAGTTCCTCCGCATCCGCGAGGTCATGCGGCCTGATCTCTTGATCGTCGGCCACGTAGTAGAAGGCCGCCCTGACCGAGTCCAGGGGAACTCCTCGCAACCGTGACCACGCCAGCCGGTAGACCGCCAGCTGGACTGACTTCCTGGCCAGGTCCTGCGCGTCCCGTGGCGCCCTGCCGGTCTTCCAGTCGACGAGGTCCCACCCGCCGTCGGCGTCGCGGAACACGGCGTCGATCCGTCCCCGGACCACGAGAGGTCCGACCGACGTCTCGACCGGCGCCTCCAGGTACGCCGGAGTGCGGTGGGCCCAGTCCGAGGCCTTGAACCGCGCCACCAGCTCATCGAGACCGAGCGCGGTGTCGAATGCGGCGTCCTCGCTCAGGGGCTCGTCGAGGTCCAGCATGCCTGCCTGTCCGAAAAACTCCTCCACCCAGCCGTGGAACACCGTGCCCTTCCGGGCGGCCTGGCCCGGCTCCCGGGGAACCGGACGCCGGAGCCTGCGTGCCACCGCCTCGGCATCCGTGCCCAGTTCCACCAGGGTCGAGGCCGAGATGTGCGCGGGCAGCCGGACCTCATGCCGCCGGGGCTGCCGCTGCTGGGCCGCCAGCAGGAGCTCGGCATCCTCGAGCCAGGCTTCGCCCTGTGGCGTGCGGACGGAGAGTGGCGCGTGGTCGGGGTCTGGCGTGAGGACGTCGTGCTGCCCGTCAGGTTCAGACGTCGCGAGTCCGGATCGCCCGGGACGGTCCTCACCGCTCGGTTCGAGTGCGGCGAGCACGGCGTGAGCGGACGCCTCCAGAGCGGCTCGACGCCCCGGAACCATGCTTCTGCGCTGTCCGGTCTCGCCGTCGAGGGGGCCCTCGAGCGGGTCGTACGGCCAGGGCGAGCGACGGGTCTGCGCCGTCAGCGGATTGGCATCCGGGATGTCCTCTTCCCCGACGCTGAGTCCGTGGAGCTGCACTTCGGGGAAGTCCTCGTCCTCAGCGAGCGGGAGCAGTTCCGCGAGGAAGTCCGACATCGGGCGCAGCGAGCCGGCCGTGGCGTACGCATGGCTCGACACCCAGAGCAGATCCTTGGCCCGGGTGTACGCCACATAGGCGAGCCGCCGCTCCTCACGGACGGCGTGCACCTTCGCCTCCTCGGCGAACTGCTTGGCGCTGCGGGTCCATTCGGCCTGGCCCGCCTCTGTGGTGTCCCACAGGGGAAGGCTGGCATGATCACCGCGCAGGGGCCACGGCAAGGTGTCGATCTCGACATCCCAGTGCGCGGCCCGCTCCGACGGGAAATCCTTCGTGTTGAGACCGGGCACGAAGACCGCGTCCCATTCCAGGCCCTTGGAGGCGTGCACGGTCAGGATCTGCACGGCTTCGGGATCCGGTTCAGGAGGAGCTGCCGCAAGCCCGTTCTCCTCGCGCGCCGCGGCTTCGAGCCAGGACAGGAACGCGAGGAGGTCCACCCGCTCGTTGCTGCGGTTGAACTGCAGCACCTGATCCGTGAAGGCTTCGAGATTCCGGCGCGCGGAATGGAGGCTCCGCCCAGCCCGCGCCTCCACCTCGATGTCCAGGAGCATGGCCCGTTCCACTTCGGCGATCAGATCCACGAGTTCATGGCCCAGGTGTCCCCGGAGTCGCCGGAGTTCCTCGGACAGCCGTTCCAGACGCTGCTGACCGAGAGGGCTCAAGGACCGCCCGGCGGAAGACACCCAGCCCGGTGTCGGCAGGAAGTCGAGTCCTTCGATCAGGCTCGAGTCGTCGACCGGGTCCGGGGTCAGAGCGCTGTCCTCGTCCGGTTCCTCCGCGTCCGCTCGGATCCGGGAGGACCGACGCCGCGCCAGCTGGGAGGACCACTCCTGCAGCGCCATGAGGTCGGCCGGCCCGATCCGCCAGCGCGCCCCCGCCATCAGGCGCATGAGCTTGTCCGACCGTCCGGGATCAGCCAGCACGTGGAGGGTGGCCGTGAGGTCCATGATCTCCGGCGTCTCCAGCAGGCCTCCCAGGCCGATCACCTCATACGGGATCCCCCGCATTTCCAGGGCTTCCTGGACCGGGAGCATCTGAGACCGCTTCCGGCACAGGACCGCCATCGTGCGGGCGGGCCGTCCGGGAGCGCGCAGGGACAGCACATCGTCGGCGAGCGCCGCAGCCTCGCTGTACTGGTCGGTGAAACGGGCCAGCACGACCGCCCCGGCAGGAGCCCCCGGACGGGGCCTGAGTTCCGGGACGCTCGCGGTCCCCGACGCGGAGGAGAGCGGACCTGCCACCCGGTTCGCGACTTCCAGGATCCGTTCGCCGTTGCGCCAGGCGGTGGTGAGGTAGGCCGTGCCGGACGGTTCGAAACCGCCGTCGGGCCGCCGTCGAGGGAATGCCTCGGTGAAGCGGAAGAGCTGGCCCGCGGAGGCGCCGCGGAAGCCGTAGATCGACTGGTTCGGATCGCCGACCGCGGTGACCGCATGGCCTTCGCCGAACAGCTCCGAGAACAGGACCATCTGCGCATGGGACGTGTCCTGGAACTCGTCCAGGATCACGACCCTGCTCCGGTCCCGCTCCAGTTGCCGGGCCTGCGGGACGTCCTGGGCAATCGTGGCGGCGAGAGCCACCAGATCGCCATAGTCCAGCAAGCCACGCTGCCGCTTGACCTCGGCATAACGGCCCACCATGCGGGCCAGGGCCACCCGGGTGCGGAACTTGGTCTGGAGCGACCTCGCCGCAGTCTCCGCCGCACGTCCTGCGACCTTCGGGGGCAGCGCCTCATACTGCGAGAGAAGATCCGCCACCCACTCCTCCACGCTGACGCGCTGCGAGGACCCGGCCAGTGCACCCGGCACCGCGGGGCGGAGATGCTCGGCACACTCTCCCGCGAGTTTCAGGACGCCGTTGACCAGGCTCGATTTCGCGGCCTCAACGTACTCCATGGGACCGTCATAGCTTTCGACCACCTGGCTGGCGAGCTGCCAGGCCTGCGCCGGACCCATCAGGGTGACGTCCCGCTCGATCCCGAGGCGCAGGCCGAAGTCCGCGACGAGGGAGTTCGCATAGGAGTGGTACGTGGAAACCCGTGGTTCGTGGAGCTCGTCCACCGCCAGTTGCACAGGAGCGATCCCGAGCCGCTGATTGACCTGGGCGAACTGCTGGAGCGCTTTCCGGACCCGATGGGCGAGTTCCCCCGCCGCCTTGCGCGTGAACGTGACGCCGAGGACCTCCTCGGGACTGACCAGTCCGTTGGCGACGAGCCACACGACCCGGTCGGTCATGGTGGCGGTCTTGCCCGACCCTGCACCGGCGATCACCAAGAGCGGCTCAAGGGGCGCCGCGATGATGCGGGACTGCTCCTCCGTGGGGGTGTTGCCGCCGAGCAGGGTGGCCAGTTCCTCCGGCGAGATGATCGCCGCGGTGGTTTCCGTCATTCCGTGACCTGCCTTCCCGAGTGGCACAGCGGGCAGACTTCCGGCGTCTTGCAACCGCCGAACGGCGTCCCCGCCGAATCGTGCCGGGCCTCGAATGCGTGACCTGCCATGGCGATGGCCGCCTGGTGGACCAAGTCCATCGCCCAGCCGTCTTCCGGGCCCAGCTGCGGCTGCTGCTGCTCGGTGAATCCTTTGGTGGTGTCGCCGAGCTGCACCAGGGCCGCGCCACCACTCCAGTTGATCGGTGGGACGGTCCTGGACCCGGCTGAGGGATCCTCCTGACGGGCGCCGTTCTCGAAAGCCCCCGCATTGATGGCGGCCTGATACGTGCCGAGCTGGGCGTGCTGGATGATGTCCTCCTTCCGGGGCTTGGACTTCCCGGTCTTCAAGTCGACGACGTAAGCGCCGCCCTGGGAGTCCACCTCCAGCCGGTCGATCTGGCCTCTGATCCTGGTGTGCAGCTTCCTGGCCGTGGTCTCCCCCTCCGGCACGAACTCCAGTGGCTCCGCGAGGTCCACGGTGAAGTCGATCTCGACCGCCGCGAGCGACCGTCCCGTGCCCGTGGTTCCTGTGCCCTTGAGGGATGCGACGTAACTGGCGAGCTTGAAGAGCATCAGGTCCGCACGTCGCCGAAGCGCGTCGTTCTCCCAGCCTTCCGGAAGGCCCAGTTCGGGCCAGCGACGGTCGAGCAGTTCCCTGTACTGGTCGAGCGTGCCGTCCGGGAGTTCTGCCGCGATGGCGTGAATCAATGTCCCCAGGCTCCTGGCGAAGTCCGTGTGCGCCTCTCCGCCGGCGGCCGGGACGAACCATTCGAGCGGCGATTTGCTGGCCTTCTCCACCTTCGACGGCGACACCACCACCGTGCCACCGTCCGGGACGAGATCGTCCTCGGTGCTGGCCGGCGCCAGCCCCCACCACTGCGCGGGGTGGGCGCCGGGGACGTCGTGGCGGGAGAGCAGAGCCAGCACCTGGGCCGCATCCCGGGCGACGGCTGCTGCGGCGTCGTGAGGACGTGCGCCGTGAGGACGTGCGTCGTGAGGCACAGCGTCCCGAAGTGGGGCGTTGAGAGACCCGGTGGACGGGCCGGCACTCTCACGACCGGCGGACGGAACGCCGGATCGCGACAGTCCTTCCCCGGAACCTGACCCCGCATGATACTCCTCCGCGGTGCGCCGCAGCTCCGCGACGAGTGAGCGCAGATCGAGGGAACGGATGGCCTGGGTCCCCACCTCGTCCGAGGCGCCAGGAACGGCCAGCTCCAGGAAGGCCGAGGAACGTGACTCCTCATCCTCGACGGCCGTCAGCACCAGCCGCTCGGAGGCCCTGCTGAGTGCCGCGACGAAGGTCCGGAGCTCATCGGTGCGGATGGCCCGGAGCCGCTCCCCAGGTCCCTGCTGCAAGGCGACGACAGGGCCATGTTCCATGGCGTCCGCGAGCAGCGTGTTGCCCAGCAGCTCACCCCGGAGCCTGGTGTTGGGCCAGGTACCCTCCTGGAGGCCCGCGATGAAGACCACGGGCCACTCGCGTCCGGCGGCTCCGGCAGGCGTCAGAACCTCCACAGCCTCCTCGACGGGAGGCCGAGCCGTGAGGGTGTCCATCGGAAGTTCCTGCGCGGTCAGGTAGTCGTAGAACTGCGCCGCGCCCGACCCGGGGAACTGCGTGGCGAAACGCTCGGCGCTTTCGAACAGCGCCATGACGGCGTCCAGGTCGCGGTCCGCGCGTGCGCCGGCCGTGCCGGATTCGAGAGCGGTCTCCGCCCAGGGATCAGCAAGGCGGGAGGCCTTCCAGATGGCCCAGAGCACGGTCTCACCATTGGCGGCCTGCTCCTCGGCGGCTCTCCTGCCGTCCGCGAGCATCCGGGCGATCCGGAAGGCATGGCGAGCCACGATGCCCAGCGACTCCAACCAGCCCGGATCCCCCAGCGCCTCGACCAGCAGATCGTCGCTGCCCCGCGTGCCCCCGGCGATCAGTTCTTCATGGCGCAGCCTCTGCCGCAGCCGCCGGATGTCGAGACTGGAGGCCCCTCCCACCCGCGAGGACAGAAGTTCCACGGCACGTTCGGGGTCCAGTGCGAGTTGGTCCAGAATCACGCCCAGGACGTCCAGCAGCGGTCGCACCGCGAGCTCGTCCCGGACGGCCGTCTCACCAAGGGACACGCGCACCGGGATGCCTTGGGCGAGGAGAAATCGCTGAACACGTGAGACCTCCGCACCGTTGCGGACCACCACGGCGAGATCCTCGAGGCTCCTCTTCCCTTTGAGGTGCTCGGACTTGATCTCCGAGGCCAGGAACCTCAGTTCATGGCCGCTCCCGCGGAACACGGCTCCGGTGACCGGCGGCTTCCGTCCATCAGTCACCGCAGTCGTTGTGGAGGCAGGATCTGTCCCATCCTCACCTGAGCGCGGCGCTGCGGTTTCCAGCGTGCGGGCTTCGAGCGTGCGGGTTTCAAGCGTGCGGGCCCAGGACGCGTCCGCGCCGCGGGGCACCCGGGCGGCGGCCCGCTCGTACACCTCGGCCAGCTGCCGGGTCAGGCGGTGCGACGTGGTGAGTTCACGGTTCAGGACGCCCTTCCCGTCCGCGCCGGACGTCTCCGCGCCGAGCTCCTCAGCGACCCGGGCCACCAGGTCAGGCCGGGCTCCACGGAATCCTTGGACGGCGGTGTCAGGGCAGACCGTCGCGATGACGTCCTTGCCCTGCGCCAGGTCGAGGAAGAACTCGTACACCGAGCGGTTGGATTCGTGGAGGTCGTCCACCAGGATCAGCTGCAGGCGTTCCCGCTCCGCAGCCAGGAACCCTGGAGATCCTGCGAACACCGATCGTGCGGCGGAGATGATCCCCGCGGGGTCGAAGGCCCCGGCGTTCCGCAGGTCCATGACATCCCGGTACTCACGGTAGAAACGGGCGGCGGCCAGCCATTCCGGCCGCCCCACCTCTCCGGCCAGCTCTTCCAGATCCTCCGCGCCGCCGTCGTGCTCGATCAGCCGGTCGAAGAGTTCCCGGACCTCCTGCCGGAAGCCGCGGGTGGGCAGCGCGGCCTCGAGGTCCCGAGGCCATCGGACGCCGGCGCCGGGCATCTCCTGTGCGCCGTCCAGCAATTCCTTGATGACCTGGTCCTGCTCCGGCCCGGACAGCAGGCGGGGCGGCCCGTCCAGGGCGATCGCCCCTTCGGCGTGGGCACGGCGGATCACGTCGAAGGCGTACGCCGCCCAGCTCCGCGCCGGGGTGGTGCCGAGGCTCCTGCCCAGCCGGGCTGTCAGGGAGTCCCGCAGACGGGTGGCAGCCACACGGCTCGGAGCCAGGACGAGGACACGCTCCGGGTCCACCTCATCGGCGTCCACCCGCCGCACGGCCGCTTCCACCAGCGTGGTCGACTTTCCGGTGCCGGGCGCTCCCCACAGGATCACCGGCCCACTCCCCTGAGGGAGATCCACCACGGCCTGCTGGTCCGGGCTCAGCTCCGGCCGGGCGCCCGCCACCCGCAGAGGGGGCAGCAGCGTGGGCCGTGCGCCGCGGACTGCCGCGGACTGCCGTCCTGAGATCTGTTCCGTCACGCGAACCATTCCATCACGGGGCTCCGACATTCTTTCCGCCGACCACGGCGCCTTCCGGCCCCGCCGCCCGCAGGGCCTCGGCCAGGGCATCCATCACGAGGAACTCCTCCTCGCGAGGCGCCCAGCGCGCCGCGGGGAAGTCCACCCGCCAGCGGCCCTCCCCCGTCCGCGCGAAGTCCTCCACCTGACCCCGGAGCGGCGTGCCCTCCTCCAGGTACTTCCGGAAGGCATCCACTTCATGACCGCTCGGAGCCTCTCCGCTGGCGCGCAGCACCCGCCACCAGCAGAGCCCGTCCGAGTGCCGCGCCATGATCGCGCCGATCTGACGAGGACCACCCTGCCCGAGCAGATCGGAGATGTCGCTGTAAGCCACCGCGGTGCCCGGGGGCACCATGGCCACGATCCGCCGGACCGCATCGATGTATTCCTGCCGCATGTTCCTCAGCGTAGAGGCCCGCGGCCGGTCTGCCCTGTCCAGAACGCCGCATGTGGATCATTCCATCGGCCGGTCCAGGTAGCGTTGAGGCATGAGCAGCACGCAGCGGAATGAGAGCATCTGGAACGCGGGGCCCCGCGCGGCCTTCGACGTGGAGACCACCGGAAAGAACTCCCGCGCGGCCCGGATCGTCACCGCCTCGCTCATCGTGGTGGACGCGAAGGGCGAGGTCCTGCAGGAACACGAGTGGCTCGCTGATCCCGGCGTCGAGATCCCCGCCGAGGCCGCCGAGGTGCACGGCATCACCACCGCCAAGGCGCGCGCCGACGGCCGTCCGGCCGCCGCCGTCGTGCTGGAGCTGCGGAACACCATTCAGGACCTGTTCGACGCCGGCACCCCCGTCATGGCGTTCAACGCCAACTACGACTTCACCGTTCTCGCCGCTGAATGCGCCCGCCACGGAATCCCGCAGGTCACGCGCTTCCCCGTGCTGGACCCCTTCATCATCAACAAGCAGGTGGACCGGTACCGCAAGGGCACCCGGACCCTCGGCGCCCTCTGCGAAGAGTACGGAGTCCGCCTGGACAACGCCCACACCTCCGCGGCGGACGCCCTGGCCACGGTGCGATTGCTGGATGCGATGGCGAAGAAGTTCCCCAAGATCGTCATGCCGACGGCGGCACTCCACCGGTTGCAGATCGAGTGGGCCGCCGCTCAGGCCGCCGACTTCCAGCAGTACCTCCGCCGGACCAAGCCCACCGCCGTGATCGAGGGTGAGTGGCCGGTCCTGCCGCCCGAGGAACCCGAGCGCGGCGGTTTCTGACGCTGCGTCGCGCAGCGTCACGCCGCCGCACGGGACCACTGCCGTCTCACGGGACCACCCAGGCCGCATCCGCAGGCAGCCCCGCCACCTCACGAATCCGCCCGTCGTGAGATCAAGGTCACAGCGGGACGTGATCCGGCGCGCAGCTCAGAGCTTCTGAGATACGGCTCTCGCGCCACCACTTTCCCAGCATTTCTTCAGCTTGAATTGCAGAAAATTCGGTGAAATCAAGTCAACTCCGAATGTTACGCCTTCGTGAAGCCGCGAATCCCCGCGTGCCATACTTAAATTCATTCTTCGGCCCGCGCCGGGTGACTGATCAGAACACCATACCCGCGGGCCGTTTCGACGACCGGAACCCCCGGAGTCCGCGCGGACCATCTCCCCCGGACGGACCGGGCCAGGCCACGAGAGAAAGCACCACACCTTTGAAACTGACCGGAAATCTCCTGAAGACCGGCGCCATCGCCGCCGTCCTCTCCCTGTCCCTCGCCGCGTGCGGCGGGACCTCGGGCCCGGCCAGCGGCGGTGCCTCCACGGATGCCCTCGCAGGCGCTCAGACGCCGGACAAGTACACGACGGCGGACGTGACCCCGATCGACAAGATCGAGAAGGACAAGCTCGGCCTCCTGACCCCGGGCACCATCAAGGTGGGCACCCTGTCCGACGCCCCGCCGAGCATCTACATCGACAAGTCCGGCAACTTCACCGGCTTCGACAACGAGCTGCTCCGCGCCATGGGCGCCAAGCTCGGCCTCAAGGTCGAGTTCGCCTCCACCAAGTTCCAGAGCCTGCTCGCCCAGGTCAAGAACAAGCAGTTCGACGTCGGCTCCTCCTCCATCTCCACCACGGACGCCCGTCGCAAGACCGTCGGCTTCACCAACGGTTACGACTTCGGCTTCATGGCCCTCGTCTCCAAGACGGACAGCAAGGTCAAGAGCATCTCTGAACTCAAGTCCGGCGTCCGCGTCGGCGTCGTCCAGGGCACGGTCCAGGACGACATGGTCACCAACCAGCTGGGCCTGGACCCGGTCCGCTACCCGGACTACAACACCGCCTACGCGAACGTGAAGAGCGGTCAGATCGACGCCTGGCTGGCCCCGTCTCAGCAGGCCGAAGGCCAGATCAAGGAGGGCGACGGCACCAAGATTCAGGAGAAGAAGGTCGCCACCCAGAACTTCTCCGCCTACGCCGTGGCCAAGGACAACCAGCCGCTGACCGACGCTCTGAACTCAGCCCTCGACGCCGTGATCGCCGACGGCACCTGGACCAAGCTCGTGAAGCAGTGGTTCCCGGAGCGCAAGACCGACGCCGAGCGTCTGCCGGAAGGCTGGAAGCCGGGCAGCAAGGCCGTCAAGGTCCCCGCCGACAAGTAACGGCTGACCGCAGGTCACGTCGCTGTGAACACCGCCCCTCAAGCCTGGGCCCTTCGGGGTCCAGGCTTGAGCGGCTGATACCGAAGGAGTCATATGGACGCCTGGAGCCGCCTTGCGGACACCTTTCTGAACTGGGACTACATCGCTGAGGTTCTGCCCACGATGTTCTCCTACGGCTTGTTGAACACGATTGTCCTGGCTGTCAGCTCGGCACTGATCGGCATGGTCCTCGGCATCCTGCTGGCCCTGATGGGCATCTCCCGGAACCCCGTGGCCCGGTGGATCGCACGCATCTACACCGACGTCTTCCGCGGCCTGCCCGCGGTGCTGGTCATCCTGGTGATCGGCCTGGGCTTCGGCCCGATCCTCAAGGACTTCACGGGCATCTCCAGCCCGTACCCGATGGCGATCATCGCCCTCGGCCTGATGGCCGCCGCATACACCGGCGAGGTCTTCCGTTCCGGCATCCAGAGCGTGGACAAGGGACAGCTGGAGGCCGCCCGCGCGCTCGGCTTCGGCTATGGCTCGTCCATGCGCTCGATCGTGGTGCCGCAGGGCATCCGCCGCGTGCTGCCGGCCCTGATGAACCAGTTCATCTCGCTCATCAAGGACTCCTCCCTCGTCTTCACCCTGGGCCTCATGGCCCGCGAACGTGAGCTGTTCCAGATCGGCCAGGACTTTGCCGCGAACAACGGCAACCAGTCGCCGCTGGTCGCCGCCGCCATCTTCTACCTGGTGCTGACCATCCCCCTGACGCACCTGGTCAACTACCTCGACAACCGCCTGCGCACCGGCAAGGCCCAGAAGGCCGAGCCGGATGAGGCCGCAGCCGTCATCGGGAAGGGATCCCACGCATGAGCCAGTTCGAATCCGGTTCCCTGACAGGCAAGAACCTCCACCTCGCCTTCGGCAGCAACAAGGTGCTCCGCGGCATCGACCTCCATGTCGAGAAGGGCACGGCCGCCTCGGTCATCGGCCCATCTGGCTCGGGCAAGTCGACGCTGCTGCGGGTCATGAACCGCCTGATCGAGCCCGACCAGGGTGACATCCTGCTGGACGGCCGCTCGGTGCTCAAGGACAATCCCGACGAATTGCGCCGCCGCATCGGCATGGTGTTCCAGCAGTTCAACCTGTTCCCCCACAAGTCGGTGGGCGAGAACGTCGCGTTCGCCCTGCGCAAGCTCCGCAAGCTGCCCAAGGACCAGGCCTGGACCGAGGCGCTGGCGCAGCTCGACAAGGTCGGGCTGAAGCACAAGGCGGAGGTGCGTCCCGCCACCCTGTCCGGCGGGCAGCAGCAGCGCGTCGCGATCGCCCGCGCCCTCGCCATGCAGCCCGAGGTCATGTTCTTCGACGAGGCCACCTCAGCCCTCGACCCGGAACTGGTCAAGGGCGTGCTGGCCCTCATGACGGACCTGGCGAAGGACGGCATGACCATGGTCGTCGTCACCCACGAGATGGGCTTCTCCCGCAACGTCTCCAACCAGGTGGTGTTCATGGACGGCGGCGTGGTCGTCGAGAACGGGTCCCCGGACCAGCTCTTCACCGACCCGCAGACCGACCGTTTGAAGACCTTCCTCTCGGACGTGCTCTGACGCCTTCCCCCTTCGCGAGGGAACAGGTGAGGCCCCCATCCGGCTCGGGTGGGGGCCTCAGCTGTTCCCTCGCGGATCCGGGGGACGACGACGGCGGCGCACCGCCCGCCGTCGTGGCCGTCAGAGCGCGCGGGTCACAGCGGCAGGACGCCTGCGCCTTTCAGATCCCGCATGACGATCGTGGAGCTGAGCTTGGCCACCCCGGGCAACGCCGCGAGGTGAGTGTCGTACAGGGACTGGAAGCCGGCGAGATCGGTCGCCACGCACTTCAGCAGGTAGTCGGGATCACCGAACAAGCGGTACGCCTCGACGATCTGCACCTCCGCCACCACGGCGTCCTCGAACGCCCGGATCGTCTCCTGGGACGTCTCGCGGAGCGTGACGAACACGAGGGCTCCGAAACCGAGTCCGACGCTCTGCAGATCCACCTCGGCACGGTAGCCGCGGATGACGCCGTCGGCCTCCAGATCCTTGAGCCGTCGATGGCACGGCGCCACCGTCAGCCCGACCTCCGCGGCCAGCGCGGTGGCCGTCATCCGGCCGTCCTTCTGAAGGCTGCGCAAAATACTTCTGTCAATGGCGTCGATCACGAGAAGAATCTATCGCAGAATGCGGGAATCCGCCGCAAAGTCGCGAGCACTTCTCGCGAGGATTTCCCTAGTCTTGCGCCATGGACTTCTCGCCGTTCCTGGGCTTCGCAGGCATCTCGCTGGCACTCGTCATGACTCCGGGCGCCGACTGGGCCTACACGATCGCGGCCGGTCTCCGCCGCTCCTCCCCGGTTCCGTCCGTGGCGGGTCTCTGCACGGGATACGTCGTCCACACCGCCCTCGTCACCGCCGGGCTCGGGGTGCTCCTGGCGGCCCGGCCGGACCTCGTCTCCTGGCTGTCCATCGCCGGGGCGTTCTACCTCGCCTGGCTGGGCCTGAGCACCCTGCGGTCGTGGCGTTCGGCACGGATCGAGTCCACCGGCCCGGCGTCCTCGGGCGACCTTCCGATCCTCGACCAGACCGCAGGAACCCTTCCGTCCGCGCCCGTCGCCGAGCGTCCCCGCCGCGGACGGGAGTTCCTCGTGGGGCTGGGCACCAGCGGCATCAATCCGAAGGGCGTGCTGCTCTTCGCCGCGGTCATGCCACAGTTCGTGACGCTGAATTCACCCCTGCCGGTGGCCGCGCAGACGACCGTGATGGGCCTGTCCCACGTGCTGATCTGCGTGCTCGTCTACGGGGCGGTGGCGTTCGCCGCCCGCCGTCTGCTCCGGAGCCGCCCCGGACTGGCCCGCACGGTCACGCTGGGCAGCGGACTGCTCATGCTGCTGATCTCCGTCGCGCTTCTGGTCGAGCAGGGCGGGCACCTGCTGGCCTGACCGCCAACGGCCCGGGCGTCCGGTTCAGGACGCGGACTTGGTCCGCACGACGAGCTGGGCGGCGGCCTCGGCCTTCGCCCGGAACGCCGGGTCAGCCTCGGCCCGGGCCACCACGGCATCCAGCATCCGGCTCGCGGTCCAGCTGTTGGCGCACACCAGGAGCGACCCGCCGGCGTTGAAGAACCCGATCGCGCGGTCCTCCGGGCTCAGCGAGGACAGCTGCTTCGCCTCACACAGATCGTCCGACACCACGGCCCCACGGAATCCGAGATCCTGGCGCAGCATGCCCTGGATGATCACCGGCGACAGCGGCGCCATCCGGGACGGATCGATCCGGTCGTAGTAGGCGTTGGACAGCATCACCCACTGGACTCCCGACTGGACGGCCTGGCGGAACGGCTGCAGCGAGGGGTCGTTCCGCGTGGTGACGGTGTCATGCACATCGGTGGCGACGTCGGTGTTGGCCGTGACCCGGCCGAGGCCCGGGAAGTGCTTCACCACGGGAGCCACGCCCGCCGAGGCCATCCCCTGCGCGAAGGCGTTCCCGGACGCCGAGACCGTCGCCGGATCGAAGCCGTAATTGCGCTGGTAGTGGCCGATCGGGATGTTCTGCGGCGCGAAGTCCGCGGACGGGACCACATCCAGCACCGGGGCCAGATCCATCGTCATCCCGGCCGCGCGAAGCTCGCTCCCCCACTGCCGGGCGGCCGCCCGGAGATCGGCGGGAGCCCATTGCCCCTGCTGCACGGCACTCGGAATCGCGCTGAACCCGGGCCCACGCAGCACCTGCACCTGCCCGCCCTCCTGATCCGTGGCGATGGCGGGAGGGATGACGGTCTGCGAGGACTGGACCGCGGCGCGCAGCTGAGCGACCACGGAGGCCGTCCCGTCGACGCCGTCGGACGTCCGGCCGTTGAGATAGAAGTTGCCCACGCCTGCCTGGAGGGCCGCCGCGGTCGCGCCCAGATTGCTCCCGTCCGCCTTGGCCGAGACCAGGAAGAGCTGTCCCAGCCGCTGGCGCAGACTGAGCGAGGCCAGACCGGGGGGCGGCTTGGCGGGGCTGGCGCCGGGCGCGGCGGGCGACGGCGCCGGGCTCGGAGTGCTGCGGGTCGAGGTGGGCGTGGGCGTCGGAGTGGGGGTCGCCGAGCGGGTCGGCGACGACCCTGCCGTGGCGCCGACGCTCCCGGACGCCGTGGAGGAACCGGTCGGACTCACCGGCTGCGCCTGGCACGCGCAGCCGGAGAGCACGCAGCCGGAAAGAACCAGGAGCAGGGCGGTGATGCCCGCTCCCCGGGTCCTTCGCAGGCTGCGCGCGCCCATGGCGAGTCCTTTGATCAAGCCCCCGCGGCTGCCTTGGCCGCGGCGGGAAGTGCGGTGAAGATGCGGTCCATGGCGGCGTCGTCGTGCGCGGCGGAGAGGAACCAGGCCTCGAAGACGCTCGGCGGCAGGTAGACACCGGAGTCGAGCATCGAGTGGAAGAACGGCGCGTAGCGGTGCGCTTCCTGGGCCTGGGCCTGGGCGTAGTCGTGGACGCCGGTGGCGGAGGTTCCGAAGGCCACCGAGAAGAGGTTTCCGGCGCGCTGGATGGAGTGGTCCACCCCTTCGGCGTCCAGGGCTGCCGAAAGGGCCGTGGACAGTTCCAGCGAACGGGCGTCCACCGTGGCGTAGACCTCGGGCGTCGCGTGGGTCAGCGTCGCGACGCCGGCCGCCATCGCGACCGGGTTACCGGACAGCGTGCCCGCCTGGTAGACGGGACCCAGAGGAGCAAGGTGATCCATGACCTCGGCACGGCCACCCAGGGCTGCGGTCGGCAGGCCGCCGCCGATCACCTTGCCGAAGGTGAAGAGGTCGGGAGCCCAGCCCTCGGTGGCGCCGGTCAGGCCCCAGTAGCCGGCCCAGCCGGTGCGGAAGCCCGTGAGGACCTCGTCCAGGATGAGCAGGGCGCCGTTGGCCTCGGTGATCCGGCGCAGGCCCGCATTGAAGCCCTCGCCCGGGGTGACGACGCCCATGTTCGCCGGGGCGGCCTCCGTGATGACCGCGGCGATGCGGCCCGGGTGAGCGGCGAACGCGGCTTCGACGGCCGCGAGGTCGTTGTACGGAAGCACCAGGGTCTGCGACGCCGTGGCCTCGGTGACGCCCGCGCTGCCCGGCATCGCGAGGGTGGCCAGGCCGGAGCCGGCGGCGGCGAGGAGCGAGTCCACGTGGCCGTGGTAGCAGCCGGCGAACTTGATGACGAGCTCCCGGCCGGTGAAACCGCGGGCGAGGCGGATGGCGGTCATGGTCGCCTCGGTGCCGGTGGAGACCATGCGGATGCGCTCGACGGCGGGGACGCGCTGCATGACCAGTTCGGCGAGGCGGCCCTCGTCCTCGGTGGACGCTCCGAAGGAGAGGCCGCGGTCCACGGCCTGGTGCACGGCGTCCAGGACGGCGGGGTGCGCGTGGCCCAGGAGCGCGGGGCCCCAGGAGCAGACGAGGTCGACGTATTCCTGGCCGTCGGCGTCGTACAGGTAGGCGCCCTTCGCGCCCGCCATGAACCGAGGAGTGCCGCCGACCGAGCCGAACGCCCGGACGGGCGAGTTCACCCCACCGGGCATGAGTTGCTGGGCACGGGCAAAGAGCTCTTCGGAGTGGGTCATGACTCCATTCTCCCACTCCGGGAGGGCTCCACGCACGTTCAGGAGGCCCCCGGGACCGGCCGTCCCAGGAGCATCTCGCGCTCCTCCGCCACCTTGCTCCGGATGGCCGAGATGACCGCTGCGACGGCGGGCTGGCGGAGCGCGTCGGCGCGGACCACCATCCAGTACGGGAGCTGTTCGCTGAACCGTTCCGGGAGGAGCCGGACCAGGTCCGGATGCCGGTCTGCCATGAAACAGGGCAGGAAGCCGATACCCGCGCCGGCCCGCGTGGCCTCGACATGGACGAAGACGTTGGTGGAGGTCAGGGCGTCCCGCATCTGCGGCGCGAGCCGTCGCGGGGCGTCCAGGTCATCCACCTGGAGCATCGAGTCCACGAAGTACACCAGGCCATGCCGGGCGAAATCCTCCTCGCACTCCGGCGTCCCGTGCCGAGCCAGGTAGTCGCGGGACGCGTACATGCCGAGCGTGTAGGCGCCCAGCGGGATGGCCTCCGCCCGGTGCACCTGGGGCTCCCCGACCACCACTTCGATGTCGACGCCGGAGCGCTGCTGCTGGGCGCGCCGGGTCACGGTGACGAGCTCCACCGCGAGACCGGGATGCGTCCTGCGCAGCGCCGCCACCGCGGGCGAGGCGATGTAGGCGCTGAATCCGTCAGTGGCGGTCATGCGGACCACCCCGGTCACCGGGTCTTCCGCCTCGGGCCCCAGACGCGCGACGGCGTCGGCCACCTGGGCGGCGACGCCCACCGCCCGCTCCCCCAGCGGCGTGAGTTCCCAGCCGCCGGCCGACCGGACCAGGACGCGGCCTCCGAGCGCTTTCTCCAGGGCGGCGATCTTCCGGGCCACCGTGGTGTGGTTCAGCCCCAGGGCTCCGGCGGCCACGGTGAACCGTCCGGAGCGGGAGACCTCCAGGAGGACCAGCAGTTGATCCGGCGAGGGTGACGGCGTCGTCATGGGCACCACCTTAGACCCGCCGCCCACCACGTGCTGTGCAATTCTGCACATTCGTGGTGCGGCACTGGCCATTGATGCGGCAAATTCGCGCAGCGATACTGGCAGGGATCCAGTGACGCGCATCATAACGCGGTGGTGCCGGCTCACTGCAGACACCGGAGGAACTCCATGAGCACCAGAGAACAATCCGCCGAAGCGGCCGCCGACCGTCCGCTCCTGACCCGCATCGTCTCCGCCTCCATGGCCGGGACCGTGGTGGAGTGGTACGACTTCTTCCTCTATGCCACGGCTTCGACGATCGTCTTCAACAAGATCCTGCTGCCTAAGATGGGCAACGAGTACGACGCCATCATCGCCGCCTTCATCACCTACGCCGTCGGCTTCATCGCTCGGCCCCTGGGCGGCGTGGTCTTCGGGCATCTCGGCGACCGCGTCGGCCGGAAGCAGACCCTGCAGATCACCATCATGATGATCGGGGTCGCGACCGTCCTGATGGGCTGCCTCCCGAGCTACCAGCAGATCGGGGTGTGGGCGCCCATCTTCCTCGTCGCACTCCGCTTCATCCAGGGCCTCGCGCTGGGCGGCGAATGGGGCGGCGCCGTGCTCCTGGTGGCCGAACACGCCCCTGACGGTCAACGGGCCTTCTGGTCGTCCTGGCCACAGGCCGCGGTGCCCCTCGGCAACGTGCTGGCCACTCTGGTTCTCTGGATCATGACCTCGGTCCTCGCTCCGGCGGAGTTCCTGTCCTGGGGCTGGCGCGTGGCGTTCTGGCTGTCCGCCGTGGTGGTCCTGGTCGGGTACTACATCCGGACCAGGATCACGGACGCACCGGTGTTCCAGGAGGCCAAGGCGGAGATGGACCGCGAGAAGAACGCCGGGTTCGGGGTCTGGGAGGTCCTGCGCAAGTACCCCCGCGGCGTCCTCGTGGGAATGGGGCTGCGCTTCGCGGAGAACATCCTGTACTACCTCGTCGTGACGTTCTCGATCGTCTATCTCGGGACGGCCCTCAAGGTGAACACGGCGGAGATCCTCGGCATGATCGCCGTGGCGCACGTGTGCCACTTCATCGCGATCCCCCTCGTGGGACGCCTCGCCGACCGTGTGGGACGGCGGCCCGTGTACCTCGCCGGCGCGATCCTCGGCGGCACCTGGGGCTTCTGGGCGTTCCCCGCCTTCGGAACGCGGAACACCTGGATCGTGGTGCTCACGATCATCGTCGGCCTGCTGTTCCACTCCCTGATGTACGCCGCGCAGCCGGCCATCATGGCGGAGATGTTCCCCACGCGGATGCGGTACTCGGGGGTCTCCATCGCCTACCAGGTGACCTCGATCGTGGCGGGATCGCTCGCACCCGTCCTCGCCACCGAATGGCTCAAGAGCACCGGCTCCTGGTGGCCCACCGCCGTGTACCTCGCCGTCGCCGGCGTCATCACCCTGGTGGCGGCACTGTGTCTGCGCGAGACGCGCGGGATCTCCCTGCGGGCCCTCGACGCCGGAGCCGCGCCGGGTCGCGGGGCGTCCGCCGCCGTCGTCGGACATCCGAAGGAGTCCCTGCGATGAGCGCGGACCGGCGGCGGAAGGCGCTCGTCACGGGAGGGGCCTCGGGGATCGGCGCCGCCGTGGCCACGGCCCTGGCGGACGCCGGGCTGCACGTGGTCGTGGCGGACGTGGACGGCCGGGCCGCGGAGGAGGTGGCCACCCGGATCGGCGGAGAGGCGTGGGCCGTCGACCTCCTGGACACCGCCCCTCTGGAGACCCTCGAGCTGGACTGCGACGTCCTGGTCAACAACGCCGGATTCCAGAAGGTCGCGCCGATCACCGAGTTCGACCCGGACACGTTCCGACGGATCCAGCGGCTCATGGTGGAGGCGCCCTTCCTCCTGATCCGGGCCGCACTCCCCGGAATGTACCGCCGGGGCTGGGGACGGATCATCAACATCAGCTCGGTGCACGGGCTACGGGCGTCGCCGTTCAAGAGCGCCTACGTGACCGCCAAGCACGCGATGGAAGGACTGTCGAAGGCCACCGCTTTGGAGGGCGCGGCCCACGGCGTCACCTCGAACTGCGTGAACCCCGGCTACGTCCGGACTCCCTTGGTCGAACAGCAGATCGCGGATCAGGCCGCCGCGCACGGCATCACCCCCTCCGAGGTGCTGGAGAAGGTCATGCTGACCGAGATGGCGATCAAACGCCTCGTGGAACCGGAGGAGGTCGCGTCACTCGCCCGCTTCCTCGCCTCCGACGACGCCGCCATGGTCACCGGGGCCGGCTACACGATGGACGGGGGCTGGTCGGCGCGCTGACGCCCGGCATCGCTCTCCCCGCGACAACGGACTTCCCCCGGCGCCGGAACGCCGGGGGAAGTCCGTTGTCAGGGAAACGCCTCGGTGCTGCTACGCCAGCATGTCGTTGACGAGCGGCGCGACCTGGGTGCCCAGCAGCTCGATGCTCTTCAGCATGGAGGCATGCGGGAGCGTGCCGTTGGAGTACTTCAGATCGAAGCGCTGCATGCCGAGGTTCTTCTTGGCCGTGACGATCTTCCGGGCCACGGTCTCCGGCGAACCGACGTAGAGCGCGCCGTGCGCCGCGACCTGCTCGTTGAACTCGATGCGGCTCGCGGGACCCCAGCCACGCTCGGCTCCGATCTTGTTGCGGCTGGCGAGCCAGTGCGGGAAGAACTCCTCGCGAGCCTGCTCATCCGTCTCCGCCACGTGGCCCGGGGAGTGCACGGCGAGGGGCTGCCACTCCTTGCCCTGCTCCTCGAGCGACTTGTAGTACAGGTCCACGTAGGGACGGAAGCGGGCGGGGTCGCCGCCGATGATCGCGAGCGTCATCGGGTAGCCGTAGCTCGCGGCGCGCACCACCGACTGCGGGCTGCCGCCGACGCCGATCGACACGGGAAGCAGCCCGTCGGAGACCTGCGGATACGCCATGAGCCCGCGGATCGGCCCGCGGGTGCGGCCCTCCCAGTGGATGGGCTTCTGCGAGCGGGCCTTGTCGAAGAGGGCGAGGCGCTCCTCGAACAGGAGTTCGTAGTCCTCGAGGTCGTAGCCGAAGAGCGGGAAGGACTCGATGAACGATCCACGGCCCAGCACCACCTCGGCCCGTCCGCCGGAGATGGCGTTGAGGGTGGAGAAGCGCTGGAAGACGCGGATGGGGTCGTCGGAGGAGAGCACGGTGACAGCCGAGGAGAGGCGGATGTTCTCCGTCTTCCCGGCGATCGCGGCGAGGACCACCTCCGGCGCGGAGACCGCGAAGTCCTTGCGGTGGTGCTCCCCCACGCCGAAACCGAACAGACCCACCTGATCGGCCAGGACCCCCTCCTCCACCACGTCGCGGAGGACTTCCTCATGAGACTTGGGCGCGCCGTCCTGGCGGAGGGTCACATCACCGAAGGTGTCGACGCCGAGATGAACCGAGTGCGTGGAATCTGTATGCATATGCATGCAAACCGAGGGTGGTCCGGATTCATTCCCGGCCGCGGAACGGGCCGTCCGGGACCGGCCCGTCGTACTCCAGTTCCCGGATCTCGACGTCACCGCTGCCCGCGTCCCACGCCCCGGCCACGGACGCCTCCGCCGCTGGACGCCGCCCCGCAGGCGAAGTGCCTCCGGCCCGCTCCGTGAGACCACGGGCCGCCTGCCAGTCGGCCAGCTCCCGCGTGCGCCAGGCGAGCAGGCCCATCAGCCGGGGCGCGCGCTCGAGCAGGGACGGAAGCCACGCCGCTCCGGCCGAGATCAGGGCGGTGAAGACGCCGCCGAACAGGGGAAGGTACCAGGGCAGGGACACCCCTGAGGAGTACCCCGGCGCGGGACCGTCCAACGGAGGCATCATCACGGGCTCGAACCAGGAGACGGCATTCACGAACGTCTGCTGCAGGACCACGAGCAAGGCCGTCACGAGCACCGGAAGAGCCACGGCACGGCCTACCCTCCTCCTGCGGGAGCGGATCGACTCCCAGCTTCGCGCCTGTCCCTCGTCCGCACCCGACGGACGCCCCTCGGCCAGATCACGGGCGGCCAGCGCCTTGTCGGCGGCCCGCCGTCGCAGTCCGAGCACGACGGCGGGGCGCAGCGCCAGCACGAGTGCCAGCATCCAGAGTCCGAGCAGAAGCGGTGTCGCCGCTGCGGCGCCCTCCGGTCCGAAGCCCGAGGTGAAGGGAGCAGGGGTCTCCACCAGAGCGCGGATGGGCAGCGCCACCGAGGACCACGTGATGACCCCACCACCGAGCACCGTTGCCGCAGCGAGGAACCCCAGGTACACGGGGTCCGTCAAGAGCAGCGCTGGGCCCAGCGTGCCGTCACCCGGCACGTCCGGCTGTGGAGGAGCCTCGGCCAGGGCGACGGCGGCGAACACCGTCGCGATGACCGTGAACGCCACCAGGAAGTGGACAGTGATCCGCCGCACCTCATCGACGAGAAGTTCCAGCAGACCCTGGCCCGGTGCGCGCAGCCATTGGAGACGGCCGGTCACCGCCGCCAGGAAGACCAGGGTGAACACGGTGAGAGCCATCGACCACCAGCGCGTCTGCAGAGTGACGCTGAGAGTCAGCGGAAGGTCCACGGTCGGGGACCAGAACCCGAGCGCGGGCACGACCACGAACGTGGTGAACAACGCCTCCCAGAACGCCCGCGCCAGAATCGCCGTCATCGGCCAGGGGCTCTCTTCCCGGCGGCTGGACCGCCGGTACACACCTCGCACACACCACCAGAGGAGCAGGAGAAAGCTCATCACCAGCCCGGTCGCATGGAGCTGCGAGAACGCGGTGCCCTGAGCGATCTGCGCGCCGTGGAAGGTCGCGTCGAGCCCTCCGCCGAGCAGCATGCCCGCCTCGACCAGCAGGACGACGACGGCGGTCTCCGGGTGCTCGGCCAGGGCGCCGGCGTCGAGGGGAAGGCCGGTGACCGTCGCCAGCATCGTGATGAGGACGATCGTCAGCACGACGCCGGCCAGCACCGAGAAGACGAGGATCACCGCCACGAGCGACAGCAGTGTTCTCAGGCCGCGCCCGGAGAACACCGCCTGGCCCTGAGCGCGCAGGACGTCGATCCAGGACTCCCTCGGCCCCGTCGGAACCGCCTTCGTCCAGGCTTTCCCCGCAGCCCGCTCCGCACCCATCGACGTCCCCCTCGTCATCGGCGCCACGGCCGATCCGGGACGCCCTGCCGGCCGCGCCGTACGGGGCGCCGTCTCAGACGCCCCGGAACACCTTCGGGTTCAGCCCCGGCGCAGCCACCCGGCCAGCTCGCTGGCCCAGTACGTCAGGATCATATCGGCACCGGCCCGCTTGATGCTCAGGACGGACTCCATGATCGCCGCGTCGCGGTTGATCCAGCCGTTGGCGGCCGCGGCCTCGATCATCGCGTACTCGCCCGAGATCTGGTACGCCGCCACGGGCACGGGGCTCATCTCAGCGACGTCCGCCAGGATGTCCAGGTAGCTCATGGCCGGCTTGACCATGACCATGTCCGCACCCTCGTCGAGATCCAGCTGGACCTCGAGCAGGGCTTCGCGGCGATTGGCGGCGTCCATCTGATAGGTCCGGCGGTCGCCCTGAAGCTGGGAATCCACTGCTTCACGGAACGGGCCGTAGAACGCCGAGGCGTACTTGGCGGCGTAGGCCAGGATCGAGACGTCCTGGAATCCTGCGGCGTCCAGCGCGGAACGCATCGGGGCGATCTGGCCGTCCATCATGCCGGACGGGCCGAGGACGTGAGCGCCGGCCTCCGCCTGTGCCACGGCCATCCGTGCGTAGATCTCGACCGTGCGGTCGTTGTCCACGCGGCCGTCGGCGTCGAGCACGCCGCAGTGGCCGTGATCGGTGAACTCGTCCAGGCAGACATCGCTCATGACCACCAGTTCGTCGCCGACTTCGGCGCGGACGTCGCGGATGGCCTTGTTCAGCACGCCGTCGGGGTCGAGGCTCGCGCTGCCTTCGGCGTCGCGCACCGCCGGCACGCCGAACAGCATGATGCCGCCCACTCCCAGCTCCACGGCCTCGGCTGCCGCGCGCTTGAGGGAATCGGTGGTGTGCTGCACGACGCCGGGCATCGACGTGATCGGGGCCGGCTCGCTGAGGTCTTCGCGGATGAACGCGGGCAGGATCAGCTCGGCCGGCGCCAGGCGGTGCTCGGCCACCAGACGGCGCAGGGCGGGGGTGGTCCGGAGACGGCGGGGACGGTGGTGGAGTTCCATGGGTTCTTCTCCTGAATGTCAGTCGTCCAGCGCCGCGATGACGGCGTCGACGATTCCCTGGGGTGTGGGGGTGGCCGCGACGGCGGCCACGGTGAGGCCGAGGCGCTCCGCCTCGGCCGCGGTGCTCGGCCCGATCGCCACGAAGCGGGCCTGGAGGGCGTCACCGAGACGCTCCACGACGGCGCGTGCGGCACTCGGCGAGGCCGCGACGACGGCGTCGAGCCGCCCGTGCGCATCGGCTTGCCTGGCCTGTTCCGGGCTGAGGATCGCGAAGGAGGACACGCTCGGCGCACCGGTCACGCTGCGGCCGAGTTCGACCGTGAGGCGGCGTTCCGGCCGGGCCGGGGCGTCCACCGTGTGGTACGCCGTGATGGTGTCCACGGTGTTCCCGGCGGCCCGGAGCCCTTCGGAGAGCACCGTGCCCGCGATGTCGGCCTGCGGCAGGAGGATCCGGTGACCCTGTCCGGTCCACAGCGCCAGGAGTCCTTCCGCGGACTGCCGGTCCTCGGGCGCGAGCGCCACGGTCAGTCCGAGCCGTTCCAGGATCGCCCGCGAGGTGGGCCCGATGGTCGCGACCTGGACCGGCGCCTCGGTGAGCGCCTTCCAGCGCTCGGTGCCCGCGTACTGCACCAAAGCCCGGACCGTGGTGATACTGCTGACCACCAGCCAGTCGTATTCGCCGGCGATGGCACGGTCCACCGCGTCGACCACCGCGGACGGGTCGGTCACGGCCTCGAAGTCGATGAGAGGCAGGAGCGCCGGCCACGCGCCGTGGACCTTCAGGGCGTGGTTCATGACCTGCGCCCGATCCGGGGACCTGGTCAGGAGCACGGTGCGGCCGGCGAGCGGCAGGCGCTCGGGGTCCAGGCCAAGGCGTTCCCGCTCGGCCCGGATGTCCCGGTCCTCCAAGTCGGTGGACGTCTGCGGGAACCCCTCGGCGGAGGGCCGCTCAGCCGAGGTCGGCAAAGTCCGCCACCCCGGCGTCGAGGAGTTCCTCAGCCAGTTCGATCCCCAGGAGGGTCGCTCCCACCTCGGTGAAGACGTCCGTCGCCTTGGAACGGCGCTCGTGCCGGGTGCCGTCCGGCGCACAGACCACGGCCTGCAGGTGCAGGAAACTGCCCTTGCGGAACGCATGGGCACCGACCGGTGCGGCGCAGCCGGCCTCGAGCCGCGCCAGCAGCGCGCGCTCCGCGGTCACGGCGAGCCGGGAGTCGGCGTCGTCGATCGCGGCGAGAGCCTGCGCCAGAACGTCCGGCGCAGCGGCCTGCGAGAGGTCCTGCGGCGCGTCGGCGCTGCGGGTCTCGACGGCCAGGGCACCCTGCCCGGGGGCGGGGAGCATGACGGACGTCTCGAGGTACTCGCTGATGACATCGGTCCGGCCCAGCCGCTTCAGCCCGGAGGCGGCCAGCACCACGGCGTCCAGGTCACCCGGGGCGTCCGCGGCGTTGCCCGGGAGGCCCGGCACGCGGCCCAGACGGGTGTCCACATTGCCGCGGATGTCCACGATCTCCAGGTCCGGACGGGTCAGCAGGAGCTGGGCCGCCCGGCGCGGGGATCCGGTGCCGACCCTCGAGCCGATGGGCAGGGTCTCCAGCGTGAGGCCGTCCCGCGCGCAGAGCGCGTCGCGGACGTCCTCACGCGCCGGGACCGCCGCGATCGTCAGGCCGGGGACGGCCGCCGTCGGGAGGTCCTTGAGCGAGTGGACGGCCACATCGCAGCGCTCCACCAGCAGCGCGTCGCGCAGCGCGACGGCGAACACCCCCGTGCCGCCCATCTGGGACAGCGGGCCGGTGAGGACGTCGCCGTCGGTCTTGATGCGAATCAGTTCCGTCTCAAAACCGCCGACCGCGGCCAGCTGATCTGCGGTGTGCTGGGACTGTGTGACAGCCAGCTGGCTCCCACGCGTTCCGATGCGGACGCCCATGCTCTTCTCTTCCTCCTTGTCCCGGTGTCCCCGGGTGATGCGGCCTAGGCCGGGTATGCGTCGTGCGTGGTGCCGAGGGTGACACCGGCTTCGGCGATCACCGGCTTGGCGCCGCGGAAGTTCTCGCAGCAGCCGGGACGGCAGATGTCGTACCAGGCGCCGAGGTCCGTGACGTGCGGGCGGTCGGCGATGTTCTGGGCCACCGTCCGCTCGCTGATGAGGTCCACGAGGCCGGCCACGAAGGTGCCGTGCGTGCCCGGGGTCGGCACGCGGACGGCCTCGACGCCGAGTTCCTTGCAGGTCTCCAGCGCCTCGGTGTCCAGGTCCCAGGCGACCTCCATGTGGTCGCTCACGAAGCCGAGAGGCACGATCACGGCGCCCTTGACGCCCTGCGGAGCGATCTCCTCCAGGTGGTCGTTGATGTCCGGCTCGAGCCACGGCACGTGCGGGGCGCCGGAGCGGGACTGGTAGACCAGATCCCAGGCGACCTCGGGGGCCACGACGGCCATGATGGCGCGCGCGGCGGCCAGATGCTGCGCGACGTAGGCGGAGCCGCCCTCGAAATCGCGGGGCTCGTCGGCGCTGCGGCCGGCGGCCTCGGCGTCACGGGTGGGGATGGAGTGCGTGGCGAAGAGGACGCGGATCTCCGAGTCCCGGGAGCCGTCCTCGGCTTCCAGGGCCACACGGATCTTCTGCAGGCCCTCGAGCGTGCCCTCGACGAACGGGAGGATGAAGCCCGGGTGGTCGAAGTACTGGCGGACCTTGTCCACCTGGAGCTTGCCGTCCAGGCCGGTCTCGGTGAGCGCGAGGCCGATGTCCTCGCGGTACTGGCGGCAGCTGGAGTAGCAGGAGTAGGCGCTCGTGGTGATCATGAGGACGCGGCGGTGGCCGTCGTCGTACATCTGCTGGAGCGTCTGCGGGATGTAGGGGTCCCAGTTGCGGTTGCCCCAGTAGAGCGGCAGGTCGAGGCCGCGGGCGGAGAGCTCGGACTCGATGGCCGCCTTCAGCTCACGGTTCTGCTGGTTGATGGGGCTGATGCCGCCGAACGCGCGGTAGTGGTGGCTGACCTCTTCGAGGCGCTCGTCCGGGATGCCGCGGCCACGGGTGACGTTCCGCAGGAAGGGGATCACGTCGTCCTGGCCCTCGGGCCCGCCGAAGGAGGCGAGGAGGACGGCGTCGTACTCGGCCGGGGCCATGCGGCCGCGGTCGGTGACGGGGTTCGGTTCGGTGCTGATGTGCAGCGCCTCGAGGGCGGCGTCGACTGGGGTGCTCATGCAAGGACCTCGGCAATCTGGGCCGCCGGGATGCGACGACCGGTGTAGAACGGGATTTCTTCGCGGACGTGGTTACGGGCCTCGCTGTGACGCAGGTGGCGCATCAGGTCCACCAGGTCCACCAGCTCCGGCGCTTCGAGGGCCAGGATCCACTCCCAGTCGCCCAGGGCGAAGGATGCCACGGTGTTGGACTGGACCTGCGGGAACTCGCGGCCGAGCAGACCGTGCTCACGGAGCATCTGGCCGCGCTCTTCGGCGGGGAGGATGTACCACTCGTAGGAGCGGACGAACGGGTAGACGCACAGCCACTCCTCGGCGGGGACGCCGCGGGAGAAGGCCGGGGTGTGGCTCTTGGCGAATTCCGCGTCACGGTGCACGCCCATGGCGGAGAACGCCAGTTCGGTGCCGGCGAACAGCTCGGTGCGGCGGATGCGGCGCAGTGCGGCCTGCAGCTCCTCCGGCTTGGCGCCGTGCAGCCAGAGCATGACGTCGGCCTCGGCGCGCATGCCGGAGACGTCGTAGGCGCCGCGGAGGGTCACCTGATGCTCGGAGAGCGACTCGACGAGGGTCTCGAAGGCGGCCACCGCGCCCTCGGCACGCTCCACGGCGCCGGTGCGCTTGAAGACGGCCCAGAGGGTGAAGAACTCGTTGCCGCCGCCCTGGGGCTCCGGCGCCCCGGCGTGGTGTCCTGCTGCTGCGTGGCTCATGCTGCTGTGTCCTCCTGCATCGGAAGTGATCGGATGTCCGTCTCCGCTGTGTACTTCGGTACTTCTTTTGACTTCTACGATACGTAGAATTCTAGGCCCGCGAGGGCCCCTGCCCGGAACCGGTCCCGGCTCCGGTGAAAATCTTGAGCGTGTCCGCCACCACGGCGGCGAGCCCGGTTCCCGCCAGCCATGCTCCCACGACGTCGAGTGCCGGCTCCGCAGCGCACAGCTCCCGGACGGCCGCGACACGCTGCCGGTGTCCGACCGCCGCGAACGGCAGCGCCCCGGACCAGCGGACCACGTCGTGATCCAGCACGTCCTCCGCGGCGAGGGGCACGCCCAGCAGCTCGGACGCATCGGCCAGGGCAGCCCGGAAGAGCTCCTCGTCGCTCTCGGGGGCGGCGGGGCCGGGCCCCTGACCCGGGTCACCGTCCTGACGACCGTAGCTGAGGCGCAGCACGTGAACGCCCGGCCCTGCGGCCTCGGCCAGCCACGGCCACTTCGCGGTCGCGTGCGTGAGGGCCTTCGCCTGCACACCCTGCGTCTGGGGCGCCACGAGGATGCCGGTGCCGCGGGGGCGGGCATCCAGCTCGGGCTGGTCGACCACGAGGGTCACGAGCTTGATCCGCGCCCCCGGCTCGGGGCGGTGCGCTGCGAGAGCGGGCACCTGGGAGGCGAGCAGCTCGACGGCGGCAGGGCCGTCCAGCGCCACGACCAGGTGCTCGGCGCGCAGCGTCTCCGCCGCGCCGTCGCGCTCGACGGGAACGGTCCAGACGCCCTCGGCGTCCCGGCTGACGGGCCGCGCCACGGCAAAGGTGAGCACGCGGGCGCCGGCCTCCCGGACGCGCGCTTCCAGCGCCTCCACCAGCCGGTGCATGCCGCCACGGAGACCCGCGACGGCGGACCCCGCACGGCGAGGGCTTCCGGACCGGTCCGAGTCCCCGGCGATCGCCCGGGCGGACTGCCGCTGCGCGAGGACGGCCGCGCCGAGCGAGCCGTGTTCCCTCATCCGGTTCCGCAGGCCGGGGGCCACCATGTCCACATCGAGCAGGCCCGGATCGGCAGCGTGGACTCCGCCCACCACCGGCTCGACCAGGCGTTTCAGCACCCGCCGGCCCTGCCGCAGCCTGACCAGCCGGGCCACGCTGCTGACGTCCGCACCGGCGCCGAGATTGCCGGGCAGCACCCGGTCGAGGCTCGCCCGCAGGGATCCGGTCCAGCCGAGCGTGCGGCGGACCTCCTCGTCCCAGGGATCGGCCGGGATGCCGAGGACACCGGTCTTCGGGAGTTCGCGCGGCCCCTGGGGAAGCCTCACCCACGCACCCGACGGATGCGGCGCGACCACGTCCTGGTCGAGTCCCAGCTCCGTCAGGAGAGCAGGGATGGCGTCGCCGCGCGTCGCGAAGGACTCCGCGCCCGAGTCGAGCGTCAGCCCGCCCACAGTGTGCGAACCCACCGCACCGCCCAGCACGGGCCGCGCCTCCACGAGGGTGACGGCCACGCCGTCGGCGCTCAGCCGGTACGCGGCCAGCAGCCCCGACACTCCCCCGCCGACGACGACGGCGCGCCGCACCCCGGCGGGCGCGGTCACCGGGGCAGGGCCGCGGCCCTGCTGTGGCTGGGTGTGCTGGGACATGGCGGGCTCAGTACCCGATCGAGTGGATGAGCTCGACCACACGGGTGAGCACGTCAGGATCCGTCTCCGGGGGCACCCCGTGACCGAGGTTGACCACGTGGCCCGGGGCGGAGGCGCCCGCCGCGATGACCTTGCGGACATGGGCCTCCAGGACTTCCCACGGAGCGGGCAGCAAGGCGGGGTCGATATTGCCCTGCAGCGGGACCGCGCCACCGAGGCGACGGTTGGCCTCGTCGAGGGGCAGACGGTAGTCGACACCCATGACGTCCACGCCGACCCGATGCATGGCGGGCAGCAGTTCGGAGGTGCCGGTGCCGAAGTGGATCAGCGGGGCGCCGAGGCCGCGGACGGCGTCCAGCGCCCGGGCGGAGGCGGGGGCGACGTAGCGCTCGTAGTCGGCCAGGCCGAGGGAACCGGCCCAGGAGTCGAACAGCTGGGCGGCGGAGGCGCCGGCTTCGAGCTGCGCCTGAAGGAAGAGGCCCGAGGCGTCGGCGGCCCAGGCGGCCAGGGCCTCCCAGGTCTCGGGGTCGGCGTGCATCATCGTCCGCGGGCCGAGGTGGTCGCGCGACGGGCGGCCTTCCACCATGTAGGCGGCCAGGGTGAACGGGGCGCCTGCGAAACCGATCAGCGGGGTGCTGCCCAGCTCCTCGACGGTGAGCCGGACGGCCTG
Source organism: Arthrobacter sp. Y-9 (assembly GCF_029690065.1). Classification (NCBI taxonomy): domain Bacteria; kingdom Bacillati; phylum Actinomycetota; class Actinomycetes; order Micrococcales; family Micrococcaceae; genus Arthrobacter; species Arthrobacter sp. Y-9. Next base: position 2,548,062 of record NZ_CP121463.1, read on the forward strand.
CCGGATGGGCTCGAGGGCCTCCCAGGTGAGTTTCGGCAGGGCGGCGACGTCCGCAGCCGTCCGCACCGGGTTCTCCAGGACCGGGCCGACACCGGGGACGATGTCCACGCCGACGCCCGCGAGCTTGAGGGGGATCACGATGTCGGAGAAGAAGATGCCGGCGTCGACGTCGTGGCGGCGCACGGGCTGCAGCGTGATCTCCGCGGCGAGCTCGGGCTTGAGGCAGGAGTCCAGCATGGAGATCCCCTGGCGGACCTCGCGGTATTCGGGCAGCGAGCGGCCGGCCTGGCGCATGAACCACACGGGCCGACGGGTGGGCTTGCCTCCGCGGTACGCGGTGATCAGCGGGGAATCCGACGTGGCGCCGGTGACCAGAGGGTGGGCAGCCGGGAGGGCCTGGAGCATGGAAGGCATATCTTGATTGTGCCTACCTTCGGGGCTCCCACTTGACGACACTTCGTCACTGACACTGTGTCAGTGATTTCCGCGCCATTGCTGGGATCCGCGGATTCGCGGCCGGTTTTTCTACAAAGGTGCGAAGAGCATAAGATGGTGCCACTGTGGTGCTCTTTTCCCTCACGGCGACCCACGCCGATCTGAACCTCGAAACCGTTGCTCGGCTGAGCAAGGGCGCTTCCGCCGTCGCCTCGCGGAGCGCCATGTCGCCGCCGCTGCCGGGCCGCTCCGGTGACGCCGCCGAGGACCTCGCGCTGAACGGCTCCGTGGTCCTGGCGACCTGCAACCGCTTCGAGATCTACGCCGAAGCCGCCACCGAACGCGGCCTGGAAGCGGCCCGTGACGAACTTCTCAAGAACATCACCACCCAGAGCGGCCTGGACGTGGACACCGTCTCCCAGGCCCTGACACTCCGCCGTGGCCCCGAAGTGGCCCGCCACCTCTTCTCGGTCGGCGCGGGACTCGACTCCGCCGTCGTCGGCGAACGCGAGATCGCGGGCCAGGTGCGCCGCGCCCTCATCACCGCCCAGGATTCCGGCACCGCGAGCCCCGGCCTGGTGCGCCTGTTCCAGGCAGCCAGCCGCACGGCGAAGGAGGTCGGCACCCGCACCGCCCTGGGCAGCCGCGGCCTCTCGATCGTCTCCGTGGCTCTCGAACTGGCCACCGAGCTGTCCGTGGACCGCGACTGGGAGAACACCCGCGTGGTCCTCTTCGGCACCGGCGCCTACGCCGGAGCCACCATGGCCCTGCTCCGCGAACGCGGCTGCACCCGGGTCAGCGTCTTCTCCGGCTCCGGCCGGGCGGGCGAATTCGTGGCGGCCCGTGGCGGCACCGCGCTCGACGCGGACAATCTGTCCGCCGCGATCGCCGAAGCCGACGTCCTGATCGGCTGCAGCGGTTCGGACCGCCGGGTGTCCGCCGAGGAGCTCGCCGAGGTCCGCGGCCCGGAGCCCAGGCCCTTGATCGTGATCGATCTGGCGCTCAGCCGCGACTTCGACCCCGCCGTGGATGAGCTCGACGGCGTGGAACTCCTCACGCTGGAATCCGTGCGGCTCGCCGCGCCCGAGGAAGCCGCCGAATCCCTGGCCGAGGCCACCCGGATCGTGGATTCCGCCGCGCATGAATTCGAAGCGGAGCGGCGCTCCCGCAGCGTGGACTCCGCCATCGTGGCGCTGCGCCGCCACACCATGTCCGTGCTCGACTCCGAGATGGAGCGCGTGCGGGCCAGGCACGGCTGCACCGCCGCCGCCGAGGAGGTGGAGTTCGCGCTGCGCCGCATGGTCAAGCAGCTCCTGCACACCCCCATGGTCCGCGGCCGCGAACTCGCCGCCGCCGGTTTGCAGGAGCAGTACGTGAACGCCATCGAGGCGCTCTACGGCATCGACGTCGCCGAGCCGCAGCCTGCCGCGTCGGAGGCCGGTTGCCCTGCGCATGAAGCCCCGTCGCACGGCGGCGCCGCGCAGGATCACACTCAGCAGGTTCAGACTCAGCAGGACCTCAGCGCCTGAGGCCTCCGGGCCTGGAACCCGGACATCCGGACGCTCAGGCCCGAACCCTCAGTAGACCGGCTTGCCCGGCTCCACGTCCCGCACCCATGCCAGCACGCCGCCGTCGAGGTGGCTGACCTTCGTGTAGCCCTCGCGGCGCGCGGCGGCCAGCACGTTCGCGGAGCGGCTGCCCGCCTTGCAGTGGAACACGATCTCGGTGTCCCGCGGCAGCTCGTTCCACGCGTCGCCTGCCAGGATCCGGCCCTGCGGGATGAGGACGGAGCCCGGGATCGCCACGATGTCCCGCTCCCCCGTCTCCCGCACGTCCACCAGCAGGAAGTCCCGTGTCCCGGCGTCGCGCTGCTCCAGCATCGAAGCCAGGCGCCGCGCGTCGATCACTCCGTCGTCCTCACCGCCGGCCTCCGACGACGCCTCCTCCGCGGGTGCGATGCCGCAGAACGCGGCGTAGTCGCTCAGCTCGGTGATGGGCTGCGCCTCAGGATCCTTGAGCACGGTGATCTCCCGCCAGGACCCGCCCAGGGCATCGAACAGCGCGACACGGCCCAGCAGGGACCGGCCCACGCCCGTCACCAGCTTGATGGCCTCGCTCACCATGAGGGAGCCCACCGCGGCGCACAGCATGCCGAACACGCCGCCTTCGCCGCAGCTCGGGACGCTGCCGGCCGGCGGGGCTTCGGGGTACAGATCCCGGTAGGTGGGGCCGTGCTGCTCCCAGAACACGCTCACCTGCCCGTCGAACCGGAAGATCGAGCCCCACACGTACGGCTTGCCCGCGATCGCCGCGGCGTCGTTGACGAGGTAGCGGGTCTCGAAGTTGTCGGCGCCGTCCAGGATCAGGTCGTACTGCCGGAAGAGCTCGACGGCGTTGGAGGAGTCCAGGCGGACGCGGTGCTGGACCACGGTCACCAACGGGTTCAGCTCGGCGATGGCCAGCGCGGCCGATTCGGTCTTCGGCAGCCCCACACGATCGACCGTGTGCATCACCTGCCGCTGGAGATTGCTCAGCTCCACGACGTCGTCGTCCACCACGCCCAGGGTGCCCACGCCCGCCGCCGCGAGGTAGAGCAGCGCAGGCGAGCCCAGCCCACCGGCGCCGATCACCAGGACGCGCGCGTTCTTCAGCCGGCGCTGGCCCTCGGAGCCGATCTCCGGGATGATCACGTGGCGCGAATAGCGCTCGAGCTCTTCGCGGGTCAGATCCGCCGCGGGTTCGACCAGGGGCGGCAAAGCGGTGCGGGAAGTCAGGGAGGACATGTCTTCAATGTATGCCCACCGCCTCACACGCGTCATATTACCTATGGGTAAACTGGCCTTCACGCCGGACGCACAGGGATGGCGCTGGAAGTAAAGGATGGAATGTGACGGTGAGCGAAGCACGGCCGGGCGCTCGTACCGCGCGTCTTCCCCGGGACGAACGGCGGGCACAGCTGCTCCAGGCGGCCCAGGAGGTGTTCGTCGCGAACGGCTATCACGGTGCCGCGATGGACGAGATCGCCGAGACGGCCCGGGTCAGCAAGCCGGTCCTCTACCAGCACTTCCCCTCCAAACGGGAACTCTTCCTCGCACTCCTGGAAAGCCATCTGGCGGTGCTGACGGACATGCTCCTGACGGCCATCGATTCCACCACGGACAACAAGCTCCGCGTCCAGGCCGTCATGCGGGCCTACTTCGAGTTCATGGCCGGCGACGATCAGGCGCACCGTCTGGTCTTCGAATCCGGACTGACCAATGACGAGGAGGTCAGCGACCGTCTGGAGACGTTCAACCGGACCTTCGCGGACGCGGTCGCCCGGGTGATCGCCGAAGACACGAAACTCCCCCTCCTGGAAGCGCAGCTCCTCGGACGCGGCCTGGCCGGCATGGCCCAGGTCAGTGCGCGGTACTGGCTCGAGACGGACGGGAAGCTCGACCTCGACGTCGCCAGCGACCTCATCTACCGCCTCGCCTGGCGCGGCATCAGCCGCTTCCCGAAGGAGAGCTGAGCGCGCGCCTCCGCTCCGCCCGACCCCGTGTTCGCTCCCAGCGTGCCCGAACAGGCCTTCTCCCCCGGCCCGCCATATTAGGCTTGGAACAGCTGTTGAAGCCTGCGGTGCGCCGTGTTCGTCCGTGGCCCGCACGAAACTGCCAGGAGGCAATTGTGGAAGTAAAGATCGGCATCCAGAACGTCGCTCGCGAAGTCGTGTTCGAGTCCTCCGAGGAAGCGGAGGCCATCGCCACCGCCGTCTCCGAGGCCCTCGCCTCCGGCGGACAGCTCTCCCTGACCGATGACAAGGGCCGCCGCGTGATCATCCCCGCAGCGGTCCTCGGCTACGTCGAGATGGGCCCGGAAGAGCAGCGCCGCGTCGGTTTCGGCGCTCTGTAGGCAGACATGCTGTCCTTGATCATCCCGGTCCTGCTCGTGGCGGCCGTCGGCGCGCTCGCCTGGGCCGTCAACCGGCAGCGCGCCACGCTGGGCGCCGCACTCCCGGCCGGGGCGGGCGTCCTGGTCACCGCACTCAGCTGGATCATCTTCATCGCGTTCGGACTGGGCTACCTGCCCGGCTGGACCTGGCTGCCGTGGATCGGACCGCTGGTCCTGGGCATCGCGGCGTCGTTCTCCGTGTCCTGGATCCTCAGCTCCCGCCGATCCGCCGAGGACGCCAAGGCGCTGACGGAAATCCTGAAGGTCTGATTCCTTCAGGCCGGACGTCTTTCAGGCGCGACGCCGAGGGGCGCCTCCCGTACCGTTCAGGTCCGGGAGGCGCCCCTCAGTCGTTGTCGCCTCTCGCTCGGGTCTCGCCGCGCGCCGCGATCCGCGCCGGAGCCCCCGCCCCGGAATCTTCCACCCTGCCCTCTGGGCGTCAGAGGAACGTCCCGGAGGACCCCCGTGGCTCAGAGGAACTCGGCCCGGCCCTCCATGCTGGAGGAGGCCAGTGCGTGCTCGCGGCGCGGGATACGGCCGGCGAGGCGGGCCAGGCGGCCCGCCGTCACGGCGTGCCGGAAGGCGGTCGCCATGCGGACCGGATCCTGCGCACGGGTGACGGCCGTGGCCAGGAGCACCGCATCACAGCCCAGTTCCATGGCGAGCGCCGCGTCGGACGCCGTGCCGATGCCGGCGTCGAGCACCACGGGAACAGAGGCCCGCGAGACGATCACTTCGATGTTGTGCGGATTGAGGATGCCCAGCCCCGTGCCGATCGGGGCGCCCAGCGGCATCACGGCGGCGGCGCCGAGCTGCTCGAGGCGCAGCGCCAGGACCGGGTCGTCGTTCGTGTAGGCGAAGACCTTGAAGCCGCGGGAGACCAACTGCTCGGTGGCGTCCACCAGTTCCACGGCGTCCGGCAGCAGCGTGTGCTCGTCGGCGATGACCTCGAGCTTCACCCAGTCCGTCTCCAGGGCCTCGCGCGCCAGTTCCGCGGTCAGCACGGCGTCGCGCGCCGTGAAGCACCCGGCCGTGTTCGGCAGAACGCGGATCCCCTGGTCCACGAGCAGCTGGAACAAGGAGCCGCTCTGCGCCGGACTGTACCGCCGCATCGCCACGGTGGTGAGTTCCGTCCCGGAGGCGACGAGCGCGGCGCCCAGACCGTCCAGGCTCGGCGCCCCTCCCGTGCCCATGATGAGCCGGGACCCCAGCTCCACTCCATCGACCACCAAGGGATCGAGCCCCTGGTCCTGCAGCATCTCCGTCATGTCAGCCTCCCTGCACCGCGGTCACGAGTTCCAGTTCGTCGCCGTCTTCCAGCACGGTCCCGGACCACAGGCTCCGCGGGATCACGGTGGCGTTCCGGGCCACGGCCATCCCGACGCGGCGGCCGTCCGCTGCCCTTCCGTCCGCCAGGATCTCGCGTCCGGTCACCTGGGAGACCAGGACCGCTACCGTGGCGTCCTCCCCCACGGCGCGCCGTTCGCCGTTCACCGTGATGTTCATGCGTGCGCCTCCACTGTGTGTTCGTTCAGAAGTCCCGGGCTGAACCGGTCGGGCCGGAAGGCCGCCCAGCGCCCGTCGTCATGTCCGTCGAGCAGGTCCAGGACCGCCCGGGCCGCCACGGGTGTCAGCAGGACGCCGTGGCGGAAGAATCCGGTGGCGATGACCAGTCCGGCCACCTCGCCTCCGTGTGCGGCGGCGACCCTGCCGAGCAGGGGCGCGTTGTCCGGTGTCCCGGGCCGCGCCCGTGCCGTGATCTCTTCGAGTTCGAGCTCCGCCACTGCGGGGACCAGCTGCTGAGCGTCCCGCAGGAGCTGATGCACGCCGCCCGCGGACACTCCGGCCTGCCCGTCCTCGCGCTGGGTCGCTCCGATGACCACCGTGCCGTCCTCACGGGGCACCAGGTAGACGGGGATTCCGCGGACCGAGCCGCGCACCGTCGCGGAAAGGAAGGGCCGCAGGCGTTCCGGGATCCGCAGTCGCAGGATGTCCCCGTACACCGGGCGGATCGGCAGGTCCAGCCCCTCGGGCAGCCCACTCAGCTCAGGGGACGCCAGGCCGTTCGCCACGATGACCTCTTCGGCGGCCACGACGCGGCCCGAGGCGAGCAGGACTCCCGCCACCCGGTCCGTGGAGGAGCCGCCGTCGTCGTCCGCCGTCCAGTGCAGCCCATCCGCCCGCTCGGTCAGCACCGTCCCGCCGTCGCGGCGGAAGGCCTCCAGCATCACGGCGTGCAGGACCCGCGGATCCACCTGATGATCACCCGGAGTGAGGAACGCGCCGGAGAGCTGCGGCGAGAGCAGGGGCTCCATCCGGCGCGCCTCGCGCAGCGACACCGTCTGCACCTCCAGGCCGTGTGCCTGCTGCGCCGCCTGCAGGTCGGCGAGCGCGGCACGGTCGGCCGCGTCGAAGCCCACCACGAGGGTCGGCGTCGTCTGGTGGCCGTTGAGGGGCCCGAACGGGGCGGCGAAATCCTCCCAGAGCGCCGCCGATTCCAGGGTCAGCGCCAGGAGAGCTTCTTCCTGATAGTGGTACTCGCTCACCGGGGCCAGCATGCCGGCGGCGGCGAAGGTCGCGCCCTGTGCGGGGGCCGGGTCGATCAAGGTCACGCGGCGGCCGGAGCACAGCAGCGTCCAGGCGATCCCCAGGCCTACGATGCCCGCGCCGATCACGGCGACGTCCACCGGCTCCTGTTCCATGCTCCTCGTCCTTCCCTACGCCGGTGCTAACCGGATCAGGTGTGGCGGTCGGCGCTCAAGCCCTCTCAGCCGGCGAATGTGACCATCCGCTCCGGCTCCCGCAGTACCGCACCAGTCTAGAGGAACTAGGCTGAAGCCCATGGGTAATCGAGCAATTGCGACACCTTCCCTCGCCGCCGCACGACTGTACGTCTGCACGGATTCGCGGGCGGAACGAGGGGACTTCGCGGACTTCGTGGACGCCGCGTACTCCGGTGGGGTGGACATCATCCAGCTGCGGGACAAGAAGATCGAAGCGGCCGAGGAACTGGAGCTCCTCGCAGTGCTCCGCGAGGCTGCCGAACGCCACGGGAAGCTCTGGGCCGTGAACGACCGCGCCGACATCGCGCGCCTCTCCGGCAGCCCGGTGCTGCACGTGGGCCAGAAGGACCTGCCGCTGCCTGCCGCACGTTCCCTGCTGAACGACGACGTCCTGCTCGGCCTCTCGAGCCACGCGCCGGAGCAGGTGGACGCCGCCCTCGCTGCCGCGGCTCGCGGTGAGACCGACTACTTCTGCGTGGGGCCGCTCTGGGCCACTCCGACCAAGCCCGGCCGCGCCGGGGTGGGTCTCGATCTGGTCCGGTACGCGGACTCGACCGGGACCTCCGTCCCGTGGTTCGCCATCGGCGGCATCGATCACGGCAACGTGGCCCAGGTGGTCGAGGCCGGGGCCCGTCGTGTGGTGGTGGTCCGCGCCGTCACCGAGGCCGCGGACCCTGCGGACGCCGCACGCCGCCTGCTCGCGGAGCTCCCCGACGCCTGACACTTCTCTTAAACAGCCACGGCCCCGGCCGCCTTCTCGCGAAGGCGCCGGGGCCGTGGTCGTCGCAGCCGGAGCTACTGGACTTCGTACTTCATGCCCTCGGGCTTGCTGGGCATGGCACACAGCACGATGAGGATGATGCCACCCACGTACGGGATGAGGCCCAGGAAATACATCGGGCCGGGGAAGCCTGCGTCATGCAGACGGCGCCACGCGACGGCGATGAACGGCACCAGAAGGGCCAGTCCGATGAGGCCACCCAGGATCAGGAGGATGGTGCCGAACACCATCGCCCCGGTGAAGGTGACGTCCGAAGAGGACGTGTAACCGGTCGAGGAGTCCGAGTACGCCGACTGAGAGACGATCCCACCAATCAACAGACCGTAGCCGATGGCGATCGGGATACCCGCCACCAGTGCCTGGAAGAGGTACCACCACCAGAACTCGCTCCGGCTGGCGCGGCCCTTGAAGTTCGCGTAGTTGGCGAAGCCCATCTTGATGGCCTGCGAGAATCCGACGCTCGGGCGCGGGACGTACGGCGGGTAGAGGCCGCCGCTGTAAGCGGGCTGGCCGTACGGGCTGGCGGGCTGCTGCTGGTAGCCCTGCTGGCCGTACGGCTGCTGCTGGCCGTACTGAGGAGCCTGCGGCGCCTGAGGGGCCCCGTACTGGGGTGCCTGAGGAGGCTGCTGGCCGTAGGACGGCTGCTGCGGCTGGCCGCCGTTGTTGTTCTGCCAATCGGGTTGTTGCGTCATGGTCCTGTTCTTTCCCTGTTCATGGGTGCGCTTGATGCTTCTTCACCGTACAGTCTCCACCACATCCAGCCTTCGCTCAATGGGGAAAACTCCCCATTGAGCAGGCTCAATATCCGTACTTCATGCCTTCGGGGCTGCTTTCCATGGCCAGGAGCGCCAGCACGACCACCGAACCGAACGGCACGAGGCTCAGCAGGACGAACCAGCCGCTGTATCCGGCGTCGTGCAGACGGCGGACCCGCAGAGCGAGCCCGGGGATCAGCAGCGCCAGCGCCACGATGACGAAGAGGATGCCCAGCACGATCCCGGCCACCAGCGGAGCGCTCCAGATGAAGTCGGTCTCCGGACTGCGGTAACCGCGCCGGGACGACGTCGACAGCGCCCCGCCCAGCGACGTCATGATGCCGGCGAACAGGAAGAAGTACGCCACATAGCCGAGGATCCCGAGCACCAGGTACTCGAAGACGAACCACCACCAGAACTCGGAGTTGACCGCACGGCCGTTGAAGGTGGCGTAGTTTCGGAAGCCGGACTTGATGGCGTCCACGAACCCGACGCGAGGGCGCGGCACGAACGGGACGGGCTGACCCCATCCGGGCGCCGGCCACGCGGGAGCCTGCCAGGCGGGACCGCCCTGCGGGTGTTGCTGCGGGTAGGCCTGGGGGTGCTGCTGCGGGTACTGCTGTGAATACCCGGGCGCGGTCTCCGGCGGGACCGGTGCGCCCGTGCCGGGCTGGACCGGCTGGGTGCCGGGCTGCGGCGGCTGCGCGCCGCTCGCGGAAGGGGTGTCGCCGGGGTGGTTCGGAGGCTGGCTCATGTTCACGCTTTCCCTGGTGGTGTCCTGTTCTCCCGCCAGTCTCGCCCACGGAACGCCCCAGGGAAAGGAAAGGCCGCCACGGAGATGCTCCGTGGCGGCCTTTCGGCTCCAGATTGGCCGTCGACGACGGCGTCAGAAGCTCGCGTCGAAGCGCGCGCCTTCGGGTTTGGGAGCCTGAGCCCACAGGAACAGGAGCACCAGGTTGCCGATAGGGACCAGGTAGAGGAGCAGGAACCAGCCGCTGAAGTTGGCGTCGTGGAGACGCCGGGCCCCGACGGCGAGGGTCGGCACGAGGACCGCCAGCGAGAACAGGCCGGCGATACCCCAGAGCACGAAGCCGATGATCATCGAGGCGTTCGAGTTGACCTGTGCCTGACCGGTGCCGGGGATCTCCGTGTAATCACCGTCGGCGACCGCCTGCGACAGGCCAGTGCTGAAGAAGATCACGGCAAGGGTGCTGAGGACGACGCCGATCACGGCCACGAACACGAACCACCACCAGAATTCCGGACGGCCCGCCCTGCCGGTGAACGTGGCGTACTTCCGGAACACCGTCTTGATGGCGGCCATGAAGCCGAGGCTGGCACCCGGGTCCAGGGGGCCCGGCACTGCGGCGGACTGGCCACCATAGACGAACTGCTGCTGACCGTACGCCTGCTGGCCATACGATCCACCCGGCTGACCGTACTGCTGCGGCGCGGCCTGGCCGGCCTGCTGATACTGGCTCTGCTGCTGGTACTGGCCGCTCTGCTGCTGGCCGTACTGCTGGTAGTGGCCCTGCTGCGGGTAACCCTGTTGCTGCGTGGGCTGGCCCTGGCCGTAAGGCTGCTGGTTGTACTGCTGCTGGTTGTACTGCTGCTGGTTTCCGGGCTGCTGGCTGTACTGCTGGGGCTGCTGCCCGCCCTGGCCGTACTGCTGCTGGCCGTACTGCGGCTGATGTCCCGGCTGCTGGCCATACTGCTGCGGCTGGCCCTGCGGCTGCCCCTGGCCCTGCTGGGTCGGCGCATTCTGGGGGCGCTGCGGGGGAACCGGCGGCTGCTGAGGCTGCGGCTGCTGGGACTCGGGCTGATTCGTCATGGCTGGCCCTGCTCCTGACTGGCCTTGACGGCCGTGACACGCGGTGATGATTTTGCTGTCAGTATGCCAGAAGCAGGGCTCGGCGGGATGTCGGAGAAGCCGGGAGTCCGCCCGGGGGCTAGCCTGTGAGCGTGACGAACACATGGATCCCCAGTGGCGCCCCAGGAGTTCAGGACGGTCTCGCGGAGGCGCTCACGGCACTCCGCGAAGAACTCGAAGTCCCCCAGGCCTTCCCGCCCGAGGTCCTCGAGGAGACCGAGCGCGCCATCCGCGCCCACGCGCTTCCGGACTGGGGCCGGACCGACGTCGAGTTCGTGACGATCGACCCGGCGTCGTCCACGGATCTGGACCAGGCCCTCTTCATCGAGCGTCACGAGGACGGCTACACCGTCTACTACGCGATCGCGGACGTGCCCTCGTTCGTCGCGCCGGGCGGGGCGCTGGACGCCGAGTGCCGTCGTCGCGGGCTGACCCTGTACGCCCCCGACGGACGGATCCCGCTCCACCCGGAAGCGATCTCCGAGGATGCCGGCAGTCTGCTGCCCGACGTCGACCGGTCCGCCTTCCTCTGGGAGTTCACGCTCGACTCCACCGCCGCCGTCGTGAACGCCACGGTCCGCCGGGCCCGCGTCCGCTCGCGCGCCAAGCTGAGCTACCAGGGCGTGCAGGAGGCCATCGACGGCGGCACCGCCAGCGAGTGCCTGCAGCTCCTCCGGGAGGTGGGGCTCAAGCGGATCGAGCTGGAACGCCTCCGGGGCGGCGCGTCCCTGAAACTCCCCGCCCAGGTGGTGGAGCAGGACCCGGAGACCGGCGCCTACCGCCTCCTCACAGAGGTCCCCCTCCCCGTGGAGGACTGGAACGCCCAGATCTCGCTGATGACGGGCATGGCGGCCGCGGACCTGATGGTGCGCGGCTCGGTGGGCATCCTGAGGACCATGCCCTCTCCCGACGCGCGCTCCCTCGAGACCTTCGAACGCCAGACCGCCGCCCTCGGCAAACCGTGGAGCGCCCACGGCCCGGGCGGCATGAGTTACGGCGAATACCTGAGGACACTGGATCCCGCTCAGCCGAAGGACCTCGCGATCATCCATGCGGCGGCCGCCCTCTTCCGCGGCGCGGGCTATCTGGCCTTCGACGGCGAGGTCCCCCAGGACACCATCCAGGCCGCCATCGCCGCGCCCTACTCCCACGCGACCGCGCCGCTGCGCCGTCTGGTCGACCGCTGGGTGCTCGTGGTCTGCGAAGCGCTGAGCCAGGGCACCGAAGTCCCGGCCTGGGCCCGAGACAGCCTGGCTCAGGTGCCGGACCTCATGAAAGCCGCCGAGCAGCGCTCGTCCCGCCTGGACCGCGCCGCGATCGACACGGTCGAGGCCGCGCTGATGCTGCCGCGCCTGGGAGAGGTCTTCGACGCCGTGGTCATCTCCACCGGCAATGGGAAGAACGCCACCGCGCCGGTCGCCACGGTCCAGCTGCTCGACCCGGCGGTCTCGGCACGCTGCACCGGGGTCATGGAACCCGGGACCCGGGTCAAGGTCCGGCTGGACGCCGCGGACATCAAGGGCCGCTCCGTCACTTTCAGCCTGGTCGAAGAGACCTCACCGGCCGCAGCCGAGGGGTGAAATCCGGGGAATCAGCCCTCCATCCCCTAGAATGAAGGGGTAGTCATGGATGCCCGGTCGTTGATTGACCATTGATTTCCCCCGCCCCGCCCGTTCTTCACGGGCCCGGCACCCCTGATGGCCGCCAGTGCGGCCCACGCAGACCGCGATCGGCTTCCACCCGTACTCCGCCTTCTCCGGGTTCTTTCCTGGAACGACCGGTGCCGTCGCCAAGGTTGGCAGACGCCCGTCCCGGCGCTGGCGGAGCAATGCCAAGGAGGCACGCGTGAGCGAAACCCACAGTCATGAAGTCCTGGTCGACACCAGCGGCACCGAGAGTGTCGAGCCGGAAGAGACCATCACCACCACGGCGGAACCGCACGCCGAGGTCCAGAAGACCTTCGCGGACTTCGGCGTCCGCGCCGAGATCGTCGATTCCCTGGCCCAGGCCGGCATCGTCCACCCGTTCCCCATCCAGGCGCTGACGCTCCCCGTCGCGCTCGGCGGGCACGACATCATCGGCCAGGCGAAGACCGGCACGGGCAAGACCCTCGGCTTCGGCGTCCCGGCGCTGGAGCGCATCGTGACCAGCGATGACCCGAAGTACTCGAAGCTGCAGGTCCCGGGTGCTCCGCAGGCCCTCGTGATCGTCCCGACCCGCGAGCTCGCGGTGCAGGTCGCGAACGACCTCGCCACCGCCAGCCGGCTGCACCAGGTCCGCATCGCCACCATCTACGGCGGCCGTGCCTACGAGCCGCAGATCGAAGCGCTGCAGAACGGCGTCGACCTGGTGGTCGGCACGCCGGGCCGCCTGATCGACCTGTACAAGCAGCGCCACCTGAACCTCTCCAACATCAAGATCGTCATCCTGGACGAGGCCGACGAGATGCTGGACCTCGGCTTCCTGCCGGACGTCGAGACGCTGATGGCCGCCACCCCGGCCGGCACGCGCCAGACCATGCTCTTCTCCGCCACCATGCCCGGCCCGGTCATCGCCATGGCCCGCCGGTACATGACGCGCCCCACCCACATCCGCGCGGCCGACCCGGACGACGAGGGCCTCACCAAGCGGGACATCCGCCAGCTGGTGTACCGCGCCCACGCTCTCGACAAGATCGAGGTCGTCTCCCGCATCTTGCAGGCCCGGGGCCGCGGCCGCACCGTCATCTTCACCAAGACCAAGCGCACCGCCGCGAAGGTGGCGGAGGAGCTCGTGGACCGCGGGTTCGCCGCGGCCGCCCTGCACGGCGACCTGGGCCAGGGCGCCCGCGAGCAGGCCCTGCGGGCCTTCCGCAACAACAAGGTGGACGTCCTGGTGGCCACCGACGTCGCAGCCCGCGGCATCGACGTCGACGATGTCACCCACGTCATCAACTACCAGTGCGTCGAGGACGAGAAGATCTACCTCCACCGCGTGGGCCGCACGGGCCGTGCCGGCAACAAGGGCACCGCCGTGACCTTCGTGGACTGGGAGGACATGCCCCGCTGGGCCCTCATCAACAAGGCTCTGGGGCTGGACTTCGCCGAGCCCGTGGAGACCTACTCGTCCTCCGCGCACCTCTACACCGATCTGGACATCCCGGAGGGCACCAAGGGACGTCTGCCCCGGGACAAGCGCGTCCTGGCCGGCGTGGATGCCGAGGTCCTCGAAGATCTGGGCGAGACCGGAAAGCGCGTGACCAAGCGCCCGTCGTCCTCCTCCCGAGGCGACCGTCAGCGCAGCGGCGAGCGCCGCTCCGATGGCCGGCGCAGCGAGGGGGCTTCCGGGGACGGCGAGGGCCGCCGTCGTCGGACGCGTCAGCCTGCCGCGGAGACCACCGAAGCGCCTGCCGCCGAGAAGAAGAGCGACGACGACTCCCGTCGCCGCCGCCCGCGCAACCGCACCCGCCGCCGCAACGGCGAGGTCGTGGCCCGCGAGGCCGGCGCCCCCGCCCAGGAATCCTGACGGGATCCATGGCCCGGACCGCTGAACAGCTCTGGCAGCCGGACGGCGGGAACCTGGTGGTCCAAGCGGACAACGCCGGGTTCCTGCCGGCCCTGCCGGATGACTCGTTCACGCTCATCTACATCGATCCCCCGTTCAACACGGGTCGCACCCAGCGCCGCCAGCAGACCACCATGGTCCGCAGCGCGGAAGGCGAAGGTGACCGGATCGGCTTCCAGGGACGGTCGTACCAGACACTGCGGGGGGACCTGCACCGCTACGACGACGCCTTCGAGGACTACTGGGCGTTCCTGGAGCCCCGACTGCGGGAGGCGTGGCGTCTCCTGGCCCCGGACGGGACGCTGTACCTGCACCTGGACTACCGCGAGGTGCATTACGCCAAGGTGATGCTCGACGCGATCTTCGGGCGGGAGTGTTTCCTGAACGAGATCATCTGGGCCTACGACTACGGCGCCCGCGCCCGTCGCCGCTGGCCCGCCAAGCACGACAACATCCTGGTCTACGTCAAAGACCCGGAGACGTATCACTTCGACGCGGCCGAGGTAGACCGCGAACCGTACATGGCCCCTGGTCTCGTGACCGAGGAGAAGCGCCAGCGCGGGAAGCTGCCCACGGACGTCTGGTGGCACACCATCGTCTCCCCCACGGGCAAGGAGAAGACGGGCTACCCGACGCAGAAGCCGGAAGGGCTGCTGCGCCGCATGGTCATGGCCTCCACACGCCCCGGCGACTGGTGCCTGGACTTCTTCGCGGGTTCCGGAACCCTCGGGGCGGTGGCCGCGAAGACCGGCCGCCGCTTCGTCTGTGTGGACGAGAACCCGTCAGCCGTGTCCGTCATGGCGACCCGCCTCGCGGACTCCGCCACGGTGCATACGCTGGACTGAGGGCGCCTTCCCGGCCGTGTGCCCTCGGTGGCGGTTGCGCCCTTGTCGGCATGGCGCGCCCCCATTGCGGCGCACTGCGTCGAGAGGGGCGCCGAGACCGGCGTAACCGGACCCGTCAGCCCCGGATCACGCTGCCACGGCCCTGGTCCTCGATCCGGGCGAGGGCGTCGAGGAGACGTCCCAGCCCGACGGGGTCCTCCAGATGCGCGAGGTGGCCCACTCCGGCGAGTTCGTGAATCCCCGCGCCGGAAACCCGGGCTGCGATGGCGTCGAACGCCACCCCATAGGGCTCACGGTGGCGGTTGCGCTCGCCGACGATGAGATCCACCCGGTCGGCTTCCGGCGCCAGGGTCTTCGGCGGCGCCACCGCGTTCAGCGCCATCAGTTCGGCGGACAGCGGCACGCTGAAGCGCCGGAGTTCCTCCCAGACGGCGGGATCCGCCCGCAGCCCCGTGACGTAGTCAGCCGTGAAACCTGAGATATCGCGGTTGACGATCTCCACACTCCGATCCCAATCGTGCGCCTGCTCCGCCGCCCGCAGTGCCGGAAGAACCTCCGCGGCGAAGGGCCGTTCGACGGGCTCGTAGGCGATCACCTGCTCCATCGGATGCCGGCCGGCGGCGAGCAGAGCGATCAGGCCACCGTAGCTCCAGCCGAACACGGTCGTCACAGGACCGAGGACGTTCAGCACCTCGAGCAGATCGCCTACTTCGGTATCCAGGGAGTAGTCCGCGGTGAGCGGGCCAGACGGCGTCCTGCCCCGGCGGTTCAGCACGGCGACCGAAGGCCAGGCCGTGATCGCCCGCGCCACGGCTCCCCAGGACCGGGCGTCGCTCATCACGCCCGGCACCATCATGAGGCCGGGCGCGGCGGGGTCACCGTACACATCCACCGTCACCCAGCTACCGTCGTCACGCTTCACTGTTTTTTGAATCGTTTGCTCCATAAATCAATTATGGAGCAAACGATCTATAATTCCAGGGTGTCTTCCACCACTCGAGGCCGCCCCTCGACGTTCAGCCGCGATCGCGCCATCCTGGGTGCCGCTCGCCTCTTCTGGCGCCACGGCTACTCCGGGACGTCAACCCGTACGCTGACCACGGAGCTGGGGATCTCGACGTCGAGCCTCTACGCCGCCTTCGGGAGCAAGGCTGGCCTCTTCGAGGAGACCGTGCGGACCTACGCCGAGCGTTACCGCGAGATCTACCAACAGGCCGTCGCCGAACCGGACGTTCTGGCGGTCATCGAGCGAGTGCTCGTCGATTCGGTGGGCGAGTTCACCCAGAGCAGCGAGGTTCATCCCGGCTGCCTCATCAGCAGTGCCGCCCTGGCCGACAGCACGAGCACCCTCGACGCCCGCGCCTATATCGCGGACCTGCAGGCCTCCAACGCGGAGGCCCTGCTCACGCGGCTTCGCCAGGCGGCCTCCGACGGCGAGCTGCGCCCCGGCGTCTCACCGGAGACACTGACGTCCTTCATCCAGTCGGTGTGGCACGGACTGTCCGCACAATCGAATCTCGGGGCAGGACGGGATGAACTCCTGGACACGGCTCGTCTCACCCTCCGGCTGATCGCCCGGCAGACACTCGCCACATCCTCTCAAGCCTGAGGTCCTACCCCCGGATCACGCTGCCACGGCCCTGCTCCTCGATCCGTGCGAGCTGCTCCGGTGACGTGAGGTTCTCGCCCAGCAGATTGGGCTTGCCCTTGCCGTGGTAGTCGCTGGAACCGGTGACGATCAGGTCGTGCTTCGCGGCGAGCCCCAGCAGGTATTCGCGGCCTTCGCGCGGGTTGTCCCGGTGCCAGACCTCCAGGCCGCCGAGGCCGGCGTCGATCATCTCGTGGAAGGTCCGCTCCCCCACCACGCGGCCGCGCGCACTGGCGACCGGATGGGCGAACACGGGAACGCCGCCGGCGTCCCTGACGAGCTCGACGGCGAGCGCCGGCTCCACGGCGTAATGCTGCACGTAGTACCGCGAATGGGACGTCAGGATCGTGGCGAAGGCCTCGGTCCGGTCACTCGCGATCCCTGCGGCCACGAGGGCGTCCGCGATGTGCGGGCGGCCCACGGTGGCGCCCGGCGCCAGGTGCTGGGTGACGTCGTCCCAGTTGAGCGGGTAGTCCTCCGCGAGCAGCGCGACCATGTGTTCGGCCCGGCTGAGCCGCGCGTCGCGGGCCTTCGAGATCTCCTCCAGCAGGCCGGGGTGCGTGGGATCGTGCAGATAGGACAGCAGATGGACGCTGATGCCCTCGGAGGTGCGGCAGCTGATCTCCATGCCCGGCACCAGGGCGACGCCCAGAGCCTTCGCCGCCTCGGCGGCCTCAGCCCACCCGTCGGTGGTGTCATGGTCCGTCAGCGCGACGACGTCGAGCCCGGCCTGAGCGGCGGAGGCCACGAGGTCGGCGGGCGGCTGAGTGCCGTCCGAGATGTTCGAGTGTGCATGCAGGTCGATCCTCACGCTCCCAGCGTAGTCCCGGCGGACCCGCGGAGCTCACCCGTCGCCGTCGTCGCCCCTCACCGGGCGGGGCTCCCCTGGTTCACCGGTCTCCCGGGTGAGCCACCACGCGACGCCACAGAGGACGACCGCGATCACCCCCGACACGATCAGCGCCGGACGTGCCCCGAAGGAACCCACCGACCAGGCGGCGGCCAGGAGAACGATGATTCTCAGCGCGTTGTCCACTGACACGTCCAGACCTTCGACACGCCCCAGGAACTTCTCCGAGATCGACTTCTGGAACAGCGTCGTGACGGCCACGTTGTACGGAGCATTGACGCTCGCGCTCACCGCCACGCCCACCAGCAACAGGATCACATTCGGCGACAGCCCCATGATCATTTGCGATGTGGCAAGCAGGAGCAGACAGGCGAGGAAGTACCGGCGCAGAGCCTCGGTGCGCAGGAAGACGCCGGTGAGAACCGCGGCGGCGACGGCCACGATGCCATTGAGCGACAGCACGAAGCCGAAGACCTCCGCGGGCAGCCCGAGATCGGAGGCGATCAGGAAGATCAGGCTGAACGAGTTGACCGCGGCGGTGATGGTGACCCCATAAGAACCCAGGAGTATCCCGAGAGCTGGACGGTGTCCTGCCAGATAGCGCACCGCGGGAGGAATGCCCAGCACCAGTTCCCGCAGTTCCTCCTTGAAGACCCGGAGCCGGTCCGCCAACGGCACACGTTCAGTGCCCGCTCCGGGCGTCTTCCGGACGACCTTGGAGAACAGGTACGCGGCGGCCATGAAGGACACGCCATCGATGAGGAAAGCGGGCACCGCACCCCAGAGCGCGAAGGCGCCCGACGCCAGGGCAGGCCCGACCGAGCTCACGGCCCAGGTGGCCGACTCGAGGTAGCCGTTCGCCCGGGAGAGCAGACCTTCCTTGACCAGCCGTGGAAGGAAGACGAACGCCGACGAAGCGAAGAACACCGACGAGATCGCCGAGGCGGTCACGATCAGCACGGCCAGGTACCCCGGCCCGGCGAGCCATGCCGCAGCGGCAAGTCCGAAACTCAGAAGCCCTCGGAACACGGTCGTGACGAGGAAGGTCCGCCGAAGGTCCCACCGGTCCGCCACGGCGCCGGCGAGGGGGCCCAGCACCAAAGCCGGGAGGATCGTCATCAGCAGCAACGTGACCCGTGCTGCCTCCTTGTCCGCAGATGCCTCGTAGAACCACAGATCAAGGGAAAGCGATCGGAAACTGTCCCCGATGTTCGAGATGCTGACGGCGGTGAGGAAGCCGAAGAAGGCAAGGGGCAGGCCGGCTCTCCGGGCCGTATCCGTCACTTCCGCGCGCATCGATGACCTGACCTTGAATCGGGCTGCCGAACCGATCCGGCGGAACACCACGCTCCCCAGACGCCCCGGGCCGGCCGGGGTTTCGGCATGAAGTACGACATATACAGCGGACTCGTCCGTGACGCGAGTCAAACACCTGGAGTGGCACTCCGGGTCCCGGCTCCTGCCCGCCCGGATCAGTGAGACGAT
Organism: Arthrobacter sp. Y-9; assembly: GCF_029690065.1. NCBI lineage: Bacteria > Bacillati > Actinomycetota > Actinomycetes > Micrococcales > Micrococcaceae > Arthrobacter > Arthrobacter sp. Y-9. The sequence goes on from NZ_CP121463.1 coordinate 2,566,987, forward strand.
AGGAGGGTGAATGACGCAGAACACACCACTGATGCCAGCACCCAGCCGTTGGAGGACCGTGTGAACAACCGTTCGCAGCGCCCCTCCTCCGATGCCTTCAAGGCCTTCATGGCCAGCAGCTGGGCTCCCGCCTCGCAGGAGCTTCCGGCCGAGGAAGCCGTCGCCGCACACGCCGCCCGCCGCCGTCGTGCGATCTCGGAGCAGTTCAAGGGCGAACGCCTGGTGATCCCGGCCGGTCCGCACAAGGTCCGCAGCAATGACACGGATTACCGCTTCCGCCCCCACTCGGCCTTCGCTCACCTGACGGGCCTGGGCGTGGACCACGAACCGGATGCGGTTCTGATCCTCGAACCCACCGATGACGGCCAGGGCGACGACGGCGGCCACCACCACGCCACCCTCTACTTCCGCCCGATGGCCGGCCGCGACACCGAGCAGTTCTACGCGGACGCACGGTCCGGCGAGTTCTGGATCGGCCCGCGCCCGAGCCTGGCCGACCTGAAAGCCCGCCTCGACCTGGCGACCGCGCACCTCGACGAACTCGAAGTGGCGATCACCAAGAACGTCGGTGCCTCCGAGATCGGCGGTATCTCCATCCGCCTGCTTCGCAAGGTGGACGAGAACATCGACGCCCTGGTGGACACCGCCCGCTACAACACCGCCCAGGACCCCGAGAACCTGGACCTCTCCCAGCTCGACGCCCTCGACGAGAAGCTGGCCGAGGCCCTGTCCGAGCTCCGCCTGATCAAGGACGAGTGGGAGGTCGAGCAGCTCAAGCTGGCCGTCGCCGCCACCGTCGAAGGCTTCCACGAGGTCGTCAAGGCCCTGCCGCGCGCCGTCGCGCACCACCGCGGTGAGCGCGTCGTGGAAGGCGCGTTCTTCGCGAAGGCCCGCGAGGAAGGCAACGACCTCGGCTACGACACCATCGCCGCCTCCGGCAACAACGCCACCATCCTGCACTGGATCAACAACAACGGTCAGGTGAAGGAGGGCGACCTCCTCCTGCTGGACGCCGGCGTCGAGGCCGAGAGCCTCTACACCGCGGACATCACCCGCACCCTGCCGGTCAACGGCACCTTCTCCGAGGTGCAGCGCCGCGTCTACGAAGCCGTGCTGGACGCCGCCGACGCGGCCTTCGCCGCCGCACGCCCGGGCCTGAAGTTCCGCGAACTGCACCAGATCGCCACCCGCGTCCTGGCCGAGCGCCTGGCCGAGTGGGGCCTGCTGCCCGTGACCGTGGAGGAGGCCGTCGCGGACAGCGGTCAGCAGCACCGCCGCTGGATGCCGCACGGCACGAGCCACCACCTCGGCATGGACGTCCACGACTGCGCCCAGGCCAAGCGCGAGCTGTACTTGGACGCCGAACTCGCCGAGGGCATGGTGTTCACCATCGAGCCGGGCCTGTACTTCAAGTCCGAGGATCTCGCGATCCCGGAGGAGTACCGCGGCATCGGCGTCCGCATCGAGGACGACATCCTGGTGACCGCGGACGGCGCCGTGAACCTGAGCGCCGCCCTCCCCCGCACGGCCGACGACGTCGAGGCCTGGATGGCGAGCCTGCGCGCCTGAGTGCCGCTCACCGCCGTTGTGGCGCGCTGAACGCGACAGCGTGAGCACCGCGCCCCGGGCATGAGAATGGCCCCGCACCGTAATCCCGGTGCGGGGCCATTCGTCGTTCCGGACCCGTGCGACGCGCGGCGTCACACTTCGTGGTCCCGCCGGAACCGGCCGGTGCTACTCGCCCCGGGGGTCCTTGGTGGGCTGCTCGCCGTGCCGGCCCTGCTGAGGCTCGTCATGCTGCGCCTGGCCGTCGTCCTGCTGGCCATCCGGCTGCTGCGCGTGCTCGCCCTGCGGCTCCGTCTGCGGAGCGGCGTCGGGCTGGTACCCGGCGTCGTGCTGCTGTTCCGCGAACTGCTGTTCAGCCGGCTGCGGCTCAGCGTGCTGCGGTTCGTGGGCCGGCGCGGCGGGAGCCGCCGGGGGCGTCTGGTTCAGCCGGACACCGTACTGCGGGCGGCCGTCCGGGAGGTCGCGATAGTCCGAGGACACCGTGGACGGCGCCTGCTGTTCCGGCGCCTGAGCCTGCTGGCCGGCGTCCTCGGCGCGCTGTCCGTACGGATTGCCCCAGGCCTCGGGCCGCTGCGGTTCCTGCGGCTGGCCGTAGCCCTGACCGTGGCCCTGCCCGTAGCCCGAGTGCTGACCGCCCTGCGGACCCTGCTGCTGGCCGGGCTTCCGGTTGCCGCCGTCGTTGCCCCGCATGGGAAGCTGCAGCAGCAGCCGGCTCGCCTCCCCCGCGACCTCAGGTGCCACGATCACGTCATAGCTGCTGGCCAGCACCTGGCTGGTCGAGGTGAAGTCCCGCTTGCCCCGCTGCATGGCGTAGCTGACGATGCCGAAGAGCGCGAAGAAAGCCGCGCCCATCAGCACCGAGGTCACCACGGAGAACGCGCCGCCCGGGGAGAACAGAGACAGCAGCAGACCGATGAAGAGACCGAACCACACGCCGCTGAGCAGGCCGGACATGGCCACGCGCGGGTAGCTCAGACGGCCGGTCACGCGCTCCACGAGTTTCAGGTCGTTGCCCACGATCGAGACGTACTGGACGGGGAACTGCTGGTCCGCCAGGTAGTCCACGGCCTTCTGGGCATCGAGGTAGGAGTTGTAGGAGCCCACCGTCACGCCCTGCGGCACGGAACGGAGCTCCTCGGGAATCCTGGGTGCACCAAACAAGTTCGACATACCCACATTCTTGCCTATTCAGCCGGTCTGCAACCGGAATTCAGCCAAACGTGGACGAAGTGGATAGCCTAGTCGGGTGAGCAACCCTACTTCCCGCGTCTTCGTTGCCCGCCTCCTCGGTCTGGATGTCTTCGACCCTTTGGGTGATCGGCTCGGACGCGTCCGCGACGTCGTGGTGCTGGCCCGCGCCAACAACGCGCCTCCGCATGCGGTCGGCCTGGTCGTGGAAGTCCCGGGCAAGAAACGCGTGTTCGTGCCGATGACGCGCGTGACGAGCATGGACCAGGCCCAGGTCATCAGCACCGGGCTCGTCAATCTGCGCCGCTTCGAACAGCGCGGCATGGAGACTCTCGTGGTCGCCGAGATGTTCGACAGCCGCGTCACCCTCACGGACGGCTCGGGCTCGGCCACGATCGAGGACATCGCGATCGACCAGCACCGCTCCGGCGACTGGTTCGTCTCCAAGCTCTTCGTGCGCCGAGGTCACTCGTTCTCCCCGCTCGCCCGGCTGCGCCGCAACGAGACCATGATCATCAACTGGACGGACGCCGTCCCGGCCGCGGCCACCGAACCGCAGGCCGCCACGGCGTTCGTCGCCAGCCACGAGGACCTCAAGGCGGCCGACTTCGCCGAGGCCCTGCAGGAGATGAGCGACAAGCGCCGCTTCGAGGTGGCCAGCGAACTCCAGGACGAACGTCTCGCCGACGTGCTCCAGGAGCTCCCTGAAGAGGACCAGGTGGAGATCCTGTCCTCGCTGGACCGCGAGCGCGCCGCCGACGTGCTGGAGGAGATGGACCCGGACGACGCCGCCGACCTCCTCTCCGAGCTCCCCGAGGCGCAGCAGGAGGAACTCCTGCAGCTCATGGAGCCCGAAGAGGCCGAGGACGTCCGCCGCCTCCTGGAATACGACGAGGACACCGCGGGCGGTCTCATGACCCCGGTCCCCGTGATCCTCCCGCCGGAGGCCACCGTGGCCGAAGCCCTGGCCCACGTGCGCCGCGAAGAGCTGACCCCGGCGCTCGCGTCCTCCATCTTCATCGCCCGCCCGCCGCTGGAGACCCCCACGGGCCGCTTCCTCGGCGTCGTGCACATTCAGCAGCTCCTGAGGTATCCCCCGCCTGAACCGATCGGCAATCTGGTGGACAAGAACCTGGAGCCCGTCCAGGATCAGGCCCACATCAGCGAGGTGGCCCGCATCATGGCGGTCTACAACCTCAATGCCCTGCCCGTGGTGAACGACACCGGCCGGCTGGTCGGCGCCGTCACCGTCGATGACGTCCTGGATCACCTCCTGCCCGAAGACTGGCGCGCCCACGCCGAGGACGTCCCGTTCAAGAAGCTGAGGGGTCGCAATGGCTGACAAGAAGGATCGCCGCCCCGGGGCGGACAAGTACAGCCTGGACACCCCCCGCGCCGCGCGGGGCCGGTTCTTCCCCCGGTTCTCGCCAAACCCGGACGCGTTCGGCAAGGCCACCGAGGGCTTCGCCCGTTTCATGGGCACCCCGCAGTTCCTCGTCTACATGACGATCTTCTGCGTGTTCTGGCTGGCCTGGAACAGCTGGGCCCCCGCCGACTGGCAGTTCGACCAGCAGGCCCTCGGATTCACCCTCCTGACGCTCATGCTCTCCCTTCAGGCCTCCTACGCGGCGCCGCTGCTCCTCCTCGCCCAGAACCGGCAGGACGACCGTGACCGCGTGGCACTGGAACAGGACCGCCAGCGCGCCGAGCGGAACCTCGCGGACACCGAGTACCTCACCCGCGAACTCGCCGCACTGCGTGTCGCGCTGCGTGAAGTGGCCACCCGTGACTACGTCCGCGCCGAGATGCGCTCCCTCCTCGAGGACATCATCGAGGCTCAGGAGGAGTTCCACTCGGGCGAAGACGGCACGGGCGACGGCGAGACCACGGCCGACAAGGTCAAGGAGAAGATCCGCGACAAGCGGGACCGTCAGCGCGGCCCCCGCACCCAGCAGATCCCGAAGATCAAGAAGCCCAGCCAGGACCCGGGAGCATGACCGCGCCCACCACGGAGCAGCTGCAACGCGCCCTGGACACGGTCATCGACCCTGAACTCCGGCGTCCCATCACCGAGCTGGGCATGGTCGACGCGGTCGAGATCGACGACGACGGCGCGGTCCGTCTGCGCGTGCTCCTCACGATCCAGGGCTGCCCCCTGCGGGACACGATCACGGCCGATGCCACGGCGGCCCTGTTCACGGTCCCCGGAGTGACGTCCGTGGACGTGGAGCTCTCCGTCATGACCCCGGAGCAGCGGCAGGCGCTCAAAGACCAGCTCCGGGGACCTGGCGACACCCGCGGGATCCCGTTCAACCAGCCCGGCAACTTCACCAAGGTGTTCGCCGTGACGAGCGGCAAGGGCGGCGTCGGCAAGTCCTCCGTGACCGTGAACCTCGCCTGCGCCCTGGCGGCCCGGGGCCTGCGCGTGGGCATCGTCGACGCCGACGTCCACGGCTTCTCCGTGCCGGGCCTCATGGGTATCACCCAGTCCCCGACCCGCGTGGACGAGCTCATCCTGCCGCCCGTGGCCCACGGAGTGAAGGTCATCTCGATCGGCATGTTCGTGGAGGGCAACGCCCCCGTGGCCTGGCGCGGCCCCATGCTGCACCGTGCCCTGGAACAGTTCCTCTCCGAGGTGTACTTCGGCGACCTGGACTACCTGTTCCTGGACCTGCCCCCGGGCACCGGCGACATCGCCATCTCCGTCTCGCAGCTCCTTCCGTCCGCCGAGGTCCTGGTGGTCACCACCCCGCAGTCGGCGGCGGCCGACGTCGCCGAACGCTCCGGCACGGTCTCCACGCAGACCGGCCAGCAGGTGGTCGGCGTGGTCGAGAACATGTCGTACCTGGACACCCCGGGCGGCGAGCGGCTCGAGGTGTTCGGCTCAGGAGGCGGTGAGACGCTCTCCCAGCGCCTGACGGAGACTCTCGGTTACCAGGTCCCACTATTGGGCCAACTGCCCCTGGAGATCGCTCTCAGGGAGGGCGGGGACTCCGGGATGCCTGTCGTCCTGGCCCACCCGGACACCGCGGTCTCGCGCGAACTGCTCTCGGTGGCGGACGCGCTGGCCGCCAAGCCACGCGGGCTGAGCGGGCTCTCCCTCGGAGTCACCCCCCGGGGGTGACCGTCGGCCGTCCAGACGGCCACGGCTCACCCCGGAGACGGCGACGGCGTGCCGACCCACAGTGGTCGGCACGCCGTCGTCGTGCTGGCAGCTCGGCTCAGGTGGCCTCGGTGTCGAAAGGCGCGCTTTCGCCCTCGGCCAGTCGCGGGATCTCCCGCTCGGGCATGGCGGTCGCGACAGCGGCCGCACCCACGGCGGCCGACGCCGCGGCCGGGGTGTCCGGTTCCAGCAGCGCTTCGCGGATGATGCGGCGGGGGTCGTACTGACGGGGGTCGTACTTGCGCCAGTCGACCTCGTCGATGTCGATGCCGACCTCGTCCTTGATCTGCTCGCGGGCGCCGGAAGCCATCTTCCGGACGCCACGGACCAGATTCATCAGGCCCTGGGTGTATTCGGGCAGACGCTTGGGGCCGATCACCAGAATGCCGATGATCAGCAGGATCAGGAATTCTGGCCCATTAATACCGAATATCACGTTGGAAAGACTACCCTCTCCCCCGCCTCCCGGACGATCCCGGACGTGGGGCCGATCTTCAGTGACACGGAGCGTCTCCGGTCAGTGGATTCCCGCCACGCGAGGGAGCTTGAGCTGGGGCCGTCCGGTGGCCGTGCGACGCGGATCGCGGTCCGCCAGAGCGGTCCGGAGCAGCGCACGTCCACGGTGGATCCGGGAGCGCACGGTGCCGAGCTTGATGCCGAGCGCGGTGGCGACCTCATCGTAGGAGAAACCCTCGATGTCGCACAGGATCACGGCCGTGCGGAATTCGATCGGCAGCTTGTCCAGCGCGGCCTGGATGTCGGAATCCAGGTTGTTGAATTCGAAGCTGCGCTCCGGGCTCGTCTCGTTGCCCGGGATCCGCTGGTCCGCGTCCTCGGGCAGTCCGTCGAAGCGGATGCGGGCCTTGCGGCGCACCTGATCCAGGAAGAGGTTGGTGGTGATGCGGTGGAGCCAGCCGTCCAGCGTGCCGGGCTTGAACTTGTCCAGGGACTTGAAGGCACGGACGAAGACCTCCTGCGTGAGGTCCTCGGCGTCGTGGCGGTTGCCCGTGAGACGGAAGGCCAGGCGGAAGACCTTGGCGGAGTGGTTGGTGACCACTTCCTCCCAGCTGGGGCGCTTCCATTCCTCCAGCGGCGTTTCCATTGGGCCGGAGTCCTCGCCTGCCACCGCGGTGGCAGGGTTGTCAGCCATGTTCAGCATGTCCTGCTCCCTTCCGATCCATCCCCCGATGGCGGGTATGCGCCATACCGAGTCCCGGCTTCAATCGCCAGCACTTTGACCGTTATCATGTCAAGGTTCCCTGTGAAATATCTGGGGAGCTTCTTCCGATTACATCTTTTCCGCAGAGGGCGAATCACATGAGCACCGACAAATCCACCAGCTGGTCCTTCACTGAAGGCCTGCCGGAGGAAGACCAGGTGCTCCTCCGGGCACGGGAACGTGCTTTCGACCTGGGTGTCCCCGCGGTCTCCGCGGGCACCGGCATGGCCCTCTCCGTCCTCGCCGCCACGGCGAAGGCCCGGACCGCCGTGGAGATCGGCACCGGCGCGGGCGTCTCCGGCGTGTACCTGCTGCGCGGGCTCTCCCCGCAGGCGGTGCTGACCTCGATCGATCACGATGTGGAGCACCTCCGCGCGGCCCGCGTGGCGTTCGCCGAAGCCGGCGTGCCCGCCAATCGCACCCGCACCATCTCCGGCCGCGCCCAGGACGTCCTGCCGCGCCTCACCGATTCCGCCTACGACCTCGTCTTCATCGACGCCGACAAGGTCCAGGCCCCCTTCTACGTCACCCAGGCGCTCCGCCTGCTCAAGCCCGGTGGCGTCCTCCTGCTCAACGACGCCCTCGACCGCGACCGCGTGAGCAACCCCGCCAACCGCGACCAGACCACCGTCGCCCTGCGCCAGCTCATCAAGAGCCTGCGCGAGGACGAGGGCGTGCTGACGACCGTGTTCACCACCGGCGACGGCCTCCTCGCCGCGGTCAAGCGCTGAGCCTGCTCAGCCGAGCCTCCTTAAATGCCGCAGCGCGGCCGCTTTCCAGCAGCCGCGCTCCGTGTGCCTTCAGCACTGCAGGCCTTCAGCTCTGCGTCACGCCCTCCAGGCAGCCCTTGAGCTCAGCGGCCTCGTCGGCGTTGAGCTCCACCACCAGGCGGCCTCCGCCTTCCAGCGGGACCCGCATGATGAGACTGCGTCCTTCTTTGGTCACTTCCATGGGTCCGTCCCCGGTCCGGGGCTTCATGGCGGCCATAGGAGATTCTCCTTGCGTTCGTCGAGTGCGTCCAGTCCATTATCCCCTGAGTCGCGCGTCACAGGCTAATCGATGGACCAACCCGGTCATGGGCAGGACCCCAGGTCACGGCGGATAGTCGCCGCCGCCCGGCAGCTGGGCCCAGGCCCAGAGCCAGACGATCCACACGATCTGGAGCAGGGAGAACATGAGGACGACCGTCCAGCGGTACGCCCTCGAACGCGAGACGAATGCCGTTGCCAGCGCCAGCGGGAAGAGCGGCAGCAGCATCCGGAATGTGCTGGTCTGAGGGTGCAGGAAGGCCAGCAGGTACCCGAAGTAGCAGGCACACCACAGGCGGAGTTCGACGCCGATCGCCCGGACCGCCGGAGCCTTCAGCAGGGCCCAGGCCAGCCCGCCCACGAACAGCAGGAGGGCGACGGGCCCGAGTCCCGGTCCGAGGAGCCCGACGGCCATGTCCCACCACGGCTTGAACGGCACCAGGTCGGTCCCCCGCCACACGGTCTCGGTGCGGGTGTACGCCTGGGGGTCTCCGGTCTTCAGCCAGGCGAGCGCCGGCCAGGTGAGCGCGGCCGCGCAGGCCACCACGGTCAGCGCCGTGTGACGCAGCAGCGAGCCGAGCTCTTCCGGGGCCGGCCGGCGTCGCGCCCGCAAGAGCGCCCACAGGCGATGGACCAGCAGCAGCCCCACGAGCGCGCCGAAAGGCACCCCGGTGGGGCGGGAGAGCGCCGCGAGGATGACGAACGGGATCGCGGTCAGGTAGCGCTTCCGCACGACCGCCAGGAGCGAGGCGGCCAGCAGCAGGAGATTCAGCGATTCCGCATACGGCACCTGCAGAATCCCGGACACGGGGAACACGGCCACGAAGGCCGCACCCCAGAAGGCCGTGCGGTGGGAAGCGAAACAGAGGAAGAGACGGAAGATCACCAGCACGGCGCAGAGACCGGCCACCATGGCGATCGCAGTCAACGATGCCAGGACCGGAATCCCCAGGAGTCCGGAGAGGGCCTTCCCCAGCAGCGGGAACAGCGGGTAGAAAGCCCACGCGTTCTCCTGGACGTTTCCGAGGGCGTCGACCGGGAGCTGCGACGGGTATCCCTGCTCGGCGGCGGTCTGGTACCAGCGGCCGTCCCAGATGGTGATGAAGTCCCAGTACCCGGGGCTCGCCGGCATCCAGGGATTCATGCCCTGCTTGAACGCGGCGCCGGAGAACACGAAGAAGCTGAGGACCCGTGCCGCCACGTAGACCGCGCTGAGCTGGGCCCACCAGGGCCAGCTCCGCGGCGACATGAACATGCCCTGGGCGCGCAGCGCCGGCTCCCCCACACCCCGGCGGAGCTGGTCGGAGACCGGCTCACTCATGCGGCTGGCCGGCTCACTCATGCGGCTGGTCATTGGCAGCAGGCCCGACGGCGGCGCCACCCGCCGTCAGCTCCGCGAGCCGGCCACGCAGCCGGCTCAGTTCGCTCTGCTGGACGGCGAGCTGATCCCGCAGGCGATCGAGGACCTCGTCGACCTGGTCCATCCGGTACCCGCGCAGGCCAAGCGAGAACCGCAGCCGGTCCACATCCGCGGGTGTGGGACGTTCCGGGAGCAGCACGGCCGGCAGGTTCGCCACCGGCTCCTCGAAACCGTCCTCCAGATCGGGGGCGGTCACGGATCGTCCTCCCACCTTGATCCTGCGCAGCAGCGGCGTGGCCATGACGAAGGCCGCGCCGAGCACCACGATCGCGAGAAAGACCAGGAGGAAACTCATGCCTCCATGGTGCCAGAAAGCCCCGCTCCGGCCGACAACGGACCGGGGCGGGGCTCGCGGGGAGAAACCCTATTCGGGGCGCTCGTCCGAGGTGCCCGGGTGGACGTCGTGGAGCACTCGCCGCACGGCGTCGTCGGGGTCGTCCACCAGCTGGATCAGGTCCAGGTCCTGCGGGGAGACCATCCCCTCGGCCACCAGCGTCCCCTTGATCCACTCGATCATGGGCGTCCAGTAGTCCACGCCCACCAGCACGATCGGGAAGGACGTCACCTTGTGGGTCTGGACCAGCACCATGGCCTCGAACAGCTCGTCGAGCGTCCCCAGGCCGCCCGGCAGCACCACGAAACCCTGGGCGTACTTCACGAACATGGTCTTACGGGCGAAGAAGTACCGGAAGTTGACGCCGAGGTCCACCCATTCGTTCATACCCTGCTCGAACGGCAGCTCGATGCCGAGTCCCACTGAGACCCCGCCGCCCTCGACGGCGCCCTTGTTGGCGGCCTCCATCGAGCCGGGTCCGCCACCGGTGATCACCGCGACCCCGCTCTCCGCGAGCTTGCGGCCGATCTGCACTCCGAGCTCGTAATACCGGGAGCCGGGTTTGGTGCGGGCCGAACCGAACACGCTGATGGCCGGCCCGAGGTCCGCCAGGGCGCCGAAGCCCTCGACGAACTCGCTCTGGATCCGCATGACGCGCCAGGGGTCGGAGTGGACGAAGGCGCCCGGCGTGCCGCTGTCCAGCAGCCGCTGGTCCGCCATTTCGATGCCGGCCTGCCCGCGCCGCAGTTCCACGGGGCCGCGACGCCGGGGTTCGTTGTGCCGGGGGGAAGTGAAGTGCGTGCTCATGGTCTTAGGCTAACGGGATCAGCCCAGCTCAGCGTGGATCACAATCCGGCAGAGATTGTGTGCTTGAGTTCACATTGCCCAAAAGATGTGACTAAGGTCATGGCATGACCGCACATGAGGAAGGGGAGGCCCTCGTCTCCCTCAAGGGCGTTAACAAGCACTACGGCGCATTGCACGTTCTGCAGGACATCAATCTGCAGGTGAAGCGCGGCGAGGTGGTGGTGATCATCGGGCCGTCCGGGTCCGGGAAATCCACGCTGTGCCGGACCATCAACCGCTTGGAGACCATCGACGACGGTGTCATCACCATCGACGGCAAGGAACTCCCGGCGGAAGGCAAGCAGCTCGCGAATCTGCGCGCTGATGTCGGAATGGTGTTCCAGTCCTTCAACCTCTTCGCGCACAAGTCCATCCTGGACAACGTGACGCTGGGCCCCATCAAGGTCAAGAAGCAGGACAAGGCCACCGCCGAGCGCGATGCGAGCGCACTTCTGGAACGGGTGGGGGTGGGCAAGCAGGCCCCGAAACTCCCCGCTCAGCTTTCGGGAGGCCAGCAGCAGCGCGTGGCGATCGCCCGTGCTCTGGCCATGAAGCCCAAGGTCATGCTGTTCGACGAACCCACCAGCGCCCTGGACCCCGAGATGATCAACGAGGTCCTGGACGTCATGGTCCAGCTGGCCAAGGAGGGGATGACCATGATCGTGGTGACCCACGAGATGGGCTTCGCCCGCAAGGCCGCGGACCGGGTGGTCTTCATGGCCGATGGGCAGATCGTGGAGGATTCCGAGCCCGAGGCGTTCTTCACGAATCCTCAGAGCTCCCGTGCCAAGGACTTCCTGTCCAAGCTGCTCACCCACTGACCCCACCCACCACTGAGGCTGTCGGCATGTGATGGCTCAGTGACCGATTTCTACTCGATTGCTCAGTACCGAGCCACGCACCCGGCTCATCTCCATCTCCCCGGTCCACCGACCGGACACGGAAAGGGAACGACAACCATGAGGAAGCTTTTCACCGGCCGCACCGCGGCACTGGGCGCCGCAGCCGCGGCACTCGCCCTGACGCTCTCCGCCTGTGGCGGCTCGAGCGGCGGTTCCCCGAGCGACGGCGCCGCAGGCGGCGGTGACGCTCCGTACACCGTCGCCAAGGACGTCTCTCTGACGGGCAGCCCGACCTTCGACAAGATCAAGTCCAATGACAAGATCCGCATCGGCGTCAAGCAGGACCAGCCCGGACTCGGCTTCAAGGATGCAGCCACGGGCGAGTTCAGCGGCTTCGATGTGGAGATCGCCAAGTGGATCGCCGCCTCGCTCGGCTATGACAAGAGCAAGATCGAATTCAAGCCGATCCCCTCCGCCAACCGCGAGTCCGCGATCCAGAACGGTGACATCGACTACTACGTCGGCACCTACTCCATCACCGACAAGCGCAAGAAGCAGATCGACTTCGCCGGCCCGTACTTCATCACGGGTCAGGGTCTGCTGGTGAAGTCGGACAACACCAGCATCAAGAGCGAGAAGGACCTGGACGGCAAGAAGGTCTGTTCCGCCACGGGTTCCACCCCGATCCAGAACATCAAGGAGAACTTCCCGAAGGCCGAGACCAAGGAGTTCGAGAACTACTCGCAGTGTGTCGATGCTCTGAAGAGCGGCACGGTCGACGCGGTCACCACCGACCAGGCCATTCTGCTGGGCTACGCGTCGCAGGATCCTGACAAGGCGCTCAAGGTGGTCGGCGAGCCGTTCACGACCGAAAAGTACGGCGTCGGCATGGCCAAGGGCGACGCCGCGCTGCGTCACTTCGTGAACAAGCTGTTCACGGACGGCAAGGACACCTGGACGAAGATCTACGACTCGACCCTCGGCAGCACCGGCACCAAGGTGCAGCAGCCGCCGGTGGATGACTACAAGTGACATCTCTCGTGGGGCGGGAAACCGCCCCACGAGCCGTCCCTGTCCCTGCGAGCGAAAGCGATCTGAGACGTGAACACGCTGCTCGACAACCTCGACCTCTTCACTGAGGGTTTCAAGAACACCATCATCCTGTTCTTCTTCTCGGCCATCTTCTCCCTGATCATCGGCACCGTGGTCGGCGCCATGCGCGTCTCCCCCGTTCCGGCGGCCAGGGCGGTCGGCACGGTGTACGTCAACCTGGTCCGCAACACCCCGCTGACCCTGATCCTGTTCTTCTTCGCTTTCGGATATCCGAAGCTCGGCCTGCCGCAGATCAGCTTCATGGTGGCGGCGATCATCGGCCTGAGCCTCTACACTGCCACCTACATCGCGGAGACCATCCGGTCCGGCATCAACACCGTGCCGGTCGGTCAGGCTGAAGCGGCCCGTGCCATCGGCCTGGACTTCGGACAGACCCTGAGCCTGGTGGTCCTGCCCCAGGCCGTGCGGGCGGTGATCCCGCCGCTGTTCAGCGTGCTGATCGCCCTGCTGAAGAACACCACGGTGGCCGCGGGCTTCTCGGTCATGGAGGCCGGCGCCATCCGGGCCAATCTGTCCGAACGCGGTGAGCCCGCCATGGTCGGTCTGCTGTGGGTGGCCCTGGGCTTCATCATCCTGGTCGCTCTGCTCTCCCTGCTCCAGCGGCACTTTGAGAAGAAGTGGAAGGTGGCACGATGACCTCGGTACTCTTCGACGCACCCGGCCCCAAGGCCAGAACTCGCTATCTGGTGGGCGGCGCGGTCACGCTCCTGGTGGTCCTGGGCATCCTCGCCTTCGTCATCATCCGGCTGATCGACTCCGGCCAGTTCACTGCGGCCAAGTGGAAGATCTTCACCTTCCCCCTGGTGCAGCAGACGATCGTCCAGGCCGTCGGAGCCACGCTCTCGGCCTTCGCCCTGGCCGCGGTGCTCAGCATCGTGCTCGGCATGCTGCTCGCCGTCGGCAAGCTCTCGGACCACCGCTGGGTCTCGGTGCCCTGCTTCTGGTTCGTGGAGCTGTTCCGGGCCGTCCCGCTGCTGATCCTCATGATGATGATCTACTACGGCCTGCCGACGATCGGCGTGCACGGCGTGACGCCGTTCGCCGCAGTGGTCGGCGGCCTGACCCTGTACAACGGCTCGGTCCTTGCGGAAGCCTTCCGCGCCGGCATCGAGTCGCTGCCGAAGGGCCAGAAGGAGGCCGGCCTGGCGATCGGCCTGCGGAAGGGCCAGGTCATGAGCCTGATCCTCTTCCCCCAGGCGTTCCGCGCGATGCTTCCTCTCGTGCTGGCGCAGCTCGTCGTGATCCTGAAGGACACGGCACTGGGCTTCATCGTGACCTACAACGAGATCCTGTTCCAGGCCAAGTACTTCGGCTCGCAGACGCTCTACGGCTCGCCGATCATCCCGGCCGCCATGGTGGCCGCGGTGATCTACATCGGCCTGTGCCTCATCCTGTCCGGCATCGCCAAGCTGGTGGAGATCCGTCTGCGGAAGGGGCGCAAGGGCAAGGTGCTGGACGCCAATCCGGCTCCGGGCTCCGCCGCGGAGGGCGGCAGCGCAGGCGCCTGACGCCGGCATCCTGAATCCGCGCACGAGAGAGGCCGTGACCCCTGGGGGTCACGGCCTCTCTGCTGTTCCGCAGGACTCTGTTGGTGCGCCGGGCTCAGTCCGAGAGCCAGGCGGTGAGCGCCGCCAGGCACGTCCGCACGGCCTGAGCATCCACGCGCTCGTCGTCCTTGTGGGCCAGCAGCGCGTCCCCCGGGCCGAAGTTCACGGCGGGGATGCCGAGCTCGGAGAAGCGCGCGACGTCGGTCCAGCCATACTTGGGCTTCGGCTCGCCACCGACCGCGGCCACGAAGCTCGCGGCCGCCGGGTGGTTGAGGCCGGGCCGGGCGCCCGGCGCGGCGTCCGTCCGCACCACGTCGAAGCCCTCCATGAGCTGCTTGACGTGCAGCTCGGCATCGTCCGCGGTCTTGTCCGGGGCGAAGCGGTAGTTGATCTCCACCACGCAGCGGTCCGGGATGACGTTCCCGGCGGTGCCACCGTGGATGAGCACCGCGTTCAGGCTCTCGCGGTAGTCCAGCCCGTCCACCGCGACGGTGCGGGGCTGGTATGCGGCGAGCCGGGTCAGGACCGGCGCCACGGCGTGGATCGCGTTCTCCCCCATCCACGCACGGGCCGAGTGCGCGGCCACGCCACGGGTCGTCACCTCGAAGCGGCTCGTGCCGTTGCAGCCGCCCTCCACCACGCCGTTGGTGGGTTCGAGCAGGATCGCGAAGTCACCCGTCAGCAGCTCGGGGTGGTTCTTCACGAGCCGGCCCAGACCGCTCTTGGAGGCCTCGACCTCTTCATGGTCGTAGAAGACGAACGTGACATCGCGCTGCGGGACCAGCTCGCCTCGACCGATCGCGGCGGCGAGAGCCAGCTGCACGGCCACTCCGCCCTTCATGTCGACGGCGCCGCGTCCGTGGAGCACACCCTCGCCCGGAGTGCCTTCCCAGCTGCTGGGCACCGTGCCGCGGGCTCCCTCGGTGCCCGGCAGGGGCACGGTGTCCAGGTGGCCGGCGAGGATGACCCGTTCGGCGTGGCCCGCCGTCGTGCGCGCGACGATCGAATCGCCGTCGCGCGTCACCTCGAAGAAGTCCAGGGCCCGCAGGGCCTGCTCCACCGCGTCGGCGATGGCGGTCTCCTGATCGGAGACGCTGTTGATGTCGATCAGTGCGGCGGTGAGGAGCGAAACGTCCTGCTGAAGGTCCAGAGCGGTCATTTTTTCACTCTACCGTCACGCGGAGCCCTTGCTTTTGAGGCCGCACGACGCGCCGATAAACTGCTCGCATGACTTCCGCAGCCCCTGAGAACGCTTCCGCCCAGAGCCGCACCGCCCACGGTTTCGGCATCGCCACCATCGCCGTCCGCGGCGAGGACGCCACCGTCCTGGACGTCTGGTTCCCGGCACCCGCCCTGGGGGAGGCCGCCGAGTCCCTGCGCTCCGTGGAGAACGCCCCGCAGGATCTGATCGAGGCGGCCGCCGCCGGGGACGACGCCGACCGCGGCACCCAGCAGCAGGTGGTCTTCGTGCAGATCGACCTGGACGAGGCCCCCGCGGACACCGCCGACGCCTACCTGCGCCTGCACCTGCTCTCCCACCGCCTCGTGGCCCCGAACACCATCAATCTGGACGGCCTCTTCGGAAAGCTCGCCAATGTCGTGTGGACCAACTTCGGCCCGGCCCTGCCCGAGGGCTTTGAAAGCGTGCGCGCCAAGCTGCGCAAGCGCGGCAACGTCACGGTGTACGGCGTGGACAAGTTCCCGCGCATGGTGGACTACGTGGTCCCCACCGGCGTGCGGATCGCCGACGCCGACCGCGTCCGCCTGGGCGCGCACCTCGCCGACGGCACCACGGTCATGCACGAGGGCTTCGTGAACTTCAACGCCGGCACCCTCGGCACCTCCATGGTGGAAGGCCGGATCTCGGCCGGCGTCGTGGCCGGCAACGGGACCGACGTCGGCGGCGGCGCCTCCATCATGGGAACCCTCTCCGGCGGCGGCAAGGAGCGCGTCGCCCTGGGTGAGCGGGTCCTGCTCGGCGCCAACTCCGGCGTGGGCATCAGCATCGGCGACGACTCGGTGGTCGAGGCCGGCCTGTACGTCACGGCCGGAACCCGGGTTCGCGTCCACGGGCCGAAGGACGCCGACGGCGAGGAGCAGCAGCAGATCGTGAAGGCCGTGGAGCTCTCCGGTGTCCCGAACCTGCTCTTCCGCCGCAACTCCAGCACGGGTGAGGTCGAGGTCCTGCCGCGCAAGGGCCAGACGGTGGAACTGAACGAGGCGCTGCACGCCAACTAGTCAGGAACGCCATTTACCATGGAGGGGGTGGAGCCGCAGGCTCCGCCCCCTCTCCTGTCCCCCAACGGAAGCTCCTCGTGTCACGACGTCGCCACCTCAGGCTCTGGATCACGCTCGTCCTCCTCGCCAGCCTTGTGGCCGGAGGCATCTGGGTCGCCGTCCAGCTGACCCACTCGATCAGTGCCGACGGACCCGAGTTGTGCACCACCGAGACGTCCGGACAGAAGTTCCAGCTGACCCCCGAGCAGTCTGTCTATGCTTCGCTGATCTCCGCGGTCGGCGTCAGCCGCGAGCTCCCACCGCGCGCCTCCTCCATCGCGATCGCCACAGCCATCCAGGAATCGAACCTCCGGAACCTGAACTACGGCGATGCGGCCGGCCCGGACTCCCGCGGCCTCTTCCAGCAGCGGCCTTCGCAGGGCTGGGGCACCGAGGCCCAGATCATGGATCCGTACTACTCGACGGCCACCTTCTACAAGGCCCTGGTGAAGGTGCCGAACTACCAGTCGATCCCGTTGACCGAGGCCGCCCAGACCGTTCAGCGCTCCGCCTTCCCCGAGGCCTACGCGGATCATGAGAGCGAAGGCCGCGCGTTCGCCTCGGCCCTGACCGGCCAGTCCCCTGCGTCCTTCAGCTGCAGCCTGGCACCCGCGCCCGGCGCCGGGGATCCGCAGGCCGTGCGGAAGGAACTGGCGAAGGCCTTCCCGCACCTCGAGCTCGACGGCTCCGGCCGCGAGGTCCGGGTGGACGTCTCCGGGACGGCGGGCTGGGCGGTGGCCCACTGGGCCGTGGCTCATGCCAAGGCGTTCGGGATCGACCGGGTGGACTACGACACGCAGACCTGGCTGCGGGAGAACCGCGACGGCTGGCGGTCCACGCATGCGCTCGGCCACCAGGTGGTCATCACCCTCGCCTCCGGGCCCGGCGCCTGACCCGCATCCCGGCGCGGGCTCCCCGCAGTCCTCAGACCAGCGCAGTCTTCTGACCAGCGCTGTCGTCAGACCAGCAGCTCCACGATCGGCTCCAGATAGCTGCGCAGCAGCAGCGGGTCCCGCGTGAGGTGGTGACTGAGCAGCACCAGATCCGGCGCCGAATACCAGGCGCGCGGCTCGGCGAACGGCAGCACCACGACGTTCAGGCTGAACGTCCGCGCCCGGCGTCGTACGGCCTTCTCCCGGGCTTTCACCACGGCTTCCACCTCGGCCTCGAGGACCCCGGAATGCCGCGCCTCATGCTGGGTGTGCTCGCGGACCCTCGCCTCCGCCCAGCTGTACGCCGCGCCGCGGTGCGCGCTGGCCACCCGGTGGAGCGCCGGGGACCCGACGAACTGGGCCGTCTCCAGGATGGCCGGCGACTGGGTGTGGCTGTGGTGGGTCCGGAGAAGATGCTCCCACCAGGCCTCCCACTCGATCCGGAGGGCGTCACGGCCGCCCACCTCCGAGATCAGGTGGTGGTGCTCACTGCCGTGCACGCGCGGTTCGATGGGCGCCAGGGTGGGGATCCCGGCGTCGTGCATCCCCGAGCTGTCCCGGAGATACAGGGCGACTAGCAACGGGAATGAGGTGCCCACGGTGATGTTCCACGGTGCTGGCTCGTCCGCCCCGGACCCTCCGGAGCCGATGGGTTCATCGACGCTCATGCAGACCTCCTGGCCCTGCCGTCAGCACGGCATACGGCCCCGGCTCTCAGTGTAGATCCGCGGTCCCGCAGTGTTAATGGGCTGGGGGTTTAAACCTCGGGAGACTCCAGGCTCGCCAGATGGGCCAGCAGCACGCTCCGGCACATGGACGCGTCCAGCCACTGCGTGTGCACGAGGGCGTGGAGGGAGAGCCCGTCCAGCAGTGACATGAGGCGTTCCGCCTCCACCACCAGATCCTCCAGCCTCCCGTCCGGCCGGAAGGCCTGGATGACCTGCCCGACGACGGCGGCGGACGCCCGGTAGCCGCGCTCGGCCTCTGCCTGGAGCCCGGCGTTCCCCCGAGAGGCCAGGCGGAACTCCGTCCTGGCGCTGCATTCGGCCGCGCTGTTCCCGTCGAGGGGCAGGAACTCCGCGAGGAGCAGGAGCGAGGCCTCCGTCAGGGCCTCCCGGTCCCCGGCTTCGACGGCCGCGTGCACGGCGGGGAGCCGGGCGGCCAGACGCTCCTCCAGCCGGTCGTGGGCCGTGGCGAAGGCGTGCTCGAGAAGCTCAGCGCTGTCCTTGAAGTAGTGCCGGACGGAACCGACCACGAGGGACGCCTCCGCGGCGACCTCCCGGAGTGACACGCGGGCCAGGCCATCGGTGGCGATGATCCGGAAGACCGCATCGGCCACATCGGCTCTTCGGGCTGCTGCATTCACGACTTTCGGCACCCTTAGTTTGTAGCACACCTGCGCTTCTTCTGCGCGCTGCGATACGGTGATGCCATGACGATTTTGGTTACCGGCGGTTCCGGCTACATCGGTTCGCACACCGTCCTGGCCCTCCAGGAGGCCGGACATGACGTGGTGGTGATGGACAATCTGTCCAATTCGAGCGAGGAGTCGCTGCGCCGGGTGGCGCAGCTCAGCGGCAAGCCGGTCCCCTTCCATCAGGTGGACCTCACCGACCCGGAAGGCCTGGACCGGCTGTTCTCCGCCTACGACTTCACCGCGGTGATCCACTTCGCGGGCCTGAAGGCCGTGGGCGAATCCGCGAGCATCCCGCTCGAGTACTACTACCGGAACGTGGCCGGCACCATCAATCTCCTCCGCGCCATGGACGCCCACGACGTGCGCAGCATCGTCTTCAGCTCCTCCGCCACGGTGTACGGGGAGCACAACCCCATCCCGTACATCGAGAAGATGGAGATCGGCGCGAGCAACCCCTACGGCCGCACCAAGGAGCAGATCGAGGACATCCTCAGTGACCTCAGTGCCGCGGACGAGCGCTGGTCCGTGGCACTCCTGCGCTACTTCAACCCGGTCGGAGCCCACCCCTCGGGCCTCATCGGCGAGGACCCGCAGGGCATCCCCAACAACCTGGTGCCGTACATCGCCCAGGTCGCGGTGGGGCGCCGCGAGAAGCTCATGGTGTTCGGCGGCGACTATGACACTCCGGACGGGACCTGCCTGCGGGACTACATCCACGTCGTGGACCTCGCCGAGGGCCACCTCGCCGCGCTGAACCACATCGCCTCCCGCACCGGCGCCTTCCGCTGGAACCTGGGCTCCGGACGGGGGTCCAGCGTCCTGGAAGTGCTCAAGTCGTTCGAGCAGGCCGTGGGGCGCCCGCTCCCCTACGAGATCACCGGCCGACGTCAGGGCGATCTCCCAGCCTTCTGGGCCGACCCCTCCTCCGCCCTGGCCGATCTCGGCTGGTCCACCACTCGGTCCCTCGACGAGATGTGCGAGGACCACTGGCGCTGGCAGAAGAACAACCCGAACGGCTACGCCTCCTGACGGCGGAGCCTCCAGCGCTTGAACGACGACGGCGGCCGCTCACCGGAAAGGTGAGCGGCCGCCGTCGTCGTTGAAGCAGGGATCAGACCGCCGGGTAGTTGCGCTCCGGGTAGCCCGTGTAGAGCTGGCGCGGGCGGCCGATCTTGGTGGCGGGATCGTTGATCATCTCGCGCCACTGGGCGATCCAGCCCGGCAGACGGCCGATGGCGAACAGCACGGTGAACATCTTCTCGGGGAAGCCCATGGCCTTGTAGATCAGGCCGGTGTAAAAGTCCACGTTCGGGTAGAGCTTGCGCTGGATGAAGTAGTCATCCGCCAGGGCCTTCTCCTCCAGGCGCATCGCGATGTCCAGCAGTTCGTCGTTGCCGCCGAGCTTGCCGAGGACCTCATGAGCGGTCGCCTTGATGATCTTGGCGCGCGGGTCGTAGTTCTTGTACACGCGGTGACCGAAGCCCATGAGGCGGACGCCGTCCTCCTTGTTCTTCACCTTCTCCATGTAGTCCTCCGGCTTGATGCCGTCGGCCTGGATCTGGCGCAGCATCTTCAGCACGGCCTCGTTGGCGCCGCCGTGGGCGGGACCGAAGAGGGCGTTGATGCCGGCGGAGACGGACGCGAAGAGGTTGGCGTTGGCCGAGCCCACCAGGCGGACCGTGGAGGTGGAGCAGTTCTGCTCGTGGTCCGCGTGCAGGATGAGCAGCAGGTCCAGGGCCTTCACGATGGTCGGGTCCAGCTCGTACTGTTCCACCGGGAGACCGAAGGACAGGCGCAGGAAGTTCTCCACCAGGTTCATCGAGTTGTCCGGGTACAGCATCGGCTGTCCGATGGACTTCTTGTGGGCGTACGCCGCGATGACCGGGACCTTGGCCAGGAGGCGGATGGTGGAGAGCTCCACCTGCTCCTGGTTGAAGGGGTCCAGGGAATCCTGGTAGAAGGTGGACAGCGCGGAAACGGCGGAGGAGAGCACCGGCATCGGGTGCGCGTCACGGGGGAAACCTCCGAAGAAGCCCTTGAGATCCTCGTGCAGCAGGGTGTGACGGCGGATCTTCTGGTCGAACTCTTCGAGCTCGGTGGGGGTCGGCAGTTCGCCGTAGATCAGGAGGTAGGAGACCTCGAGGAAGCTGGAGTGCTGCGCCAGCTGCTCGATCGGGTACCCGCGGTAGCGCAGGATCCCGGCGTCGCCGTCGATGTAGGTGATGGCGGACGAAGTGGCCGCCGTGTTCATGAACCCGGGGTCGTAGGTGACGGCGCCCGTGGCCTTCAGGAGCTTGGAGACGTCATACCCGTCGTTGCCCTCCACCGCGGCGATACGGGGAAGTTGCAGCTCGCCGTTTTCATGGCGGAGCGTTGCGCTCTTGTGCTCAGTCATGGAGTCTCCTTCATGGGGGCGTCGCCCCGGTAGAACTCGTGATCCAGTGGCTTCAGCGGCTGCGGGTTGGCCGTATCCGACAAAGCCAGGGCGGATTTCCCGGAGGAATCGCCAGGTTTCCAGTAACAAACTACAACCACCGGCAAGCGCTACCCTAATCGACAGCTTTTTCCCAGCAAGGCTTGCGCGGCGCCTTGCGGCGGAGTAGAAGTGCGACGCCGGGGCTCAGGCGAGCAGGCGTTCGACCGCGGCGTCCACGCGCTCATCCGTGGCCGTGAGGGCGATGCGGACGAAGCCTTCGCCGCGCCGTCCGTAGAAGACGCCGGGGCCGCACACGATGCCGCGGTCGGCCAGGCGGTCCACCGTGGTCCAGGTGTCCTCGCCCGCGGTGCTCCACAGATACAGGCCGGCCTCGGAGTGCTGGATGTCCAGGCCGAAGTGGCGGAGGGCGGGCAGGAGACGCTCGCGGCGGCCGCGGTAGAGGTCCTTCTGCGCCTGCACGTGGGCATCGTCCCCCAGGGCGATCCGCAGCGCGGCCTGCACCGGCGCCGGAACGATCATGCCGGCATGCTTGCGGGCGTTGACCTGGTTGGCGATCAGGACGGGGTCACCGGCCGCGAACGACGCGCGGTACCCCGCGAGATTGGACTGCTTGCTCAGGGAGTAGACGGCGAGCAGACCGGACACGTCTCCCCCGCTGACCCTCTCGTCCAGCACGCTGGGGACGGCCTCGCCGCCTCGCTGTGCGTCCCAGGCGTCCCATCCCAGTTCGGCGTAGCACTCGTCGGAGGCGACCACGGCGCCCTGTGCACGCGCCTGGTCCACCACCTTCTTGAGGCGTTCGGCCGAACGGACCTCGCCCGTGGGGTTGCCCGGGGAGTTCAGCCAGACCAGTCGCACCTTGGCGCGCGTGGCGGCGTCCAGCTCGTCCAGGTCGTCGGCGGCGATGGGCGTGGCGCCCACCAGCTGGGCGCCGATGTCATACGTGGGGTAGGCGACGCTCGGCCGCACCACGACGTCGCCGGGCTTCAGGCCCAGGAAGAACGGCAGCCAGGCGACCATCTCCTTGGACCCGACGGTGGGCAGCACGGCGTCGGGGTTCAGCCCTGCGACGTTCCGGCGTCGTTCGAACCAGTCGACCACGGCTTCTCGGAGCGCCGGGGTGCCGTGCACCGTGGGATACCCGTGAGCGTCGGCCGCGGCCGCCAGGGCGTCCTGGATGAAGGCCGGAGTGGGGTCCACCGGGGTGCCGATGGACAGGTCCACCACACCACCCGGGTGCTGCGCCGCCTTGGCGCGGTACGGCGCGAGGGCCTCCCAGGGGTACTCGGGAAGACTCAGACCGAAGCTCTCGGAGGGAAACGCCATCGTCGCGGAACTCAGTCCTGGTTCTGCGGAGGAAGGGCCGAGATGAACGGGTGGTCCGTTCCCGTGTTGCCGACCTTGGCGGCGCCGCCGGGCGAACCGAGGTCGACGAAGAACTCGACATTGGCCTTGTAGTACTCGCTCCACTCGTCGGGGACGTCGTCCTCGTAGTAGATGGCCTCGACGGGGCAGACCGGCTCGCAGGCGCCGCAGTCGACGCACTCGTCCGGGTGGATGTAGAGGGAACGCTCGCCTTCGTAGATACAGTCGACCGGGCATTCCTCAATGCAGGCCTTGTCCTTCACGTCCACGCAAGGCTGCGCGATTACGTACGTCACGTTCCCATATTCCTTCCGATAACGGTGCCCGTGTCCCGCAGGCGTTCCTCCGTTGGACTCCACTGTATTACCCCGGAGGTCACTTCACCGAAGAGGATGACGCCGCTCTACGATGGAGGCGTGTCGTTCTCCACTCTTCGCGGCGTTCCCCTGCTGCTCAGCGCCCCCTTGGGCACTCGGGTGGTCGTGCGTTTCCGGCTCGACGACGGCGCCCTCAGCGACGCTCTCGGCGAGCTGACCGCGCGGGACGACGCCGCCGTCGTGAGTCCGCGGATCGTCATCACGGGCAGGACCGGCGAGATCAGCATCCCGCTGGACCGCGTGACCCTGGCCAAGCCCGTCCCGCCGCCGCCCGCGCGTCGTGCGCCGCGGTTCTGACGCTGTTCCCGGCCGGCGTCCCGGGGCGCCGGCCCGACCCGTCAGCCCAGCAGGATCCTGAGGAAGAAGAACGATCCGATCAGGAAGACCACCGCGAACACCAGGGTGCAGCCGAGCAAGACCTTGCTCGTCTTCTCGATCACATAAGACTCGCTGGGCTTCTGCGGATTGACACAGATTTCGAGGGCGCTGCCCAACGGATACGGGTTAGGCCCGCCCCGCAGGGCGCGCCCCTGGAGCACCCGGCCATCGGGACCCTGGTACTGGTAGATCGGGAAATACCGCGCTGTGCCGTCCGTGCCATCGCCCACCCCGGGGCCCAGTTTGTGGCCTACCACCACGGCCTGAACGCGCGGCCACTCGCGCATGCCGCGCTCCCGCCGTCGTAAAGCGAGCACTTGGACCACGGAGACGACCACCATCAGGACGACGAAGGCTCCCCAGATGCTCCAGGCGATGGTCTGAACGGTGGACATGGGCGGTTCCTCTCTTCACCGGATCCCTGGTTCACAGCGGGACCCCTTTCCGTCCGGATGGGCAGGTCTCCCCATCCACATGACATGCACGGGCCGGGCGGTCCCGGTAGCGTGGCTCACAGTACACGCACCGTCCAGAACACGACCGGCAGAAAAGGCACCATGAAGAAGACCTCGCTCTGGCCCGCATTGGCACTCGTCCCCCTGCTCGCGGCGTGCGCACCGACCATTCCGCTCCCCGCTCCGGCCTCCAGCCAGCCGAGCGAGTCCGCCACCACGCCGGTGGACGGATCCTCGCCTTCCGACAGCGCCGGCAGCCCCTCCGCGAGCACCGGCGCCCTGAGCCTCAAGGAAGGCTGCGAGAAGTTCAACTCCCTGGACGAGAAGCTCGCCGGACTGCAGCCGACCGACAAGAAGGGGCTTCTCGATCTCTGGGACGAATTCGATCGGGCCTCCGACGCCGTTCCCTACGACCTGCAGGGCCTGTACAAGTCCATGAGCATCGTGGTGCTGGCGTACCAGGGCAAGGCCGCCGGTGAGGGCGACGGCCCCAGCAAGCAGGACAAGGATCTCGTGTCACAGCACTTCCTGCGTGCCTCCGGGCTCTGCAGCCCGGAGGGGGTCACGCTCACCCTGAAGGTGCTCTGACCGGCTCTCCGGAACGCTACGACGCCGGGGGCAGCACCGTCACGGAGCCGACGATCTCGCGCAGGAGTTCCGTGCGCGGCTCCACCGACTCGTCGAACACCGGCCACACCGTCACGAGGCCGAGGAACGACCCGTTCTGCACCATCCCGACGCAGGAGACGATCCTCGGTGCCTCCTCGTCGCCCGCGGGCAGCTTGAGCATGACGACGTAGGCTTCCTTCCCATCGCCGTTCAACGCGCCCTCGGTGAGCTGCGAGGCATTCATCTCGTTGAGGTAGTAGTCACCTTGACGGTGCGCCCACAGGTTGGCGCCGGCGACGTCGGCGGGGACGTTCCGGTCCTGGTACAGGGTCACCAGGACGTTGCCCGGAAGGCCGTACTGCTCGGTCAGCGGCCCGCCCGTGGACTCGTCCAGCGTGAGGGTGTGCTCGGGGAACTCGGCCCGGAAGCCGAGCGGGGAGTCGATGTTCACGGTCATGATGCGATTCTCCTTGAGGACTGACTACTCGGAAACAGCCTATCGGCGCTGCTCACCAGCCACCCGATCCCGGCGGGACCTTGCCGTTCACCACATCCAGGCGGCCGTCGTTGGGCACCTTGTAATAGGTGACCACGTTCTGCGTGACCTTGGCCTCGGTGCTGACCTTGGCTTCCACCACCTTGGCGTCCACCTTGAACTCGTTCTTGTTCGTGACCACCTCGTTGACCTGGACCGTGGCGGAGCCCGCGTCGTAGAGCCTGGAGAGATCCCCTGCCACACCCGCGGTGTCGTTCGACGCCGCATGCTGCAGGTACTGCTGGATCAGCTGCTGGTTCTCCTGGGTGTAGGGGATGTCGATCTTGACCGACCCCTGGGTCCCGGTGGTGGTCGTGGAACTTGCGGACAGCCCGTTGTCCACGCCCTTGACGGAGTCCTTGACGCCCTGCGCCACGGTGCCCTCGACGGCCACGGAGACCGACTTGATGTTGTGGTCCTTGTCCCAGTTGACCGTCAGGCCGCCCTTGCCGTCGGCCTCGAAGCGCCGGCCGTCCAGATCGAGGTTGCCCTTGGCGGAGAACTCGCCGGAACCCTTGGAGGTGCCGTCCGAGAGATTGTGCTCGTACGCCAGATCGAGCTTCGCGCTTCCGGAGGCGCTTCCGGCCTTGCCTTCGGCCTCGAGCGAGAGCGAGCCCTTCAGACGGTCCACATGGCTCGACGCGCCGTTCTTGTCGGCGGCGTTGTCGATCGTGTCCAGCACGTACTTCGGGGCGTTCGTGGTGGCGTCCACGGCCTTGTCGAAGCTGTCCGGCGGCAGATCCGTGACCATCTGGGTGCGGGCCTTCATCGCCTCCTCCAGGGAGGCGAACTTGTACTCGCGGGACATCTCGCCGTTGAGCGTGGCGCCCAGTTCACCCGTGGGGTTGTTGGCGCCGATGCCGAGCTTCCCGGAGACCCTGAGGGTGGCGGAACCATCGGCGTTCTGCACGACCTCCGCACTCACCCCCACGCCTCCATGCACCCAGGCCACCCGGAGATTGGCGTCGGCTTTGAGGGATTCCTTGTAGACCGGGATGGTGCGCTTGGCCTCGTCCTGCAGGAACTTCCGGGCCTGTTCCTGCGCGGAATCGGGCACGCCGCCGTCGAGCTTCATGATGAGCGCTGCGGTGGCCGGATTGCTCAGGAGGTACTTCTTGTCCTCGTCCGACAGGGCGTTCCACCAGGCCGCCTGCTGCGCCGGCGTCGCGTGGGAGATCTCCTCCAGGGATTTCGTCAGCTCCTCAGGGGAGGTCTTCTGAACTCCGCCCGGGCCGCCACCGGTTCCGGCGCCAGAGGAGTTGGAAGCGTCCTCCTGCTCCTTCGCCTGGGCGGTGAGCGTCTTCGCGTTCTGGCTCAAGGCGTTGATGGCCTTCTCCAGCATCGGCTGGTACTCACTGCTCCAGCTCTGCAGGAAACGGCGTGCGTCCTGGCCTTTCCAGGGCGAGTTCATGATCTCGGCCTGAAGATTCCTGGTCCGGGATTTCAGCAGTTCCGCCGATTTGTCCATGGCACTGGACAGTTCCCGGAGTCTGGCGACATCCGCTCCGTAAAGGCCCATCAGTCCATTCCTCCCCGCGCCGGGCATCCCCTGGCCACCGTATTGATCCAGTCGACAGCCTTTCACGACAAAGGCGCCGTGCGCCATGGGGATAACTCCCCATGGCGCACGGCGCCCAGGTCAGGCGGGAATCAGGAACGCGCGCGGGCCCTGGCGGCCTTCAGGCGCTCGTTGGAGTCCAGGATCACCTTACGGATGCGGATGTCCTCGGGGGTGATCTCCACGCACTCGTCCTCGCGGGCGAATTCGAGGGATTCCTCCAGGGTCAGCTCGCGCGGCGGCGTGAGGTTCTCGAAGGAGTCCGAAGAAGCAGCACGCATGTTGGTGAGCTTCTTCTCCTTGGTGATGTTGACGTCCATGTCGTCAGCGCGGGAGTTCTCGCCGACGATCATGCCCTCGTACACCTCGGAGGTGGGCTTCACGAAGAAGGAGCCACGCTCCTGCAGGTTGATCATGGCGAACGGCGTCACCACACCGGCGCGGTCGGCGACCATGGAACCGTTGGTGCGGTACTCGATGGGGCCGGCCCACGGCTCGTAGCCCTCGGCGATCGAGGAGGCGATGCCGGCGCCACGGGTGTCCGTGAGGAACTTGGTGCGGAAACCGATCAGGCCACGGGCCGGAACGATGAACTCCATGCGGCACCAGCCGGTGCCGTGGTTGGCCATGTTGGTCATGCGGCCCTTGCGGGCGGCCATGAGCTGCGTGACGGCGCCGAGGAACTCCTCCGGCACGTCGATGGTCATGTGCTCCATCGGCTCGTGGACCTTGCCGTCGATGGTCTTGGTGACCACCTGCGGCTTGCCCACGGTCAGCTCGAAGCCTTCGCGGCGCATCTGCTCGACGAGGATGGCCAGGGCGAGCTCGCCACGGCCCTGGACCTCCCAGGCGTCCGGACGCTCGGTCGGCAGGACACGGAGGGAGACGTTGCCGATCAGTTCCTTGTCCAGGCGGTCCTTGACCTGACGGGCCGTCACCTTGGCGCCCTTGACCTTGCCGGCCAGCGGCGAGGTGTTGATACCGATGGTCATGGAGATCGCGGGGTCGTCCACCGTGATGAGCGGCAGCGGCTGCGGGTTCTCCAGGTCGGTCAGGGTCTCACCGATGGTGATGTCCTCGATACCGGCGACGGCGACGATCTCACCCGGGCCGGCGGACTCGGCCGGAACGCGCTCCAGCGCCTTGGTGGCCAGGAGTTCGGTGATCTTGACGGTCTTGAGGGTGCCGTCCTGACGGGCCCAGGCGACCTGCTGGCCCTTGCGGAGGGTGCCGTTGTAGATGCGGAGCAGCGCCAGACGGCCCAGGAACGGAGAAGCGTCCAGGTTGGTCACGTGAGCCTGCAGCACGCCGTCCGGGTTGTAGGTCGGCGCCGGGATGTGATCGATGATCGTCTTGAAGAGCGGCTCCAGGTCCTCGTTCTCCGGAGCGGTGCCGTCGGCCGGCTGCTCGGTGGAGGCGCGCCCCACCTTGGCGGCGGCGTAGACAACGGGGACCTCGAGGACCTTGTCCAGGTCCAGGTCCGGAACCTCGTCGGCCAGGTCGGAGGCCAGGCCCAGCAGGAGGTCCATGGACTCGTGCACGACCTCTTCGATGCGGGCGTCGGGACGGTCGGTCTTGTTGACCAGGAGGATGACCGGCTTGTGCGCGGCCAGCGCCTTGCGGAGCACGAAGCGGGTCTGGGGCAGCGGGCCCTCGGACGCGTCCACGAGCAGCACGACGCCGTCGACCATGGACAGACCGCGCTCCACCTCGCCACCGAAGTCGGCGTGGCCGGGGGTGTCGATCACGTTGATGGTGATGGTCTCGCCGTTGGAGGCGGGACCGTTGTAGGCCACCGTGGTGTTCTTGGCCAGGATGGTGATGCCCTTTTCACGTTCAAGGTCACCAGAGTCCATGACGCGGTCCTCGACCTCGCCGTGGGAGGCGAAGGAGTTCGTCTGACGGAGCATGGCGTCCACGAGCGTGGTCTTGCCATGGTCAACGTGGGCGACGATTGCGACATTGCGCAGATCAGAACGCGAGGCAGTGTTTTCGGACATGCGGTTTTCGACTCGTTTCAACGACGACAAGACAGTGAATTCCGTGCCCGCGGATCACTTGTCCAGCGACGGGGCACAAAGCAGGGGGAGGACACCACAGCCCTTCCACGACAATTCTACCGGGTTGAGCAAGGGCCCTGGGACCAGCCGGGAATCCCGGGCCAGGACAGACCTCGGGCCACCTCGTTCCGCGCTTCGGCCCGGCACCGGCGAGTCCTCCGATGTCAGAGGCGCCATGCCCTTCCGGGCAGGGTTGCAGGTCGTGATCATTTCGATACGCCCACCGACTGGTCAAACCCCTTCCACGGGCCCCACACTGAGTGCAGAGCCCCTCGTCTAAGGAACCCTGTGAACATCGCCTTCCGTCGCGTCGCACTCTCCGCGGCCGTGCTCGCCCTCGTCGCGGGCTCCGTCGTCGTCAGCGAGAAGGCCCCCCTCTCCCCCGCCCACAGCTCCCCCGGCCAGATGGCCGCGGGCGGAGTCGGCGCAGGGCGCGGGACCGCCGTCGTCGCCGTGACCGGGCCGGACGGTGTGCGGAAAGGCACCGCGCTCCTCGTGGGAGACTCCCAGTCGGCCGGGGCCGCCGGGGTCCCCGGCGAGGACACCTGGCCGCGGCGCGGCCTCGCCTCGCTCGGCTACTCGGTCACGTGGGTCGGGGCAGGCGGCACCGGGTACGCCGCGACCAGGCCTCGGTCCGGGAACTACCTTCAGTCGTACCGGCACGGCGCCTGGAAGCTCCCGCCGTTCGCGCCGGAGCTGATCGTGTTCCAGGGCGGCGGCAACGACGCCGGCCAGGGCAAGCAGCTCTCCGAAGTCTCGCAGAACGCCCGCCAGCTGGCGTACCTGATGCACCGCCGCTATCCCGGTTCCCGGCTCGTGATGGTGGGCGTGCTCTCCCGTTCGGCGAACGACGGCGGCGGGCGGCGGCTGGTGGTCGACTCGATGCTGGCGGGGGTCGCCGAAGAGCTGCGGGCCCCATTCGTGGATCCCGGCGGCTGGGTGTCCACGTACGGACTCCAGAACGACATGGCGGACGGAGTGCACCTGAAGGCGAGCGGCCATCAGCGCCTGACGCCCGTGTTCGCGGAGCACCTGGCCCGGGCACTGGAAGGCCGTTGAACACCCCAGGCTGCTGAACGTCCCGGAACACTGGTCCTCGACAGCGACCCGTGGCGGAACAGGGCGGGATGCCTCTGGCAGCGGACCCCTTTAACACCGGGCCCCTTTAACACCGAAGGCCGGAGCCCCACCGCATGCGGTGTGGCTCCGGCCTCTGCAGGTCTCCGGATCTCAGGCGACCTCGGGAGGCAGCAGCAGAGTGGCGCCCGGGATGGCGTCGAGCAGCCGCCGGGTGTAGTCCTGCTGCGGATTCTCGAACACGTCGTCCGTCGTGCCGGTCTCCACGAGCTTGCCGCGCTCCATGACGCAGACTTCGTCGGCGATCTGACGGACCACCGCGAGGTCGTGTGTGATGAAGAGGTAGGTCAGACCCAGATCGGACTGCAGGTTCGCGAGCAGGTTGAGCACCTGATCCTGAACGAGCACGTCGAGAGCGGACACCGCCTCATCACAGATGATCACTTCGGGATCGAGCGCGAGAGCGCGGGCGATCGCCACACGCTGACGCTGACCGCCGGAGAGCTCATTCGGGTACCGGGTCATCGCCGACTGCGGCAGCGAGACCTGGTCCAGCAGCTGACGGACCTTCTTCTCACGGCTGGCCTTGTCGCCGACCTTGTGGGTGCGCAGCGGCTCTTCGATGGTCCGGTAGATGTTGTACATCGGGTCCAGCGAACCGTACGGGTCCTGGAAGATCGGCTGCACACGCCGACGGAACTTGAACAGCTCCGCCGCGTTCAGAGTCGAGGTGTCCACGCCGTCGAAGATGATCTTGCCGCTGGTGGGCTTCAGCAGGTTCAGAACCATCTGGGCGACGGTCGACTTGCCGGAGCCGGACTCACCGACGATCGCGGTGGTGGTGCCGCGCTTGACGGTGAAGCTGACATCGTCCACCGCGGTGAAGTCCGTGCTGCGTCCGAAGCCCGAGCGCAGCTTGAAGACCTTCTTGAGGTTCTCGATCTTCAGGACCTCGTCCGGCTTGCCCTTCTCATGCACCACTTCGGTGGGAGCAAGCAGGTCGACGGCTTCGACGCCTTCCTCCTTGGCCACCTGGATGCGCCGCGAGGACAGCGACGGAGCCGCGGACACGAGGCGCTTGGTGTACGGGTGCTGCGGGTTGCGGAGGAGCTCGAGCGACGGCCCGGACTCGACCACCTGGCCCTTGTACATGACGACGACCTTCTGCGCCCGCTCGGCCGCGAGACCGAGGTCGTGCGTGATGAGCAGCACGGCAGTGCCGAGTTCCGTCGTCATGCGGTCGAGGTGGTCCAGGATCTGGCGCTGGACGGTCACGTCGAGCGCCGAGGTGGGCTCGTCCGCGATCAGCAGGCGCGGCTGGCACGAGAGGCCGATGGCGATCAGCGCACGCTGGCGCATGCCGCCCGAGAACTCGTGCGGGAACTGCTTGGCACGCCGTTCGGCGTCCGGCAGTCCTGCCTCGGCGAGCACCTTCGCGACGTCCTTGGGGCCGCTCGGAAGACCATTGGCCTTGAGCGTCTCCTTGACCTGGAAGCCGATCTTCCACACCGGGTTGAGGTTGGACATGGGGTCCTGAGGCACCATGCCGATGGAGTTGCCGCGCAGTTCGATCATGCGCTTCTCACTCACATGAGTGATGTCCTCGCCGTCGAAGATGATCTGACCGGCGGACACCCGCCCGTTGCCGGCGAGCAGACCGATGGCGGCCAGGGCCGACGTCGACTTGCCCGAGCCGGACTCGCCGACGATCGCGACGGTCTCGCCGGGCATGACCGTGAAGTTGGCGTTCCGGACCGCGTCGACCTCTCCGTGGCTCGTGCGGAAGGTGATGGCGAGGTCTTTGATCTCCAGGAGCGGACGCTGTGCGTCCGCACCGCTTTCTCGGATCTGAATGTTCTGAGTCATGGGAGCTCCTGTCACCGCTTCCGTGCTTTGGGATCAAGCGCATCGCGCAGGGCGTCACCCAGCATCATGAAACTCAGCACGGTGAGAATCAGGGCGAACGAGGGCCACAGCAACGGCCAGGGGTTCGAGCGCAACGACGCCTGAGCACTCTGGATGTCGTTGCCCCAGCTCATCGCGCTCGGGGGCAGACCGATGCCGAGGAAGGACAGGGTGGATTCCGCCGCGATGAACGTACCGAGCGAAATGGTCGCGACCACGATCACCGGTGCCATGGCGTTGGGGATCACGTGGCGCAGGAGCGCCCGGAATCGCGAGACACCCAGCGACCGCGCCGAGGTGATGAAGTCGGCGTTCCTGACCTCGATCACCGCACCACGGGTGATGCGGGCGACCTGAGGCCAGCCGAACAGGGCCAGGATGACCACCAGGGTCCATGCCGTACGGGAGGAACGGAACATGGGGAGCTGCATCACGACGATCGCGCCCAGGATCATGGGCAGTGCGAAGAAGATGTCGCTGATACGGGCCAGGACCGCGTCGACCCAGCCACCGTAGTAGCCGGCCAGGGCGCCGATGGCACCGCCGAAGAGGACCACGGCGAGGGTCGTGAAGACACCCACCGTCACCGAGTTCTGCGTGCCGAAGATCACGCGGGCGTAGACATCGCAGCCCTGCTGGGTGAAGCCGAGCGGATGCCCGGCGGATGCCGGCCCGTTCGAGTTCTCCAGGAGGCACTTGTCATCCGCCGGGTTCAGCGGCGAGAAGAGTCCCGGGAACAGCGCCACCAGGACCACCACGATGATGAGGAAGGCCGACAGGATGAAGAGCGGCTGACGGCGCAGATTCCGCCAGGCTTCCTTCCACAGGCTGGACGGAGCGGCGCCCTCGTCCACCTTGTCCGTGGCCTGAAGCGGAGTCTCGTCCAGCGGTGCGACGAAGTGCGGGATGGTCTGCGGACGCGGGGTCTCGTTCATGTTCGGAATATCGTTCTCAGGAGTCATAACGGATCCTCGGGTCGAGCCAGGCATAGAGCAGATCCACGACGAGGTTGGAGATGCAGTACACCAGCACCAGCAGCGTGACGATGGACACCACGGTCGGTCCTTCACCAGTGAGGACCGCACGGTAGAGCCGGTTGCCCACACCGGGCACATTGAAGATGCCTTCCGTCACGATCGCGCCGCCCATGAGCGAGCCGAGGTCGGCGCCCAGGAAGGTCACGACCGGGATCAGCGAGTTCCGGAGGATGTGGACGGTGACGACGCGGGACCGCGACAGGCCCTTGGCCGTGGCGGTGCGGACGTAGTCGGCGTTCATGTTCTCGATGACGCTCGTGCGCGTCAGGCGGAGCACGTAGGCGAAGGACACCAGGCCCAGGACGAGCGCCGGGAGAATGAGGTCCTCGAAAGGGGCGCCGGCGCCGACGGTCGGCTTGGCCCATTTGAGCTGGACACCGATGAAGAACTGCATCAGGAAGCCGAGAACGAAGATCGGGATGCCGATCACGATGAGGGAGGCCACCAGGACGGTGCCGTCGAAGAACTTGCCCTTGCGCAGGCCGGCGAACAGGCCGAACAGGACGCCGAAGACGGCCTCGAAGACGAGCGCCATGATGGCGAGCCTCGCCGTGACCGGGAAGATCTCGCCGAGCACCGCGGCGATCGGGCGCCCGGAGAAATCGAGCCCGAGATCGAAGGTGAAGATGCTCTTGAGGTAGAGCAGGTACTGGACGATGAAGGGCTGGTCCAGGTGGTATTGGGCACGGAGCTGAGCCGCGACGGCCGGGTTGACTGGCTTGTCGCCGAACAGCGCGGCGATCGGGTCACCGGGAAGGCTGAAGACCAGGTAGTACACCAGGAAGGTGGCGCCCAGGAAGACGGGAATGAGCTGCAGGAAGCGTTTGAGGATGTAGCTAACCACGGGGTCAACCCACCTCTCCGGAGTTGTGCTCCGCTGTGCGGGAGATGGATGTGTTCATCAAGGAACCTTATTTCGAAACATGAGAACGACGGCGGAGCCGTGCCGTCCAGCGGCTGGCGGGCTCCGCCGTCGTCGTCTTCAGGTGTTACTTGGCGGTGATGTTGTAGTACAGCGGAACGCCGTCCCAGCCGTAGTCCACGTTGGTCACCTTGGTGCTCCAGCCGCCCTGGGCGACCTGGTACCAGAGCGGGATCGCCGGGAGATCCTGCAGCAGCATCTCCTGAGCTTTGTTCATGGTCTTGTTGCCCTCCTCGACCGAGGTGGCGCCCAGACCCTCCTTCAGCAGCTTGTCGAACGCCGGGTTGTCATACCGGGCGTCGTTCGATCCGGCGCCCTTGGCGTAGATCGGGCCGAGGAAGTTGTAGAGCGACGGGTAGTCGGCCTGCCAGCCGGCGCGGATGCCGCCGGTCAGGGTGCCCTTCGTTGCGTCGTTACGGGCTTCCTTGAAGGTGGCGTAGGGCTTGCCCTCCGCCTTGATGCCGAGGTTGTTCTTCAGCTGGTTGGTGACAGCCTCGACCCACGCCTTGTGACCGCCCTTGTCCGCGTTGTACGCGATGGTGAAGGTCTGGTTCGGATCCCACTTCTCGATGCCGTCGGCCTTCGTCCACAGTTCCTTGGCCTTGGCGGCGTCGAACTTCAGGTTCTCAGAACCCGGCAGGGAGTCGGAGTAGCCGGACAGCACCGGTGCGGTGAAGTCCTTGGCCGGCTGGCGGCCGTCGTGGAAGATGACCTTGGTGATCTCGGGCCGGTTGATGGCCATGGAGATCGCCTGGCGACGCAGCTTGCCTGCTTCACCGGACCAGCCCTTGAGGTAGTACGGGATGGCGATGGTCTGGTTGCCCGCGTAGGGCTTCTCGATGTTCCGGTCCGGCAGATCGGTCTTGAAGTTCGCGATCGCGCTGGTCGGGATGGTCTGGAGTACGTCCAGGTTGTCCGCGACGAGGTCCTGGTAGGCCGCCTCGTCGTTCTGGTAGATCTTGAAGACCACGCCGCCGTTCTTCGGCTTGCGCGGGCCGTCGTAATCCGGGTTCGGAACGAGCTTGATCTGGACGTTGTGCTGCCAGCCGGAATCGTCCAGCTTGTACGGGCCGTCACCGACCGGCTTCTCGCCGAAGCCCTTCGGGTCCTTGATGGCGCCCGAGGGCAGCGGCATGAAGGCGGAGTAGCCGAGACGCAGCGGCCAGTCAGACTCCGGCTGAGCCAGCTCGACCGTGAAGGTGGTGTCATCCACGACCTTCAGACCGGACATCTTGTCCAGGGTGGAACCTTCCTTGTTCACCTCGTCGAAGCCCTTGATGCTCTCGAAGAAGTAGGAGCTCAGCTGGGCGTTCTTCGCAGCAGCACCGAAGTTCCAGGCGTCCACGAAGCTCTTGGAGGTGATGGCCTCGCCGTTCGTGAACTTCTTGCCCGCACGGAGCTTGATCGTGTAGTGCTGGGCGTCCTTGGTCTCAATGGACTCTGCGAGCTCATTGACCGGCTTGCCGGTGGGATCGTAGCTGACCAGACCCGCGAAGATGAGGTCGATGATCTTGCCGCCGCCGACCTCGTTGGTGCCGGCAGGCATCAACGGGTTCTGGGGCTCGGATCCGTCCACCGTGATCACCTTGGTGGTGTCGCCGCCACCGTTGGAGCCGCCAGCGGTGGTGCCGCCGCCACCACAGGCCGTGAGGGCCAGTGCAGCGATGGCCGCCAGGCCCAGTGCTTTGGAAGTGCGCGAGAAACGCATTCCGCCTCCTTTGGAGTTCCTGAGTAGAGATGGGGAATCTCGCGGATTCCCATGAACGAGGTCCAGGACACACAGGTGTGACTTGGCCTACATAACGTGAAAGCTTAGCTTGATTTTGTCCACCCAGTGGGCATCCGTTGCCAAACCGTGATCCTCAAACCGGCCCTTTGTTACGCCGCTGCGGGGAGTTGACTTGATTGTCACCTCCCATGACGCAATGCGTCCGGCGCTCGCCATTTCTCCACCACTTCTCCGCGCCCTTGTCGAAGGCGCAGTTCAGCAGCCCGAGCCGGTTCAGACCCTTGTCAAAGGGAAGTGTTCTCCGGCGGGAAGCACCACCTCGATGCGGTCGCCGGTGGACAGTTCTCCCCCGCGCGAGACGATGCCCATCACGCCCGCCAGCCGGATCGGACGGCCGTCCCGATCAACTTTCAGAACCTGCTTCAGCAGCCCCTTTTGGAAGCCGTTGATCTGCTGACAGGGGTTCCTCAGGCCCGTCACCGTGATGACGGTCTCACCCATGAGCAGCCGGGTCCCCACCGGAAGGGACAGCAGATCCACTCCCTTCGTGGTCAGGTTCTCCCCCAGATCTCCCGGCTTCACCGCGAAGCCGGCCACCCGCAGGTCCTCGAAGAGCTCGGCCTGGATTAAGTGCACCTGACGGAGGTTGGGCTGGGACGGATCCGCCGCCACCCGCGAGCGGTGCTGAACGGTCACCCCACAGTGGGCGTCCCCTTCGACGCCCTGACCCTCCAGGAGACGGAGCGAGTCGACCGTCTCCTTGGAGAAGCCGTGCACAGGACTCCGATGCAGAGCCACGACGTGGCCTGCCACGCTCATCCCCGCCCGCCCTTCTCGTTGCCGCGGCGGTAATTGCCGGTGACCCGGGCCAGGAGCTGTTGCCGGGCGTCCTCATCCGAGCGTGCCAGACGGGCCGCCAGATCCTGCGCCCGGCCTCCGGCGACGGTCACGACCAGCCGACCACCGCGACGGATCAGGATCTTCCTGTCCTTGGTCTCGCTGTA
Organism: Arthrobacter sp. Y-9; assembly: GCF_029690065.1. Lineage (NCBI taxonomy): Bacteria > Bacillati > Actinomycetota > Actinomycetes > Micrococcales > Micrococcaceae > Arthrobacter > Arthrobacter sp. Y-9. Next base: position 2,603,327 of record NZ_CP121463.1, read on the forward strand.
GTCGAAGGGGTCATCGAGGAGGCTCACGGGACCAGCCTAGGGTGCGGCGGGTTCCGGTGGAAGAGCACCCGGCCGGCGCCTGCGGAAGGCCGACCGCGCGACGCAGTCAGGCCCCGGATCGCCGAGCCGCCGGACCCCATCGATCAGGCCTTCAGCAGTTCGTCCGCCAGCGAGGTCCGGCGGTAGAAGACCTCCCGGCCCCGCCGATACGCCTCCAGCAGGCGCGCCGCCGCGAGCACCTTGAGGTGTTCGCTGACCGTGGCCGGTGAGATGTCCAGATGCCGCGCGAGGTACTTCGTGGTCATGGGGATGTCCAGCTGGGCCAGCACGGCGGCGCGCGTGCCGCCCATGAGATCGGACAGCGCGCAGGCGTCCCGGCCGCCGTCGCGCACTTCCCAGAGGGAGCCCACGCCGCGCGGCGCATAGCTGACGGTCGGCGTGTAAGGACGGGCGTTGAGCAAGACCGTTCCCGGCCAGGCGAAGACGCAGGGGATGAGGGTCAGGCCCGGGCCGGCGGGATCGACCGCAGGGTCGCAGCTCGTGCCCGAGAAGACATCGCAGCTCTTGCCGACGAAATCGAGCCCCTCGTCCACCCGCAGCACCTGGGGGTGAAGGGTCCTGAGCACCTCGTCGAGACCGCCGCGGGAGAGCAGGCGGAGCCGGTAGTCGATGTCGGCCACCTGCAGCGCATGAATGCGTTCCCAATGAGGTTCGACGGCGAGCCGCCAGACCCATTCGACGGCGTCGCACAATTCCTCGATCACCCGGTGCGGCTCGGCTTCGAAGGCGTCCAGGATCGCGGGGGCGGCCGGGTGATCGGCCACCGAGCGGATGATCCGCAGGTCATGCAGCAGCAGATTCGCGTCCTGATTCAGCACGCGGTCTTTGCTGTCCTGGAAGCTCTCATCCCGCGACGGCGTGGGGGTGAGTCCGTCCAGGATGTGCCCGTTGGCCGTGATGAAGGCCCGGAGCACATCCCATTTCCGTGCGGCGCCGGGGCTCGCGGTCAGGACCTCCTTGGACTCCGCGATCCATCGCCGGTGCATCGGCACTCCTTTGGCAAGCGTGAGCACCGAAGTGACCGCTTCCCACCAGGGCGAGACGCTGAAGCGGATCCGGGTGAGGTCCGCCGGGGTCAGTTGCAGCAGCATGGCTTGAGAGTAATACGGGGCGACGCCGGCCTCGATGATTCGGCCTGCGCCGAATCGAGGACTCCACCAGCCGGCCCGCCAAGACTGAGGACATGGTCACTTCACCCCTTCACTCCAGCCCATCCCTCCGCCGTCGTCTGTTCCCGTCCCTCACCCGTTTCATCCCTCGGCGCACCGTCCAGCGTCCGCTCTCCCCGTGCGAGCGGGACGTGCTGCGCGACCGTCTGGATCTCGAGTACCGCGCACGGAAGGAGGACGAGACCGTCCGCCGCGAGGTCGAGCTGGCTCGTGCTCAGGCGCGCACCGTCATCCACTGAATTCCAGCGGCCGGGAGCCGGGACGTGCCTGTTCTACTATCGAACATGTGAGTGACACGAGCACGCCCGGATCCCAGACCCTCAGCCGTGGCATCCGCCTGCTGGAGATCATCGCCGCGTCCGACCGTCCGCCGACGATCGCGGAACTGGCGGCGGCGCTGAACGTCCACCGTTCCGTCGCCTACCGGCTCCTGCTCACGCTGGAAAGCCATGGCCTGGCCTTCCGGGACGCCTCCGGACGGGTGGCCCTGGGCGCCGGCCTGGCAGCGCTGGCCGCGGGGGTGTCCCGCGACCTCCAGCAGGCCGCCCTCCCCGAACTCAACGCGGTCGCCAACGAACTCGGGATGACCTGCCTCCTCGCCGTCCAGCTGGACCATGAGGAGGCGGTCACCCTGATCAGCGCGTCCCCGCGCCAGACCGTGGCCGTCGTCTCCTACCGTCCGGGACACCGCCACCCGATCACGCGTGGCGGCCCCGGGAAAGCGATCCTGCTCTCCCTCCCGTCCGAAGCCTGGCCCGACGACGTCGACGAACAGCTCCGCGCCGAGATCGACCTCAGCCGCCGACGCGGGTACGCCCTCAGCCATGACGAGGTGGTCCCGTCGCTGTGGTCGGTCGCCGTCCCGCTGACCCTGCCGGGCCAGCCGCCGGCGTCGATCGCGGTCATCCACGTCTCGCTTCCCCATGAGGAGGAGTCCATCGCCGAGCGGCTCAAGGCCGCCGGCGAGCGGATCGCGCGGGCGTACGGCGCCTGAGCGCGCTCTGGCCGTCAGGAGCGCGATGCCTTCGGGCTGGCCTGCGCGAAGAACCCGGCCAGTTCATCCCGAGCCGTGAGCGGAAGGACCTGCGCGACGTACTGGTCGGGGCGGACCACGACGATCACGCCGTCCCGGTCGATGCCGCGGGCGTCGAAGACGTCATGCCGCGGATCGGCGGCGTAGACCTTCTCATGGTCGATGACCTGGAACGGCCCGGTGCGGGGAAGGAAGACCTCCGGCGCCGTGGTGATGTCGATGTCCAGGTGGGGCTGCTGGTAGATCACCTTGGCGTCGAACCAGGCATCCGTGTCCAGACCGGCCGGCGTGGCCGCCAGCGGGGATTCCGGGGACTCCCCCAGCCAGCGTCCGAGACCGGCGGTCTCCGACGCCGGATCGAGGCCGTCGTGGCCGGCGAAGACGTAGATGCGCCAGCGGCCGTCGGCCCGGGCGTGATGACCGAGGTGCACCGGGTTGCCGTCACACACCCGGGTGACCTCGGCGGACTTGAAGCGCTTGCCCAGCGGGAAGCCGGTGGCGAGATCCTGGTGGTCGGCGGTCCCGACGATCAGTGACGGCGTGTACTCGGTCATGAAGCCCGCTGGGAACTCCGCGGTCTGGACGTAGAAGCGCTCCAGCTCCGCGGGATCGGCCATCTCGTCCGGACGGGCCGCCATGAGACTGGACCACTCCTTGTCGAAGTCGATCAGGTTCTGCGCCACGACCTGACGTTCGGCGGAGTAGGTGTCGAGCAGGGAGAGCGGCGCCCGGCCTTCCAACACGTGCCCGAGCTTCCAGCCCAGGTTGAAGCCGTCCTGGATGGACACGTTCATGCCCTGACCGGCCTTGGCGCTGTGCGTGTGGCAGGCGTCGCCCATGATGAACACGCGCGGCGTCCGGGAGCCCACCTCCTCGGCGGGGACATCGTCGAAGCGGTCCGTGACGCGGTGCCCCACCTCGTAGACGCTCCGCCACGCGACATGCCGCACGGTGAGGGTGTAGGGGTGCAGGATCTGGTTGGCCCGGCGTTCCACTTCCTCCTGACTGGTCAGACGGACCTTGCCCGAGTCGTCGTGCGGCACCTCGCCGAGGTCCACGTACATGCGGAAGAGGTGGTTGCCTTCGCGGGGAATATGGAGGATGCTGCCGCCGTCGTGCGACTGGATGGCGCACTTGCGGCGGATGTCCGGGAAGTCGGTGTCCGCGAGGACATCCATCACGCCCCAGGCGTGGAAGGCCTGGTCCCCCACCGGCTTGCGGCCGATGGCGTCGCGGACCTTGCTGCGCGCGCCGTCGCCGCCCACCACGAACTTCGCCCGGATCACGCGTTCGGTGCCTTCGTCCGCGCCCGCCGTCCGGCGCAGGGTGACCGAGACCGGGCCCTCCCCGCCCTCGGGGTCGATCTCGAGGCCCACGAACTCCCAGCCGTAGTCCGGCCGGTTGCGGGTGGGAGAGTTCTTCATGAATTCCAGGAAGTAGTCCTGGACGCGGGCCTGGTTCACGATCAGGTGCGGGAACTCGCTGACGCCGCTGGGGTCATCCGGTGCCACGGCGGTGCGGATGATGTCGCCGGGCTGCTCGGGGTTCGGCTTCCAGAACGCCATCTCGGTGATCCGGTACGCCTCCTCGGTGATCCGCTGGGCGAAGCCGAACGCCTGGAAGGTCTCGACGCTCCGCGCCTGAATGCCGTCGGCCTGTCCCACTTCGAGGCGGCCCGGACGGCGCTCGATGATGCGGGTGGTGACGTCCGGGAACTGGGACAGCTGCGCGGCGAGGGTGATGCCTGCGGGTCCCGTGCCGACGATGAGGACGTCCACCTCATCCGGCAGCTCATCCGGGCGGTTCAGCCCAACGCCCGCGGCCGGCTGGATGCGCGGGTCGCCGGATACGTACCCATGGTGGTGGAACTGCACGGTGGATCTCCTCACGTCGCTGTGTGGTGACAGACGCTGCCAATAGTCAAAGTTCGATAATTGAACCCACTATTCCTTTATCGAATGAAGTGAGCATAACCGCCCGGAACCGGCGCGACAAGAGAACGTATACGATCCATGTTCTTGGGTATGATGTGTGACGTCCGGCACAGCCAGCCTCACAGGCGGCCGAGCCCGGTGCCCGAAAAAGGGGCACGAAGCCGTGCGAACAGCACGCGCGAGACACATACGGACACCACCTCTCCGTCTGTCTCGAAAGGCACGACCATGCCCACCGTCTCTCAGCACGTCGCGATCGCCCTGTCCCGCCACATCGATCAGGTCTTCGGCCTCATGGGCAATGGGAACGCCTACTTCCTGGACTCGATCCTGCGCGACACCGACGCCACCTTCACCGCGGTCCGCCACGAGGCCGGCGCCGTGGTGGCGGCGGACGCGCACTACCGCGCATCCGGTCGCATCGCAGCGGCCACCACCACCTATGGCGCCGGGTTCACCAACACGCTGACCGCGCTGGCGGAGGCGGCCCAGGCACGCATCCCGCTGGTGCTAATCGTCGGGGACGAGCCGACCTCCGGCCCCCGCCCGTGGGATGTGGATCAGATCGCCCTCGCGTCCGCCGTCGGGGTCCGCACCTATACCGCGGGGCGGCTCGACGCGGCGGCGACCACCATTATCGCGATCGAGCACGCCCTCGCGTATCGGCTCCCGGTGGTCCTCGCCATCCCCTACGACGTGCCCACGCTGGAGGCCGGGGACGTCCCCGCCACTCCCCCGCTCCGGCTCCCACAGCCCCAGGCGCCGGCCCCCTTCACCCAGGCCGCCATCGCCCGCGTGGCCGAGGCGCTCGCCCAGGCCGAACGGCCGCTCCTGCTCGCCGGGCGCGGAGCGCATCTCGCCGGCGCCGGCCCCGCTCTCGGAGCCCTCGCGGACGCCACCGGGGCCGTCACCTCGTCCAGCGCGCTCGGGCGAGGCGTCTTCCCCGACCAGCGCTTCGACCTCGGGGTGACTGGTGGTTTCGGAGCGCCGGGCGCCATGGAGCTGATCCGGGAAGCGGACGTCGCGATCGTTTTCGGCGCGTCACTGAATCCGTTCACCATGCGGTTCGGCGAGCTCTTCGCGCCGGGCACCCGCGTGGTGCAGGTGGACATCGCGCCGGCCGCGACCCATCCCCGCGTGGGCGACTACCTGCAGGGCGACGCGCGCCTGGTGGCGGAGGCGCTCACCGCGGCCCTCGACGCGGCCCTCGACGGCGCACGGCCATCGGGCTGGCGGGACACCGTGGACGTCGCGGCCCTGCGCACCCAGGATCCCGGAGAGCCCGAGCTGGCCGACGGGCGGCTCGATCCCCGGCTGGCAGCCGCGCGGATCGCCGAACTGCTGCCGGAGGACCGGATCGTGGTGAGCGACGGCGGGCACTTCATCGCCTGGGCCAACATGTTCTGGCCGGTGGCCTCGCCCACCCGCATGATCATGGTCGGCACCGCGTACCAGTCGATCGGACTGGGTTTCCCCAGCGTCGCCGGTGCCGCGCAGGCCGACCCTGACGCGACGATCGTCCTCACGACGGGCGACGGCGGCGGCCTCATGGCGCTGTCCGATCTGGAGACCGCGGTGCGTACCGCCTGCGGCCGGGGCCTGTGCGTGGTCTGGAACGACGGAGCGTACGGCGCCGAGGTCAACCTTTACGGCCTCAAAGGCCTGGCCGAGGATCCCATGCTCATCCCGGACGTGGACTTCGCCGCGCTGGGCAGCGCCGTGGGGGCCGAAGGCGTGGTGGTGCGGCGCATCGAGGATCTCGACCGGCTCGCCGAATGGGCCTCCCGTCCGGCGGGAGAGCGCCCCTTCCTCGTGCTCGACCTGAGGATCTCACGCTCGGTGATCGCCCCCTACCAGCGCGAGGTCATCCGCGTGAACAGCTGACGCCGGGGGCCGGCGTCGTCGGCGAGATGGCACTTTCTCGGGGAAACCGCGAGGTTCCGCCCGAGAAGGGGCCATCTCAACCACGCACGACGCCGGCGCCGGGCCTCGCGGTCAACTCACCGCCTGGTCAGCACCGCCCTTGTTCAGCGCTGCCAGGCGTAGACGCCGTGCGACTGCTCCTCCTCCGCGGCGGGGCTGAGGTCGATGCCCCGCCGGTCCCGGAGCAGGAGCGTGGCGATCAGACCCACGACGGTCATGCCCAGCAGATACCAGGTGACCGACTGGGACGTGCCGGTGGTCTGCTGGAGCCAGGCGGCGATGGTCGGAGCGAAGGCGCCGCCGACGATGGCCCCGATGGCATACGAGATCGAAACCCCGGAGAAGCGCACGGATGCCGGGAACATCTCCGAGTACCAGGCCGACTGCGGGCCGTACGTGAAACCGAGTCCGAGCGTGAGCAGGATGAGTCCCAGGGCCAGCAGGCCGGAGTTCGCGGTGTTGACCAGCGGGAACAGGGCCAGGACCGCCGACCCTTGGAGCACCCACCCGATCAGATAGGTGTTCCTGCGGCCGATACGGTCACTCAGCCAGCCGGCCACGAAGGTGGACACGAGCCAGCTCACCGACGATGCGGTCACGGCCCACAGCACGGACCCGCGGTCCAGACCCACCGGCCCGTCCGGATTGGTGGCGTAGTTCTGCACATAGCCGCCGGTGGTCATGTACCCGGCGGCGTTGTTGCCGGCGAACACGAGCGCGGCCAGCAGGACCAGCGGCGTGTACCGGGCGAACAGGCGCACCACGGGCATCCCGGTCTGCTCCTTGCGGGCGGCGATCTCGGTGAACACCGGGCTCTCCTCCACCCGCCGGCGCACCCAATAACCCACGAGGATCAGGACCACGGAGAAGAGGAACGGGATGCGCCAGCCCCAGCCGAGGAAGGCCTCGCCCGGGAAGAGCGCGTTCATGATGGCGAGCATCGCGCTCGCGAGCAGCAGCCCGATCGGCACACCGATCTGCGGCATGGCCCCGTAGAGCCCCCGCCGGTTCCGCGGGGCGTGCTCGACGGCCATCAGGACCGCGCCGCCCCACTCGCCACCGGCCGAGATGCCCTGGAGGATCCGCAGGATGATGAGCAGGACCGGCGCGAGCATGCCGGCCTGCGCGTAGCCCGGCAGCAGGCCGATGAGCACGGTCGAGACGCCCATGAGAATCAGCGTCACCACCAGGACGATCCGGCGGCCGTACTTGTCACCGAAATGACCCGCGAGGAAGGCTCCGAGCGGGCGGAAGAGGAAACTGATGCCCACCGTGAGGAAGGCCAGGATGGTTCCGATCCCCTTCCCGGCGGGTTCGAAGAACAGGTGTCCGAAGACGAGCCCCGCGGCGGAGGCGTAAATGAAGTAGTCGTACCACTCGACGGTCGTCCCGACGACGGTGGCGAAGAGGACCCGGCGGCGGTCCGTGGCGGACGCTTCCGGGCGGGTGAGGACAGGGGATTTCTCGTTCATCTGGTGCTCCAGGGGCGAGTTCGGGCGATGCACCATCGCATTGCACCAGAAAATATACGATTTCAGATATGACCTGACAACCCCCTTGTCAGTGAATCCAAATCGTATATGATTTGGTGTACGACCTCCGTCAGCGAGTGAAGGGACGCCCGTGCCGACCAAGGAATCCACGCCGTTTCAGGTGACTCCCGGCAAGATCATCGCCGTGCATCTGAGCTATGCGTCGCGTGCCGCGCAGCGCGGCCGGACGCCCGCTTCGCCTTCCTACTTCCTCAAACCGACGAGCTCCCTGAGCGTCTCCGGCAGCACCGTGGAGCGGCCCGCCGGCACCGAACTGCTCGCCTTCGAAGGCGAGATCGCGCTCGTCATCGGTGAGCCCGCGCACCGGGTCTCCGTGGGCGAGGCCTGGAACCACGTCGCCTGGGTGACGGCGTCAAATGACTGGGGGCTGTACGACCTCCGGTCCAACGACAAGGGCTCCAATCTGCGGAACAAGGGGCGGGACGGCTACACGCCGGTGGGCCCCGAGCTGATCGACGCGCGCACGATCGACCCCGCCGCCCTCCGCGTGCGGGCCTGGCGCAACGGCGACCTGGTCCAGGACGACACCTCGGGCGCCATGATCTTCCCGTTCTCCCAGCTGATCGCCGATCTCTCTCAGCACCTCACCCTCGAGACCGGCGACGTGATCCTCACCGGCACCCCGGCCGGCTCCTCCGTGGCCGTGCCCGGCGACGTGATCGAAGTCGAGGTCGACGCTCCCACGGTGGAAGGCGCGCCGTCGAGCGGACGCCTCGTCTCCCGCGTGGTCGAGGGCCCGGGCGCCTTCGACCCCGCCCTCGGTTCCCTGCCGTCCGTGGACGACCACCAGCGCGAGGAGGCCTGGGGCTCCCGTGAGGCGGCCGGTCTCGGCGAACCAGGCCCCGCCCTCTCCCCCGCCTTGCGGGCCAAGTTGCTGGAGACCCCGGTGGCGGGCCTTTCACAGCAGCTGCGCAAGCGCGGTCTCGACAATGTGGCGATCGACGGCGTGCGGCCTTCCGTGCCCGGCACCAAGATGGTGGGCGTCGCGAAGACGCTCCGCTTCGTCCCGAACCGCGAAGACCTCTTCCGCAGCCACGGCGGCGGCTTCAACGCCCAGAAACGCGTCTTCGACTCTGTCGGCGAAGGTGAGGTCATCGTCATCGAGGCCCGCGGTGAGCGTGGCTCCGGCACCCTTGGGGACGTGCTCGCGCTGCGGGCGCAGGTCCGGGGCGCGGCCGGCGTCGTGACCGACGGCGGCGTGCGGGACTACGTGACCGTGGCGGAGACCGGCCTCCCGGTCTTCAGCCAGGGCCCCCACCCTGCGGTCCTCGGACGCAAGCACGTGCCGTGGGACAGCGATCTGACCATCTCCTGCGGCGGCGCCACCGTTCAGCCCGGCGACATCATCGTCGGCGACGACGACGGCGTGATCGTCCTGCCGCCGTCGCTCGCCGAAGAGGTGGCCGACGCGGCCCTGGCCCAGGAAGCGGAGGACGCCTGGATCGCGCGCCAGGTGGCCGACGGTCATCCCGTGGACGGGCTGTTCCCCCTGAACGCCGAGTGGCGGGCCCTCTTCGAGGCCGAACGCGGAACGGGAGAATGAGGGCATGAGCAGCACCGTGACCTCCCTCAGCAAGTCCCAGATCGCCTACGAGTGGATCCGCGAGCGCATCGCGCGCCACGAGTTCGGGCCCGGCTACCGGCTCGTGCTCGGGTCGATCGCGTCCTCCCTGGACATGAGCGTGGTCCCGGTGCGCGAAGCCGTCCGGCGGCTCGAGGCCGAGGGTCTCGTGGAGTTCGAACGCAATGTCGGCGCCCGCGTGACGCTCGTGGACGAGCAGGAGTACGTGCACACCATGCAGACGCTCGGCGTCGTGGAGGGTGTCGCGACCTCGCTGTCCGCACCGCACCTCGTCTCGATCGACCTGGACCGGGCGGCGGAGATGAACGAACGGCTGCGCCGGCTCCTCGACGACTTCGACCCCCACCTCTTCACCGTGGTGAACCAGCAGTTTCACACCGTGCTGTTCGAGCCGTGCCCGAACCCGCACATCCTGGACCTGGTGCACCGGGGCTGGGCCCGCATGGCCGGGGTCCGCGATTCCACCTTCTCCTTCATCCCCGGCCGCGCCCGCGAGTCGGTGGAGGAACACGACCACATCATCGAGCTCATCCGGAGCAACGCCAGCCCTCTCGAGATCGAGATGGCCGCCCGGGACCACCGCTGGGCCACGATGAACGCCTACCTCGCCCAACGCCATCCCGGCGACGGGCACACCGCCTGAGCACCCATCCGGGTGTCACGATCACAACCTTGGAGGAGAGCATGACCCCCACGGCCCTGGACCGCCGGCACGTCCCCGCGGACCTGCCCGAGCGCATCCGTCACTACATCGACGGGGAATTCGTCGACTCCCTCGACGGAGACACCTTCGACGTCCTCGAACCCGTCTCCAACGAAAGCTACGTCACCGCGGCAGCGGGCAAGAAAGCCGACATCGACCGCGCCGTCGCGGCCGCCCGTCGCGCCTTCACCGAGGGCCCGTGGCCCCGCATGCTCCCCCGCGAGCGCTCCCGGATCCTGCACCGCATCGCGGACATCGTCGAGTCCCGGGACGAGCGCCTCGCCGAGCTGGAGTCCTTCGACTCCGGTCTGCCCATCACCCAGGCCCTCGGCCAGGCCCGCCGTGCGGCCGAGAACTTCCGCTTCTTCGCGGACCTGATCGTGGCTCAGGCGGATGACACCTTCAAGGTCCCCGGCCGCCAGATCAACTACGTGAACCGCAAGCCGATCGGCGTCGCCGGGCTCATCACCCCGTGGAACACCCCCTTCATGCTGGAGAGCTGGAAGCTCGGCCCCGCCCTGGCGACCGGCAACACCGTGGTGCTCAAGCCCGCCGAGTTCACCCCCCTCTCCGCCTCCCTCTGGGCCGGGATCTTCGAGGAGGCGGGCCTGCCGAAGGGCGTGTTCAACCTCGTCAACGGCCTCGGCGAGGACGCCGGCGACGCCCTGGTGAAGCACCCGGACGTGCCGCTCATCTCCTTCACGGGCGAGAGCCGCACCGGTCAGATCATCTTCGGCAACGCCGCGCCGTTCCTGAAGGGTCTGTCCATGGAACTGGGCGGCAAGAGCCCGGCCGTGGTGTTCGACGACGCCGATCTGGACGCCGCGATCGACGCCACGATCTTCGGCGTCTTCTCCCTGAACGGCGAGCGCTGCACCGCCGGCTCGCGCATCCTGGTCCAGCGCGGCATCTACGACGAATTCGTGGAGCGCTACGCCGCTCAGGCCCGGCGGGTCAAGGTCGGGTACCCGCACGATCCCGCCACCGAGGTCGGCGCGCTGGTGCACCCCGAGCACTTCGAAAAGGTCATGGGCTACATCGAGATCGGCAAGGGTGAGGGTCGCCTCGTGGCCGGCGGCGGACAGCCGGAAGGTTTCGCGTTCGGCAACTTCGTGGCGCCGACCGTGTTCGCCGACGTCGCACCGGACGCCCGGATCTTCCAGGAGGAGATCTTCGGCCCGGTCGTGGCGATCACCCCCTTCGACACGGAGGAGGAAGCGCTCGCGCTGGCCAACGACACCAAGTACGGCCTGGCCGCCTATGTGTGGACGAACGATCTGAAGCGGGCCCACAACTTCTCGCAGGCCGTGGAGGCCGGCATGGTGTGGCTGAATTCGAACAACGTCCGTGATCTGCGCACCCCGTTCGGCGGCGTCAAGGCCTCCGGTCTCGGTCACGAGGGCGGCTACCGTTCGATCGACTTCTACACCGACCAGCAGGCCGTGCACATCACGCTCGGCAAGGTCCACAACCCGACCTTCGGCAAGCAGGAACCGCCTCACGAGAACGATCTCGACGACCCGGACCCCCGCTGAACCGCCCCATCTCACGCAAGGACGCATGACATGACGCATCTGGAAGACCGCACCCTCACCTCCTCCGGTTTCTACGTGAGCCAGGAGGCGCCGATCCACACGGCGAACCCGGTGGCCACCCCCGAGTCCCCCGCGCCGGACATCCTTCGCTGCGCGTACATGGAACTCGTGGTGACCGACCTGGCCGCCTCCCGGGTCTTCTACGTGGACGTGCTCGGCCTGCACGTGACGGAAGAGGACGAGGACGCGATCTACCTGCGCTCCACCGAGGAGTTCATCCACCACAATCTGGTGCTGCGCAAGGGACCCGTGGCCGCCGTCGCCGCCTTCTCCTACCGTGTCCGCACACCGGAGGACCTGGACCGCGCCGTCGCGTTCTACACGGAGCTCGGCTGTCGGGTGGAGCGTCGCCCGGAAGGCTTCGTGAAGGGCATCGGCGACTCGGTCCGTGTGGAGGATCCCCTGGGTTTTCCGTATGAGTTCTTCCACCAGACCGACCACGTGGAACGCCTGTCCTGGCGTTACGATCTGCACGTTCCGGGTGAGCTGGTGCGCCTGGACCACTTCAACCAGGTCACCCCGGATGTCCCCCGTGCCGTGAAGTTCATGCAGGACCTGGGGTTCCGGGTCACGGAGGACATCCAGGATGACGAAGGCACCGTCTACGCAGCCTGGATGCGCCGGAAGCCGACCGTGCACGACACCGCGATGACCGGCGGCGACGGCCCCCGGATGCACCACGTGTGCTTCGCGACGCATGAGAAGCACAACATCCTCGCGATCTGCGACAAGCTCGGGGCGCTGCGCCGCAGCGACGCGATCGAGCGCGGTCCGGGACGGCACGGCGTCTCCAACGCCTTCTACCTGTACCTGCGGGATCCGGACGGCCACCGGGTGGAGGTCTACACCCAGGACTACTACACCGGGGACCCTGACAACCCGGTGGTCACCTGGGATGTGCACGACAACCAGCGCCGCGACTGGTGGGGCAACCCGGTGGTGCCCAGCTGGTACACCGAGGCGTCGCTGGTCCTGGACCTGGACGGGAACCCGCAGCCCGTCGTCGCGCGCACCGATTCGAGCGAAATGGCCGTCACCATCGGCGCGGACGGGTTCTCCTACACCCGGCCGGACGACCAGGAGGCCATGCCCGAATGGAAGCAGGGCGAGTACAAGCTGGGCAACCAGCTCTAGAGTCAGCGGAGAGGGAGGAACACCATGCTGAACGACAGCACCATCGCCCAGCTGGCCCAGGAACTCGCCGACGCCGAACGCGACCGTGCGGTGATCCCCCGGATCACCGCACGGCACCCCGAGGCGACGGTCGATGACTCGTACGCCATCCAGCGGGTCTGGCAGGAGAAGAACCTGGCGGCGGGCCGCCGCCTGGTGGGCCGCAAGATCGGGCTCACCTCCAAAGCCATGCAGCAGGCCACCGGGATCTCGGAGCCCGATTACGGCGTGATGTTCGATGACACCGTGTGGGAGAACGGCTCCGTGCTCCCCTTCGACGCGTACTCGAATGTGCGGATCGAGGTGGAGCTGGCCTTCGTGCTCAACGCGCCACTGGAAGGACCGCATTGCACGGTCATGGACGTGCTCCGGGCCACGGAGTACGTCACGCCGGCGCTGGAGGTGCTGAACTCCCACCTCGAGCTGGAGGGGCGCACGATCGTGGACACCATCAGCGACAACGCCGCCTACGGTGGCATGGTCCTCGGCGGGAATCCCACCAAGCCGGATGCGATCGATCTGCGGTGGGTGTCCGCCCTGCTGTACCGCAATGAGACCATCGAGGAGACCGGCGTCTCCGCGGGCGTCCTCAACCATCCGGCCACCGGCGTCGCGTGGCTGGCGAACAAGCTGCACCACCACGGAGACCGGCTGGAGGCCGGGGAGATCATCCTGGCCGGGTCCTTCACCCGGCCCGTCTGGATCTCCCGGGGCGACAGCGTGCTCTGCGACTACGGACCGTTGGGAACCATCTCATGCCGCTTCCTCTGAGCCCCACACTCCGCCACCGCCTGCGCGGGTCCGACCGTCCCCTGTTCGGCGGCTGGGTCTGCTCCGGTTCGCCCGTCATGGCGGAGGTCATGGCCGGATCCGGCCTCGACTGGATCCTCCTCGACATGGAGCACGCGCCCAACGGTCTCGAATCCGTGCTCTCCCAGCTCCACGCCGTGTCGGGATACCCGGTCACGGCCGTGGTGCGAGTGCCGTCCGCTGATCCGGTCATCATCAAGCAGGTCCTGGACCTGGGCGCTCAGACCATCCTGGTGCCGATGGTCTCCACCGAGGAACAGGCGCGGTCCGTGGCGGCCGCCGCCCAGTACCCGCCGCACGGCATCCGGGGTGTGGGCAGTGCCCTCGCACGGTCCGCCCGCTGGAACCGCGTGCCGGACTACCTGCAGAACGCGGCCGAGCACGTGTCGGTCTTCGTGCAGGTGGAGACCGGCGAGGGCGTGGAGAACGCACGTGCGATCGCAGCGGTGGACGGGATCGACGGCGTGTTCGTCGGTCCCAGCGACCTGGCCGCGTCGCTGGGCTTCCTCGGCCGGCAGGGCCACCCGGAGGTCGTCGCCGCGGTGGGCCGCGCCTTCGCCGACGTGATGGCCGCGGGGAAACCCGTGGGCGTCAACGCCTTCGACCCGCAGGCCGCCGCCGATTATGCGGAGGCCGGGGCGGCCTTCCTGCTCGTGGGGGCCGACGTCGCGCTGACGGCCAGAGCGTCCGAGGCTCTCGCCGCGCGCTTCATCCCCCAGCCCGGGGACGGCGACGGGGGCGACGGCGGCGGGGCCACGGCCTCGTACTGAAACGCGCCCTGCCCGGCCCGGGCCGACAGGCCCGGCCGGGTACGCTACCGCCGCACCCGCGCCGCCCACTCCCGGAGCAGCTCGCGGACCTTCTCCGGCTGATCCAGGTGGACGTTGTGGCCGGCTTCATCCAGAACCTCGTACCGCGCGTCCGGGAAGCTCTGAGCGAGGACTTCCTGGTCCTCGAAACCGACCACGTGATCCTGTCGCGCGGCCACGATCAGCACCGGCTTGGCGAACCCCGCCAGCCGGGCGTCCGGCGCCGGGTCCAGGACGTAGCGCTTAGCCAGGCGATCCATGGCGCGCGGGTCCGCGGCCTTCAGCCCGGGCAGCGCCGCGGTCCGGAACCTCTCCCAGTTCTCCGGCGACTGCACCACCGACAGTTCCTCATACGCCATCGCATCGCCGGGCTTCAGCGAGCGCAGCAGATCCTCGTCGCGCCGCAGCACGGTCTGCTCCGGCAGCGTGCGACGGGAGAGAACCGAGTCCACCACCGGAGCCAGCAGCGCCAGCCCGAGCACCTGATCGGGCCGCCGCGCCGCCAGTTCGCGCGCCAGCAGGCCACCCAGGGAGTTGCCCACGACGGCGAAGGGCCGCCCGCCCGTCAGCTCCCCCGCCGCGGCGTCGAGCCAGTCCGCGAGAGCCGGCAGATCGCCATCGCCGGTCAGGGCGGGAGTGCCGCCGAATCCGGGGAGGTCGAGGTACAGACGTTCCCAGCCGCCGTCGTCGAACACGTCGTCCAGATCCAGCAGCAGGCGGTGGTCGATGCCGTTGCCGTGGACGAACAGGAGCGGTGTGCCCTCGCCCCGCCGGACGAGGTGCGGCTGGGGCCGCACCGTCGCGAGGGCGAGGTGCAGGAGCGGATACGGGCGCCCGGCGTCGTCGGTCTCGCTGCGCCCCGTCACGACGAACCCGTGGTGCGCATAGAAGGCGGCGGCCCCGGGATTCTGTTCGTTGACGTCCACGGACCGCACGCCCTGCGCGCTGATCACGTGGTCCAGCAGGGCGCCTCCGATCCCCTGCCGATGAGCGGAGGCGTCGACGAAGAGCATCTCCAGCCGGTCCTCGGCCGTCCCGGCGAAGCCGACCACCCGCCCGTCGAGCTCCGCGACGCTCAGCCGCACCTGCGGGAAGTACGCCTCGGCGAGCTGCGCCTCGATCCCGTCGCGGTCCGCGGCCTCGAGGAAGTCATGGGTCGCGTCCACGGCACTGCGCCAGATGGCGACCAGCCCGGGGTACTCCTCGGGTCCGCGGCAGTCGCGGATGAGCACGGAAGACATCGCGGGGAACTCCTTCGTCAGGGCTGGATCGCCGCTGGACAGACCAGGACAGAACAGTCACCAGACTAATCGAGGACCTTGTCCTTCCGGGGCACCGTGATGGTGACGGTGGCGACCGCGATCAGGACGATGCCGGCGAGCTGGACCAGGTCCGGGATGTGGCCGTAGACCGCGATATCCGCGAAGATCGCCACGGCTGGATTCACGAAGGACAGCGCCGCGAGGGCCATGGTGGACAGGACCCGTGCCGAGCCGTAGAGCGCCGAGTACAGCAGGCCGGTGTGGATCACGCCCATCGCCGCGATCCACCACCAGCCGGTGCCGCTCCATTGCAATTGGGCGGCGAACGGCAGGAGCAGAAGGGCCCCCGTCACGCACTGGATCAGGGTCATGACATACGGGCGGATCCCTGCTGTGTGCTTCGCCGCCAGGGTGGCGAGAGCGTAGAGGAGGCCGGCGAGCAGCGCCGAGAGGACGCCACCGATCTCGCGTGGCGCGAGGTTCTCGATCCCTCCGGGCCCGATGAACTTCGTGGCGAGGAGGAGCCCGCCGAACGCCACGACCAGCCAGATCAGGTCCCGCCTTCTCGGCAGTTCGCGGCTGATCAGCGCGCCGAGCGCCACCAGCAGGAACGGCTCCATGTGATACGACACCGTTGCGACGGTGAGCGTGGTGGTGGCGAAGGACTGGAAGAGGAACACCCAGTTCGCCACGAGTGCCACGCCGCCGCCGAGAGTGAGCAGGACCGCCTTCGCGGTCCAGGTGCTCTTGCGGAACGCGTCGGTCGCCAGCGCGAGGAGCAGCAGTGCGCCGGAGGCGAAGACGCAGCGCCACGCGACGGTGGTGATCGGGTCGGTGCCGGCTTGGATGCTGAACACCCCGATGGTGCCCCAGCCCGCCATGGCGAGCGCGAGCCAGATCTTGGCGCGCAGCACTGTGGAGGCTGACGGCGGGCCTGAGGGAGACTGCCGGCGGGTGCTGGTGAGGTCTGCGGAGGAGGTCATGTATCGATCATGAGCGCGATTTTCTTTTAGCACCAGTAATAGTTTCTAGGCATTTCATTGTAGAATTAGTGAATGATCGACGTCCTTTCGCTCCGCGCTCTGATCGCCGTGGCCGACACGGGTTCGGTGACCTCGGCCGCGACCCTGCTCAGTTACACGCCGTCGAACATCACCCAGCACATCCGCCGCCTCGAACGGACCGTCCAGTGCGCCCTCCTGGAGCGAGTGGGGCGCGGGGTGGTGCTCACGGAGTACGCGCGATCGCTCGTGGAGCGCGGACGTCCCATCGTCCTCGCGCTGGACGACTTGGCGGCGGCGCACGACGGCGAACCGGCGGGCCGGGTGCGGATCGCCGTCTTCCCCACGGCGCTGCGGGGGCTGATCATCCCCGCCGTCGCGGCCCTCGGCTCCGCGCACCCGGCCCTGGCAGTGCAACCGCTGGAGCTCGAGCCCGAGGAATCCCTGCTCTTCGTCCGGACCGGCCTGACGGATCTCGCGCTCGTGAAGACGTGGGGCCGCCTCGCGGAGGAGGCTCCCGATCCCGAACTGCGGCGCCTCTCGCTCGGGGTGGACCGCGTGGACGCGATCCTCCCCGCCCAGCATCCGCTGGCTGGGCGGCCCGGGGTGTCCATGGAGGAATTGCGGCAGGAGCCGTGGGCCGTGACACCGGATGACGGACCGTACCGCCAGTGGATCGCCGCGCAGGGCGGACTCGGCAATCCCACCGGCCCCGTCTACGAGGCCGCGGAATTCCAGTCGATCATCGAGTACATCGCGGCAGGCCTGGCCGTGGGCGCGGTCCCCCGTCTCGGTCGCGGACCCCTGCCGCCCGGTGTCGCCGCGGTGCCGCTCACGGGGGAAGCCTCCTTCCGCGAGGTGTCACTCGTGGTCCGGGCGGCGGCCGCCGACGGCCCCAATCTGCGGGCCGTCATTCAAGAGATCCTGCGGCAGTCAGGATTGTCCCTGGAAACTCCGTGAGAATGTGGTGAGCAAGCGCTTCACCTCTCGGTCCGGACGATCCGGTCGGGATTCCACACGCCAGGAAAGGACGAGGACATGACGCAGAAGGTCGCAGTGGTCACGGGAGCCTCCTCGGGGATCGGCGAGGCCGCCGCCCGCGGATTGCACGCGGCGGGCTTCACCGTCTATGCGGCGGCCCGCCGCCTCGACCGCATGGCAGCCCTCGCCGACGCCGGCATTCACACGATCGCCCTGGACGTCACCGACGCGGAGTCGTCCGCCGCCGCGATCGCCTCGATCCTGGAGCCGGAGGGCCGGATCGACGTGCTGGTCAACAATGCCGGCTATGGGTCCTACGGCTCGGTGGAAGAGGTGCCGCTCTCGACGGCTCAGGCGCAGCTCGACGTCAACGTCCTGGGGCTCGCCCGGATGGCGCAGCTCGTGATCCCGGGGATGCGCGTTCAGGGCAGCGGCCGGATCCTCAACGTCAGTTCCATGGGCGGACGCTTCGCCATGCCGATGGGCGCCTGGTATCACGCCAGCAAATACGCCGTCGAGGGACTCAGCGACGCCCTGCGGATGGAACTCGCGCCCTTCGGGATCGACGTCGTGCTCATCGAACCCGGGTCCATCCGGACCGAGTGGGGCGGCATCGCCGCAGGAAACCTACAGGAGGTCTCCGGGGACGGGCCGTACGCCGGACAGGCCGCGGCCATGGCCCTGACGATCGGCGGCAGCTCGGGTCCGACGGCGCGCCTGGCCTCCCGGCCCGAAGTGGTCGCCAAGGCCGTCGTGAAAGCCTCGACCGCCAAGCACCCCCGGACGCGGTACCTCCCGGGCTTCGGCGCCAAACCGCTGGTGTTCCTGCGGGCGGTGCTCCCCGACCGCGCTTTCGACGCACTGATCGCCCGGGGACTGGGGGTCTGAGGCTTAGAACGGGAGTGCGGCGGCACTCGTGTGCTAAGCCACCTGCAACGGCGTGATCTCGGCGATCTGTCCGGCCACCCGATCCTCGGCACGGTCCAGTTCATACTGAATCTGGAGATGGAGCCAGAACTGGGGCGTGGTACCGAAGTACCGCGCGAGCCGGAGCGCGGTATCGGCCGTGATCGCCCGCTTTCCGTGCACGATCTCGTTGATCCTTCGCGGAGGCACCTTGATCGAGACTGCCAGCTTGTTCTGTGTGATGCCGAAGGCTTCGATGAAGTCGGCCAGGAGCACTTCACCGGGGTGGACCGGCGCGAGCCGCTCAGTGATAGTCAACGATCTCAACCTCCTCGGGACCAGCGTCCGTCCACCGGAAACAGATGCGCCACTGGTCATTGATCCTGATGCTGTGTTGCCCTGCACGTTCACCCGCGAGCGCTTCCAGGCGATTGCCAGGCGGTACGCGCAGATCCGCGAGTGATTCGGCCGCTCCCAACTGACGGAGCTTTCGCAGGGCGACACGATGGATCCGAGAATCGATCGACGGTACGCGATCCCTCCGCCACAGGCGACCGGTGGCGGGGTCGCGGAACGACCTGATCACAGCGCCAGCATATAACGCATCGCGTTATTAACGGAATGCGTTATACCAAAAGCTCGCCACGTCACCAGGTGCCGATAGCGCGGGCTGCTCCCTTGCAGGACTCCCGCAACGAAGACCTGTCGCCGCATGATCTCTCTGATACTCATGCCCTCAGCTTCGTCCAGTCGCACCGCCTCGTCGCCTGGTGAAGTTCGCTATGTGGACAAGGTCCGGTGTGGAAGACTCGCGCCACGGCCACACAGACTCGCCTCCGCCGCAGATGACCCGCGGCCTCAGCTCAACGGCCAGGACCACCGCGCGTCAGCGGCGCTGCATTCCCGGGCCATGCGCCGGGCATGAGACGCGGCCCGCTTGGTGCTCAACGGCACCGCTGATTCCCAGACCCAGTCCTTGGGGAGGACATGGAGGGCGAGGGTCTCCAACCGCCGTCGTTCATCAACAGCCCGGATGAGCACGACGGCGAGGTTCTGAATCCCCCACCACAGCACAGCGCTTCCGTGGGGAATGGCTCCGGCCTCGAGCACCTTCCGCCCGTAACCGTCGTCCGGACTGAGGACCGACTCGGCGTGAAAGGAGTCGCCGCCGTAGAAGTGAATGCAGTGACGCCTCAGCGTGGTCTCGGTCTCGAGGAGCGCGCCGGCGTCACCGGAATCGCTCAGAGGGGCCATCGCGAGAGGGAAGATGGCATGGTCACCTCGGTCGACGACAGGCAGGCCAAGATCTCCCCACCGGGGCTTCCTCCACGTGGGGATCGTCTCCAGGGCGCGGAGGAGCGCAATGCCATCCGTGATGTTCTCGACGTCGGTCATGGACACTGATCCTGCCATGACCGACGTCGGCCGCGCAGAGGTGACCGCCGATTACAGGCGTCTCAGCTACCTTCGCCCGACGTGCGGCGCGCACCGGGCGGGCGCTGCAGCAGCTCAGGGAGTCTTTGCAGTTCCGCGAACGTGGCGAGACTGTCGCTCAGACTGACGAATGCCAGGATCTGAACCACCCCTCCCCGACGCGCCGCAGCTTCTAGTTTGTGGTGCCCGTCAAGCAGGAAATGCGTGAGTCCCCAATGGGCGTAGTAGTCCCCGGAAGGCCCGGCGAGCGCGGGCTGACACACGTCCAGCGTCGACAGGGCGACCGCCGTCGGCGTCGTGCCCTGGCCCAGGATCTGTTCATACTGCGCAACCCGCCCGCGGTCGTTCCAGGTCGGCGGGACCATGGGGACGACGAACTCGTAGAGGTGCGCGGCGTCTCCCACGGACGTCTCAAAGGTCCGATAGTAGAAGCTCCGTGGATCCTCAGGCAGACCCCAGAAGCTGTCGATGCCCCAGGTCTCCACTTGCTCGTGCGCGAAGTAGTCCCTCTGGTCGCCGGGCTTCACGAGCTCCGGGCGGACTTCCAGAAGAAGAGGAAGGTAATCGCCCTCAGGAAGCAACCCGGCGAAGGCCTCGATCAACTCCGCGTCCACTGCCCCGATCGCCTGCTCCAGCGCCGGGACTGAGGTCACCGCTGACGAGAGAGTGCCGTTCGCACCGGGCAGACGTTTGAAAAGGAACGGACAGGTGCCGCACCATGACGAGAGTTCGAACGCCTGTGCGCCCGCCATGAAGAGACTGCGCGACGCTATCGGGGACGCCGGGTCGGGAGGTCCGAAACGCAGGGGGGCGAGGTCTTCCGCCGACCCAAGATGGCACGGAGACAGAGCGGCGAGCAACACATCCCGATCCTAGGTGGCCCCCTCAAGGTCGGCAATGGTCCCGGGGCATCGCCCCCGCCCCAGGACCGCTCGCTCACCCCTTCTCGATCGGCAACCAGAGCTCGCACGAAGCGAAGCTCTCCTTGAATTCCAGATACCGCACGATCGACGGACCGGGCCGCAACCGCCACGGGTTCGACGGGAACCACTCGGTCGCCGTCGCGGCCCAGAGGTTCTGCAGCGTTTCCGGGAACGGGCCCCGCGCGGCGAACACCGCCCAGGTGCCGGCTTCGAGCGGGAGAGCGTCGAGATCCTCGGGGAACTCCGTGCCGGCTTCCACCGCGACGCCGTGCAGATACGTGAGCAGAGATCCTTCCGGAGCGTCCGGATCGGTGCCGTCGGTGACTGCGAGGATGCCCGACGGCTCGGCGCTGCTCAGGGCCTTGAGGCGCACGTGTTCCTCGACCGGGATCGCGGCGAGGTGCGCCTGGATGTGAGGGTTGACCCCTCGATGGATGAGCGGGACCCGAGCGGCATGCCCGACGAGCATGAGGCCGGGCAGTTCGGTGATGGTGACGTCCATGGACGTGCCCCCTTCTACGCTCAGGCGGAACCTGAGCATGGTGTGAGTGCTGAGCGGACCACCATGGCGTCGCACGTCGGACGGGCTGGCGCCGTGCACGGAACGGAACGCCCGGCCGAACGCCTCGACCGACCCGTAGCCGTAGCGCACGGCCACATCGAGGAGATGCGGCGCGCCTGCGGCCAGTTCGGCGCCGGCGAGGGTCATCCGGCGGTTGCGGATGTACTCCGAGAGCGGCAGCTGCGCCAGCGATGCGAACATCCTCCGCAGGTGATACTCCGTGGTGCCGTGCCGCCGGGCGAATCCGGCGACGTCGATCGGCTCACCGAGATTCTCCTCGATGTGGTCGACCAGGGCGTTGAGCGTGGCGATCATGTGGTCCTCCTGACACCAATGATTCTCCGGGGCGGGCCGGGGACGGGACCCGATAGTTCCGGTCCGGTTCGATCAGGGTTGCTCGCTCAATGTCCAGTGGGCAGCAGGTTGTACATCATGCGGCCACGCCGAGCGACCTACAGACCGCGGACGATCTGCAGCGCAACATCGGTGGCATGGTCCACAGACCTCGAACTTCTCAGACTCGCGCTCAGCAAAAAACACCCTGTCGGGCGGCCTCCAGGATTCATCCGAGATCGAGCGACCGGATATATCCATCGATGACCGGCAGATCGTTGACCAGGGTGTCCCAGACGGCCCCGTAGTCCGTTCCCTCATAGTGATGGGCCAATCGGTCACGCATGCGTTTGATGGAGGACCAGGGAACTTCCGGATGCAGCCCAATCGTCTCTGAACTCATGCGCGCCACGTTTTCACCGATTTTCACGATGAGCGACTCTGCTGCGAGTCCTGGCACATTGTCAGGGTCACCGGTGTACCAGTCGTGCCCTCGCGCGACGAGATCGGCGCCGATCGCACACAGCCTCAGGATCTCGTTCAAGGCCCGGCTGTCACGATCGCTCATATTTCAACCGCAGACTTCAGAATTTCATGGTCGTCCGGTAGGCCGCCGTCAGTCACGACGTCGACCTCGATGCCCAAGAGTTCGCCGGCTTCATCGGCAAACTTAGCAAGCGTCAACAGACCCATGCCTGCAGGTCTCGTGACCAGAAGGTCCAGATCGCTGCCGGGCCTGTCGTCACGTCGAGCGACCGACCCGAAGACTCTCACGTTGACAAGACCATAGTGGTGCGCGAGATCGACCAGGTCAGTTCGGTGGTCAGCCAACGCATCGTGGGGAAGCGGCAGTGTTGCCGCGCGGAGGCGGTTCACCATATCAACGCTCGGCTTGCGCCGACCAGCCTCGTAAGCCGCGATGTTGGGCTGAGCCACGCCGGAGCGGCGGGCCAGCTCGGCCTGGCTCAATCCAGCGGCTTCGCGGATTTCTCGAACGCGGTTACTCACCCACTAAATATATCGCGTGATATAGGGGCGCGTCTGTGAAATCCATCGATATCAGCCCGCCATCTTCGACTCAAAAGGCAGCATCAGCCGACGATTTCCCCCAGCAGGGCCCCGAAGCCCGCGCACAGCACGTGACCGTGTTCCAAGGGCGCCCACCAGCAGGTCCAGCGCTGCGCCTGCCCCTTGGACGGATGCTCCTCACCGGCCTGCCATCGTTCCGGGACAGAGTCCTCCACCGGCACCAGCTGGAAGAAATGACGCTCGTGACGCTCCTCCTTGGCCGGCCGCACATCGTAGAACTCCGTGCCCAGCTCACGGACCACACGGGTCTTCAGGCCGGTCTCCTCGAACACCTCCCGGACAGCCGCTTCCGCAGGAGCCTCCCCGGGCTCGACGGTGCCCGCCGGAACCTGCACGCCCGTGACCTCGATCGGCACGTCGTCGTGGGTGAAGACCAGGAGTCGTCCGTGGTGGACGACGTAGGCGACGGCCTTCTGGACCACCCGCGCCTCCCGGGGCGCTGCGCCGCTCATGCCATGCCCCGGGCGCGGACCGCCGCCAGGATGTCGTCGTTCGCCTGCGACCACGCCTCGATCATCCCGGCGCCTCCGTGGCCTTCCCCCTCATCGATCACCAGACGGGACGCGGGCCATGCGCGATGCACCTCCCAGGCGGTCACCGCAGGGCCGGAAATATCGTTCCGGCCGTGGATGAGCACGCCGGGTATGTCCGCGATGCCGGCCATACCCGCCAGGAGCCCAGCCTCGCAAAACCCTGAGTTCGACCAGTAATGCGTCGTCAGCGTCGCGAACGCGAGGCGGTAGGCGTCGGACTCCCATCGCGGGTCTCTGGAGAATCCGCCGGAGCCGATGGACACGTGGGTGTCCTCCCAGAGCGCCCATTCCTTCGACGCCGCATCGCGGAGCCCGCTGTCCGCCGAGCTCAGAAGCCGGGCATAGGCATCGATCAATCGGCCCTCGCCCCGCCGGTATCCGATATCCGAACCCTCCGCGAACGCAGCAAGTCGGTCCCAGGCCTCGGGGAACATCATGCCGACACCTTCGGTGATCCACTCGACCTCGCGGCGACTCGTCGTGGTGACCGCCACGAGCACGAGCCCCAGCACCCGGTCCGGGTGGGCCTGGGCATACGCCAGCGCCAAGGTGGAACCCCACGAGACCCCATTGACCACCCAGCGATCGATCCCGCGGTCGGCACGAAGTGATTCGATATCGCCGATGAGATGGGCCGTCGTGTTCACCCCGAGGTCGGTCAGCGGATCGGAGGCGTGCGGTAGTGAGCGTCCGCACCCTCGCTGTTCAAAGCCCACCACCCGGGTCCGTTCCAGGTCCACCCGCCGCCGATAGCCACTCGCACCGAGTCCTCCGCCGGGACCTCCGTGCAGATAAAGGACGGGAATTCCCAGGGGGTCGCCCCACTCCTCCCAGTAGATCCGCTGGCCTTCGGTGACCTCGAGGAAGCCGGACTCGCGAGGAACCTCTGACATGCCGTCACGCCCTTTCCCTGCCGCGCCCCGGGAGGCGACGGGTCGCCGTCGTCGTGGCCGCCGCCGACCGTGCCACAGCACGAGCCTGCCACACGACCTCCGGTTCCTCGGCGACGTCGCCGACTTCGCCCTCCGACCCACGACACGGAAAGACCCCGGCACCAGGTGGTGCCGGGGTCTTTCCCGTCAGTGCGTGAACAGCGAGCGGATGGCTCAGACGGCGTCGACGTCGGCCTCCAGCGGTCGGGCACTCCGCGTCCGGAACGCCAGGCCGAGCACCGACAGCAGGGCGATGACCGAGAGAACGGTCGCCGCGAGGAAGCCCGCCCTGCCTCCGGCGTAGAAGTCGCCGGGGATCGCGAAGGCCGCGAAGACGGAGGCCACGATGGCCAGGCCGACCGCGCCACCGAGCTGCTGCATGGTCTGGAACAGGCCAGATGCGGCACCGGCCTCCTCCGGATCGACGTTCCGCAGGGCGAGGGTCGTCAACGGCATGAACGTCAGCCCTGCCGAGATGCCGGTGAAGGCGAGCGCGGCGATCACCAGCGTGAGCGGGGTCTGCGGGCCGATCAGCGCCAGAGGGACGAAAGCGGCGACCCGAAGCGCGGCGCCGACATTCACCAGACGCTCCGCGCCGAAGCGCTCCACCAGCCTCGGCACGATGCGTGACATCGTGAACACTCCGACGGGCATGGGCAGGAACATCAGTCCCGTGAGGAGCGGCGAGTAGCCCTGCGCATCCTCCAGGTACTGCACCATCAGGAAGAACATCGCGAGCATTCCGGCGTACGTCGCCGCCATCGCGGCCAGTGCCGCCACACGGCTGGGGCTGCGGAGCAGTTGCGGCCGGAGCAGCGGATGGGCCACCCTGCGTTCCGTCACGGCGAGCGCGACGAGCAGGAGGGCGCCGACGGCGAGCCCCGTCAGGGTGAGCGGGCTGGACCAGCCGTCCTCGGCGGCCTGGATCAGGGCCCAGACGATCGCGACGGCGCCGCCGGTGGCGGTGACGGCTCCCAGGACGTCGAAGTGCCCGGTCTGGCGCGGGGTCTCCGCCACCAGCTTCGGCACGGTCACGAGGATCGCCAGGCCGATGGGGACGTTGATGAACAGCGTCCACCGCCAGTCCGCCGTCGAGGTCAGGATGCCGCCGAGGATGAGGCCGAGCGCGCCACCCATGGAGGAGATCGCGGAGAACATGGCCAGGGCGCGGTTGCGCGCCTTGTCATCGCGGGCGCTGGTCGTGATGAGGGCCAGCACGCTCGGGGCGGCGAACGCGGCGCCGACCCCCTGGAAGGCGCGTGCGACCACCAGGAAGAGCGGATCGGTGGCGAGGCCACCCAGGAGTGAGAAGAGGGTGAAGACGGCGACGCCGGCCAGGAAGGTCCGACGGCGGCCGAGCACGTCGCCTACGCGGCCGCCGAGCAGCAGGAGGCCGCCGAAGGCAAGGGCGTAGGCGTTCAGGACCCAGCTGAGCTGAGCCGGGGAGAAGTGGAGGTCCGTGGCGATGCGGGGCAGCGCCACGTTCACGACGGTGGCGTCGAGGACGAGCATGAGCTGGGCGAGCATGACGAGGCCCAGCCCGAGGGAGGTTGTCCGGGCTGTGGCCCGGTTCCGGGTGGGCAGAAGGGTGTCTGTGAGGGGAGCCATGGGGAGTCCTGTTCTGACGACGGGGACTGGCGTACACTAATCGGAGAGTTGCTCCGCTTAGAACTATACGGAGACACTCTCCGTTTTCGCAAGACTTTTCTCGAAGGAAGTGTTCAGGTGCGCGCTGACGCCCGTCGGAACCGTGACCGGATCGTCGAAGTGGCCCGGGAGCTGGCCCGCGCCAAAGGCTACGATGCGCTGACCATGGACGAGGTGGCCAAGAAGGCCGGCATCGGCGCCGGCACCCTCTACCGCCACTTCCCCACCAAGGACGCGCTGCACGACGCCGTCATCGAAGCCTGGGCGGACAAGGTCAACGCCGCTGCGGACGCCGCCATGGAGGCGCCGGGAACCCCGCGGGAACGGCTCGCCCTGTGGCTCCGGGAGTACACCGCGATGCTCACGGCACACCAGGGCGCCGCCGCGCGGATCACCGCCTCGCTCGGAGTGGCCGGGTCCCCGTACGAGGCCAAATGCCAGACCTACATGCAGGCCAACCAGAGGGTCATCGACGCCCTCGGGCCCGATCTCCGGTCCGATGCGGAAGCCCTGCAGATGTGCCGCCTGGTGGGTGGCGTGGCCGCCGTCGCCGACAACAGCAGCCTGCCTCCGGAAGCCGTCACCGCCATGCTCGACGTCCTCGCGGACGGACTCCTGGCGCCGCGCACCTGACACTCCCGCGCATCTGCGCCGACGTGGTTACCATGAGCGGTGTACGCCCGCCGGGGTTCCGGCGGACATCACCGCAGTGACCCTATGAGGCCAGGAAACGACCATGACGGAGACGTACCCGATTCAGGAGAGGGTCGAGGCCGCCCTCGGGGCCGAGCGTGCCGACCGGCTGCTCACCGCGCTCGACAACTATTCGAACCAGCCGAACGCCGTCAAAGGCGCGGCCAAGAGGCCGAGCGACCCTGAGGTCGAAGCGGTCGCGCATGCGGCGTTCGCGGCCGCCACTGCCCAGGAGATCAACCTGGAACTGGACTCGATCGGCATGTGGGGCTTGCTGACGCTCGCCGCCCGCGCGGGCGTCACGATTCTGGACAGCCTGCCCCCGGGGCGCGTCGACAGCCCGAAGGTGGCCTCGATCAGGCGCGCGACGGCGAAGCACCTCAAGGGTCTCGCGGAGGCCGCGGCGGCGGGCCCGGCGGCTGGTTCAGCGGACTAGTCTGATGACCCGATCCGCAGGACCGGCACACGGTCCCTGGAAGACAAAGGAGACCGCATGGCCGGCACATCACGCGGGCAGCTGAACTTCCTGGTGCTCGGCCACTCGCCCGAGGGCGCCACCGGCTGGCCGCACCCGGTGTCGATCAGCGTCTACCCACGCGGTGAGAGGACCCTTCTCAACTTTTCGATGGGCCCTCACATCGCCAACGCCGGCGGACAAGTGGCGGTCACATGGGTGATCCTCGACGGCGCGCTGAACGAGAGCTTTGCCGAGGAATTCGACGCCTGTGACGCCCGCTGGCTCGTGCCGCACCTTGCACGGCTCGCATCGGGTGACGAGGTCACTGGAGGCGAACTCATCAAGGCCTACCGGGCGAAGTTCGGGCGACCGCCGAAGACGGAGCTGTCCGCCGACAACACCTTCTGAACGGAGACGATTCCGGGTCCGACCGGTTCCCCTTCGCACCGTGGTCACACAGTGAAGCGGCACTGCACCGTGTCGTCGTCGAGCACGATGTCTTCGCGCCCTTCCCAGCGGTCCTCCCACCCGATAGAATCCGTTCAGCAATCCGGCCGTACGGTATTTTTTGGGGGACCATGGCACACGTGCCCAGCATTCGGCGTCGAGGGCTGAAAGCTCTCTTCGCGGTGACCACAGCGATCACTCTGTGTAGCGGATTGGTCACCCCCGTGGCCTCTGCGAATGCTGAGGAATCGTCCACCCCCGAGGTCAGCAGCACATCGGTTCCGTCGGCGACGCCCTCCCCGACGGAGTCCGCCACGGACCCGGTGACCACTGACGCACCGACCGCCACGCCGTCGTCGGAGCCGACACCGTCGCCCTCCCCCAGCGACACGGCCACCGTGGCACCCACTCCGCTTCCAAGCGCCACACCGACGCCCGTCGCCATCGGCGACAAGTTCGCCACGTGGTACCGGTATTACGAGATCCCACCGCGGTTCGGCAAGCCGGTCACCGCACAGGTGTGCGCGTCCGCCACCTTCTGCACGCAGGAGTTCGAAGACGGCACCGCCTACTGGAACACCAGCGTCGGAGCCCATGGGGTCTCGCGGACGACGGCGGTGGGCGCCAAGTACTTCGAAGGCGGCGGATACGCGAAGTACGGCATGCCGGAAGGCGACCTCACGGACTACCGGTGGACCGAACCCGGTCTCTCGGTGCCCGGTTCCGACCAGCAGGTGTTCCAGAAGGCCGTCATCGTCGCGCCCGACGGAGCCGCCGCCTTCGTGCTCGACCGCAGCCAGCCGATCGTTCAGTACCTGCAGCCGCGCGGCTCCACCAGCAGCGGCGTCCGCTGGCTGTCCCCGGTGCAATGCGGCCTCGCCCAGGGAGGCTGCACTGCGCGGTTCGTGGGCTACGCGAACAGCGTGAGAAACAACGTCATCGTCCAGATGTACTCGCTGGGGACCTCGGTCCGAGGCTCCATCGCGGTCGGCAGCCCCGAGTGGACGCGCTGGCGGGCTCTCGGCGGCGAAGCAGGCCAGGCGGCCGGCTATCCGCTGTACTCGACGTGCGACCTGACGTACGCGGTCGGCTACTGCAAGACGACGTTCCAGCACGCCTCCATCTACACCAAGGGGACGTCGCTCGCGGTGGTCCGGGGAGCGATGTTCCGCTGGGACGGCGACAGGGTCAACGTCGGTCTGTACGGGGCGCCGCTGTCCGACGAGCGGTGCGGTCTGCCCCAGAAGGGCTGCAGCCAGGAATTCGCCCGTGGAACCGTGATGTGGACACCCACCACAGGCGCCCAGCCCGTCGCCGGCGCCATCCGCACCAAGTGGCGGTCCCTGGGCGGCGAGAAGGGCTACCTGGGGTATCCCACCGCCGTCGAACAGTGCTTCGGACTGATCGTGAACTCCGTGGACAAGTCGGGCTGCTACCAGCGCTTCCAGCACGGCATGATCTGGTGGTCGAAGGCGAGCGGCGCACGTGCCGTCCGGGGCGCGGTCCTGGGCGCTTACCAGCGCGCCAATTACGTGTGGGCGGACTACAAGTCGTCGGCGTACACCGGAAAGTCCCTGGGCTACCCGATCGGCGATGAGCAGTGCACGGCCCCGGGCCGCGGCTGCTACCAGTGGTTCCAGAACGGGATGATCTGGTGGTCCCCCACGACCGGCGCCCAGCGCGTGATGGGACCGAACGCGAAGGTCTACCAGTCCCTGAAGTGGGCGTGGGGCCGGCTGGGATACCCCACCACGGAGGAGAAGCCGCTGCTCATGGGCCGGACCTACCCGAACAACGTCTGGGGTTCCCGGCAGTTCTTCCAGCACGGATACCTCACCTGGCATCCGCGCTACGGGGTCACGGTCACGTACCGCTGACGGCAGACATCTGAACAACAGGAAAGGCCCCGGCAGCCGAAGCTGCCGGGGCCTTTCCGTGCGGAGAACTACACGTTGAAGCGGAACTCCACCACGTCGCCGTCGGACATGACGTATTCCTTGCCTTCGATGCGGACCTTGCCGCGGGACTTCGCCTCAGCCATGGAACCGGCGTCGACCAGGTCCTGGAAGGAGACGACCTCCGCCTTGATGAAGCCGCGCTGAAAGTCGGTGTGGATCACGCCGGCGGCCTGCGGGGCGGTGTCACCCTGGCGGATGGTCCAGGCACGGGCCTCCTTGGGACCTGCGGTGAGGTAGGTCTGCAGGCCGAGGGTGTGGAAACCGACGCGCGCGAGCTGGTCCAGGCCGGACTCCTCCTGACCATTCATCTCCAGCATCTCGCGGGCCTCCTCCTCGGAGAGCTCCACGAGGTCGGACTCCAGCTTGGCGTCGAGGAAGATGCAGTCGGCCGGCGCGACCAGGGCGCGCAGTTCGGCCTGCTTCTCCTCGCTGCCCAGGATGCCTTCGTCGGCGTTGAAGACGTAGATGAAGGGCTTGGCCGTGAGCAGGCTCAGTTCCTTGAGCTTGTCCAGGTCCAGCTTGTCCGAGGCGATCGAGGAGAAGATGGTGTCGCCGCGCTCGAGGACGGCCTGGGCGGCCTTGATGGCGTCGAGTTCGGACTGCTCGCGCTTGCGGGCGCGGATGTCCTTCTCCAGGCGCGGGATCGCCTTCTCGATGGTCTGCAGATCGGCGAGGATCAGCTCGGTGTTGATGGTCTCCATGTCGGAGCGCGGGTCGACCTTGCCGTCCACGTGGATGACGTCCGGGTCATCGAACACGCGGACCACCTGGGCGATGGCCTCGGCCTCGCGGATGTTGGCGAGGAACTGGTTGCCCAGGCCTTCACCCTCCGACGCGCCCTTCACGATGCCGGCGATGTCCACGAAGGACACGGTGGCCGGCAGGATCCGCTGGCTGCCGAAGATCTCGGCGAGCTGGGTGAGGCGCGGATCCGGGAGGTTGACGACGCCGACATTCGGCTCGATCGTCGCGAACGGGTAGTTCGCTGCGAGGACCTGGTTGCGGGTCAGTGCGTTGAAGAGCGTTGACTTGCCAACATTGGGAAGTCCGACGATGCCGATAGTAAGAGCCACGGTCAACCATCATACCGGGAACCGCCCCTCGGCCCGCCGCCGCCATTAATGTCAGTCCCCCATGGCACAGTGAAAAGCATGGAAAACATCCTGCTCGTCCTTCTCGCTCTGCTGCTCGGACTCGCCGCCGGTTTCCTCTGGGGACGCTCCCGGAACGACGACGGCGCGCCCCTCCTGCGCGCCCAGCTGCGGGATGCGGAACAGCAGCTGGGCCTCAGCCGCGAATCCCTCGCCGACGCCCGGGCGCGGGCTGAACTGCTCGAACGCCAGAACAGTGCCCTCAGCAGCCTCGACGAGCAGGAGAACACCGTCCTGCATGCGCTGGCGCCCGTGGCCGAGAAACTCGCCGCCGTCCAGCAGCACGTCGCACTCCTGGAACGGGACCGGCAGCACCAGTTCGGGCAGCTCTCCGAGCAGCTCCAATCGGCGCGTCAGGTGGAGGCGGCACTCCTCGAGAGCACGCATTCACTGGCGTCGGCCCTCAAGAACAACGCCAGCCGCGGACGCTGGGGAGAAGTCCAGCTCCGTCGGGTGGTCGAGTCCGCCGGTCTGCTGGACCACGTGGACTTCCACGAACAGTTCAGTTCGGTGTCCGGTGACGCGGCGGTCCGCCCCGACCTCGTGGTGCAGCTGCCCCAGGGCAAGTACCTGGTGGTGGATTCGAAGGTGCCGCTCAGCTCCTTCCTGGAAGCCCAGGAGAACGGAGCCTCCTCACCGGAGCGGAGGAACGACCTCCTGAAAGCCCACGCCAAGGCTGTCCGGGCCCACATCGACGCCCTCGCGAGCAAACGGTACTGGGATGCCGTCCCCGCCAGCCCGGAACTCGTGGTCTGCTTCCTGCCCGCGGAGTCGTTCCTGGCCGCAGCGCTGGAAGCCGACGGCAGCCTGCTCGACTACGGCTTCAGCAGGAACGTCGCCCTCGCCTCCCCCGCCACCCTGATGGCGCTGCTCAAGGCCGTCGCCGTCACGTGGCGGCAGGAGCTCCTGACCGAGAACGCCAAGGACCTCTACGACCTCTCCCAGGAGCTGTACACCCGCCTGGGAACCATGGGCGGCCACATCTCCAAGATGGGCACGTCGCTGAAATCGAGCGTGGAGAACTACAACCGCTTCGTCGGCACCCTCGAGACCCGGGTCCTGAGCACCGCCCGCAAGATGACGAGCCTGAACCTCGGCGACGCCGAACAGTTCAGCACCCCGGCCACCATCGAAACGACGCCCAGGGTGCTCACCTCAGCGGAGCTCCTCGACGAGGAAGACCGGGCCGCCTCCTGACGGCGAAGCCCACGAGGCCAAGCCCACGGACTTCAGCCCACAGGCCTCAGCCCGCGGGCCTCAGCTTGCGGGCCCCAGCCCACGGAACCCAATCCGCAGCACTCAGCCGCGGTACTCGCCGCTGAAGACCACTTCGGCGGTGCCGCCCACCCACAGCTCGCCGTCGACGTCCTTGAGGTGAATGCGGCCGTCCCGGCCCATGCAGCCGCCCTGCCGGTTGGTGAACGGAGGCGTCGCGCGACCGGTCTCGATCATCCACTGGGACGCCGACGCGTTGAGGCTGCCGGTCACCGGGTCCTCCATCAGAGGGCCGCCGATCCCGTCGGAGAAGAAGCCCCGCACTTCGAAAGCGTCCTGGTCGCCGTCCGGGCACGGACCGAGGACACCGATGTCCCATCGTCCGGGATGACGGCTCGCATTCGGCTCAAGGCCGACCACGGTGCGGTCGTCGGCCAGGAGGACCCCCACCCACCCGGGCCCGTTGTCGATCCACCGGGCTTCGACGACGTCCTCGCGCTCGACGCCCAGGATCTCCACCACGTCCTGCAGGTAGGGTTCCTCGACCTCACCGCCACGGATCAGACCCGGGGCGGCGAAGGCGAGCAGCCCCTCTTCCTCACGGACCTGGATCAGACCGGCGCCACACTCCTGCACGATGACCCCGGGCGTCTTCGGCACCCCACCGGCGTCCAGCCAGGCGCGTGCCGTTCCGAGCGTCGGGTGGCCGGCGAAGGGACACTCGGAACCCGGGGCGAAGATCCGGACCCGGTAGTCGGCCTCATCGGTGGTGGGCGGCAGGACGAAGGTGCACTCGGACAAGTTGGTCCAGGCGGTGAAGCGGACCATCTCCTCGGTGGTCATCCCCTCGCCGTCGAGCACCACGGCCACCGGGTTACCACCCAGCGCCGTCGTGCCGAAAACATCCACTTGCCTGAATCGCCTGCTCATCCTTCGAGGCTATCAGCCGGCAGAGGCTGGGATGGACCGGCTTCCCGGGCATCAGCGCAGGTCAGAGGGGCTTCTTCCGCGCCGTGGCGAAACAGGAAAACCCCCTGCATCACGCAACGGTGATCCAGGGGGTTTCAGCCGGCGAACGCTGGGAGGTCAGCTCAGGGGCCGGTTGCCACGGCCACCCAGGGCCCGGCTGGAATCGCCGGCCGCCTTGAGGGTCGCCCGCAGTTCCTTGGGAAGAGAGAACAGCAGGTCCTCCTCGGCCGTCACGACTTCCTGGACATCGCCGTACCCGTAGTCGGCCAGCAAGCGCAGGACGTCCTGCACCAGGACCTCGGGGACCGACGCTCCGGACGTGACGCCGACGGTGGCCACGCCTTCGAACCATGCCTCATCGACCTGGTTCGCGTAGTCCACGCGCTCGGACCGCTTGGCGCCGTACTCCAGGGCCACCTCCACGAGACGGACCGAGTTGGACGAGTTCGCCGAGCCGACCACGATCACGAGGTCCGCCTGCGGGGCGACCTTCTTGATGGCCACCTGGCGGTTGGTGGTGGCGTAGCAGATGTCGTCGCTGGGCGGATCCTGCAGGGTGGGGAATTTCTGCCGCAGCAGGCGCACAGTCTCCATGGTCTCGTCCACGCTCAGTGTGGTCTGCGAAAGCCAGATGACTTTGTTCGGATCCCGGACCGTCACCTGGTCAACTTCGTGCGGCCCGTTGACGATCTGGATGTGCTCAGGCGCCTCACCCGCGGTGCCTTCGACCTCCTCATGACCTTCGTGGCCGATGAGCAGGATGTCGTAATCATCCTTCGCGAAGCGGACGGCCTCGCGGTGCACCTTGGTCACCAGGGGGCAGGTGGCGTCGATCGTCCGCAGGCCACGGTCCTCGGCGGACTGGACCACGGCCGGAGAAACACCGTGAGCGGAGAAGATGACCAGGGCGCCCTCGGGCACCTCGTCGTTCTCCTCCACGAAGATGGCGCCCTTCTCCTCAAGGGAGGTCACGACGTGCACATTGTGGACGATCTGCTTGCGGACGTACACGGGAGGGCCGTAGTGCTCCAGCGCCTTCTCGACGGCGATCACCGCGCGGTCCACGCCGGCGCAGTAACCACGCGGCGCGGCGAGCAGGACCTTCTTCGGAGCGGCCACCGGCGCAGCGGCCTCCACCTCCTCGCGGGTCCGGCGCTTGCGCGGGATGGAGGGCATGGGCACTGAGATGGCGGCCGAGGTCATGACATCCATTCTACTGAACCGGACCCGGCCTCCGGGGGTGAGCTGCGTCCCAGCCAACCCCCGGCGCCGAGGTCGTGCCGTTCCCGGTCCCCCATCGACCGTGAACGGCGCGTCCCGCAGGTGTCACGGCTTCCGCGACCAGCGCGACGGCCACCAGATCCACCGCCCCAGCTCATACCCGACCGCAGGCACCAGCAGTGACCGGACCACGAAGGTGTCCAGCAGCACTCCGAAGGCCACGATGAAAGCGATCTGGGCCAGGAAGAGGATCGGGATCACGCCCAGCGCCGCGAAGGTCGCCGCCAGCACCAGGCCTGCAGAGGTGATCACACCGCCCGTCGCCTTCAGCCCGCGGAGCAGCCCCTCCCGGGAGCCGTGCTTCTTCATCTCCTCCCGCACCCTGCTCATGAGGAAGATGTTGTAGTCGATGCC
Organism: Arthrobacter sp. Y-9; assembly: GCF_029690065.1. NCBI lineage: Bacteria > Bacillati > Actinomycetota > Actinomycetes > Micrococcales > Micrococcaceae > Arthrobacter > Arthrobacter sp. Y-9. The sequence goes on from NZ_CP121463.1 coordinate 2,637,799, forward strand.
GAGCGCCACGAGGAACACGAACCCGTAAAGGGGCACCGACGCGTCCGCTCCGGGGAAGTGCAGCACGTGGTTGAACACCAGAGCCGAAACCCCCAGCGCGGCGCCGAAGGACAGCACCGTGCTCAGGATCAGGAGCAGCGGAGCCACGATCGAGCGCAGCAGCAGACCCAGGATCACGAAGATGACTCCGAGCACCACGGGAATGATGAGATTCCGGTCGTGGACCGAGGCGGTGTTGGTGTCCAGGGCGGTGGCGGTCACGCCGCCGACCAGGCTCCCCGGGACCTCCCGGCCGACCGCGCTCCTCAGCGCCACCACGGTGTCCTCCGCGGCCTGCGAGTCCGGGGCGTCCCGAAGCGTCGCCTGGAGCAGCACACGGCCGTCGGCCTCGGTCGGTGTGGCGCTGGTGGCCTGGGGAGCACGATTCGCCGGCTTCTCCCCCGGCGGGGTCCACGGAATCGACCCGCCCGGGGCGTCCTTGGAACTCACGCTCACCGACTGGACTCCCGGCTCCCGGGACGCGACGGCGGCGGCATCGGTCCAGCGGTCCGCGGGAACGACCAGCAGCGCGGGGCTGCCCGACCCTCCGGGGAAGTGCTCCCCCAGGGCCTTCTGACCGTCACGAGCTTCGGACTTCCCCAGGACGAGATCCGACTGCGGCACGCCGGACGCCTGCAGCCCGCCCAGCCCGAAGCAGGCAGCGACCAGGAGCACCACGGTGCTGCTCCAGATCAGTCGCGGACGACGCCGGATGGCCACGGCGAGGCGGTCCCAGACGGTCCGGCGCGTGGTCGCCGAGTCCGGGTCGGCGTCGTCGTCCACGGCACGCGGGCGGCGCGGCCAGAACGCGGCCCTGCCCATGACGTAGAGCAGCGCGGGGAGGAACGTCAGGGCCGACAGCATGGCGAAGACGATTCCGATGGCCGCCACCGGACCCAGGGCGCTGTTGGACTTCAGATCACTGAGCAACAGGCACAGCAGGCCCGCGATCACGGTTCCGCCGGACGCCGCGATCGGCTCAAGGGAACGGCGCAGGGCCGTGCGGGAGGCTGCCCAGCGCTCGTGGCCTCGGGCCAGCTCGTCCCGGTAGCGTGACACGTAGAGCAAGGAGTAATCGGTGGCCGCACCGATGACCAGGATGAACAGGATGCCCTGCGTCTGGCCGTTGAGCAGCAGCACGCCGGCCTTCGCCAGCCACCAGACGGTCAGCAGGGCCACGCACAAGGCGAAGACACTGCTCAGCAGCACCGCCAGCGGCAGCAGGAAGGAACGGTAGACCACCACCAGGATGATCAGCACGGCGATCAGGGAGACCGCCAGCAGCAGCCCGTCGATCCCGGAGAAACCTTCCAGCAGATCCGCGGTGAACCCGGCGGGTCCGGTCACCTGGACGGTGATCCCGGAGGGCGTGTTCTGACGCAGCTCCTGGCGCAGCTCTTCGACCACGGCGCCGACCTCGGATGTCGAGTCGATGCTCACGAACGCCTGAACGGCCTTCCCGTCCTCCGACGGGATCGCCGGGGAGATGTCCCCCGCGACACCCTGACGCCCTTTCAGGTCCTGGAGGACCGCGGTGATCTTCGCGCTCTGGTCCCGGGTGAGCGCGGAGTCCGCGGTGAACAGGACGATGGCGGGAATCCGGTCAGGCTCGTTGAACGCGGGCAGCAGTTGCTGGACCTGAGTGGCTTCCGCCGACGACGGCAGGTAGGTGGTCTGGTCGTTGGACGAGACCTCGTCCACCTTGCCGAAATACGGTCCCCCGATGCTTCCGGCCACGAGCCAGCCGACGATCAGCAGCGCCGGCAGGAAGATCCTGATCCAACGAGCCGGAGTCTTCGGGGAGCCCGTGGACGGGGGCGCCGCCACCTCCCGGGGAGATTGTTCCTGGGTCCGCTGCATTCTCATGTCCTGCCCTCGTCATCCCGATGGAAAGTGTTCCGGTTCGGTCACCAACATACTTCCATCACCTTGTTTCTAGCCAGGCTAGCAATTAGACAAGTTGAAAGAAAGCCAAGGAGTAAACTTGAGGGATGACTTTTCCTGGCGACGAGGAGGGCCTCGGACCCGCGTCCATGTATCACGCCGAGACCGCCGATCCGCACGAGGAACTGGTCGACCGGTCGGGGGTGTCCCCCGAGGACCTCCAGCAGATCAACCGGGTCATGGAGGCGCTGGCGGCACTCCGGACGGCGGAGAACGAGCTGTCGGACGCCTCCCGCCGCTACATGAAGCTCAATGAGTCGGATATGCGGGCGCTGCACTACCTGATCGTGGCGCGCAATCAGGGCATCGTTGCCACCCCGGGCGGCATCGCGACGCACCTGGGGATCTCCACCGCCTCGACCACGAAGCTCCTGGACCGGCTGGAGCGAGCGGGACACGTGCTGCGACAGGCCCACCCCAGCGATCGCCGGGCCCTGGCCATCACCGTCACCGAGGAGACCCGCGCGGCGGCGATGAACACGGTGGGCCGTCAGCAGGCGCGCCGGTTCGGCGTCGCGGCGGGCCTCGCGCCGGCCGAGAGGGAGGTCGTCATCCGCTTCCTGCAGGAGATGGCCCGGGAGATCACCCCGTCACCGGAGATCTGGGAGTCCGCCACGGCGGAGTGAGCCGCCGGCGGGACCGTCAGCGGCCGGGCAGGAATCCGTCGTCGTAGTCATCGTCCGCGCGCGGGGCGGAGGCGCCGACCCGGCGGATCTCCTTCCGACGGCGGACCGACTCGATCACGATGCCGGCCAGGAATCCGGCGAGCCCGGCGATGACGAAGGCCCAGAAGGTCTGATCGACCTGCGCCGTGACGACATCGCCGACCCGGGTGAGGACCACTCCTTCGAGTTCACCGCTCATGCGCTGGCCCAGGACGGTGACGCCGGCGAACGTGACCACTTTCCAGATGACGGCGATGACCACCGCGCCGACGCCCGCCACCATGAGGAATGCGCCCCGCCGTCGTGCGCTGACCAGGGCCAGAAGGAACGCGATGACGGCGCCGACGGTCAGCGGAGTGCCGTACGGCGCGACCTTGAGAACGGGTTCGATCATCTGGCGCTGGCTCAGGTCGCCCATGCTGATGAGCGCGACCTTGGGGCCTGCCACCTTGACCGGGAGCTTCTTGTTCGCCTCCTTCACCACGAGGTCCACCAGCGGCGCGACGTCGAGGGTGAAGGCGGTCGTGGAGGTCTTCGACTCCGCGCCGATGGTGAGGGCGTGGCTCCGCTCGAGGGTGGCGTTCCAGGCCTCGGGATATCCCGGGAGGTCGAACATGCCGTTCGCCGCGGCGGTCACGGCCTTGCTCACCACGGAATCGATCTGCTCCGGAACCGGGACTTCGGCCGCCACGCGCCGTCCGATCGCCGTCGCGAGATCCCTCTTGAACGAGTCGTCCTGGCCGAGCGGACTCATGGTCTGCACGAATCCCGCCCGGTCCACGACATTCTTGTCCAGCCACAGCACGGGACCCGCGATCAGGGTCAGGACGAAGGACAGGATGGCCGCGAGGACGGCGATGGTGGTACGCACCGTGGCCTTTCTATGGGCGGGGAAGCGGGGCGGAGGAACCCGCGGGTGGGTCGCCGGGGTCACCAGCCAGTCTAGTCGGCACGAAAATGTCCTCGCTCCTCGATAGGGTGAAGGAAGGAATGGCGAGAGTGAGGAAAGCACATGAGTGAACCGCAGGACAGCCTTGCGGCTCTGCCCGCCACCGCGGGCGAGACCTCCCCGGACAACCCCTGGCCTCTACGGCTTTTGTCGGAGAAGCTCAAGGCCCACATCGACCGGACGCCCATGGCGTGGGTCGAAGGCCAGATCATCGAGCTGAACCACCGCGGCAGCGCCTCGTATCTGACCCTGCGCGACGTGGACGCCGAAGTATCGCTCCCGGCGTCCATCTGGGCGAACAACCTCAATCGGCTGGACGCCACCCTGGAGCGCGGCTCCCGCGTGGTGGCCCAGCTCAAGCCGGAGTTCTGGCTCAAGACGGGCCGCCTCAACATGTCCGTGCGGGACATCCGCCCCGTGGGCCTCGGGGATCTGCTCGCCAGGATCGAACGGCTGCGGCAGGCGCTGGCCGCCGAGGGCCTGTTCGCCGACGAACTGAAGCGTCCCCTCCCCTACCTGCCGCACCGGATCGGGCTCATCACCGGCCGGGACTCGGACGCCAAGAAGGACGTGCTCCGCAACGCCGCGCTCCGCTGGCCGGCGGTCGAGTTCGACGTGCGGGAGGTCGCCGTCCAGGGCGTCACGGCCGTCGGTCAGGTCACCGCCGCCCTCCTCGAGCTGGATGCCGACCCCGACGTGGACGTCATCGTCATCGCGCGCGGCGGCGGTTCCCTGGAGGACCTACTCCCGTTCAGCAATGAGGACCTCATCCGGGCCGTGAGCCGCGCGACCACGCCGGTGGTCAGCGCCATCGGCCACGAGGCGGACCAGCCCCTGCTGGACTACGTGGCCGATCTCCGTGCCTCGACCCCCACCGATGCCGCCAAGCGGATCGTCCCGGACGTCGCCGAGGAACTCGCGGGTCTCGCTTACGCCCGGGATCAGATGCGCCGCGTCATCCACCAGCGCGTGGACCGGGAGTCCGAGCGTCTGGAACAGCTCCGCTCGCGCCCGGTGCTGGCGCAGCCCCTGACCATGGTGGACTCACGGGCCGAGGAGCTCCGGCGCCTCCGCCAGACGTCCACGACGGCGCTCACCTCCGCCCTTGCGCGCGGTCAGGATCAGATCACCCACCTCCGGGCTCAGCTGCTCGCGCTCTCCCCGCAGAAGACACTGGACCGCGGGTACGCCGTCGTGCATCTGGAGGGCGGGAAGGATTCCGGGGCGATCGTCCGGGACCCGGCACAGACCGAGGGTGGGCGGGACCTGCTCATCCGCGTCGCCGGAGGCAAGTTCACGGCACAGGCGACCACCCCGGCGTCGTCCGGGACCACCGCCCGCGCCCGCAAGACCACGCAGCAGCACAAGACCACCCGACAGGACAAGACCGGAGGCGACACCGCTTCCCAGGACGTGAGGAACTGACATGGCCGAGAAGACCACCACCGCACCGGACGTGACCGCTCTCAGCTACGAGGAGGCCCGCGAAGAACTGCTCCTCGTGGTGCAGCGTCTCGAGGCCGGTGGAAGCACCCTGGAGGATTCGCTGGCGCTCTGGGAGCGCGGAGAAGCCCTTGCCGCCCGCTGCGAGGAGTGGCTGGAGGGCGCCCGCGCCCGGCTCAAGGCCGCCCAGCCGGACGCCGAGGCCTGACCCGGCAGCGGTCAGCCGACCGCTCCCTTCGGGGGAACCACGCTCAGGGCGCCGGCCCGGGCGGGTCCCCTCAGGAGGCCTCGACCGCGGCGATCTGCTCGGCCACGTCGAAGTCGGCGGCCGGCCACTGCGGATCGATGTCCTCCAGGGCGTCGATGAGCAGCTGCTGGACGGCGATGCGGGCGTACCATTTCTTGTTCGCCGGGACCACGTACCACGGCGCCGCCGCAGTGGACGTCCTCTCGAACATGGCCTGGAAGGCGGCCTGGTAGTCCTCCCAGAACCCGCGTTCCTTCAGGTCCCCGGTGCTGTACTTCCAGTGCTTGGCCGGATCCTCCAGCCGGGCGAGAAGGCGTTCCTTCTGCTCGTCCTTGGAGATGTGGAGCATCACCTTGACCACGCGCGTGCCCTCCGCGATCAGGCGTTCCTCGAACTCGTTGATGGCGGCGTAGCGGCGTTCCAGCTCGGCGCCATCGGCCCAGCCGTGCACCCGGTGGATGAGCACGTCCTCATAGTGGGAGCGGTCGAAGACACCGACCATGCCGGCTCCGGGCACCTCCTTCTCGATGCGCCACAGGAAGTCGTGGGACTTCTCCTCCTCCGTGGGGGCCTTGAACGCCTTCAGACGCACCCCCTGCGGATCCATCGCGCCCACCACGTGGCTGACGATGCCGCCCTTGCCCGCGGTGTCCATGGCCTGCAGCACCAGGAGCACCCGATCCGGGGCGCCGCCCTTGGACGCCGCGAACAGCCGCTCCTGCAGACCCGACAACAGGGCGTCCTGCCGCTCGAGGTGTGCGGCGCCGTCGCTCTTCCGGCCCGGGAATCCCGGCGATGAGTCCGGATCGACGTCCGCGAGGGCGAAGCCCTCCTTCACCTTCAAGGTCTTCGCCGGATCTTTCGTGAAGTCCACCAGGCTCTTCTTCGACGCCATGTTCCATTCCTTCCCCAGGGATGTGCGGGCTGTTGACTGACCGGAGGTCGGTCAGTTGCCGGGATACCGGCTCAGGAAATCGGCCATGCGCCCGATCGCCTCTTCGATGTCGGGGACCGCAGGTAGTGTGACCATCCGGAAGTGATCCGGGCGGACCCAGTTGAACGCACGGCCGTGCGACACCAGGATCTTCTGCTCCCGCAGGAGGTCCAGGACGAACTTCTCGTCATCCCGGATGTGATAGACCTCAGGGTCCAGCTTCGGGAACAGGTACAGCGCGCCGTGGGCCTGTTCCGTGCTGACGCCCGGAATGGCGTTGAGCAGCTCGTACGCCTTGTTCCGCTGCTCGAGGAGCCGGCCGCCGGGCAGGATCAGATCGTTGATGCTCTGATACCCGCCGAGGGCGGTCTGGATCGCGTGCTGCCCGGGGACGTTGGCGCACAGACGCATATTGGCCAGGAGGTTGATGCCCTCGAGGAAGTCCTTGGCGGCGGCCTTCGGGCCCGAGATGGCCATCCAGCCCGCCCGGTACCCGCAGATGCGGTACGCCTTGGACAGACCGTTGAAGGTGAGACAGAGGACGTCGTCGCCGGCGATCTTGGCCGTGTTCACGTGCACGGCATCGTCGTAGAGGATCTTCTCGTAGATCTCGTCGGAGAAGACCACCAGGCCGTGCTTGTCCGCGAGCTCGACGATCGCCCGGACGGTGCGCTCGGAGTACACCGCGCCCGTGGGGTTGTTCGGGTTGATGAGGACGATGCCCTTGGTGCGCTCGGTGATCTTGGACTCGAGGTCCGAGATGTCCGGCGCCCAGCCTTCTTCCTCCACACAGAGGTAGTGGACGGGGCGGCCGCCCGCGAGGCTGACGGACGCGGTCCACAGCGGGTAGTCCGGGGTCGGGATCAGGATCTCGTCGCCGTCGTTGAGCAGCGCCATGAGGGAGAGCGTGATGAGCTCGCTGACGCCGTTGCCCAGGTAGATGTCATCGACGCCGATGTTCTGGATGCCGCGGGTCTGGTAGTACTGCGAGACGGCGGTGCGGGCGGAGAAGATGCCACGGGAGTCGCTGTAGCCCTGGGCATGGGGCAGATGGCGGATCATGTCCACCAGAATCGCGTCCGGCGCTTCGAAGCCGAAGGGCGCCGGATTGCCGATGTTCAGCTTCAGGATCTTGTGACCCTCGGCCTCCATCTGCTGCGCAGCCTCAAGGATCGGTCCCCGGATGTCATAGAGGACGTTGTGAAGCTTGGTGGACTGCTTGAATTCTGCCATTCACCAAATATGCCATATGACACAGCCTCTACCCTGTGATCCCCCTCTCTTTCAGCCAGGAGAGGGCGACTTCGTGGGGTGTGCGGGCCTGGTCACCCCGGATGGCCCGGTTCATGGTCACCAGATCGTCCGCCGTGAGGGTCCGCGAGACATTGTTGACGGCGTCCCGGGCACGCTCCGGCAATGCAGCCTCGTCCACCACGGGCACGACCTGCTCCGGCAGCAGCGCCTTGCGGTTGTCCTCCAGGACCACCAGATCGTTGTCCACGATCGCGGGATCGGTGCTGAGCAGGACCGCCACCTGAGCCTCGTCCTCGAGGAGCGACTTGAGCGGCTGCGGAAGGGTGGCATTGGGCTGCGCGTCGGAATTCGGCAGCGACGGTCCGCCGTCCGGTCCGCTCGTCATGCCGTAGGTGATCACGCGCTTGGGCGTGCAGGAGTACGCGGTCTTCAGGGCCTGAGAGCCGTAAAGCCCTCCGCTGAAATCCGCCGCCGCGGCGAACACCGTCTGCGCGCAGACCTTCCCCAGGTCCTCCAGCGTCCTGAGCTGATACTTCTCGGCCGTCACCTTGGTGACGGCCACGACTTCGCGGTCCTGAGCGCCCGAGGCGTCCAGGACGGCCAGTGGCTTGCGCAAGGCGGCGTTGATCCCGGTCTTCACCGCATCGTCGCCCGTGTCCTTGGTGGTGCCGCCCAGTGCTTCCAGGAGGCTGCCGGTGTAGGCCGGGACCAGTTGCACCCGGCCGGAGCGAAGGGCTTCCAGCGTCGCGGCGCGTCCGCCGACATTGAGCTTGGCGCTGCTCGGCACCCCGGCCGAACGGATCGCGCCCGAGTACAGCTCGGCGAGAAGCGCGCCTTCCGCCGTGTCCAGCGCACCGACGACGACGGGCCGCTGGGGCGCGCCGCTCGTCACGGCCGGACTCGGGGCGGGCTGGCCGGGCGCGCAGGCGGTGAAGGCCGGCAGGCAGGCCAGAACGGCTGCGGCCATCACGGTCCGGACGACGGCAGACGGACGCATCGGGGCCATGGGGGCACTCCTTCGAGGGGGCGTTCTGGACGGTGCGAGAGCCTGTCCAGCATATCCCGCGGCCTCGCACCGATCCTGGGTGCTCCGGCTCAGGCGAGTTCGGCCTCCGTGAGGACGTCCACGCGGGTGGCCCCGAGCTGCGGAGCCTCCCGGAGTTCCACCGTGCCGCCGCTGACGCCGAGCTCCAGCATGTGCACCGTGTTCCGACCGGCCTTCACGAGCGGCGCCGGCACGTACAGGGTCTCCTGCGGCCCGATCTCCCAGTACCGTCCCAGCAGGAACCCATTGATCCAGACGAAGCCCTTGGTCGAGCCGGGCAGCGCGAGGTACGTGTCCGCCGAGATCTCCGCCTCGAAGTCAGCGGTCGCCAGCTCAGCCAGGTCCTCCTGGCCGAACCGCGACGGGTCGACCACCAGGTGCTCCCAGCCGAGCGTGAAGCGCTGGTTGACCAGGACCCCGCCCAGCAGGCCCTTGCGCTGACCGGTGTGCGGGCCGTAATTGATGCGACCCACGTTCTCCACGAGGATCTCCAGCACCACCTCGCGACCGTGGCCCAGCACGGCCAGGCCCGCCGCGCCGGTCGTATCGTCCAGGATGCCCACCGGTTCGCCGTCCACCCAGATCTGAGCGCGGTCGTGGAGCTCAGGCAGCTTGAGGAGGCACTCCTGGGGAGCGTCCTCGCGGCCCGGGAGGACCGCCGTCGCGCGGTGGAAGAGCAGACCGTTATGGTGGCCGATCTCCTCGAAGCTCAGCGGCCGCTCGCTCGGGTGATGCTCTCCGGCCTCGACGGCGGAGTCGAGCCCCGCGCGCAAGGCGTCCAGGAGCGGCAGACGGGCCGGGGACAGCTCCAGGGTGCGCGCGGGCAGCACCGGCGCCGGTTCCAGGAGCGCCGCCGGGATGGCCGGCCACTCGTCGTCGGCCAGGCCCTGGGCGCGCAGGAATTCGGCGCGGATGGCGTGGAACTTCTCGGTGAGGGCGCCGTTCTCGGCGATGGGGGCGTCGGAGTCGTAGCTCGTCACGGTCGGCTGGATGCCGCCGTCCTCGTTCGCTCCCGCGCCGAGTCCGAAGTTCGTCCCGCCGTGGGCCATGTAGACGCAGAGGGAGCCGCCGGCGTCGAGCATCGTGCGGATCTCAGCCGCCGCTTCACTGCCCGGACGCACATGGTGGGCTTCGCCCCAGTGATCGAACCAGCCACCCCAGAATTCGACGTTGAAGAACGGCTCGGCGGGCCGGCGGCGCTTCCACACCTCGATCGCCTCGGCGCCGCGGGACCCCAGCGTGGCGGTCGCCCAGATCTCCGGGACGGCGCCGCCGTCGAGGTAGTAGTCGCTGCCGCCGTCCGCGGTGAACAGCAGTTCGGTGATGCCGCGCTCCCGCAGCGCCTCGGCGCTCCAACGGATGTACTCGGCGGAGTCCCCGTAGCTGCCGTACTCGTTCTCGACCTGGACCGCGACGACGGGCCCGCCCTGCGCCGCCTGCCGGCTCGCGATGACGGGGACCAGATGGTCGAGCCATTCGCCGACAGGCCCGGTGAAGCGCGGATCGGTGGAGCGGAGCATGATGTCGGGGGTCCCGGTGAGCCAGGACGGGAACCCGCCGTTGTCCCATTCGGCACAGATGTAGGGTCCGGGGCGGACGATCACGTCCAGGCCGAGTTCGCCCGCCAGGTCGATGAACCGGCCCAGATCCCGCCAGCCGCTGAAGTCCGGGGCATCCTCACGCCGCTCCTGGTGGAAGTTCCAGGCGACGTAGGTGTCCACGGTGTTGGCGCCCATCGCCTTCAGACGTGCCAGACGGTCCTCCCACAGCTCGGGGTGAACGCGGAAATAGTGGATGGCGCCGGCCAGGATGCGGTGCTCGCGGTCGCCCTTGAAGAGGCGGGCATCGCGGTAGCTGAGAATCGGAGTGGGCATGGGACCAGTCTAGAAGTGGCAGCACACTTAATCGATACAAAATAAACAATTACGCACACATGATCCCACTGCCCGGCCCGCTCCGGCGGCGTAGAGTGGCGCTGTGACCAACCTCGACCCGTCCCCGGATCAGCAGGCCTGCCCGGCCCGGACCACCGTGCCGGAACCGTGCCTCGAACTCTGGCCTGAGCGCGCCGTGCCCCTCGGCGGAATCCGTGCGATCACCGTCCAGCGGACACTCCCCCTCAAGGACCTCCCCACCATCGGGGCGTGGTGCTTCCTGGACCGGTTCGGACCGGGCCGTGTCGCCATGACCGTGCTGCCTCACCCGCACATCGGGCTGCAGACCGTCACGTGGCCGCTGAAGGGCGAGATCCGCCACCGGGACAGCCTCGGCAGCGATGTGACCGTCCGCCCCGGGGAGCTCAATCTGATGACGGCCGGGCGCGGGATCGCCCACTCCGAGTTCACCTGCCTGGACGGCGATGAGATCCCGGTCCAGGAAGGCCTGCAGTTCTGGGTGGCGCTGCCCGAGGAGCACCGGCACCGCGAACCGGCCTTCGAACAGCATCAGGACCTGCCCGTCGCCGAGGGTGAGGGCTGGGAGGCCACCGTCGTGATGGGGTCCCTGGCGGGCGTCGCCTCCCCTGCGAGCGCGTTCAGTCCCCTCGTCGGGGCTCAGGTGGACGCCGCAGGCTCCGCGATCATCCCACTGGATCCGGGCTTCGAGCATGCCCTGCTGGTCATCGACGGGACGCTCACCGTCGAAGGACAGTCCCTCGAGCCGGGTCCCCTGCTCTACCTCGGTGGACAGCGCACGAACCTGACCGTCGACGCCGGACCCGGCGCCCGCTTCTTCCTCCTGGGCGGCGAACCGCTCGGCGAGGACCTCCTCATGTGGTGGAACTTCGTGGGCCGGAACCACGAGGAGATCGTGCAGGCCCGGGACGACTGGGAAGCCAGCGGCGCCCTCTACACGGACGACGGCGCCGAGCCCACGGCCGCGGAGATCGCCGGGTCACGCTTCGGCTGGGTCGCGGGTCATCAGGGAGGCGCGACCGCCGCGGCACAGGCGGAAGTCGGACACATCCCGGCGCCTCCGCTGCCCGGTGTGACGCTCAGGCCGCGCGTGCGGCGGCGCTGAAGGCCGCCGTCGTCGCGGTCAGGGGTCCTGCCGCTCTTCTCCGTAGCCGTGATACCGCCGGTGCTCCGCTTCGTCATGGCGAGCCCTGAGGGCGTCCGGGCTGGTGAAGCGTCCGGACGGACTCCTGCGTGAGATTTCGCGCATCGCCTGGATGGTGCGATTCGGAACGGGGGTGGTGCGGCCGACCGAGGCCGCCCGGAAGACGGCGACCGCCTCCGTCGCCCGGGGCATGAACTCACCCCGGGCGGGCAGGGTCGCCTGGGTCATGGCGTCCCAGGCGTACCGGCTCACCCTGTCGAAGTCGAACTCGAACCTGCTGAGGGTCGAGATCTCATGCAGGACGGCCATGATCATCCGCCCGTTGCCCGTGCGGAAGGGGCGCACGTGGTTGAGCCCCGCGAAGAGGATCGACGCCATGCGCACGAAGCCGTCGAGATCGATCCTGCGCCAGTCCGTGGTGGCCGCCGTGCACAGGACAGGGCGGAGATGGGTCCTCAGTAGATTCCTGTCCGGGAAGACGATGTCCCCCGCGGCGAGGTTCACGGTCCGCAGTTCCCCGGCCCACGCGTAGGTGTCCTGGAACAGGTGCCGGTGGACGTCCTGCAGGTACGAAGTGTCCGGTTCGAGCGGTATCCGGACCACGCCCTGCAGCAGCTGCCGGAACCGTGCGGTCGCAAGTTCCGACTCGACCGTGGCGAGGGTGGCAAGGTCCCGGATCCCGTGGAGATTCTGGAACACCGCGCGGCCCGTGGCCGGGTCACAGGTCTCCGGATAAATGTACTCCTCCTGCGCAACGGCCTCCGGGCCGGGCAAAGTGTCCATCACTGAACTCCTGCTCGCCGCAACACCCGGTCTCTGAACTCAGAGAAGCTGATCTCACTCCGGGCGCGGGCCGCGATGTCATGAACGAGGTCCGCCGTCGGCTCGACGCCCTCATGCCAGGAGGACACGAGGGCCTGCTCCAGGGCATGCGCCTGCAGCGCGCTCAGGCCGTCGAATGCCTCGAGCCACCGCTCCCTGGCGTTCAATCGCTGGTCATCCATTACGTGCTCCTTCGGGTCCTCTCCACAAGGTACGCCGTGACACCGACAAGGGAAAACAGGGCGATTGACCGCGATCTCACGTCGTCACCTTCAGAGCGCGGATCGGCGTGACAGCGGTCAGAGGTCCCGGCTGTGAAAGACGGCTTTGAGGTTCAGCTGCCGCCTCAGCCGTGGCTCCTTGAGATTGTCGATCAGGACCGAAGCGCCGAGCCAAGTCGCTCCGATGGTTTCGACGAGGCGCTGCAATGCCAAGAGTTGACCGCCGCTGTCGATCAGGTCGTCGACAGCGAGCACGCGGTCACCGGGACGGATCAATCCCTTGGGAAGACCCAGCTCGAGATGCCGGTCCTTGTAGTCGGGCGGGCTGGTGACGGTGATCCACGGATCAGTGTCGAAGGACGGCGCAGCGTCCTTCCGAACGGGGCAGAAGCCCACCGACAGGCTCGTGGCCGCAAGCACACCGGTGATGTAACCGCTGGCGGACGGACCGATGACGACCGTTGGTCCGGCTTCTCGAAACGGCGCCGCGAGCAGATCGCCGACCGTTCCCACGATGTCCGGGTCCCGCCACCAGGTGTACAGATTGAAATACTGGTTTCCGGTGCCGGGACTCGTCTTCCACGCGAAGGATTCCGCCATGCGCCGGCGGAGGTCGTCTGGTCCGTCGGAATGCATGAGGTGAATCATAGATCAGAGCCCTCGTCCGACTGCGGCGAGCGAGCCCCGGCTTCCACAGCGCGAGCGCGCTCGAACCACCAGCACCAACCGGCAGAAGGCCCCTACCCCGCCGTGAGCAGCGCGACGGCTCCGAAGACCGGCTCCTGCTCGAGCACACGGACGTCGTGGTGACCGCGGGCGGCCAGGCCCTCGCGGAACGGCACCGAGATCTCCGGGACGTGCTGACCCAGGCCGCCGCCGAGCACCACGGGGCCTTCGATGCCGAGGTTGTCCAGGACGCCGAGAGCGAGGGTCGTGAGTTCGTCCGCGGCGCGGCGCAGGATGTCCTTGGCCCCTTCGTTGCCGCCCCGCGCGGCGTCCACCACCACGCGGCTCCGCTCCGCCCAGTAGCGGCGGCCCTTGTCGGGGTGATGGAAAGCGGCGATCAGCCCGGCGACGTCGGGCGCTCCGACCGACTCGCACAAGGCCACGGCGAGCGCATCGGCTTCCAGGCCCGAGTTGAAGCGGCGCAGCGAGTGCCGTACCGCCTCGCGGCTCAGCCAGTAACCGCTGCCCTCGTCCCCCAGCAGATAGCCCCAACCGCCGAAGCGGGACTCCCGGCCCGAGATGTCGCGGCCCCAGGCCGCGGTGCCGGTCCCGGCGATGACGGCGACGCCGGCCGTCGCACCCGCGGCGGCCAGGAGGAGAGCGGAGTCGTGCACCACGGTGATGTCCGCACCCGGGACGTGCGGCTGGATGAGGGACGCGAGGGCGTGCTTGTCCTGTTCGGTGTCGACGCCACCCGCACCGACCACCACGCGCGTGACGGCCGTCGGAGCGAGTCCGGCGAACAGCTCGGCGAAAGCCTGCCGCGCGGCGTCCTCGCTGACGTTCTGCACATTGGCGCTGCCCACGGTCAGATCACCGGCGATGCGACCGTTCCGCAGCAGCACGCCGCGGGTCTTGGTGCCTCCGATGTCGATGGCCACGGCTTCGTGGGAGGCGGTCTCGGGCAGCTCGGTGGCAGGATGGCTTGGAGTAGTCACGAGTCCAAGGGTACGCAGGAGGAAACCCCATGTCAGGAACCCACGACGGCATGCCGCTGCCGTCCCGCGTGATCGCCGCTCCCATGGCGGGAGGAACCAGCAGCACCGCGTTCGTGAGTGCCGCGCTGGACGCCGGAGCCATGGGATTCGTCGCCGCCGGCTACCGGAGTGCCGCGGAGCTCGGCGCTCAGCTCGAGGAGATCGAGGCGCGGTCCTCCGCGCTGGACGGAGCTCCGTTCGGGGCGAACCTGTTCGTTCCGGACCCGGCGCCTGTCGACCCGCAGGCCGTGCTCCACTACGCGGAGGCCCTGTGTCCCTGGGCTGACCGCCTGGGGGTCGCGGTGCCCGAGCCGGTCCTCGACGACGATGACGACTGCCCCGCCAAGATCCGCCTGCTGCTGGAGCACCCGGTCCCGGTGGTCAGCTTCACCTTCGGCCTCCCGTCCGCCGAGGACGCCCAGGCGCTCCAGGCCCGCGGCAGCCGACTCTGGGCGACGGTGACCCACCTGGCGGAGGCCGAAGCTGCGGTCGCTCTCGGCGTCGACGCTCTGGTGGTCCAGCACGAGAGTGCGGGTGGTCATTCGGGCCGCTTCCTTCCGGGCGAACCGCCTGCAGCCGGCGACGCCGCGGGCCTCGTCGCCGAGCTGGCCCGGCACGTCGCTCTGCCTCTCATCGCCGCCGGGGGCATCATGACGCCCGCGGACGCCCGTGCGGCGTACGACGCCGGGGCCTCCGCGGTGCAGCTCGGCACCGCGCTGCTGCGGACGCCGGAGTCCGGGGCGCGCCCGCTGCACAAGGACGCCCTGGGCGACGCCCGCTTCGTCGCGACCCGCATGACGAGAGCCTTCACGGGACGACGGGCCCGCGGTCTCGAGAACGCCTTCCTGCGCGAGTATGACGCGCTCGCACCGGACGCATATCCCGCCGTCCACCACCTCACCGCGCCACTGCGCGCCGAGGCCGCCCGGCAGGGACTCGCGGACGGCCTGAACCTCTGGGCCGGCACCGGCTGGCGACAGGCGTCCACCGCCCCGCTGCGCGAGGTCCTGGCGCCATTCCTCAGCGTCGCATCCGAGCGCTGATCCGGCATTTCGCGAATCGCCGCCCCGCCGTATCATGTAGTGACATTCGAAGCGGAGGAACAATGGCCGATTCAGCGAAGAATCTTCGCAATCCAGGGGCTACTGGCGAAACCTTGGACGACGTGGACCGGAAAATCATCCGGATTCTTTCGGAGGACGCCCGCATCTCCAACAAGCAGCTGGCCGAGGACGTGGGCATCGCACCCTCGACGGCGCTGATGCGGACCAGGACGCTTCAGGAACGCGGCATCATCAAGTCCTTCACCGCCGAACTCAATCTCGCCTCGATCGGCCGCAGCGTCCAAGCGCTGATCGCCGTCCGCCTCCGGGCGCACGACCGCGATCAGATCGATCAGTTCACCGCGCGCGTTCCACGTCTCCCCGCAGTGCTGTCCACCTTCCACACCTCGGGCTCGGTGGACTACCTCCTGCACATCGCGGTGGCCACCACGGAGGAACTCCGCGACTGGGTCCTGGACAACCTCGCCACCGACCCGGTGGTCGGGCACACCGAGACCACCCTGGTGTTCGAGCACATGGACGGGAACTCGGGCCTGCTGGATTGAGGGGCGGCCCGACCGGGGCTGTGGGCGTTCAGGCACCCTGTCCCCCTCAGACCCGGCGAGAACCGCGCAGGGACGCGAGGGCCAGGAGGAACGCTGCGACGGCGGCCAGGATCGCGAAGGCGGTGACCGCCGTCGTCATCCCCCAGACCGCGGCGGCAAGGCCAAGGCCGAGCACCGGCACCGCGCTCCCCAGGTAGGTCACCACGTACACCGTGGACACCATCTGCGCGTGCTGGGTCGGTGACACGGCCATCGCCGCACGGTTGAACACGGTCCGGAAGGACAGGCCCTGTCCGAACCCGGCCGCCACCGAGGCCACCACCAGAAGCCACAGCGCGGAGGTGTTGCTCGCCCAAGCGGTCAGGAGCATCGAGAGTCCGAGCACCGTGAGTCCCACGGGCACGGTCGCCTTGCCGGAGAACCCGGTGAGCTGGCTCAGCGCCGAGGCGCCGAGGGAGAGACCCGCCAGGACCCCCACCAGGGGAAGGGAATTGAGGTGCATCCCCTGGGCGAAGAACCCAGGAGCGAGGGAGAGCTGGAATCCGAAGATCGCGAAGCTGAGGAATCCGACCAGCGCCGCGAGCCAGAAGGGCCCGCGGGCCTGGGACGGCACCCCGAGCCGCCGAGGGGCGAGGGCCCTATGGTCGAAGCCGTGCTCGGCACGCATGATGGCTGGACGGGCCTTGATGAGCCAGAGCGGCACGAGAAGAAGCGCCAGCACCACCATCTGCACGACGAACGGCGCGGTCCGTCCACCGGGAAGCAGGGCCAACAGGCCGCCGATGGCCGGCCCGGCAGCGACTCCACCGGACGACGAAAGCAACGTGAAGCGGGAAGCCCATTCCGGGCGGGTCGGCAGGAGTTCGCGCAGGGCCGCGGCGCTGGCTCCCGTAGCGAGCGCGATCGAGACGCCCTGGAGCACCCGCCCGCCGCACAGCATCAGCAGATTCTGTGCCAGCCCGAACACCGCGGTGCCGGCTAGCCCAACCACCACCGAGACCACCAGGGCGGCGCGCCGACCGATGTGGTCGGACCAGTGGCCGGCGAGCACGAGGGTGGCCACGAGGGCGATCACGTAGCTCGAGAAGGCGACCGTCGTGCCGAAGGGACCCAGGGCGAGCTCGGCCTGCAGGGAGGGGTAGAGCGGGGTGGCCAGATTGGCTCCGACCAGGAGCACGAAGATGACCACGCCGGACAGCACCAGGCGGGCCGTGGTGGACGCTTCCCAGCCCCATTCACGGGCGGCCGGGCGCATACGCAGTTCACTGATGACGGTCATCGGGATCTTCCTCGCGGCTGTGGACGGTGGGTGTGCCGTCGCGAAGCTCTCAGGCCCTGGGTTGAGGCCTGTTCAGATCATGAGGCATTCCCGTACTATCGATCAGTGTGCGCAGAGATAATTGCGCAAAACATTCAACAGATTCGCCGTCTATTGAGCTGGAGTGCGCAATTGAACAATCTCGATGCCACCGATCTGAAGATCCTCCTGGAACTTGTCCGGGAACCGCGGATCCAGGTCAGCGAACTCAGTGAAGTCCTGGGCATCGCCCGCAACACCGCGCAGGCGCGGCTGCGCCGCCTGCAGCGCTCCGGCGTCCTGACCGGAGGCGGCCGGGAGATCGACCTCGAAGCGGTGGGGTACGACGTCGTCGCGTTCGTCACGATCGAGGTGACCCACCGCGAACTGGACTCCGTCATCGCCGCCCTCAGGCTCATCCCGCAAGTGCTGGAGGTCCACGAGATCTCGGGCCGGGGCGATCTCTGGGTCCGTCTCACCGCCACGGACACCCACCAGCTCCAATCCGTGCTCCGTCAGGTGGTCCGCATCAAGGGCGTGATCAGGACCGAGACCGTGCTGGCCCTCCACACCCACATCGCCTACCGCACCGAACCGCTGCTCAGCCGGGCCCTGGATGTGCAGGAGAACGCCCGCGCAGCGCGCGCCCAGGCCGCCGCTCATCCATAATGAAGCCGTGACGATCATCGACAATGCCGTCTACGTGGACGGCCGCCGGATTCTCGAACCGCAGTCCGTGCTGCAGACCAGCGAATGCATGGAGGAGACCGGCGGGATGGCCTGGCTCGGCCTGTACCGCCCGAGCCAGGAGGACATGAAGGACATCGCGGTGGAGTTCGGGCTCCACCCCCTGGCCGTCGAGGACGCCGTCACCGCGCACCAGCGCCCCAAACTGGAACGGTACGACTCCACCCTCTTCACCGTGCTCCGCCCGGCCCGCTACATCGACTCCACCGAGACCGTGGAGTTCGGGGAGCTCCACATTTTCACCGGCCCGGACTTCGTGGTGACCATCCGTCACGCCGAGACCCAGGGCGTCGCAGCGGTGCGGAAGCGGCTGGAGGACAATCCCGAGCTGCTCAGCATGGGTCCCGAGGCCGTGCTGTACGCGCTGCTGGACAAGGTGGTGGACGACTACTCCCCCGTGGTGGCCGGCTTGGAGAACGACATCGACGAGATCGAGGACCAGCTGTTCGCCGGAGACTCCACCGTGTCCCGGCGCATCTACGAACTCACCCGAGAGGTGATCCAGTTCCAGCGAGCCATCCAGCCGCTCCCGGACATGATGGAGGTCCTGGAACGGGGCTTCACCAAGTACCAGGTCAACGTCGAACTGCAGCGCAATCTCCGGGACGTCCGCGACCACGTGGCCTCCGTGATCGCCCGTGTGAACTCCTTCCGTGAAATCCTCCAGAACGCCCTCACGCTGGACGGCACCCTGACGGCGAACCGGATGAACGAGGTGACCCTCGCCCAGAACGAGCAGGTCAAGAAGATCTCCGGCTGGGCCGCGATCTTCTTCGCCCCGTCCATCGTCGCCGGGATCTACGGCATGAACTTCCGCGAGATGCCGGAACTCGAGTGGCCCTTCGGCTATCCGCTCGCCGTGTGCATGATGGTCGCCCTCGCGGCGCTGCTGTATCTGATCTTCAAGAAGAAGGGCTGGATGTAGGGAGCATCATGAGCATCGACGCCGAATTCCTCGCCTTCGTCCGTGTCCTGTCCGATGGCGGTGACGACGAACAGGCCGTCGAGCTGCTCAGCGCAGCCCTCGCGGATGCCCCGCCGGCCCGGACCGAACCGGAGGCGGTCGCCCTGGCCGAGGCCGTGGGCCTCCTGCTCCGGCTCGGGACCACCCCCGAGACGTATCCCCTGGCCGCCGAACACCTCCGGCGGCTCGGCGAGCTGACCGCCGGCGTGCCCACCCCCGCGGTCAGGGAAGCCTGCGCCCTCGCGGAGCTGGAGGCCATCGAGTGGATCCACGGCGCGGATCCCGACGCGATCGTGCTGGTGGACGTCCTGCGCGCCGCGGAAACCTATGCCGACCGCTACGGCGACCCCGACGAAGCCCTGGTCATCCGGCGCGCCCGATCCGAAGCCCTGCTGACCGCCGGCCTGCTCGCACGGCACCTCGGCCGCCCGTCGAATGATGTGGCACGGGCCTTCGAACACCTGGCCCTCTCGCTGACCGGCGAGGACGACCCCCGCCTCCGGACGGTCCGCCTCCAAGCACTGTACGAGGCATCGAAGACACGCCTGGGGCTCGACGACGGCCGCGCCGAGAGCCTCGAGCTGCTCCGGCGGGTGATCGAGGAGGCGAAGGATCTCCCCGATGCGCGGCCTCTCCTGCACCGCTCCGCACTGCTCCTTCTGGACGCCGAGGACGGTGACGCCACGCAGTCCATCCGGTCCCTGGCCGACGCCGTGCTCGCCCTGCCCCTGACCGAGGAAACGCGGCGCGGATTCGCACTGCACCGCGCCTTCCTGGACGAGGTGCTGCTCCGTGTCCCCGAGGAGGAACGGGAAGCCGAGGCTGAAGCCCGTCACCGGGCTCTCATCGACCGCTTCGGCGGGCATCCGGACGACGAACTCCGGGACGGCCTGCTGTGGGCCCTCCTGCTCCGTTACGGCCGGCAGGGCGAGGAGTCCTCCCGGACGGCCACGGCCCTCCGAGTTCTGGCTCACGCGGACGCCGTGTTCGCCGGAGACCGCAGCCCGGTGACCGTCGCCGCCCGGCTGCGGCTGGCGGCCCGAGTGGCGGAAGCGACCGCCGCGCTCGGGGACCCGGTGCGCGCCGTCGCGCTGTCGGAAGACCTGGCACGGCGCTTCCCGGACGCCGAAGGGGATCCCCAACTGCGGGTGCCGTTCGCGCTCGCCGAGCTGGAACGGGCCCTGCGTCTGGACGATGTCGGCAGGCGCGAGGAAGCGCGGGCACTGCTGGCGTCGATCCCGGTCCGTTTCGCCGTAGAGGACGGTCTGCCGGACGCCTCGGGCGTCATCGCTCAGGCCCTGTACTGGCACGGACGTCTGCTCCGCGAAGCAGGGCGACTGACCGAATCCCGGGCCGTCATCGAAGAGCTTCTGGGGCGGTTCGCCACAGCGGAAGACCCCCGGCAGAGGGCCCAGGCCGCGAACTCCCTCTTCTCCCTCTGGCAGTCCCCGGACGTGTCGCCGGAGGACCAGGAGGCCGCGCGGGCCCGCTTCGGCGTCCTGTTCGGGCAGGACGAGGATCCTCACATCCGCGGACTCGACGCCCGTCGGCTCCTCCGCCAGGCCACGGACGAAGCGGAGCGCGGCCGGAAGGACACCGCCGTCGCGCTTCTGAACTCGCTCGTCGCCCGGCACGGCGAGAGCAGCGAAGCCGACATCCGGGACACTGTGCGCCTCGCCCGGGAGAATCTGGGCATCCTCAGCGTGCCGGCCGTGGCGCAGTCGGACAGCGCTTCCGGCGCTCGCTACCGCGATCTGCGGGCACGCCTCGACGAAGCGGACCGGGCGGTCAAGGCCGGCCACCTCGCGCACGCCGAGACAGTGCTGCGCTCCATCACCGACGACGGCGGCGCCCGCCCCACGGACCAGGCGACCGTCCTGCTCGTGCTGGCCGCGCTCGACGCCCTGGGTGGGCTCCTCGAGGATGCGGGGCGCTGGGAGGAGCTCTCCCTCGTGGCGGGTCGCGCCGCGCCACCACGCCCGGACCTCGACACGCGCGCCGCCCGCATCAACGCGCGGGCGCATCTCCGCCTCGCCCGGGCGCAGGCCCAGCTCGGCGATCCGTCCTCGGCCCTGAACGTCTACGACGCCCTCGACCGCTTCGCCGACGGCTCACAGGACGGGGACATCGTCAGCGCGCGCGAGACGGCGCTCTACAACCGCGCGGTGCTCCTCGACGACCTGGGAGACGTCCACGCCGCGCTGGTGGCCTACGACCGCCTTCTCTGGGTTCAGCAGGCGTCGGCGTCGTCCCCCGAACGCCGGCTCCGCGCGGTGAAAGCCCTTCGCAACAAGAGCCTGCTGCTGGACCGGCTCGCCCTGTTCGCGGACTCCGCCGCGGCACACCGACAGGTCCTGGACATCGCGGGAGCCGCCCCGGAGCCCGCCGTCCTGCAGCGTGCACGATCCTCCGCCTTCGCGCTGGCCACCTGCTTCGCGCAGCTCGGCGACCACCGCTCCGCCGCCGACACCTACGCCTGGATCCGCACGGCGCATCACTTCGGCTTCAGCCCGGACGAACTCCGCGAGGCGGCCAACCTCCTCAAGCTCGCGCAGAAGGCCGCCAAACGGCAACGGTGACGTCGCGGCGGCGCACGGAGCCCCCACTGCCCTGGAAACACCGAAGGCCCCTCCTGATCAGGAGGGGCCTTCGGTGAAACTGTGGAGCTAAGGAGATTCGAACTCCTGACCTCTTCGATGCGAACGAAGCGCTCTACCAACTGAGCTATAGCCCCGGACCCGCTCTCGCGGGAACCAACTGGATCAGACTACAAAGAAACAGCCGCAAGTTCAAAAACGCGGGGCTCAGGCCCTCCGGCGCTGCAGGATCGCGTCCAGATTCCGGAGTGCCGACTGGCCCTGTCCCACCACGGCGACGTTCGCCGCACCGGCCTGGACGGCCTGCGCCAGGTCCGGCTTCAGCGCGTCCTTGATGATCGGCTTGCCCTCGGGCTTGGGGGCCTCGGGCAGGTCGAGCGGCTCCGGAGCGGGACGTTCCGCGCGCGGCGCGTCGACGTACAGGGGCTTCGGGACATCGACCGGTTCCCAGGTCTCGCCGGACCCGGCCTCGGAGTCGCCGATCTCCCGCGCGACGGCGAGGGCCGCGAGACGCAGCTCAGCCGCTGTGAGCGGCGGTTCCTCCGTCTCCTTCACCGGCTCCGCGAGCGAACCGTCGAAAGGCTCACTGGGAGACGACAGCGGACGTTCCACCGCGACGTCGCGCACCGGAGAGGCGGGGGACGCCATGGCGTCCTGGAAGGCGCGCTCCACTCGGCGCAGACGGTCACGCTTGGCGAGCTGGCGCAGGACCGCGACGCACGCCGCAGTCACGAACAAGCACAGCAGAGGGGCGCTCGGCGCGACGACCGAGAACAGCGTGAGCACGGCCGTCACCGGAACGGCGACCAGGGAGACGGCGCCGAGCAGCGCGAGCGATGCCCTTCCCGTCTTGATCCTGGGACGGCGGACAGGGTTGACTGAGAGATCTTGCTGGCCTGGATTCTCCATGGGCACGGTCTCTTCCTCCTCGCTGCCGTCCTGCATTGTCACCGCGGGCCCGATCCTTGCCACCGGCAAGGAAGCGGGACGCTCCTCCCTCTCCACTTCCACGGTCCGAACCCGGACGCGGCGCTTCAGCAGGGATGGAGCGATCCCCAGGAGCCAGAACGCGACAGCAGCCACCAGGACCACTGAGCTGCTCATGGGGAAATCCACAGTCTTCACGTTAGGGGGTGGTCACCACCCGCCTGACCATTTGACCTAGTGTGTCGCCCAACTCGCCAGGAAATGACGGCGACCCGGTCTCATCTGCCGGCGAGCCAGCGGTTCAGCACGCCGCCGGGGACCTCATCAGCTGTCAAAGCGAAGCTGAGATGATCCGCCCATTCGCCGTTGATGTGGAGAAACGCCGGGCGCAGCCCTTCCGGCCGGAAGCCGAGCTTCTCCACCACCCTCAGACTCGGGGTGTTCTCCGGCCGGATGTTGATCTCCATCCGGTGCAGGCCGAGCTCCTCGAAACAGAAGTCCGTCGCGAGGGCCACCGCGGTCGGCACGATGCCCCGGCCGGCACGGTCCTGATCCACCCAATAACCGGTGCTCGCCATCATGGCCGACCCCCACATGATGTTGGAGACGGTCAGCTGGCCGACGATCGCCGGCGCCGTCAGGCCCGGCCGGCGCTCGGTGATGACGAAGGGCAGCGCACTGCCCTGACGCGCCTGCGTCCTGAGCGAGCTGACCATCTCCCGGTAGGTGGGCAGGCGACCGCCCGGATTCGGGTTGCTCGCCTCCCAGGGCTGCAGCCAGTCCCTGTTGCGCTGACGGACCGTCGTCCACTCGACACGGTCCTTCTGCCGGATGGGCCTCAGGACGATGTCACCGTGTTCCAGGGTGACGGGCCAGTACGGAACCTGACGCACCGGCGGCTGCGTCAGAGAGCGGAGGTGAACTCGCCGAGCCAGGTGCGGAGGTCAGGACCGAGGTCCTCACTTTCCGAAGCCAGCTGGATGACGGCCTTGAGGTAGCTCAGCTTGTCCCCGGTGTCATAGCGGCGGCCACGGAAGACCACGCCGTAGACGCCGTACCCTTCGCCGTCGCCTGCGGCGAGCGTCTGCAGGGCATCGGTCAGCTGGATCTCGCCGCCACGGCCGGGCTCGGTGTGAGCCAGGACGTCGAACACGGCGGGGTGCAGGACGTAACGGCCGATCACGGCGAGGTTGGACGGGGCCTCCTCGACGGACGGCTTCTCGACCAGCTGGCTGACGCGGACGAAGTCCTCGCCCTCCACCGGGGAGATGTCGGCGCAGCCGTACGCACTGATCTGGTCCGGCTCCACCTCGATGAGAGCGATCACGGATCCGCCGGTCTTCTGCTGCACCTTCATCATGGTGGACAGCAGTTCATCGCGGGGGTCGATCAGGTCGTCGCCGAGGAGCACGGCGAAAGGCTCCTGGCCCACGTGCTGCTGGGCACGCAGCACCGCGTGGCCCAGGCCGAGGGGGTCGCCCTGCCGGAGATAGTGGATGTCCGCGAGATTCGTGGACTCCTGGATGGCGGAGAGCTTGCGGGCATCACCCTTGGCCTCCAGCGTCGCCTCCAGGGACGGGACGCGGTCGAAGTGGTCCTCCAGGGCCCTCTTGCTGCGGCCCGTGATCATCAGAATGTCATCCAGGCCGACGCTGGATGCTTCTTCCACCACATATTGAATGGCCGGCTTATCCACCACCGGCAGCATTTCCTTGGGCATGGCCTTTGTGGCCGGCAGGAATCGGGTTCCCAGGCCTGCGGCCGGGATGACGGCTTTACGGATCTGCTTCTGTTCGGTCACAGGACTAATCTAGCCGATACAGTCACCAGTCCATCCTCCCGGGTTTTCCTGCGACAGAATGACGGTTTTATCCATGCCAGCAGCAAAAGCGGAATTCCGATCCGCGCAGCGCAGCCGACGCCGCGCGGACGCCGCTCTCCGCACCGACGACGACGCCGCACGCCTGAGTGCGTCCTTCGCCGAGCAGGCCTCGGCCTGGCTTTCCACGGTCCTGCCGACGGACCCTTCGTCCGCCCCCAGCGTGGCGTGCTACCTGAACGCCGCCGTCGAACCACCCACCGCCGCGCTGCTCCAGGCCCTCCACGACCAGGGGGGCACGGTCCTGGTCCCGGTCTGCCTTCCCGGGCACCTGATGGAGTGGGTCTTTTGGCATCCCGGCATCGAGGTCCGCCGCAGTGACCTCGCCCCGGTCGACGAACCCGTGGGTCCAGGGCTCGGCTTCCAGGACCTCTTCGGTGCGGACGGCCCCGGGCTGGATGCGATGCTCCTGCCCGCGACCGCCGTGGATGCGGCGGGCAACCGGCTGGGGCAGGGCGGCGGCTACTACGATCGTTTCCTCGCGACGCTGGCGGACACCGGGCACGACGTCCCCCTGGCGGCCCTGGTCTTCGAGCCGGAGTTCGTCCCGCAGGGATCCTTCGCCGTCGGCGCGCTCGACCGGCCCGTGGACGCCGTCGTGACGGAGCGGCAGTGGCGGGCCTTCGGGAAGTGATTCCACGGTCCGCGCGTTGACCTCTTTGATAGAATTGGCACTCGGAACCTGACAGTGCTAATCCGTATCCGTTCAGGACCGAGAGAACTGAGGAGAATCCGTGCCGACTTATGCGTATGCCTGCAAGGACTGCGGCCACGATTTCGAGATCGTCCAGTCATTCAGTGACAACTCCCTGACCACGTGCCCCGAGTGCGGCGGAACTCTGCGCAAGAAATTCAACAGCGTGGGCGTGGTCTTCAAGGGTTCCGGGTTCTACCGGACCGATTCCCGCGGTTCGTCCTCGCAGAGCACGGTCCCGGCCGCCTCCTCGGCGTCCTCCACGGCCTCCGGCTCCTCCGCCCCTGCGGCGGCCCCCGCCAGCAGCAGCAACTGACCGGGGCTCCCGGGCGCTTGCGACAGGGGAGTCACTCCCCCACCATGACCCGGGAGCACCCCGTTGTCCACATAGACGATTTCCCCACCGTCGGGAGCACGTCCGCTCCCTAGCCTCGGTGTATGAGGAATCCATCGTCCGGCCCACGCCGCATCCCCGCCCCGCGCCGAGTCCGTTCCTGGGCCATCCGGCACCGCCGTTTTCTCGCGGCCGCCAGCCTCGCCGCCGCGGCAAGTCTCGCGGTGTACCAGCTCACTCCCGAACCGGCCGAACGCACCGCCGTGGTGGCCGCCTCCGCCGACCTTCCGGCCGGGGCCACGCTGGAACGAACCCAGCTCACCACGGTGCAACTGCCACCCTCCGCGGTTCCCGCGGGCAGCTACCGGGACCTCACGGCCCTGCTGGGTCGGCGACTGGCCACACCCCTCCGCCGGGGCCAGGCACTCAATGACACCTCACTCACCGGGCCCGGACTCCTCGCAGGAACTCCGCCCGGCACCACGGCCGTGCCACTCCGGATGGCCGATCCGTCGTCCCTGCGCATTCTGAGTCCGGGACAACTCATCGACGTGGTCTTCAGTCCCGAGCCCGGCCCGGAAGCGGCCCGGGACCCCGAGGACCAGGAGCCGCGGCTTCTGGCGCGCCGGGTCGCCGTTCTCTGGATCGGGCAAGGAGAGAAGGGTTCCGGCTCGTGGCTCGGAGCCGAGGAATCGCCGGGCTTGGTTGTGGTCGGAGCGACGCCGTCACAGTCGAGGGCGCTTGCCGGAGTGCAGCGTCAGGGCCGCTTGTCATTCGTGCTGGTCCGATGAGTCCGCTGACCATGGGACAGCGCCGGGCGGACTGCTGGGATCACATCCTCGCGTGGGGTGCTGGAGGCACGGCCCGGTCTGCCTGCGGCACGCGCACGGTCGGTCCTCGCCGAGCACTGGCGCCGGGCGGACCGTTCGGTCACATCGTTCCGGACGACGACGGCGCCGGCGCGCTGCGACCGTCAGTCCCAGTGGGGAGGCCGCTGTTCCTTCAGCCAGTCGTCCCGTTCGGGATTGCCCGTCGACCCGCCCCAGGCGGCGTCCAGGTCTTCGGCGGCCTTGTCGGGCAGGATCCCTTCCGGGATGCCCTTCCGCCGAGAGGCGCTCGGAGTGGAGGTGCGCGGAGTGGAGGCCCCCGGAACGGAGGTGCCCGGTGACGCCGCGGCAGTCCGCCGAGCGGCTCCCTCGGAACCCGGCGTCGTGTCTTCGGCGGCCGCGCTTCCGGTGGCGGGGCCTTCGGAGGCCGGACGTCCGGGGGCCGGCGACGAAGGCTGCGCACGCGGCGCCTTCGCCGACGGCATCACGATCGACTGGCCGACGGCCACGTCCAGTCGGGTCACCTGCACCGTGGCGCGGCGGGATCCTCGCCGTTTCCGCCCCGTGCCTGACTCACCGGCCGGAGCGGACAGGGCGGACGTGGAACCACTCGCGGCAACACCGGCGTCCACGCTATTCCTTCCTGCGCCTTCGCTTCCTGCGGTCCCTGATGATGACGTGGAGTTCGACGTGGACTCTGCCGAGGTGGCATCCGGAGAGCCGTCCTGAGCTCCCCCGGGATCACCGGGAGCACCGCTCACAGCACTCCGTCGTCGCCCAGGGGCACCTGCGTCATGAAGCCGGTGGCGGTGTTCTCAGTCCCTGCCGGTTCCTCGCCTTCCAGGTGGAGATAGGAGGCGATGCGGTCGGCGCAGAACGAAGGATCCGTGAAGACCTCGATCGTCCAGAGGGAGACATGACGCCAGCCCATCCGTTCGAGCAGCTCGGGACGCAGCCGGCTCCGTTCACGGATGGACCGCTTCTGGTAGGCGGCGGTGCCGTCGGACTCGATCGCCACCGGCGTGGGGATCTCGGAGTCGTCCTTGCCCATGGTGTGCAGGGGGTCGGCCGCGGCCACCACATCGATGGCGCCGTCGTACTGGTGCCACACCCGGGCGCCACGCACCCGGAGGCGCTCGGCGAGATCGACCACCAGGGCGTCCTCCCCCAGGCTCGGATCGCTCGATGCGGCGCGGGAAGCGTGACTGCCCAGGGAGTAGTTGCCCCCGAGTTCACGGTCCAGCAGATCGTAGAAGTCCGCGGCGCCGTGGCTCAGGCGGCTGCGGTCCAGGTCCTCCGGCTTGAAGCAGGTGAGGACATGAAGATGCTGACGCGCCCGGGACATGGCAAGAGCGAACTTGGCACGGCCACCGCGGGCCGAAAGAGGCCCGAAGCTGTGCAGCGCCCGGCCATGGGGCGTCCGTCCGAAACCGAGCGAGAAGATGATGTGATCCCGCACCAGGCCACGGGAGCGTTCCAGGTCCACCACACGGAAGGATTCCGGCCCGGTCCCATGGAAGAAGTCCGCCAGCAACGGGTGGTTCGGCAGCTGAAGCCTGATGGCCTCGCCGATCCGCGCGGCATGGTTCAGGGTGCTCGTCACGACCGCGAGAGAGCGCCGCGGACGGGTCCTCGCGTGTTCGAAGACGAGCTCCACCACACGGTTGACCTCGGCCATGACCGACTCCACGGCTTCCTTGCCCTGCACCGGCAGGCCCGTGCCGTCCGGCAGGTATTCGACCACGATCGACCGGTCGAGACCGGTGACCGCGTTCCCGTCGGGCAGACGGTTCAGGCGTTCACCGTAGAACGAACGGCTCAGCTGGAGGCTCAGATCCTCATCCACCGAGCGGTAGGCATTGCGCAGTTCCACACTGGGCAGCACCTCGCTCAGGGCGTCGAGAGTGCTCGTGACGGTCTGAGTGACATCGGCCCGGTCATCCGGTCGCTCGACGGCCACCGAGAAAGCCCGGGGCGATCCGATGCTCGCATCGCCGAAGGCCACCACCTGGGTGCCTCGGGCCACGGCGGGCAGAGCGCTGCGCAGCGAGGTGGATTCGGCGTCGATGACCACGACTGCGTCGAAGTGGACCCCGGCCGGCAGCGCGCGGGACAGCGAATGCGGGCTGACCGTCCAGATCGGGACGAGGCTGGACAGCAGCTGGGGAGCCTGTGCCCAGAGGGCTGCCATGCTGACCCGGCCGTCCTTGAGCAGACTCCGCAGCAGCTCGGCCTGGCGGGTCTCCCGCTGCACGAGGTCCCGCCAGCGCTCCGCCAGAGACCACCGGAGGCGTCCGGCGCCACTCGCGATGTGCGCGCTGTCGGCGAGGCGGAACTCCCCTTCGATGGTGCGGAGGCTGTCGCCGTCGGACATCGCGAGATAGTCGTCGCCACTGATCATCGCTTCGAGCACGGACTGCCACCACGCGAGGTCCAGTTCGGCGCTGACCGCCTCGGCCGGGACTTCGCGGGCCGCCAGGTCATCCAGCAGCTCGTCCAGTCCCTGGCCCCGCAGGCTGTCCAGGATGAGAGTGCGCTCGGGAAGGGTTTCCAGCGCTTCGGTGTCACCGCTCAACGAGGCCAGGCGGGTCTCCAGAGCCGCCAGCGGCATCTCCTGAAGATCGGTCCCGCCACGGGTTCCCTTGAGCGCCTGGCTCAGGGTCAGCAGGTCCTTCTTGACCTCCGTGTAGCGGGTGTCAAGATCGGCGAGGCCGGACGGCACCACGGGGTGCCGCTGGGACGCCGCGTACTTGGACCACTGCTCGCGCTGCACCTGCACCTCTTTGAGGCTTTCGTGCAGGTCCAGGATGTGCACGCCCGGGCGGACGAACTCCTTGGCGTACTTGCGCAGCTTGGCGCGGCCCAGGCTCGTCATCTCGATGCCCCGCTCGCGGCGCCAGGCGCTGGGGGCCGTGGCCGCGATGAAGTCATGGACGTCGCGGTCGAAGATCTCCACGGAGAAGCGGCTGAGGCTGTCACGCATGCCGAGGAACAGCCCGAGCTGCTCGCCCCACTCGTGGAAGTTCGCGCCGAGGTGGAGCTGCGCCTGCTCGGCGAACTCCTCCATGCGGCGGCGCAGCTCCGGCACCGAGGTGCTCAGGCGGGCCGCCGTCTCGTGGGCCTCCTGGGCTTCTTTGCGGGTCAGGAGGCGTGCGCCATGCCATTCACTCGTCACGGTGGAACGGGTGAAACTGCCCAGCTCGGCAGCACGGATCAGCTGCGTCGCGGTGACTTCACGGTCCTTGATGCTGTCCAGGACGCTGCGCTTAAGGCGCACGGTCGTGCCCGGCGTCGTGTCGGTGGCCACGGCGCGAGCCAGCGCCTGCATCGCCTGATAGGGCGAGCAGCCCCACCTGGACCGCACGTTGTGCAGCGAGGCGACGTGCTCGGCCAAGGAGTGCCGGCGGCTCCGCAGGGTGTTGTGCAGCTGATCGAGCTGCGGTTCCTCGGCCTTCTCATTGCGCACGATCGCCTGGATCAGCTGTGCCTTGAGCTGCGCCGGATTGGCGCTCGTGCTCAGCGGCAGCACCAGGCTTTCCAGACCGAGGGCTGCAAGGCGCTGATTGAGCTCGGCCAGCGAGGTGCGGCGTTCGCCCACCACCAGGACGGACTTGCCGGCCATCACGAGCTCACCGAGGGCGTTCACCACCGTCTGCGTCTGACCGGTGCCGGGAGGCGCGGAGATCACCACGGAGTCGCCGGCGCGGACGACGTCGAGAGCGAGCTGCTGGGACGCGTCGGCGTCGAGCAGCAGGAATTCGTCCGCGGGATCTCGCTCATCCAGCGGCACGAACTCGTCGGCCGTGATCGGCACCCGCGGTTCCACCGTGCTCGGGTCCGCCAGCGCGCTGATCAGCTCATGACGGTCGCTGATCCACGGATCGTCCAGATCCTGCGGGAGGTCCGCGAACGTGGAGACCAGCAGTTCAGGCAGGATCTCGGCTCCATGGATCGGCGCGATGACCGTCTCCATCCGCTCCAGCACGGGCTGCGGATCGAAGCGGGCGGTGCTGTAGGCGAGACGCGCCAGAGCGTTGACGTCGAAGATGATGCCGTGCACCGTCTTCAGGTGCCGGACCAGGGCCGGATTGATCCGCGCCTGCTCCAGGACCTGAAGTTCGTAGTCGTCGCCGCTGGGACGCAGGCTCAGGCTGATGGCGGCCAGCAGGACCGGCGCCGTGACGCGCTGCGGCTTGCCGCCGACGGCCGACGTCCACACGGCCGTTCCGGCCGAGAGGTAGCCGACGTCGATGCCCCGCTCATTGCCCATCTCATAGACCTTGGCGCGGATGCTCCGGGCGGCCCTGGCCGCGCGGGTGTACTCCTGCGGCTCGCGGATCAGCGTGGACAGGCGGGTCTTACGGCCCGCCATCAGCTGGGCGAGGCCGGACGGGTGGGCGTGCGCCAGGTCGATGGTGCCGTCCGCCGTGCGTGAGAAGCGCAGCAGGGTGTCCGGGCCTGACACCGGCGCGAACGCGGCGAGCCAGCGGCTCAGCTCCTCGGAGCGTTCGTCGTGTTGTGGGTTCTCCGGCACGGGTTCCTTCTTCTCTGCACTGGCTGCACTGGCGCGTGAGGCTTTAGACCAGATAGGCATACCTTCGAGGGTATCCGCCTCGGAGCGCCACCGGGGCTTGCAACGCCCACGACTTGCCAAAGTCCAGCGGAATTCCGGGGAAAAAGCCGTGACCGGCCCGCAGAAGCGGACCGGTCACGGATCAACTGCCGGGTGGGATCACTCCCACTCGATGGTTCCCGGCGGCTTGCTGGTCACGTCCAGCACCACGCGGTTCACGCCATCCACCTCGTTGGTGATGCGGTTGGAGATGCGGGCGAGCAGGTCGTACGGCAGGCGCGACCAGTCGGCCGTCATGGCGTCCTCGCTGGACACGGGACGCAGGACGATCGGGTGACCGTAGCTGCGGCCGTCGCCCTGAACACCCACGCTGCGCACATCGGCGAGCAGCACGACGGGCATCTGCCACACTTCATTGTCCAGGCCGGCGGCGGTCAGCTCGGCGCGGGCGATCGCGTCGGCCTTGCGCAGCAGATCCAGGCGCTCAGCGGTGATCTCACCGACGATGCGGATGCCCAGACCCGGGCCCGGGAACGGCTGTCGTCCCACGATCTCGGCCGGAAGACCCAGCTGGGCGCCGACGGCGCGGACCTCGTCCTTGAACAGCGTGCGCAGGGGCTCCACCAGTTCGAACTGGAGATCCTCCGGCAGGCCGCCCACGTTGTGGTGGCTCTTGATGTTGGCCGTGCCCTCGCCGCCGCCGGACTCGACGACGTCCGGGTACAGGGTGCCCTGGACCAGGAACTTGATGCTCTCGCCATCGGCAGCCGCCTCGGCGATGATCGCCCGCTCGGCCTCTTCGAACGCGCGGATGAACTCGCGGCCGATGATCTTGCGCTTGGTCTCGGGATCGCTGACCCCGGCCAGGGCGTTCAGGAAGCGCTCCTGCTCATTGGCGACATAGAGGTTCGCCCCGGTGGCGGCGACGAAGTCGCGCTCCACCTGCTCGGCCTCGCCTTCACGCAGCAGGCCGTGATTCACGAACACACAGGTCAGCTGGTCGCCCACGGCGCGCTGCACCAGGGCCGCAGCCACGGCGGAATCCACACCGCCGGACAGACCGCAGATCACGCGGGCGTCGCCCACCTGCTCGCGGATGCGCTCCACCTGGTCCTCGACGATATTGCCGGTGGTCCAGTTGGCGTCCAGGCCTGCGCCCTTGTAGAGGAAGTTCTCCAGGATCTTCTGGCCGCTCTCGGAGTGCTTGACCTCGGGGTGCCACTGCACGCCGTACAGGCACTTCTCCTCGTTGGCGAAAGCCGCCACCGGAGCGCCCGCCGTGGTGGCGAGGACCTCGAAGCCTTCGGGAGCGCGGTGCACCGAGTCGCCGTGACTCATCCACGAACGGTGGTCGGTCACGCCTTCCAGCAGCGAGTGGGGCTCACCGACGAGGGTGGTCTCCGTGGAGCCGTACTCGCGGAGGCCGGTCTGAGCGACCTCTCCGCCGAGGGCGCGGGCCATGGCCTGAAAGCCGTAGCAGATGCCGAGGACGGGGACGCCGGCCTCGAAAAGGTCCGCGCCGACGTTCGGGGCACCTTCGGCGTAAACGCTGGAGGGACCACCGGAAAGAATGATGGCGGCGGGGTTCTTGGCCAGAAGTTGTTCGGTGCTGAGCGTGTGCGGAACGATCTCCGAATACACGTTCGCCTCACGCACGCGGCGGGCGATCAGCTGCGCGTACTGTGCACCGTAGTCAACCACCAGCACGGGGCGCTGAGAAGTCTGAGCTGCGGGGGAATTGGTCACCCCTCAAGGATACGGTCCCGCGGCCCTCCCCCGCACACCGGACCGGCCCCGAGTAGTGCGGCTCACAACCGCGGCCGTCACAGCCGTGGCGCGCGGCCGCTGTCGCGCGCGGAGTCCAGACACACGACGACGCCGGGCGGCCGCTCAGCGCGACCGCCCGGCGTCGTGGTGACCTGGTGAAACGGACCGCTCAGTAGCGGCTGGCGCCCTGGGGGTTCGCCGCGAGTTCGGACTCCACCTCAGCGTGGGTCTTCTTCTCGACGATGAAGGAGAGGAACGGCACCACGCCGCCGAGGGCCAGGACCACGAGCTTGCCGAACGGCCAGCGCATCAGGCTCCAGAGACGGAAGTTGGAGATCAGGTACAGCACGTACATCCAGCCGTGCACGATCAGCACGATGATGGAGAGGTTTGCGCCGCCCACCACACCGGCCGGGTCGGCGCTGGCCAGACCGAAGACGTGCGGCTGCCCGGTCACGGCGTTCGTGCCGCCCACGAAGAGGAACTGGCCGAAGCCGTACCGCAGGATGAGCTCGACGCAGAGCAGCAGCAGGAAGGAGCCCGTGGCGTAGGCCAGGACCTTGTAGAACTTGAGCGCGGAACGGATCTGCTGCTCCGTCCCTCCGAAACGCCGCGGACGGGGCGCGGGGGTGCCTGCGGGCTTGGGGTCGATCATTCGCTGCTCCTGTGGTCATCGGGGGTGTTCTGCGAAGCGGACTGATGGCGGGCGAACAGCGCCGCGTCCTCTTCGGCTTCGAGCTGCCGCTGGTAGTCGTCCTTCACCAGGCGCCACCAGATGAAGAGGGCGAATCCTGCGAAGACCACCCACTCCACGGCGTAGAAGATGTTGAGCCAGTTCACGCCCTGCTCGGGGGGCGCCGCCTTCAGCCGCAGCGGCTTGAGGTCCGTATCGTCACGGGCGCCGACATCCTGGCCCGCGCTCTTCTCCTGACTGGCGCCGACGAAGCCCTGATAGCTCGACACGTCCCAGACGTTGATGAGTTCCGCCACGGACAGATTGGAATAGCTGCTCTGCGGGAGATCCTGAGTGACCGTGGGGGCTTCGGAAGGAACCAGCCGGCCGGTGAGAGCGATCTGACCCTGAGGCGCCCGGGGCGCCTGATCCTCGGACGCGATCCATCCGCGGGCCACAGGGATCCACGTGGCA
This sequence comes from Arthrobacter sp. Y-9, assembly GCF_029690065.1. Taxonomy (NCBI): domain Bacteria; kingdom Bacillati; phylum Actinomycetota; class Actinomycetes; order Micrococcales; family Micrococcaceae; genus Arthrobacter; species Arthrobacter sp. Y-9. Next base: position 2,671,484 of record NZ_CP121463.1, read on the forward strand.
GGGGTGGCTTTCGCCCCGGCGAGACGCGGGGCGCCGTCGACGGCGAAGGCGGTGACCACCCAGAACCCGCTCCGGCCATCCAGCAGACGGTCCTTGACCAGCACCTGGCGTGAGGGGTCATAGTGCCCGGTCAGCGTGACCATCTGATCCGCCACGGACGAGGGGAAGAACGTGCCCGGCTTGAGCACCTCGCTGAGGGGCCGCGGGGACTCCAGAGCGCTGTCCGGGGTCTTCTCCTGCTCGGTGGAACGCCCGAACTGCCATTGACTGAGGAGCACGAAAACCGTGGACACCAGCAGCGCGAAGAGCAATCCGGCGATCCAACGCGGCTTGAGGGCAGTTTTCAGCACCATTCCACCGTACTGTCTGAACCTCGGAATTCCCCAAAAGCCTCCCCTCGCGCACGTGACCCCCACGGCCCCCGCACACACCCTCGCGACCGGTCCGGCACCCGTAACAGAATGGCCCTCCACCAGCAAGAACGCTTTATTCCAGAATTTCCCGAAAGAAATCTTTCACATGAACTTCCCTGTGACTCAGGCCTCATTTAGGCTGGCGCTGTGCGAGAGTACCCTTATCCCCGTCCTGACGAGCCTTTCGGTCTCTCCCCCAGTCGATTCCTGCTCTGGCTGGGTCGCCTTCAGCTGCCCACCCTCATCGGCGGGTTCTTCTTCGGCATCATCTGGATGCTGTCACAGGCCTTCGCCCCGTTCGTGATCGGCAAGGCCCTGGATCTCGGCGTGGTCGCTCAGGACTTCAGCGCCCTGCTGTTCTGGACGGCCATCTTCCTGTGCCTCGCGGCGATCCAGGCGGCCACCACGACCATCCGGCACCGCCTCGCGGTGAGCAACTGGCTGCAGGCCGCTCTGACCACCAAGGAGCTCATCGGAGTGAAGGTCTCTCGCGGCGGCGAATCCGTGGGACGGGCCGTGCCGACAGGCGAGATCGTGACGGTCGCGTCCAATGACGCCCCGCGCATCGGACAGCTCTTCGACGTGACGGCCCGGCTCTCCGGCTCGATCGTCTCCTACCTCGTCGTTTCCGCGCTCGTGGCGGGCATCCACCTGCCGCTCGGCATCGCCGTCCTCATCGGCGTGCCCGCACTCGGCGCGCTCCTGGTCTTCGTGGTCAAGCCGTTCCAGAAGCGCCAGCAGGCCCAGCGCGAGGCGACCGGCAAGATGACCTCCGTGGGCGCGGACACGGTCGCGGGCCTCCGGGTGCTGCGCGGCATCGGCGGCGAGCGCATCTTCGTCAACCGGTACCGCGAGCGCTCCCAGCACGCGCGTCAACAGGGCATCGAGGTCGCCAAGTCGGTCGCGACCCTGGAAGCCTCGCAGCTTCTCATCGGCGGCGCGTTCAGTGTGTTCTTCACCTTCACGGGCGCGGCACTCGCCCTGGACGGCACGATCACCCCGGGACAGCTCATGTCCCTGTACGGCTTCTCGGTGTTCCTCGTCGCTCCGATCAGGACGGGGTCCGAGGCCCTCAACGTCGGCATCCGCGGCGTGGTGGGATCGCGCAAGGTCAGCAAGCTCCTGGGAGCGCCGCCTCTCGTGAGCGACGACGGCACCTCGGCGCCGCCGTCGTCCTCCCCACTGGAGGACGGCGAGAGCGGCGTGACGGTCCCGCCGCAGGGTCTCACCGCGCTGGTCTGCTCGGATCCCGGCCGCTCGGCCGCGGTGGCGAAGCGTCTGGGCCGCTTCGAGGACGCCGCCTCCCGCAACGTCCTCTGGGGCGACCTGCCCCTCGAGGCCTACCCGCTCGCGGACATCCGCCGGCGGATCGTGTTCAGCCAGGCGGAAGCTCAGCTGTTCACAGGTAGCCTCCGGAGCACGCTGGACCCGCAGGGGCGCCACAGCGACCAGCGCATCCTGCAGGCGCTGGAAGCCGCCGCGGGCCTGGACATCCTGGACGCTCTCGAGGAGGGGCTGGACCATGAGGTCGACGAGAAGGGCCGCAGCTTCTCCGGCGGGCAGCGTCAGCGGCTCTCGCTCGCCCGGGCACTGCTGAGCGAGCCCGAGTTCCTATTGCTCGTGGAGCCCACGAGCGCGGTGGACGCCCACACCGAAGCGCGGATCGCCGAGGGGCTCTCCCAGTCCCGCGGTTCGCTGAACGGTCACGGCGGCTCCGCGACGCTGGTGACCACCGCGAGTCCCTTGCTGCTGCATGCGATGGACCGCGTCATCTTCCTTCCCGAAACCGGCGAACCGCTCACCGGCACCCATGCCGAATTGCTGGAGCGCTGTCCCGAGTACCGAATGGTCGTGATTCGCAGTGAGTAACACGGTGGAGTCCTTCGAGGAACCTCTGCTGGAGGAGAACGAGGCGCGCCAGAGCCTGCCCGAGGCAGCAGCGGCCCTCCCCCATCCCGGCAACCGTCTGCCCATCGCCGCGTCCGCCGAGGTGCGGGCGGAGGCGTGGCGGCTGCTCCGGCGCAACCGGCGCGGCCTGGTCGGCGTCATGGTGTTCTACGCGGCCGCCGCGATCATGGGCCTCGTGGGGCCGTTCATCATCGGGCGGCTGGTGGACACCGTGACGTCGGGAACCACCATGTCAACCGTGACCGCTCTGAGCGTGGCCCTCCTCGGATCGGTGGTGGCGCAGGCACTGCTGCAGCGGCTCGCCTCCTACCGGTCCATGGTCCTCGGCGAGAAGGTGTTCGCGGACCTCCGCGAGGAGTTCATGGGCGACGTCACCTCGCTGCCCCTTTCCACCGTGGAACGCGCCGGCACGGGCGATCTGCTCTCCCGCACGACCAACGACGTCGAAGCGCTCTCCCATGCGGTGCGTTTCGGGGTGCCCCGGCTCCTGGTCGCCGTCGTCACCGTGACGCTGACGCTGGCCGCGGCATTCGTGGTGTCCCCACTGCTCGGCCTCGGGCTGCTGGTCAGCGCGCCGTTCATCATCCCGGTCACCCGCTGGTACCTCAAGCGCTCGGGCCCGGGCTACCAGCGGGAGCACGCGGCGTACGGCACCATCGACGGGACCATCTCCGAAGCGGCGGACGGCGCCCTCACGGTGGACGCCCTCAGCCTCGGACCTCAGCGGATCCACCGCACGCGGGCCGCGATCCGTGAGGCCTTCGAGGCCGAGAAGTACACGCTGTGGCTCCGCTCGACGCTGTTCCCCGTGACCGAGCTGGCGCTGTGGCTGCCGGCGGTGCTCGTGGTCCTCTGGGGCGGCTGGCTGGTCTCCGTCGGCGCCGTGTCCGCGGGGTCCGTGGCCGCCGTCGCGCTGTATGCCGTGGCCCTCGTGGAGCCGGTGAACACCCTCATCATGTGGCTCGATGAACTGCAGTTCGGCGCCGCCTCGCTCGCGAGGATCGTGGGCGTCAAGGAGGTTCCCGCGGACCGTGTGGTGAGCGGCGAGACTCCCGACGGCAGCCGGATCTCGGTCCGCGGTGCGACCTTCGCCTACCGGGCGGGGCGGAACGTCCTGCACGGGGTGGACCTGGAACTGGTGCCCGGCGAGCGGCTCGCCATGGTGGGCCCGTCGGGCGCCGGCAAATCGACGCTCGGCCGCCTGATCGCCGGCATCAACCCGCCGACGTCCGGAGCCGTCACGGTCGGCGGGGTGCCACTCGTGGACCTGCCGGTGGAGGAGCTCCGCCGCGAGGTGGCCCTCGTGACGCAGGAACACCACGTGTTCGTGGGGACCCTGGCGGACAATCTGCGCCTCGGCAAGGAGGAGGCGAGCGACGCCGAGCTGCTCGCCGCCCTGGACGATGTGGGAGCCGCGCCGTGGTTCTCCGCGCTCAAGGACGGCCTGGAGACGGAGCTGGGCTCGGGAGGTCACGCGCTGACCCCGTCGCAGGCGCAGGAGCTCGCCCTGGCCCGTCTGGTGCTGGCCGATCCTCACACCCTGGTGCTCGACGAGGCGACCAGCCTCATCGATCCGCAGGCGGCCCGCAGCGTGGAACGCTCCCTCGGTGCCGTGCTGAGCGGCCGCACCGTGGTGGCGATCGCGCACCGCCTGCACACCGCCCACGACGCCGACCGGGTCGCCGTCGTGGAGGACGGCCGGATCACCGAGCTCGGCAGTCACGACGAGCTGCTGGCGCTCGACGGTTCCTACGCCGCCCTGTGGCGGTCGTGGCGCAGCGAGTGACGCATCCCTGCTGAAACAGACATTCCCCGGCGCTGTGGCGCCGGGGAATGTCTGTTTCAGGGGTGGTTTCGACCGAGGCGTGCCAGTAGCCGGGCCAGTGGCCGGCTCAGTAGCCGGGCGAGTGGCCGGGGAACCTCAGTGGTCGAAGAACACCAGCGAAGTGTTGATCAGCTCGGCGATGACCTCGGGATCGTGGGCCCGGCGCAGGGACTCCCGGTAGCTCTCCTTGGAAAGCGAGCGCGCCAGCGTCGCGAGCACTTCGAGGTGCTCCGAGAACGACTGGGCCGGGGTGGCGATGAGCAGGATCAGATTGGCCGGTCCGTCCGCCGCGCCGAAGTCGAGCGAGTGCCCGTACTTGGTGACGCCGACGGCGATCGACGGCTGAGTGACGAATTCGCTGCGGGCATGCGGAAGCCCGATGCCGCCCGGCAGGCCGGTCGCCATCTGGTGCTCGCGGGAGTTGACGCTCTCGAGGAAGCCCACCAGATTGGACACCCGCCCGGCGCTGAAGAGCCGCTGCGCGAGCTGCGCCGCGGCGTCCTCCCGGTCCGTGGCCTCCATTTCCAGGATCACCATGCTGGGCAGGGTGAGCTCAGCGTCATAACGGTTAAGATCCTCAGCCACGGGGGCGTCCTTTCAGTCAACGGTCGATGGTGGCGGACCCGCATCGCTGCGGGCCACCACCGGACGGCGCCTCCAGGCGTCGTCCTCAGCGGAGCGGGATGATGTCATCCACACCGATCCGCGCCGCATCGGCGGACTCGTCGTCCGGCTGCTCCTGCGACAGGCGTTCGGCCTCCACGCGGGCCAGGTAGTGCTTGATCTCGCTCTCCTCCTGGACGGGGCTCCAGCCGAGCACCTCGCCCATGAGGCGGGCTACCACGGGCACCGCCGAGACTCCACGGTCCCAGGACTCGATGGAGATCCTGGTCCTGCGCGTGAGGACATCATGCACATGACGGGCGCCCTCATGGGTAGTCGCAAAGACCACTTCCGCGCCCAGATAATCATCCGCTCCCGGCAGCGGTTCCGCCAACTCGGGCCGTTCACGGATCAGGTCCAGGAGCTCCTGGGTCTCCGAACCGTAGCGATTCAGGAGATGCTCCACCCGGGCCACATGGACGCCCGCTTCCTCCGCACTGCGATGACGGCGGTTCCAGGCGGCCTTGAAGCCTTCGGCTCCGAGGAGCGGGATGCCCTCGGTGCAGCTCGGGGCGACCCGGTCGTCGAGACCCCGCACCGCCTCGTCCACGGCGTCCTTGGCCATCACGCGGTACGTGGTCAGCTTGCCGCCGGCCACCACCACGAGGCCCGGAACCGGATGGGCCACGACGTGCTCGCGGGAGAGCTTCGCCGTCGAGTCGTTTTCACCGGCCAGGAGCGGACGGAGCCCGGCGTACACGCCCTCCACGTCCTCCCTGGTGAGGGGGCGCTTGAGCACCTTGTTGACGTGCTCCAGGACGTAGTCGATGTCCTTGCTGGAGGCCGCCGGATGGGCCTTGTCCAGCTTCCAGTCCGTGTCCGTGGTGCCGATGATCCAGTGCCGACCCCACGGGATGACGAACAGGACGCTCTTCTCGGTGCGGAGGATCAGACCGACCGTCGACTGGAACCGGTCCCGGGGTACCACCAGGTGGATACCCTTGGACGCACGGACCTTGAGCTGACCACGGTCGGTGACCAGGGCCTGCGTCTCATCCGTCCACACACCGGTGGCGTTCACGACCTGCTTGGCGGCGACGTCGAACGTGCTGCCGTCCTCCATGTTCTCCAGGCGCGCGCCCACCACGCGCTCGCCCTCCCGGAGGAACTCGACCACTTTCATGCGGTTGACGGCGTGAGCGCCATAGCCGGCGGCGGTGCGGATGATGTTCACCACCAGGCGGGCGTCGTCCACCTGGGCGTCGTAGTAGCGGATGGAGCCCACCATGGCGTCATCCTTGAGGCTCGGCGCCGCCTTGAGCGTGCCGCGCCGCGTGAGGTGCTTGTGCATGGGGACGCCGCGGGCGTTGCCGCTGGTCATGCCGAGCGTGTCATAGAGCAGGATCCCGGCGCCGACATACGGGCGCTCGACGAACCTCTTCGAGAGCGGGTACAGGAAGGGCACGGGCCGGACCAGGTGCGGCGCGATGCGCTGGATCAGCAGACCGCGTTCCTGCAATGCTTCCGTGACGAGAGCGAAGTCCAGCATCTCAAGGTAGCGGAGCCCACCGTGGATGAGCTTCGACGAGCGGGAACTCGTGCCGGAGGCCCAGTCACGCTGCTCGACGATGCCGACCTTGAGACCGCGGGTGACGGCGTCGAGGGCGGCACCGGCCCCGACCACACCACCGCCCACGATCAGGATGTCGAGTTCCTGACCCGGCTCCGTGGTCTTCTTGAGTGCCTCGATGGACAGCTCGCGCTGCTCCGGACCGAGGACCTTGCTGCTGGCATTCTGGCTCATGGAAGCCTCCCGATATGCGTGGCTAAGACTTGGTTCCACCCTAGTCTTTCGGGGGCTCCTTGGGCAGGGGCGAAAGCGGTCTGTTCGACACCGCTCGTGCCGCGTCCTGTGATCTCAGTCGACGGGGAATCCGCCCTCCTGCGAATTCCGCCCGTCACGGTCCCGTTTCTTGAAGCCGAGACGTCCCGTCAGCCCACCGGCCGTGTCTACGGCGCTCGCTATCTTCCCACCAACGTCTTTCAGCGAGCTCACGACCTTCGGCTCGTCGAGGACTCCATCACCGTCGCGATCAATGCTCCGGAAGGAACGAGTGACCGTGATCGCGGTGTTTGTCACGCCGCTCTTTGCGGCGACTAAACCTTCCGCGCCCGTTTCAAGCAACTTGTCCCCGGCATCGGTGACGGCCTCCAGCCAACGCCGCGATTCGAGAGCCTCGGAGTCTCTCTCAATTCCTAGGGCGTGATGGAAATCGTGAACACTTCCGGCAATGACCATGAGGTCTCTCACGACAATCGGTGAATCACGGGGGTGCATCAAGACCTTGTTGTTGGCCCAGCGTCCGACAGCATGCGCCCGCTCCAGCATCCGGGCAGAAGTTCGCGAAATCAGATCGAGACGATTCTTCCGGGCGACCTTCAACCCGAGCCGATGGCGATCCAATTCGTCGGGCGTCTCACCCAGCACCCTGTCCAGCTCGAGAAATGCAGTGGCGTCCTGCAACTGCACGCACCGGGCCAGAACGGCAAGCCATTCCTGTATCGCCGGAGTCACGTCCGCCAGTACATCAACGAGCTCTCCGACCTTGACCTTCTTCTCAAGTCGGGCGAGCTGAGCATCCAGCTGGCGCAGCGCATACCCCTGCGTTCGTGACAATGTCGCTGACGAACTCTGCACTTTCGACCAGGTCACTTGTGAAACTGATCCGACCCGTTCATGAATGATCATCGCCTCCTCCAAGAGAAGGTCGACACCGATCATGTCTGCCAGCACCGCGTCCTTCTGTGCACGGAGCACACTGTCGACTTTCTCATCGATCTTGGCGAGATAGTCGTTCATCTCATCCATCGCCTGCTGCATGGCGAGCTGAGCCATGATGCCCGCGACTCCGGAGAGGACGGCTGGATTACCGAGGACCGAAGTCGTTCCTGTTTTGGCGAATTGAACGATTCCTTTGATCTGGCCCGCCCGGTCCTGAACCACCCCCATGCTGAGACCGGATGCCGAGTTCGTCATCAACTTGTTCTTGCTAATCAACTTCGCCGACTCTTTGGTGAGCTGAACCCAGCGTCCCGAATTCTCGGCGATCGCGGCACCTGCGGCTGCTACGCCCGAACCCGTCCCAAGCGATGATTGCAACCGCGCCAAATTCAGTTCCCGGGACTCCACTCCCGCCGATTCCAGGAAGCGATCGACAGCAGTCGGGTGACCGAGGACCGCGATACCGTCCCCATCTGAGATCAAGGAGACTTCGCTGCCCTCACGGTCTCCACCATCCAGGCTTGGTATCGGCATGTCCATTTCCCCCTGAAGTCGCCACTGCTGATGGACCACTTCACCATGTCCAGTCCAGGGTGACAAGTGCATTCTCTCCAGGGTGTCCATGTCCCCGAGCTCGTCCACACCGGTCTGGCCGGATACGCTGGCCCCATGCCGTGGTGGACCCCAGGAACAGACCGTGACGCCGGAAAGCACCGCGTCCTGGAGATGCGTGACAGCGCCGAGATCTTCGCTCCCGCCGAACTGATCTGGGACCTTCTCCGGCCCGCCGAGTACGCACCCCTGCTGGTTGCCGGAGCCGTCCGCGGGTATGCGGAGCCGCCGGCGGACGGTGTCGGCGAAATCCACCACCTGGTGGCCAAGCGTGCGGGGAAGGAGTTCCACGCCGCGTGCGAGATCCTCGAAGAGATCCCCCAGCGCAGCCTGGTGGCGCGCAGCTGGGGCCAGACCGGGCCCGCGGAACGGTTCGAACTCCGCCTCGAACCGACGGAGAAGGGCACCCTGGTCGAGCGGATCTGCACTCATCACCACCGCAAGTGGTCGCTGGTCCCCGCGAGCGCATGTCGGAAGCAGCACTCGCAATGGCATCGGCGGGAGTTCGCCCGGATCCAGGAACTGCTCGACGGCGGCTGGACTCCCGGAACGGCCGCCTGAAACTTGGCTGAGTACGCTATCGGGGGTCTGAGTCCGCTACATGATGTAGCGGACTCAGACCCCCGATAGCGTACTCAGTGGCATGGGCAGGTCGGGCTGGCGATCTCGGCGCACCCGGCCCGAAACCGTCCCGACCGACGACGACGGGTGGGTTATTCGCAGGCGACGCCGTCCCCGTCCCGGTCCAGTTTCGGCCTGTAGCCAGGCTCACCGATATGGAGCGGAGCGGCGCCAGCGGCCCTGGCCGCAGCACAATTCGCGTAATAGACCGAGCCCGGGTCCGGAGCCGCGGGCGCCGGCGGGTTCTGGGGCGCTTCCGGCACGAACCGGCGCGGAGTCTGTTCCGCAGGCGGTTGGGCCTTTTGAGCCTCTGCCGCTGCCTGCTGAGCCGCGGCGGCCGCCGCCTTCTGCAATTCAGCCGCCGCGGCTTTCTGCCGCGCCGCCTCCTGAGCCTTCTTGCGCGCCACGTCGGCCGCGGCCTTGGCCTTCGCGATCTCCGCCTGGGTCTGCCGGACCTGGGCGGCCGTCATCCACAGAGCTTTGCCGGTCTTGTCTTTGAAGCAAGTCAGGGCGGGCTCAACGGCAAGGTAAGTGTCGCCGATCCTCGTGCACACCTCGCCGGACCGGTGGAGAGCCACGGTGATGGTCTCCGTCGCGGTCGGACAGGGCGCAGGGGCGTCATCGGTGGGCGCCGACGTCGCCCCCGTCGACGGCTCGACGCCCGCCGTGGCCGTGACCCTCACCGTGGGCTCCGGGCTGGGACAGGTCTCCGTGGGCGAAGCAGACGATGATGCAGTCGGCGCACCACCTGCCCGCTGCACCGTGACGGAGCATCCCGTCAGGGCGAGAGCCGCCCCCAGGACGAGCGACGCGACACGCACCGCACCCGTCGGTTTCCGCCGTGTCCGGCGATGGCTGACAGAAGAATTCATGATGACTCGATCCCCCAGGAACGTGCGATATCCCTGGAACGTACTCCCTTGCCGGGAATTCCCGAAATCCCGCCAGTCACCACACCGTCACGAAGGGCAGACTCGCCGGAGATCAGCCCGGCACCGCGAAGGTGGGCTGAACTCGCTATCCCGAGGTTGACCTCGCTACGTCCGACAGCGATCTCAGACCTTGTATAGCGATCTCGGCGCACTCGCCGGGGACGCAGCCCCGAACACGACGACGGCGCGGCCCCCATGCGGGAGCCGCGCCGTCGTCGTGTGGAGCAGCGGCTGCGGGGCGGCTCAGTGGCGCGGGCGCACCACGACGTCCACGCGCTGGAACTCCTTGAGGTCCGAGTAGCCCGTGGTCGCCATGGACCGGCGCAGGGCGCCGATCAGGTTGGAAGTGCCGTCGGTGTGGTGGCCCGGCCCGAAGAGGACCTCCTCCATCGGACCGACGGTGCCCATCTGGACGCGGTCGCCGCGCGGGATCTCCGGGTGGTGCGCCTCGGCGCCCCAGTGCCAGCCCTTGCCCGGTGCCTCTTCGGCGCGCGCCAGTGCGGAACCGAGCATGACGGCGTCGGCGCCCATGGCGATGGCCTTCACGATGTCGCCCGAGGTGCCCATGCCGCCGTCGGCGATCACGTGCACGTAGCGCCCGCCGGACTCATCCAGGTAATCGCGGCGCGCGGCGGCGACGTCCGAGATGGCCGAGGCGAGCGGCGAGTGGATGCCGAGCGCGCGGCGCGTCGTGGTGGTGGCGCCGCCACCGAAGCCCACGAGGACGCCAGCCGCACCGGTGCGCATGAGGTGCAGCGCCGGGGTGTACCCGGCGGCGCCGCCCACGATCACCGGAACGTCCAGCTCGTAGATGAACTGCTTGAGGTTGAGCGGCTCCGTGGTCTTGGAGACGTGCTCGGCCGAGACGGTGGTGCCGCGGATGACGAAGATGTCGACGCCGGCGGCCACGACGGTCTTGTAGAACTCCTGGGTGCGCTGCGGCGTGAGCGAACCCGCCACAGTGACACCGGCGGCACGGATCTCAGCGAGACGCTGCGTGATGAGCTCGGCCTGGATCGGAGCCTGGTAGATCTCCTGCAGGGTGCGGGTCACGAGCTCGCTCGGGGACTCCTGCTGCAGTTCGGCGATGCGGTCCAGCTGGGCCTGCGGATCCTCGAAGCGGGTCCAGAGACCTTCCAGGTCCAGCACGCCGAGACCGCCGAGCTCACCGAGGCGGATGGCCGTGGTCGGGGACATGACCGAGTCCATCGGAGCGGCGATCACCGGCATGTCGAACTTGTAGGCGTCGATCTGCCAGGACACGCTCACGTCCTGCGGGTCACGGGTCCGGCGGTTGGGGATGATCGCGATGTCATCGAGTCCATACGCACGGCGTCCGCGCTTCCCACGGCCAATCTCAATCTCGTAAGTCACGCGTCCAACTCTATCGTGAAGCGGGTTCCGGACGGATTGCGTCGCTCAGGCGAGGACGATCGCGGCCTCCGGAGTCGCCACGCGGAAGCTGAAGGTCTCCTGGAGATAGAGCTCCACACTCGCGGCGGAGTGGTCCGCGTACCCCACGGCCAGGTCCTCGCCGCTCTCCAGGATGAAGTCCCCGCCGCGCAGACTCAGCACCACGGAGGAGTTGATGCCCGGGGTCCACTGCACGGGGCCTTCCAGGATGCGCTGCAGATGCGTGGGGAGCGGTGAGCCGCCCATGTCGTTGCCGCCGGTCGCGTTCACCCAGGCGTCGTAGCCGAGGGCGAGACCGTACGGGCCGCCGATCCCGGAGTTCTTGAGTGCGGCCACCGCGGCGGCGACATGCACGGCCAGACGGCGGGGGTCATCTCCGGTCTGGATCGGCGTATGAGGAGAGGCCGCGGCGATGCCGGTCATGCCGAGTTCGTCCCAGCCGTCGAACACCGCGGAATTCTCGACCTCGGCGATCTTCCGGGCGGCGGCGTCCAGCGTCGCGAAGTCCACATCCACGGCCCCGCGCGTGGCGGCGTCGAGCTCTTCGCGGGACATCGAGAAACCGGCCCGGACCTCGGCGAGCGGCAGCACCTTGCGCGGCCGGGCGATCACGCCCTCCGCAGGAGCAGACACCACAGGGCCGACCCGGCCCGTCGACGTCGCGGAGTGTTGCCAGCCGAGCGGCCCGGCGAAATCGACCAGGCGGCGGGCGCCCAGAGCCGCGGATAGCCGGGTCTTCGCCTCGTCATCGATCATCGCCCAGGTGTCCCGGGTGATGGGAGCGTGTTCGCGCAGCAGGTGATTCATGGCTGGTCCTTTCGACGGGCGTGCTCGGGCGGGGCGTTCAGTATGCGGGCGGTCAGGGGGTGGAGACGTTCCGGAGGGAACCGATCCCCAGGGAACCGGCGGCAGGCGCAGCACCTGCCGGGGCGGGAGCAGCGGCCTCCGGCCCGACGACGGCGGGCTCCGCCACCGCGGCCACGTCCTCCTCGGCGGGCGTCGCCGGAGCTTCCGCGGCAGCGGCGGTGTCGCCGAGGGCGGCGAGCATCTCGGCGGTGGGGACGAAGAACGTGGTGCCGGTCTCCGCCGTCGAGAAGTCCAGCAGCCGGTCATGCAGTCCGGGAGGGTCGCCGATGAACATCCGTTCGAGCATCTTCTCGATCACCCAGAGATGCCGGGAGTACCCGATGAAGTACGTCCCGAAGGCGCCGGCGCCCGGGGTTCCGAATGGCATGTTGTCCCGGACGATGTCGTGCTCGCCGTTCTCATCCGTGATGGTGGCGAGAGTCTTGTGGGACTTCTGGCCGTGCACGGCGTCGTCGAGTTCAATGTTGTCGGCCTTGGTGCGGCCGATGATCTTCTCCTGCTGCTCCGTGGTGAGGCCCTGCCAGGCGCTGATCGGATGCAGGTACTTCTGGACCACCACGTAGCTGCCGCCGGCGAACTGCGGGTCCTCCTCCCCCACCAGGGCGGATTCGGGCAGGTCCGGGCCCACGGGGTTGGCGGTGCCGTCGATGAACCCCAGCAGGTCACGGGCGTCGAAGTACCGGAAGCCCGAGACCTCGTCCACGGTGCTCACGGACGTCCCGAGGGCGGCGAGGAGGAGGCGTTCGAACTCGAAACAGAGGTCCTGCCGGTCCGAGCGGATGTGGAAGAGCAGGTCGCCCGGAGTCGAGACGGCGGTGTGGGTGGCCCCGACGATCTCGCGGAAAGGATGAAGTTCGGCAGGCCGGGACAGACCGGACAGTGGCGCCCAGACGCGGTCCCCGATCCCGACAGTGCAGGACAGGCGGCCGTTCAGGTCACGGAATCCCACGGTCTTGACGAGGCCGTCCAGGTCCGAAAGGACGTCGCGGACCGTGTCCAGCGCGCCCGGCTCGTCCGCGACGGACAGCACCAGGAAGACCGCGGAACGCGTCAGTGGGCCGGACACGTTCTGGGTGATGGACCCTGCGGTGTAGCCGCCTCCCGGCGGCAGGCTGTGCGCCGTCACCGGCGTTCCTCGCTCTGCCGGACGGTCGTTGCGGAGAGGGGTTCGACAGCCGTGATCCACACCGTGAGTGACATGCCCTCACAGTAACAGCGTGCCTGGTCACGGCGGCAGTGTTCTCGTCGGCGTCGAACGACGGGCGTCACGTTCGAAGACCGCGCCGTACAGCCGGGCGCCAGCGGGTGCCGGGGCCAGGCTTTCCTAGACTGAGACCTGAAACGCCGAGACGACGACGCACTCGAGAAAAGGTTCCGATGACCCCACAGAACGACGCCGCCCCCTCGTTCCCCGCGACCGGCGGCACGGACGTTCCGGGAGCCGGCGTCTGATGGCCACCGTTCAGCCCGCCCCGCTGCCGCAGCCGACCCATCCGCTGGACCATTGGCTGGATCCGGGGCTCGCGCAGGTCGGCCCGCCGAACGCGCCCTCCCGGCTCCGTCAGCTGGCCGATGCCCAGGGCACGCTGTCGGCGGCATGGAGCAGCGCGATCGGCATGGGTCCCGTCCTCATCCTCACCGGCGCGTTCATCACGGCCATGACGGGCGCCGTCGCCGTAGTGCTGGTGCTCGGCGGTCTGGGTGCGGTCCTGCTGGCCCTGGGGCTCGTCTTCTGGAAGCGGGTCCGTTCGGCACTGCCTGACACGTCCCGCACCCTGATCTCCCGCAGGCCGGGCTCCGCGCGCGGCGGGCTGATCATGGCAGGGTTCCTCGCCGCGGTGCTGGGAGCGGTCCTCGCCGCGATCATCCCCGGAGCGGCGTCCCGCGGCACCAGCACCGTGATCGGCCTCGCGGGCGCCTACGTCCTCTTCGTCTCGCTCCTTCTCGCTGGCATCGCGGTGCCGTCGACCGTCCAGGGCCGTGCCCGGGAATCCTTCCGGAGGCGCGCGACCACCGACCCGGCCCTCCGGTCCCTGCTGGAACAGGACCTGGCCACGTGGCGCGATCCCGTCGGCAACGCAAGCTACGGACCCCTCTGAACGCCCCTTACGGCCCCTCCCAGACCACCCCTGCCAGAAGGCCCCGCCACGAATCACCTTCAGACGCGAAAGAACAGCTGATGCCCCCACAACCGGGTTTTGGGGGCATCAACTGTCACTTCGCGACCGAGGCGGGTGCGGGTGAAACGGGCGCGGACGAACCAGACGCGCGTCAGACGTGCGACCGGCGGCGCTGCGGGAACAGCGCGATGCCGAGACCGACCACCGCGATCACCATGCTGAGCACGAGTCCCGGACGGAACTGGGCGAGCATCGCGGAGGCGTCGTGGGTCGGGGAACCGCCGTGCGACCCGGAGGTGACGATTGCCGTCGTCACGGCGAGCACGAGAGCCGCGCCCACCTGGGTGCTCGACTGGATGAGGCCGGCGGCGAGGCCCTGCTCGTCGTCGTGGATACCCGCCGTCGCCTGCACATTGATGGCCGGGAATCCGAGGGCGAAGCCGACGCCGAGCAGGAGGACCGACGGCAGGACGTCCACCACGTAGTTGATGTCCGGGCCGATGCGCAGGAACCACGCGTATCCGGCCGTCAGGGCGGTCAGGCCCACCACGATCAGACGGGTCGCGCCGAAGCGGTCGATGAGCTTGTCCGCGAACGGTGCGCTGCTGACCACCAGGAGTCCGGCGGGCAGGAGTGCCAATGCCATCGAGAGCGGCGCCCAGCCGAGAACTGACTGCAGGAACAGCGTGACGATGAACTGGAAACTCAGGTACGAGCCGAAGAGCGCGACGGCCGCGAGGTTGGCGCGGGCCACCCAGCCTTCCCGGAGGATGCCGAAGCGGATCAAGGGGTGACGGGTGCGGGTCTCGATGAGCCCGAACAGCGCGAGCACCACGGCGGACAAGACGAATCCGCCGATGGTGAAGGGCGAGGTCCAGCCGGAATCGGGGGCCTGGACCACGGTGAAAACAAGGCCGAGCATCCCGAGCGCCAGCGTCACGGCGCCCCAGATGTCGTGGCCGCCTTCCGCCGCGGGGCGGTCACGCGGGATGAACCGCAGGGCCATCAGCAGGACCAGGGCGGCGACCGGCACCGAGACCAGGAAGGTCCAGCGCCAGCTCAGCTCGGTCATGAATCCGCCGACCACGAGGCCCAGCGAATAGCCACTGGCGCCGAAGGTCGCGTAGATGGAGATCGCCTTGTTGCGGGCGGGGCCCTCGACGAAGTTGGTGGTGATGATCGAGAAGCCGGCCGGGGCGGTGAACGCGGCGGCCAGCCCCTTGATGAAACGGGTGGCGATCAGCAGGGTGGGGTCGCTGACCAGGCCGCCCAGCAGGGAGGCGAGGCCGAAGACGCTCAGGGCCACCAGGAAAACCCGACGGCGGCCGAGGAGGTCCGCCATGCGGCCGCCGAGCAGCAGCAGGGCGCCGTAGCCGAGTACGTAGGCCGAGACGATCCACTGGAGGGCGCCGGTGCCGAGGCCGAGTTCCTGGCCGATGGAGGGAAGGGCGACGCCCACCATGGAGACGTCGAGGCCGTCGAGGGCGAGAACGATGCAAAGGGTCACGAGGAGCAGCCAGGTGCGGCGGCTCCAGAGAAGGTCGGAGACAGCCAGGCCGGGTGCCGGGGAGGTCCGGGGGCCGGCCCCTGTCACGGGGGCTGCGGTCAGTGTGCTTCCTGAATCCATGGGAACAACTTATATGACGCATCATCGAATGACAAGGAAAATGTTTCCATGGAAAAATATTCCGTCATGGACTAAAATGGCGACATGTCAACTACAGACGCCACGGCCCTCGTGGAGCAATGGCGCTCCGTGCAGAGCTGCTATCTCAAGACCTCCAACACCCTGGACCGCGAGCTGGCCTCGCACTTCGGGATCGGGCTGAACGACTTCGAGACCCTGGACCTGCTCGCGGAGTACGGGGATGCGGAGTGCCGCATGAAGGACCTCACCCAGGTCTCCCCCATGACGCAGAGCGCCTTGAGCAAGATCGTCGACCGCCTCGAGAAGGGTGGCTACGTCCACCGCTCCGCGTGCAGCGAGGACCGGCGCTCCCTCGTGGTGGGCCTCACCGACGCGGGAGTCCAGCTGCACGAGGACGCCGCGAAGATCCACCGCGAGGTCCTGATGAACACCCTCGCGGCGCCCACGGAGTCCTGAGAGGCCTCCCCCCCTCACGCGAACCGCCACATGGTGCCCGTATCCCCCACGGATACGGGCACCATGTGGCGGTTCGCGTATCCGACGGGGCGAGCGGACCGGAGACGACGACGGCGGCGGGCCACCCGGTAAGGTGGCCCGCCGCCGTCGTCGTCAGCGAGGTGCTGCTCGGCGCTGTTCAGAGGCTCAGCGCCGCACCGGAACTCAGCGCGAGGTGTAGTTCGGCGCCTCGACCGTCATCTGGATGTCGTGCGGGTGGCTCTCCTTGAGGCCGGCCGGGGTGATCCGGACGAACTTGCCGCGGGCCTTCAGCTCGGCGATGTTCGGGGAGCCGACGTAGAACATGGTCTGGCGCAGGCCGCCCACCAGCTGGTACGCCACGGAGGACAGCGGGCCGCGGTAGGCGACGCGGCCTTCGATGCCTTCGGGGATCAGCTTGTCGTCACCGGAGACGTCCGCCTGGAAGTAGCGGTCCTTCGAATACGAGGTGTTCTTGCCGCGGCTCTGCATGGCGCCCAGGGAGCCCATGCCGCGGTAGCTTTTGTACTGCTTGCCGTTGACGAAGATCAGGTCGCCCGGGGACTCGGCACAGCCGGCCAGGAGCGAACCGAGCATGACCGTGTCGGCGCCGGCGACCAGGGCCTTGCCGATGTCGCCCGAGTACTGCAGACCGCCGTCGGCGATCAGCGGGACGCCCGCCGGGATGGCCGCCTTGGCGGATTCGTAGATGGCGGTGATCTGCGGGACGCCCACCCCGGCCACGACGCGCGTGGTGCAGATGGAGCCCGGGCCCACGCCGACCTTGATGCCGTCGGCGCCGGCGTCGATCAGGGCCTGCGCACCCTCGCGGGTGGCGGCCTGACCGCCGATGATGTCCACGTGCGCGGCGGACTTCTCGGCCTTCAGACGGGCGATCATGTCCAGCACGCCCTGCGAGTGGCCGTTGGCGGTGTCCACGAACAGCGCGTCGACGCCGGCCTCGACCAGGGTCATGGCGCGCTCCCAGCCGTCACCGAAGAAGCCGATGGCGGCGCCCACGCGGAGGCGGCCTTCCTCGTCCTTGGTGGCCAGCGGGTACTGCTCCGCCTTGGTGAAGTCCTTGGTGGTGATGAGGCCCTGGAGACGGCCGTCCGCATCCACGAGCGGGAGCTTCTCGATCTTGTTCTTCGCGAGGAGGTCCGAGGCCTCGTCACGGGTGATGCCGACACGGCCGGTCACGAGCGGCATCTTGGTCATGACGTCGCGCACGAGGCGGTTGGGGTACTCGCTCTCGGGGACGAAGCGGGTGTCGCGGTTGGTGATGATGCCGAGCAGGCGGTTGTCGGCGTCGACCACCGGAAGACCGGAGACGCGGTAGCGGGCGCAGAGCTGGTCCAGCTCGAGGAGTGTGGCGTCCGGACCCACCACGAGCGGGTTGGTGATCATGCCGGATTCGCTGCGCTTCACGCGGTCCACGTGGTCCGCCTGGTCCGCGATGGACAGGTTGCGGTGGATGACGCCAAGGCCGCCCTGACGCGCCATGGCGATGGCCATGCGGGATTCGGTGACGGTGTCCATGGCCGCGGAGAGCAGCGGGGTCTGGACCGTGATGCGCTTGGAGATGCGGGACGAGGTGTCGGCGTCCGACGGGATGACGTCGGTGTGGCCGGGCAGGAGCAGGACGTCGTCGTAGGTGAGTCCCACGAAGCCGAACGGATCGTGTTCAGGGGTGGTCATGAGTGCGCCTCTTTCGGGGATACCGGGTGGGTGTGCAACAGATGACCAGCCAGTCATTACGGGTCTGGTCCGTGCGTAGTTGATTAATTCTAAACGCGACAGACGGGGCCGCTGTTCCTCCGGGCCCGCGTGAGCTTCACCACTTGATGAGCCGGGTGAACTCCGACGCGAACGGCGCCGCCAGCGTGTCCACGAACGTCTCCGTCAGATGGTTCGAATCCAGGAACACCCGCACCTTCCCCACCACCGGCGGGCACGTGGTGGGCAGGCAGATGTAGTCGCTGAGATCGATGAAGGTGGTGTTCTTCAGGACCGGCTCCAGCGGCGCGTAGACGGGCACCGCCGGCAGCACCTGATCCCGCTGCATCACACAGGCCGGGTTGTCGACGCCCTTGACCAGCGCGCATTCGGCGAGGTTCTTGGAGGAGCGGGGGTTGTCCCGCAGCCCGACCACCTTGATGCCCTGCTCGCCGAGATCGCGGGCAGTGCTCTCGAATCCGGTGCTCAGCTGCTCGTCCGGGGAGTCCGGGGTGGACTGGGTGGCCATCGTGATGACGAGGTCCGGCTTGAGCTGCTTGATGTACTGGCGCAGATCGGCGTTGAACGCGTCGCACTCCTCGTTGCCCGTGGGCTCCACGGAGTACGGGCAACCGCCCTTCACATCGGCGATGAGGTTCCAGTTCTGCTGGGCCGCCAGAGGCTTGATCGCGGCGAGCATCTGCTGAGCGTGGGAGTGACCCACCACCAGAACGGTCTTGGACGCGGTCCCCTCGGCGGGCTGCAGGGCGCAGTTGCGGATGACCTCGTCTCCCTGACTCGGGCTGAAGGCGCCCTCGCAGCCGCCCTCCAGCGTGGACCAGTCACTGCCGACGCGCTCCGGCTGGGGCACGACGGCGCTGGCCGACTGCTCCTCCGGGACATAGCCGGGCTCGAGGCTGGTGGCGCCCGGGTTGGTGACGGTGGAGACGCTCACGGGCGTCATGGACTTGGCTTTGTAGTCGACCCGCCAGGCGGTCAGCGGCACGGCGGCGCACATCACGAGCGTCACCGTCGCGACGACCGCGTTGCTCGTCCTCCGCTCGACCCAGTTCCAGCTGCGCAGCGGCTTCTCCACGAAGCGCGTGGTGAGGACCGCGGCCGCGAGGGAGAAGACGATGATGCCCAGGCCCAGCAGGAAGCCCGCGGACTCCCGGTCGGCCACCACGAGAGCGAGGGTCAGCACCGGCCAGTGCCAGAGATACAGCGCGTAGGAGTTCCCACCGAGCCGCGCCAGGGTCTTGGAGCTGAGGATCCGATCGACCCCCACCCGGGATTCCGTGGCGCCGGCGACCAGCACCGCGGACACGGCGAGCGTCGGCCACAGGGCGACATAACCGGGGAAGGCTCCCTGGACGTCGAGGATGAACCCACAGCTCAGCATGGCGGCCACGCCGGCCCAGCCCAGCACGATCCGCACCGTGCGGGGGAAATTCAGGTACGGCAGGACCAGCGCCAGCAGGGTTCCCAGCGCGAACTCCCACATCCTGGCGAAGGTGTCGAAGTACGCCAGCGCCTGATGACTCGCGGTGTACTGCACCGAGAAGATGAAGGACGCCACGAAAACCACAGAGAACACCGGGATCAGCACCGCGCGGTAGTTCCAGCCGAACTTCCGCGCCAGGATTCCGCAGAGCACGAAGATCAGGGGCCACAGGATGAAGATCTGCCCCTGGATGGACAGCGACCAGAAGTGCTGGAAGGGACTCGCCAGCGAATGGTCCGGGGCGTAGTAGTCCACGGACTGCGCCTGAAGGGCCCAGTTCTCCACATAGAACAGCGAGGCGAGGCCCTGGCCGATGATGTCGGCCCAGCGCGTGGCGGGCACCAGGAACCGGACGGCCAGGAGCACCACCACGATCACGAGGACGGCCGCAGGGAGCAGCCTCTGGAAGACATGGAGGTAGTGCTTCGGCAGGCTGACCCGCTGCCCCCGTTCGAAGCGCCGCGTGAACTGCAGTGTCATGAGGAAGGCGGAGATGAGCAGGAACGCGTCCACGCCTCCGGACACGCGCCCGAACCAGACGTGATAGGTGACGACCATCAGGACCGCGAGAGCGCGGAGCCCCTGGATCTCCGGACGGAAGGAACGCGCCGCGCCCGCGGAAGGGGTCGCGTCGGGGCTCGAGGGGCCGGCCGTGCGAGCCGTGCCTCCAGAGAGCCGTGTGAGGGCGTTCTTCATCGTCGCGGTGAGCATACCTATCCAGCCGTCGGAGCGTTATCTCATCGTTACATTCTAGCCTGTGCGCCGGCTATGCGCCTCCTCGGGACCTACTGGCCTACTCCGCACTCTTGACTAGTGTGCATTGCGTAGTAGTGTCGTGTGCAGAAGATCCGTGGACGAACCATGAGGTCGGAAAGGGGGATCCGTGGAAACCACACAGTTGCTCAAAGGTGTCCTGGACCTGGCCGTCCTGGCCGTGCTGGAGCGTGAGGACGGCTACGGCTACGACGTCGTCCGACGGCTCCGCGCGGCGGGACTCGAGGAGGTCGGGGACGCCTCGGTGTACGGCACGTTGCGCCGGCTCTACAACGGAGGCGCGCTCAGCAGCTATGTCGTGCCCTCCGACGGGGGCCCGCACCGGAAGTACTACGGCATCAACACGCAGGGCAAGGCCCTGCTGGAGGTCCAGGCCAAAGGATGGCAGGACTTCTCGCGCAGCATGGACCTGCTGATCTCCGGGGGTCCGCTCCCCGGCACCCGCACCACCGAAACCACCCAGGAGACGGAATGAGCACCACTGGAACCACGGGCGTCCCGGCAGCCATCGCCGACTACGCGGCGGCCGTACGCCGCGAGCTCGGCGATCTGCCGAAGCACGACGTCGACGAGCTGACCGAAGGCCTCGACGCCGACCTCCTGGAGCAGTTCCGTGAGTCCGGGACGGCGCCGCTGGAATCGCCGGCCTCGTACGCGGCGGAACTGCGGACGTCCGCCGGACTCGCCCCCAGGAGCGAGAGCCGGTCCGGCGCGGTGCGTGGCTTCACCGCCCTATACCGCGAGGCCGTCACCAAGCTCCGCCTCGCCGCGGATCGATACCCCCTCCTCCGGGCCACCTGGGATTTCCTCGTCCTGCTGCGACCGCTCTGGTGGGTGGTCCGGGCCTGGACGGTGTATCAGATCATCGCGTCGGCGTGGGGATCGGGCGTCCCGCGCTTCGTGTTCCCGCACGGACCGCTGACGTGGGCGTTCTTCATCCTCTGCGTGGTGCTGAGCGTCAGCTGGAGCACCAAGGTCCTCCGGCCCGGACACCGGCCTGCCCGGCTGCGGACGATCACCAATGTGGTGACGGTGGTGGCATCCCTCGTCACGGTCCCCATGGCGATCTCGGTGGCGAACAGCACCAAGGAGTACACCGGGTACGTCCCCGCAGGATCGTGCGCCCTGTACGACGGCGTCTGCCACAACGGCTCGGTCGTGGGACCGTTCTTCGTCTACGGCCCGGACGGCACGCGCCTGGAGAACGTCCGGTTCTTCACCAACGACGGGTCCAGCATCCCGATCGATCTGGCCCCGGCGGAGGATCCCGGCCCGTGGGTCGTCGCGCCGCGGAGCACGTCCGGAGCCGTGGCCCCGGGCATGAGTCCCGCGCCCAGCCCGACCACACCCGGCCCTGCAACACCAGGCAGCGCCGTGCCCGGCGCCGGTGCGACGTCCGCGCCGCGCTCCCCCGCGCCGTCGTCGCCGGTCACACCGGCTCCGACCAGTCCGAAGCCGAGCGCCACGCCCGGCCGCTGAGCCCAGCCGCCGGCGGTGAGCCGGCCCCGACAACACGAAAGGCCCGGATCCATTGGGGGGATCCGGGCCTTTCCGTGTCAGAGACGGGTCAGTGCTGGTGACCTGCGTGCTCATCCTCGTCGGAGGGCTTCTCGGCGACCAGGGTCTCCGTGGTCAGCACCAGCGCGGCGATGGAGGCCGCGTTGCGCAGAGCCGAACGGGTCACCTTGACCGGGTCGATGACGCCGGCCTCGATGAGGTTCTGGTACTCGCCGGTCTTGGCGTTGAAGCCGTGGTTGTTCTCCAGCTCGGAGACCTTGGAGACCACCACGAAGCCGTCGAAGCCGGCGTTCTGGGCGATCCAGCGCAGCGGCTGAGCCAGAGCGCGGCGGACGATGCCCACGGCAGCGGCGGCGTCACCCTGCAGGGCGGCGACGGCCGGGCTCTCATCCAGCGCCTTGAGAGCGTGGATCAGAGCGGAACCACCGCCGGAGACGATGCCCTCTTCGAGAGCGGCACGCGTGGAGGACACGGCGTCCTCGATGCGGTGCTTCTTCTCCTTGAGCTCGACCTCGGTGGCGGCGCCGACCTTGATGACACCGATACCGCCGGCGAGCTTCGCCAGGCGCTCCTGGAGCTTCTCACGGTCCCACTCGGAGTCCGTGCGCTCCAGCTCGGCACGCAGCTGAGCCACCCGCGAGGCGACGTCGTCGGCCGTGCCGGCGCCGTCCACGATCGTGGTGGAGTCCTTGGTGACCGTGATGCGACGGGCGGTGCCGAGCACCTCGAGGCCCACCTGGTCCAGGCTCAGGCCCAGCTCCGGGGAGATGACCTGGGCGCCGGTCAGGATCGCGATGTCCTGCAGCATGGCCTTGCGGCGGTCGCCGAAGCCCGGAGCCTTGACGGCGACCACGTTCAGGGTGCCGCGCAGGCGGTTGACGATCAGCGTGGACAGAGCCTCACCGTCGACATCCTCAGCGATCACGAAGAGCGGCTTGTTGGCCTGCAGGGTCTTCTCCAGCAGGGGAAGCAGGTCCTGAAGGCTGGAGATCTTGCCCTGGTTGATCAGGATGAAGGCGTCCTCCAGGACGGCCTCCTGGCGGTCCTGGTCCGTGATGAAGTACGGGGACAGGAAGCCCTTGTCGAACTGCATGCCCTCGGTGAGGACCAGCTCGGTCTGGGTGGTGGAGGACTCTTCGATGGTGATGACACCATCCTTGCCGACCTTGCCGAAGGCCTCGGCGAGCAGCTCGCCGATCTCCTCGGACTGCGCGGAGATGGCGGCCACGTTCGCGACGTGGTTGCCCTCCACTTCACGGGCGTTCTCCAGAAGGCGATCGGCCACGGCTTCCACCGCGGTCTCGATGCCACGCTTGATCTCGCCCGGAGCAGCGCCGGCGGCCACGTTGCGGAGGCCTTCCTTGACGAGGGCCTGGGCCAGAACGGTGGCGGTGGTGGTGCCATCGCCGGCCACGTCGTTGGTCTTGGTGGCGACCTCCTTGGCGAGCTGTGCGCCAAGGTTCTCGTAGGGGTCGTCCAGCTCGACTTCACGGGCGATGGTCACACCATCGTTCGTGATGGTGGGCGCGCCCCACTTCTTGTCCAGCACGACGTTGCGGCCGCGCGGGCCGAGGGTGACCTTGACCGTGTTGGCCAGCTTGTCGATACCGGCCTCGAGCGCGCGGCGTGCGGCGTCGTCGAACGCCAGTTGCTTTGCCATGAGTGTCCTTTCAAGAGCAGATCCCCGTCACCGACAGGGGGCACCGGCCAGGCCGGGCACCCGGTCATGGTGCGGGGATCTGCGCTACATGAGCTGTAGGGGCGTTACTTGACGATGATCGCCAGGACATCGCGGGAGGACAGCACGAGGTACTCCTCACCGCCGGCCTTGACCTCGGTGCCGCCGTACTTGGAGTACAGCACGACATCGCCCACGGCAACGTCGATCGGAACACGGTTGCCATTGTCGTCCACGCGGCCGGGGCCAACGGCCACGACTTCGCCTTCCTGCGGCTTCTCCTGAGCGGAGTCCGGGATGACCAGGCCGGAAGCGGTGGTCACTTCAGCGGCGAGCTGGCGGATGACAATACGATCCTCAAGAGGCTTGATGGAGACCGACACGATCTCTCCTTTGCATGAGATTTCTTACGTCTTCAGCCGCGGTGCCAACCGTCGTCGCGGTGCCGGCAGCAACCTTGGGCTTAGCACCCGAGGGGTACGAGTGCTAATAGCAACTGTAGGGATGCGTTAGCACTCGGTCAAGGCGAGTGCCAACTATTCGTCATCGGCGGAACACCTCCGCCTCGACGTTCGGCGCGGGGCCGGGGCACGGTCAGTCGAGGATGTCCTCGACGCCCAGGTCGCCCTGCTCAGGATCCTGCCCCTTCGGACGGTTGTCGCGGTTGAGATAGAGCCCCACGGCCCCGAGTGCGGCGAACACGGCGGCGAGGATGAGGACCACCCAGGCCCCGGCGCGCACGGGCGAGTAGATCTCCCGCAGCCCCTTCGCCTCCTCGGTGGCGTCGGCGATGTTCTTGCCGTCCACGGAGTACACGGCGGCATTGAACGTGTCGAGGACCCACAGCACACCCAGGACGGCGAAGGCCACGAGGAGCACGACCACGCCCACGATCAGCAGGGCCCGCGAATACTCGCCGAGCAGGGCCACCAGCACCTTCCGGGAGCTCGAGGCGGATGATCTGGGCTGGTGGGCGCTCATACTGCCAGCCTACCGGCCATGGCTGGACGCCCGCTCCGCCCGCGACCCTTCCGCCGCCGGCCCGCGCACTAGGCTGGAACCATGCCCACCCCCGACGGCCAGATCGCGCCCCTGCTCACTGCCGAGGCCTTCTCCCTGCTGAACTCGCTGGAACCCTACTCCGAGAAGGACGCCCTGGCGCAGAACCTCCGGCTCCGTAAAGAGGGACATGATCCGGCCCTGGTCGCCGCCCTGCTGACCCAGAGCCGGCTCCGGGCGAAGGCGGAGGCGAAGTTCGGTCCGTTCGCGCAGGACATGTTCTTCACCCCGGCCGGCCTGGAACAGGCAACCCGGCTCAACGTCGCGGCCCTGCACGCCGAACGGTACCGCCGGGCCGGGGTGACACGCGTGATCGACCTCGGCTGCGGCCTCGGCGCCGACGCGCTGGCCCTGGCGTCCCTCAACCTCGACGTCACCGCCGTCGAGCGGGACGAGGAGACCGCCGCCTGCGCCGCCGTGAATCTGCGGTCCTTCCCGGAGGCGCGCGTGCTGCACACGGACGCCACTACGCTGGACCTCGCGGAGTACGACGGCGTGTGGCTGGATCCCGCGCGCCGGGAGGTCTCCACGTCCGGCTCGGCCAGGCTGTGGGACCCCGAAGCGTTCTCCCCTCCCCTGTCCTTCGTGGAGCGCCTCGCCGCGGAGGAGAAGGCCGTGGGTGTGAAGTTCGGCCCGGGCATGCCCCACGAATCGATCCCGGCGGGCTGCGAGGCCCAGTGGGTGTCCGTGGACGGCGACGTCACGGAGGTCACCCTCTGGTTCAACGCCCTGGCGCGGGAGGGCGTCCGGCGCTCGGCGCTCCTGCTGACACCCGCGGGTCGAGTGGAACTCACCTCCGGGACAGAGTTCGGCGAGAGCCCGGAGGCGCTGACCGGCCCGGTGGAGGGCTTCCTGCACGAGCCCGACGGCGCCGTCATCCGCGCCGGGCTCGTCTCGGATCTGGCGGAACGGATCGGGGCGCACTTCCTCGATCCTCAGATCGCCTACCTCGCAAGCGAGAAGGCTCTTGCAACGCCCTTCGCGCGGAGCTACCGCATCCTCGAGACCATGCCGTACAACGTCAAGGCTCTCCGGAACTGGGTCAAAGCCCACGACGTGAGCAGCCTCGACATCAAGAAGCGCGGCACCGCCGTCACCCCCGAGGAACTCCGGAAACTCCTCCTGCCGGGCAAGCCGCGCAAGGGAGGGAACCACGCCACCCTGGTCCTGACCAGGATCGGCCAGGACCGCGTGGTGATCGTGGTGGAGCCGGTCGACCGCGGCTGAGCGGGTGTCGGGCCGAGCCCGACGTGAGCCGGCCCTGAGGCGCTGTCCGCGGTGACAGTGACCGGCGAACAGCGCCTCAGGGCGCCGCATCACGCGAGCGTGACCCGAGTGGCCGTCCCGCGGACTCCTGCGGCCGAGATCGGCACCACGGAGAACGTCCGGCCCGAAGCCAGGTCCACCGCCGGGGAGAAGAACGCGTCCCGGTGCGTCCTGCCGAGCCACGCGTCCCCCTGGAACACGTCATACGCGGTCGCGCCGCTGCCGAGGGCCCAGGTGAGTTCCACGTCCGTGCCGCCACCGACCGTCCGGACCGCCAGGCCACGCACCGCCGCGGGCGCCGTCGTGGCCCCCGACTCGCGGAAGGACAGGCGTCCGAGCCGTCCGGCGCCGCTGATCCGCAGCGAGAGCCGCACGACGGCGTCGCGGTCGGCCGGGATGACGCCGCGGTGCGGCGCCCACGGGGCTGACGGGCCGCCGTCGCGCGTGAGAGGCCGCCACTCGATGCGGCCCGGCTTCGACCGGCGGGTGACCCCGACTTCCAGGGTCAGACCGGGGCTCGCGACCACCTCCACCTGCACCGCACGGCTCTGGCGGAGGTCGGTCTTGAAGAGGTGCAGCACGCCCGTGCCGGAGACGGAGAGGCTGTGGCCGCTGTCGTAGGAGGCGGTCTCATCCAGCGCGACGGCGAGCCGGCCCTCGGTCCAGTACTGCCAGCTGAGCGAGGGGTCGGCGATGCCCTGGCTGTCCCAGCCCCGCGAGCTGACCGCCCGTCCCCCGACACTGAACGACGACCCGACGCCCACGTTGAACGAGTGCACGATCGGCAGCGCACCGTACGGCGAGCGCTCGACCACGGAATGGGCGATGCCGTCCCATTGCCGGTAGTTCAGCACGTCGCTGCGGTATGGAGGCTTGCGCGGCTCCAGCCGGCCCGATTCCGCCGGATTCCCGGTGGGCCCGGACCAGAACTTCTGCTCCAGATCGCGGTACCGCGCACGGCCCTCCGGGTCATGGACCTCGCCACGGTGAGCGGCGTCCAGCCAGAACTCGCTGTCCACGAAGAGCGCGACCGAGAGCGGTCCGGGCTTCCCCGGCGCCGCCAGGTCCCCGAAGCACTCCATCGGACGGAAGCCGCCCTTCTGGTGCTCCACCCCGGCGAAACCGACCTCGCGGGGGTCGAAGCCGGCGGCCTTGACGGCGGCCGCGCTGTTCCGCAGGCCCGGATCCACGCGCGGCCAGTCGTAGTTGATGAAGATGGAGTCGACGGCGCGGTCCCCCGGCGTGCCGAGCGAGGGCAGGTTCCGGGCGTTGAGTTCGTTCTGATAGTCCAGGACTCCGCTGTCCGGCAGCACCGCATCGTAGTACTGCAGATAGAAGTCCGGGTCGATCGACTTGATGTACCGGAAGAGCTCGAACAGCTTGCCCACCTGAGCCTTGGTGATCGAGGCCTCCTGGTTGATGAAGAGCCCGTCGAAACCGAAGTACTGCTTCAGCTCCACGATCTTGTCCCCCACCGGGAATCCGCCGTCGGCGCGCTGCACGAGGAACTCATCGAACGCCGTGGTGCTGCGGGGCCAGAACCAGCCGCCGATGGCACGGGCGCCGTTCTTGTGCGCGGCTTCGGTCCATCCGGGGTTCGGGATGTCGATGACGCCGTAGTCACGGCCCGGGGCGGACGGGTTCTTCACCACGTCATCCGGCACGGAGGCGAGCACCTGTCCGTGCCAGGTCCCCCAGATGTCGATGTACGGCCAGTACCGCTGCGTGTACACATACGGTTCCTGGCCGATCGCCTGGTTCCGCCCTTCGTAGACCGAACCGGCGTCGTCGATGGTCAGGGTGGACAGCTGGACGGCCGGGTCGAGGTCGGGGTGGGCCTGCGTCGGCGCGAACGGCGCGATGCGTTCGGCCCGCGGCAGGAGACACCGCAGATGCCGGCCCCACGGGGTGGTCGCGGGGTCGAAGTCGAGCAGGTCCCGGGGATTCCACCCGAAGGTGGACGGCCCGGCCGGGATGCCGCCGCTGCCCGGCACGGGGACGCCGGCCGGCGCCATGACGGGATGCACTCCCGCCGAGGCGCCGCCGGCAGCCGAGGCCGCGGGGGCCGTGGCGAGGCCGAGCACTCCGGCCAGGCCCGCTCCGCCCACGGTGAGGAAGGTTCGCCTGCTGGTCATGCTGGAACTGGACATTCAGATACCGCCCTTCAGGTCGCTGGCGGCGCAGCGCTGCGCCGCTGCCAGGAACTATAACGGTTTAGTGATGCGCCGCCAAGGGGTCCGGACAGGACTGCACAGGAGCTGTGAAGGGCTTGCGGCGGGCGGCTTGTCAGGCCTCGCGGCGGGAGAACTCGCTCGCCTCGCGGACGAGCTCCGCGTCCGGACGCACCCCGGTGTACAGCACGAACTGCTCCTCCGCCTGGATCGACGCCACTTCGGCGCCCGTGATCACGGGCTTGCCGGCGGCGCGGGCGGCCTTCAGCAGAGGAGTCTCGGACGGCATGGCGACGACGTCGAACACCAGCTCGGCCGCCTCGATCGCCGACTGCGGGAAGGACAGCGCGTCCTCCTCGGCGCCGCGCATGCCGAGCGGAGTGACATTGACCAGCACCTGGGCCTGCGACCCGTCCGCGAGGTGGCCGCCGTCGTCGTCGGCCTGCCAGGCGAAGCCGTACAGCCCAGCGAGGGCGCGGCCCTTCTCCTCGTTGCGCGCGACGACGGTGACGTTGCGGAAGCCGGCATCCCGGAAGGCGGCGACCACGGCCTTCGCCATGCCGCCGGAGCCGCGGAGCATGACGGACAGCCCGCTGTCGACCCGATTCTCGGCGAGGAGGCGCTCCACGGCCTGGTAGTCGGTGTTGTAGGCGGTCAGGACGCCGTCGTCATTGACGATCGTGTTGACCGAGTCGATCGCGGCGGCCGACGGCGCCAGGTGATCCACCAGCGGGATCACGGCCTCCTTGTACGGCATGGACACGGCGGCGCCACGGATCGGCAGGCCGCGGACACCCTGCACCGCGGCGGCCAGATCGGCCGGGGCGAAGGCCTTGTAGACGAAGTTCAGCCCGAGCTTCTCGTAGAGGTAGTTGTGGAAACGGGTCCCGATGTTGCTGGGCCGCGCCGCGAGGGAGATGCAGAGGGTCATGTCCTTGTTCAAGATCGCCATGCGCTCATTAAACTGCACGGCCCGGCGTCCGTGGACGCCGGGCCGTGGCGGAGTCAGCCCTGCCGGGCCTTGAACCGCGGATTCTTCTTGTTGATCACAAACGTCCTGCCGCGCCGCCGGACCACCTGGGCTCCGGGGACCTTCTTCAGGGCGCGCAGCGAATTGCGGACTTTCATGGCTGTTCCTTTCGGGATGGGGATGGTGGAAGCGTGGGGCCCGCCGCGGTCACAGGCCGGGCCAGGCCGTCGGATCGCGGTCCGGCAGACCGAACGGGTCGGGGAAGCGCGCGGGGTTGAGGGCCAGCTCGGCGTCAGTGAGCTGGCAGGAATCGAGCAGCCGCGCGACCGCCGCCGGGTCGATGTCCTC
The DNA here is from genome assembly GCF_029690065.1 of Arthrobacter sp. Y-9. Classification (NCBI taxonomy): domain Bacteria; kingdom Bacillati; phylum Actinomycetota; class Actinomycetes; order Micrococcales; family Micrococcaceae; genus Arthrobacter; species Arthrobacter sp. Y-9. The sequence goes on from NZ_CP121463.1 coordinate 2,700,706, forward strand.
GACACGCCCCGTCACGGCGACGACGGCGGCCTCCGCCGTGAGCGGACCCCCTCCCCAGCGCGTGGGGAACGGCTCCGGGCGGGCGCCGGGCGCGGGCCTCTCGGCCAGTTCCATCCACACCCGAGGCCCGACGCCCTGAAGCGCCACGCTCCGGTAGCCGGACGACGCCAGACGGAGCGTGCCCCGCAGCCAGTGCGCCCCCTGGGCCAGCTCCGGGAGGTTCAGATGCAGGCGGAGCGGATGCAGAGGCCGGGCGAGACGGTGCACCACGGTGCGGAACGCTCCCGGGCCATCGGCCGGGTCCTGCTCCCGAGGAGCCAGCACCGCCCCCGGGCGCGAGCGGGTCAGCGCCTCCGCCCTGTCGTGGCATCCGGGCCGGAACTCGTCTCCGGCGCCCAGCACCGCGGCATGGGGCGCCAGGTGCCCCAGGAGGCGCACGCCCTCGGTCCACGACGGTCCGGGGAATGCCGGCGCCGAGGGAGCATCGGCGCCGCGGTCGGCGTCGGCGTCCGCAGCAAGGTTCGAGGCGGCGTCCACGGCGAGGTCCGTGGCGAGGGAGGCCGACAGCCCGGGAACGGTCAGCACGGTGTCGCCGAGCACGAACTCGCCCACCAGGAACTCGCCGCTCACGCGGTCGTCCGCGGGCATCGGGGTGAACCCCGCGTCATGCAGGGTCCGCGGATCCCAGATCTGATCGTCGAGTTCGGACGGGTCCACGGCCACGAGGAGGTTGTCGATCACCAGATCCTCGGGCCCGTTGATCCGCAGCTCCTCCAGCACCTGACCCGCGGCCACCCCGGGCGGAAGGCCGAGCACCAGATGGGGACAGCCCGCGCGGGCGAACTCCCGCACGGTCGGCACGACGTCGAGGCGGACGGTGCAGGCCAGGCAGCCGTGTTCCAGGAGCTTCTCCTGGCGGTCGATGATCCGGTCGCGGAAGTGCACCCGGCGCAGGACGCGGGAGTCGGGAAGCAGGTCATGGAGCACGAGCACCGAATCGCGGTGACCTCGGCCCACGAGCTTCACGGCCTCCGCGCGGCAGTGGCTGTCCAGGGAGCTGACCATGGTGAGATGCATGGAGAGAGCTTATATGAGAATGATTCTCATTATCAATTCGAGGGGCGGTCCTGTCCCCCGGCGACGCGCGGCGTCATGTGTCAGCGCGTGACGCATCTCCCGCTGTCACGCAGGATTCACCAGCTCGGCCGAGGCCCCTCGCATATTAGACTTACGCAAGCATCGGCAAGGTCTCCTGACCGCCACTCAGAGGAAGCCGAGCAAGAAGGAGGGGACCAGGTGCAGATCGACTTCGCAGACTCGGAGCAGTCCACACTCGGCATTGAATGGGAGCTCGCTCTCGTCGACGGCCACACCGGAGAGCTCGCGTCCGTGGCCCAGGAAGTCCTGGACCAGGTCACCGCGAACCACCCCGGGCTCCAGGATGGCGAAGAACACCCGCACATCAAACAGGAACTCCTCCTGAACACCGTGGAACTCGTCACCGGCGTGCACCACACCGTGTCCGAGGCCAAGGCCGATCTGCAGCGCTCCCTCGACGCGGTCCGCGAAGTCACCGACCCCATGGACGTCGAAGTCTTCTGCGCCGGCAGTCACCCCTTCAGCCCGCCGCAGCTCCAGCCCGTCACGGACAAGGAGCGCTATGCCAAGCTGATCGACCGCACCCAGTGGTGGGGCCGCCAGATGGTGATCTACGGCGTCCACGTGCATGTCGGCCTCGATCACCGCAACAAGGCGCTTCCCGTCATGGACGCGCTGCTGAACTACATGCCGCACTTCCAGGCGCTCTCCGCCTCGAGCCCGTACTGGGGCGCGGAAGACACCGGCTACGCCTCCCAGCGGGCCCTCATGTTCCAGCAGCTTCCCACCGCGGGCCTGCCGTTCACCTTCCAGTCCTGGGGGCAGTACGAGGACTACGTCTACGACATGTTCACCACCGGGGTGATCGACACCGGCAGCGAGATCCGCTGGGACATCCGCCCCGTGCCCGCTCTCGGCACCATCGAGATGCGGGTCTGCGACGGGCTCGCCACCCTCGAAGAGGTCGGCGCCATCGCCGCGCTGACCCAGTGCCTGGTCGAGGAGGCATCCCAGCAGCTCGATGCCGGCTGGGCCATCCCCACCATGCCGCGCTGGTTCCTCAAGGAGAACAAGTGGCGTGCGGCCCGCTACGGCCTGGACGCCATCATCATTCTGAACCGGGCCGGCGACGAACTCCTGGTCACCGACCACCTGCGCAACAACGTGCTGAACCGCCTCGAGCCCATCGCGGCCAAGCTCGGCTGCTCCGAGGAACTCGCCCACGTGGACAAGATCATCGAGCGGGGCGCCGGCTACCAGCGGCAGCGCAAAGTGGCGGCAGCGAACGACGGCGACCTGCACGCCGTCGTGCTCGACCTCATTCAGCAGATGCGCAAGGGCCCCGACGCCTGATCGCCCCTCCCCGACCCCGCGAGGGAACACGTCGTGCCCTGTCACGGGCGTTTTCCGGGCGTGAGCTGTTCCTTCGCGACTCCTTGGCGACGGGAAAACCATTGCCGCTCCCCCGTCCCGGTGCGACGATGAGGGCGTGGCATACGACGAGGAACTCGCGGCCCGGATCCGTCATCTGCTGACGGGCGCCGTGGACTTCACCGAGAAGAAGATGTTCGGCGGGCTCGCCTTCCTGGTGGGCGGCAACATGGCCGTGAGCGCGAGCGGACAGGGCGGCCTCATGCTCCGCGCCGATCCCACCGCGAGCGACGAGCTCTGCTCCCATCCCGGCGTCGAGCGCGCGGTCATGCGGGGCAGAGCCATGGACGGCTGGCTGCGCGTGGCCGATGACGTGACCCGCGACGACGACGGGCTGGCACGCTGGGTGCGCGTCGGCGTCGACTACGCCGCGTCCCTGCCGCCGAAGTAGGAAGCCCTCGTCAGAGATCGCCCCACGACGAGGCCAGCTCCCGGAGCCGGCGGGCCACCCGCGACGCCGCCGGAGTCGGAGGCACTCCGCCCTGGCGTGCCAGATGAAGGGTGTTGAGCGGAGCCACCACCGGCTCATGAAGCACCTCGGCCTGCCCCACGCTGACGGCGGGACCGGCCAGATAGCGCGGGAGGACGGACACCCCCACGCCAGCGACGACGGCGGCCAGCACCGCCCGCAGGTCCGGAACCAGGAGCGCCACGGGGTTACCCGGCCGCTGCCCGAACTCGCTGCGCCAGTACCGACGGATGATGGGGAGTTCCTCGGAGTACGCGACAAGAGGCAGTGACGCCAGCGCCTTCAGGGGCGAGGAGCTCAAGAGCTCCGGATCCACTCGCCGTGCGATCCCCGGGGCGGCGATCAGGACGAACTCCTCATCAATGAGCGGCACGGCCTCCACCCCTGGCATCCGCGGCCGGACCGAGGACACCACCAGGTCCAGCCGACCCTCGACGAGCTCTGGAAGCAGCCCCTCCGGATGTCCGGTGGTGAATCGCAGTTGCAGGCCCGGGCCGGCCAACGATGACAGCCCGGGGACCAGCCGGGCCGCGGTGATCTCGGCAGCGGCTCCGATCCTCACCGTGCCCGTCCACCCCTCCTCATCGCTCTCCCGGAGTGCCGCCTTCACTTCGTCCAGGTGGCTTCCGAGCCGGTGGGCCAGCAGGTCGGCACGGGCGGTGGGCGTCACTCCCTGGCCGGTCCGCTGAAAGAGGCTCTCGCCCAGGTGCTCTTCGAGGCGCCGGAGGTGTCCGCTGACCGCGGGCTGGCTGAGTCCGCGTGCGGTCGCCGCAGCCGTCAGGGACCCCCTCCGGTAGATCTCCAGGAAACTCTGCACCACATCGAGATTCATTCCGCCACCCTTCCGTCATCAGAAATCTTATGGCTTGCTGACGGGTCACGGAAGAATCCCGATGGTCCATGGCTTCACTCCATAGCGGCCGATCGTCGGCCGGCTCATCGAACGGAGCTCTTCATGTCAAGCATCCTCATGGTCCTCAGTGCGGCCACCGAACTCCGCCTCTCGGACGGCACCCTGCATCCCACCGGCTTCTGGGCGGAGGAGGTCGCGGAGCCTCACCGGCTCTTCAGCGAAGCCGGCCTCAAGGTCACCTTCGCGACCCCGGGAGGCGTCGCTCCCACCGTCGATCCCGCCAGCCTGTCGGCGCAGGGCGGTGTGGAGCCCGAGGCCGCCGCACGGTTCCGCGCCTATCTCGACGGGATCGCCCCTTCACTCGAGAACCCCGTGGCACTGGAAGACACGAGCCTGGAACACATCGACGCGCTCTTTCTGCCAGGCGGCCATGCGCCCATGGCGGATCTCGTAGACCATCCCGGGTTGGGGGCGCTCCTCGCCGACGCGGACCGGGACGGCCTGCCCATCGCGGCCCTGTGCCACGGGCTGGCGGGTCTGCTGTCCGCACGGGATGGCGACGGTTTCCTCTTCGCCGGGCGTCGCCTCACCTCGTTCAGCGATGTGGAGGAGCAGCAGGGCGGCCTCGGTGAGCTCTCCCCGTTCCTGCTCGAATCCCGTCTACGGGAGAGCGGAGCCGTGGTGGCCACGGATGCCCCCTGGTCCTCGCACCTCGTGATCGACGGGAACCTGCTCACCGGACAGAACCCTCAGTCCAGCGCCGTCACCGCCAACGCGCTGATCGATCTGCTGTCCGCCTGACCGCCCCGCCCCCGCGCGGGACCTCCCCTGCGCGAACCGCCAGTAGGTGCCCGTATCCATGCGGAATACGGGCACCTACTGGCGGTTCGCGGGCGAAAACTAGGGCAGGAGGACCGTGGACACCGGCAGCGACGAGTCCGGGGCGAAGCCGAGGCTCGACGGTTCCGCGCCGTCCATCACGAGCCGTGACGCCAGCGCCGCGACCATCGCGCCGTTGTCCGTGCACAGGCTGATCGGCGGCACGTGCAGGCTGATCCCGTGCGACGCGCAGCGCTTGGCGGTCAGCTCGCGCAGCCGCGCGTTCGCCGCCACCCCGCCGCCGAGCAGCAGTTCCGTGATGCCGTGCTCCTTGCAGGCGAGCATCGCCTTCGCGGTCACCACGTCCACCACGGCCTCCTGGAAGCTCGCGGCGATGTCCGCCACGGGAGGCTCCTCACCGCGCGCTTCGAACTGCTCCACGCAGCGCGCGACGGCGGTCTTCAGGCCGCTGAACGACCAGTCGTAGCGGTGCGGGCCGGGTTCCTCCGCGGTGCCCATGTACTTCGGCTGGGTCAGGCCGCGCGGGAACCGGATGGCCTTCGGATCACCCTCGCGGGCCAGCCGGTCGATCACCGGTCCGCCGGGGTACCCCAGCCCGAGCAGGCGCGCCACCTTGTCGTAAGCCTCGCCCGCGGCGTCGTCGATCGTGCTGCCGAGCAGTTCGACGTCGTGGATGCTCCGCACGCGCAGCACTTCCGTGTGCCCGCCGGACACCAGGAGGGCGCCGAGGTTCTCCGGCAGCGCGGCGGAGCCTTCGGGGCCGGGTGCGAAGACCTGCTGATCGAGGAGCCCGACCGCGACGTGCGCCACGAGGTGGTTGATCGCGAAGAGCGGCTTGCCGGTGGCGACCGAGAGCGCCTTCGCGGCACTCACTCCCACCATGAGCGCGCCCGCGAGCCCCGGGCCCGCCGTCACGGCGATGCCGTCGAGCTCGTCGAGGGTGACTCCGGCCTCCGTGAGGGCCGCGTCGAGGGCGGGGACGATCGCCTCCAGGTGGGCGCGGGACGCGATCTCGGGGATCACGCCGCCGAAGCGCACATGCTCGTCCATCGAGGAGGACACCGTGTTGCTCAGCAGCGTGCTGCCGCGCACGATCCCGACCCCGGTCTCATCGCACGAGGATTCGATGCCGAGGATCAGCGGTTCGGTTCGGTTCATGGCTTGCCTCCGTCGTCCTGCACGGCGTCCGCTCCCTGTCCGGGGTCCAGCGCCCGCCGCATGATGAGCGCGTTGACCCCGCCCTTGTAGTAGTTCTTCCGCACCGCGATCTGCTCGAAACCGAATCGCTTGTAGAGCTCCTGCGCGCGGGGGTTGTCCTCCCGGACCTCGAGCAGCAAGTCATCCGCCTGTCCGTGCGCCGCCCGCTGGAGCAGCGTCCGCAGCAGCGCGGAGCCGATCCCCCGGCCTTCGAACTCCGGGATCACGGCGATGGTCTGCACATCGGCGATCGGCGGGATGCACATGAGCCCCGCATACCCCACCACCGTGCCGCCGATGGTCGCCACGAAGTACTCACGGGTGTCCCGCTGCATCAGCTCGGCCTCGAACATGTCCAGGGGCCAGGCGTCCTCCGGGAACAGCCGTTCCTCCAGGCCGTGCACCACCGGAAGGTCCTCCGGGGTCATCGCGCGCAGGCTGAACCCGGGATCCCGCTCATCCACCACATACCTCCGGGGCGATTCGTCGTTCCCGCTCACAGAGCCCGCTTCCTCGGGCCGGGCACCTGGGCGTCGGATTCCCGCAAGTACAGCGGTTCGGTGTCCAGGAGCTGCTCGCCGCGGGCCAGGCGCTGCAGGGCGAGCTTTCCGAGCGCGACGGCGCCGGGCTGGGTGTGCGCGAAGCCCTCCACCGGGGGCAGGGCTCCGGGGTACAGCCCCGCGCCCGCCCCGTACACGGCGGTGCCACGCGCCGCGGCGTCGCCCAGCAGCTCGCCGAGCGGGACCTCGGCCGGGAGCTGCACGTGCGGGCCGTCGAGCAGGACCGGGGCGCCGGCGTCGTGGGTGTAGAGGGCCCAGTAGACCTCCTTGCGGCGCGCGTCGGTGGCGACCAGGAAACGCTCCGGCGCCCCGGCGTCGACCGCCGCCGCGGCGATGGCGTCCAGGCTCATGACACCGTGCACGGGGATACCCCAGGCGAAGCCGAGCGTGCGCGCGACCGTCAGCCCGGCGCGCAGCCCGGTGAACGGGCCCGGTCCGACGCCCACGATGATCGCGTCCAGGTCCTTGCCGGTCAGGCCGGTCTCCTCGAGGAGCCCTGCGACGGCCGGGGCGGTGACCTCGGCGTGGCTGCGGGTGTCCTCGGTGGCGAAGCGTGCCAGGACCTCCACGCCGTCGGGCGCGGTCCGGAGGATGGCGGCGCCGGCGATGGCCGAGGTGTCGATGGACAGGACTGTCGTCACTGGTTCCCTTCCTGCGGGGTGGCTGATGCGTTCGTGGCGCGGGCCCACGCCGGGCGCTCGGCCCAGCGGTCCCCGTACGCGGTCACGGTGAGGGTGCGCGGTTCGTCCTCATCCTCGAAATCCAGGATGATCTGCTCCCCGGCCTCCTGGCCGGTGGCGCGTTCCAGGTCGATCTCCAGGCGGCTGGCGGACAGCTGCTCGGCGCGGTCCCGGCCCCACTCGACCACGGTGACCGAGGTGTCCAGGGTCTCCTCGAGGTCGATGTCCTCGAGCTCCTCCGCGCTGCCCAGCCGGTAGGCGTCCACGTGCACCAGGTCCGGGCCGCCCGGACGCGGGCCGTCGGGCAGGTTCGGGTGCCGACGGGCCAGGACGAAGGTGGGCGAGATGATGCCTTCGCGGACGCCGAGGCCGCGGCCCAGTCCCTGGGTGAAGGTCGTCTTCCCGGCGCCGAGACCGCCGCTGAGGATGAGCAGGTCACCGGCGTCCAGGGTGGCGCCGATGGTCTCGGCGAGCGCCTGCGTCTCCTCCACATCGGCCACGTGGAAGGTCGCGGTCCAGCGGGCTTCGCTCATGCGTCCGTCTCCTGGCGGGTGTCGGTCTCTTCGCGGGCGGCCGGGCGCGCCTCGGCGGGCGCAGCATCCGGACGGGCCTCGCTGTCCACATAGACGCGCGGGACCCTGCCGCTGATCCGGGTCACGATCTCATAGTTGATGGTGCCCGCGGCGGCGGCCCAGTCATCGGCGAGCGGCCCGCCGTCGCGGCCCGAGCCGAAGAGCACCGCGGGGGTGCCCACCAGGGCGAGCCGTTCCGCGCCGTCCAGTGCGGCGTCGAGGTCCACCACCATCTGGTCCATCGCGATCCGGCCGACCACGGGGTAGGTGCGCCCGGCGAGCCGGACCGGCCCGCCGGTGGCGATGCGCGGCACGCCGTCCGCGTAGCCGAGCGGGATCAGGGCGAGGGTGCTGGGGGCCTTGGTCTTGTAATGCAGTCCGTAGGAGACGCCCTGACCCTCCGGGACGGCCTTGCAGTTCGCCACCCGGGTCTGGAGGGTCATGGCGGGGATGAGGCCGAGGTCGTCGCTGCGCTGATCCGCGAACGGCGACAGCCCGTACACGCCGATGCCCACGCGGACCAGGTCGAAGTGCGCGTCCGGCCGGGTGAACGTGGCCGGGGTGTTGGCGAGGTGCCGGACCTCCGGGTCGATCCCGGCATCCTCCGCGAGCGCGACCGCCTCACGGAACACGTCCAGCTGGTGATCCGTCTCCGGGCGGTGCGGCTCATCGGCCACGGCCAGGTGGGAGAAGATGCCGACCACGCGCAGCAGACCCTGATCCTGGTAGTCGATGGCCTCGCCGATGAGCTGGTCCCACGACTCGACCGTGGACCCGTTCCGGCCCAGGCCGGTGTCGACCTTGAGGTGGACGCGTGCCGGGTGCTCCACGGAACGCGCGGCGGCGACGATATGCTCCAGTTCCCAGCCCGAGCAGCCGAGGTCGATGCCGGCTTCGATGGCAGCGGTGAAGTCAGTGTCCGGGGTGTGCAGCCACGCGAGCAGCGGCGCGTCGATCCCGGCGTTCCGGAGAGCCAGCGCCTCGCTCACGTGGGCCGTGCCGAGCCAGCTCGCGCCGCCGTCGAGCGCCGCCTGAGCGGTGGGGAGAGCGCCGTGACCGTACCCGTCGGCCTTGACCACGGCCATGACCTTCGCCGGCGCCGCGATCTCCGCCATGCGGCGGACGTTGTGGCGGATGGCGGCCAGATCGATGATCGCAGCCCGCTCCGGGAGGGCGGCGCCGTCCTGCGCGGTCACCGGCTGGCTGTGCGGCACGGTCGGGGAGGTCGGGGTCTCGGAAGTCACCCGTTAAGTCTAGGTGCGTGGCCCGGCTCTTTCCTGGCGCCACCGCGTAGCCCTCGTCACGAGGCCGGTGTCACCCCTCCGGCGTCGCGGGCGTGACACCGCGGAGCGGTAAAGTCTCTGAGGGACGTCAGCATCCTCCGTCCCTGCCGAATCAGCCCCGCGAACCAGGGAGGAATCATGCCACCGGTCAGCCGCGTCGCACTCCTCTCGCTCCACACCTCGCCGCTGGAACAGCCCGGCTCCGGGGACGCGGGCGGCATGAACGTCTACGTGCGGTCCCTGGCGTCCGCCCTGGCCCGCTCGGGGGTCGAGGTGGAGATCTTCACGCGCGCGGTGGCTCCTGACCAGCCCGACGTCGAGCATCCCGAGGCCGGCATCTGCGTGCACAACATCCAGGCCGGCCCGAAGCGGCGGATCCCCAAGGAACAGCTGCCCTCCCTGGTCCACCGGATGGCCGACGAGGTGGACGCCATCCGTTCCCGGCAGGCGCAGGGCCACTACCAGCTCATCCACTCGCACTACTGGCTCTCCGGGGTCGCCGGGCTGCACCTGGCCCGGGCGTGGGACGTGCCGCTGGTGCACACCATGCACACCATGGCGCGGGTCAAGAACCAGCATCTGCATTCCGGGGAGCACGCCGAGCCGGCGAACCGGGAGGAGGGCGAGCAGTGCGTGGTGGACGGCGCCGCGCGACTCATCGCCAACACCCGGGCCGAGGCGCTCGAACTCCAGTCCCACTACGACGCCTCTCCCGCCGCGATCGACGTGGTGGCGCCGGGCGTGGACCTGGACGTCTTCTCCCCTGCCGGGCCGGTTGCGCCCGCGCCACCGGGCTTCCACGTGGTCTTCGCCGGCCGGATGCAGCGGCTCAAGGGACCGCATGTCCTGGTCCAGGCGGCCGCCGCGCTCCGGGCCCGGCGGCCGGACATCCCGCTGCGTCTGACCCTGCTGGGGGAGCAGAGTGGGAGCCGTCAGTACGACATCGACGCCGTCATCACCGCGAGCGGCATGAGCGACGTGGTGACCCGCCGGAATGCGGTGCCCCGCGAGGAGCTCGCCGCCTGGTTCCGCGCCGCGGACGTGGTGGCGATGCCGTCCTACAGCGAGTCGTTCGGGCTCGTCGCCCTTGAGGCGCAGGCCTGTGGCACACCCGTGCTGGCAACCCGCGTGGGCGGGCTGGCCGACGCCGTGGATGACGGCGTCAGCGGCCTGCTCGTGGACGGTCACCGGATCACCGCCTGGGCGGCCGCCCTGGAACGCCTGTACGACGACGCCGCCCTCCGCACCGCGCTCAGCCTCGGCGCCGTGCGCCACGCCTCTGCTTTCGGCTGGGACAGCGCCGCCCGCGCCACCCTGGCGTCCTATCGCCGGGCCCTGGACGCCGGCTGACGGACCGGGCCGCCGGCGTCGTCGTCCCACGCGGGCCTCGAGTCCCCGATCTGCCATCCGACCCACCCTTGTGTGGAATACCCACGGAAATGTCCGTGGGTGATCCACACAACCGGGGGCAAAGCCGGGTTACCCCATCCGCCGGACCGGGCCGCCCGGCGTTGTCGTCCCACGACGTGTCGGGCCAGCCTGGCGCGCCTCCGGCCTCAGGGCCCCCGGACCCAAAACCTCCGGGCCTCGAGTCCCCGATCTCCGCTACCACCCACCCTTGTGTGGATCACCCACGGAAATGTCCGTGGGTATTCCACAAAGCCGGGGGTCGATCCGGGTGCCCCGCCTACCTGACCCGCAGCTCCCGGACCGTGAGCCCGCGGAAGGTGGCTTCGCCGTCGTTCGCATAGAGCCGGATGCCGTCGTCGCCCTCCAGCGGGAAGACCCGGTGCGAATGGACGACCGTGCCGTCCCCGACGAACAGTTCGACGCTCGTCCGGTCCACCAGGACGCGGATCGCCAGCCGTCCCGTCGACGGATCGAGGGGGGTCTGGGACTCACCGCCCGTCGGGTTGATCGTGGGCCGGCGGTTGACGTAGCTGAACGGGCCACGGAGGTAGGCGCCCACCGCCACGTGCCGCCCGCCGCCGGGAGCCCGGCACAGCTCGAGCCCGATATTGGACGGTGGCGCCGACGGATTCCACACCAGTTCGCAGCTCAGGTCGTAGGCGCCGGAGCGGATCGTGAGGTCCCGGGTGCCCCGGACCCGGACGTCGCCGAGCCGGTGCGTGCGCGTCACGTACGATGCGAGGGCGGCGGGCGGCCTCGACGCGAGCTGGTAACCGTTCCCGGTGCGGACCAGGCGGAGTTCCCGGACGATCATGTCGTCCCCGTTGTACCCGTCCGTGGCGAGCGTGGGGGTGTTGTGCGGGTAGTCCCAGAAGTTGGCCCAGCCGATGGCGCGCCGGAGCGAGGGATTCTCCGCGCCGGAGGCCAGGTGATCCGGATAGGTGACTGCGCCGTAGAAGTCGAAACCCCAGTCCAGCCAGTGGGGTTCGTCGTGATCCGTGGTGAAGGACGCTCCGTCGAACGTCCCGGTCCAGTATGCGTAGGTGGCGGGCAGCCCCCGCCCCTTGCCGTTCGCGCTGGTGCCGAGAACCCAGTGAGCGCTCCCGTCGTCCGCGGTCATCCGGAAGAGGTCCGGGCATTCCAGCAGCCCGATGTCGGTCCGCACGAACTCCCCCACCCTCGCCCAGGACCGCAGATCGGACGAAGCGTAGAAGCCCAGCCGGTGGCCTTCGGCGTTGACCAGGATCCAGCGCCGCCGCTCGGCATCCCAGACCACTTTCGGGTCCCGGAAGTCGGGGACGCCGGGGTTCGGCAGCACAGGCTCCGTCCCACCCGGCCGGAAAGTGCGCCCGCCGTCGGTGGAGTACCAGAGATACTGGGCCTGCTTGCCCTCCGGGGCCTGGGTGACGACGGCGATCACCGCGCCCCTGCCGTAGCCCGCGGTGTTCTCCTCATCCACCACGAGACTCCCCGACCAGCAGTCCCCGTTGGCATTGGTGAACTTCGGGATGGCGACGCCCCGGTCCCGGAAGGACACGTGGTCCCGCGTGGTGGCGAGCCGCCAGGAGGTGCCGCCACCGCCTGCGAGATAGTCTCCGTTGTAGAGGTAGTAGTACAGATACTCGCCGTTGACGTAGACCGGCCGCTGGGGGTCGTTCTTCCAGTTGTCCGGGACGCTGAGATGGAATTCGGGCCGCTGACGCATTCGTCCTCCGTTCGTTGCCGGCGCCGCCTCCGCGGGCGAGCCGCTGAGAGGAACCGCCAGTGCCGCGACGGCGGCCACCCCGGCTCCCGTGACAAGGGATCGCCTGCTCATCCCTGGTCCCTCGCCCGTGCCGGCGGCCGGGCTGCGGTCCTTGCTGATGGATCTCCTCATGTCTCCTGGTCCTTTCTCGGGATGGTGCTGGGGATGGTGCTGCTGCTCGTCGTCACGCTGCTCAGAGCGGCGTGACCACCACGTTCTGGTAGGCGGCCCGGCGGAGCACCCGGGTGGGGTCACGGACGGAGCGTGCGGCCGTCCGGGGTGCTGTCCGCCATGGTCCAGGCGTCGAAGGACAGGAGACGGACGGTCCCGCTCATGGCGCCGAGGGTGACCTGGCCCCCGCCGAGCGTCGGGTGGACCCGGGCCGTCAGGGGCTTGCCGTTGGCGAACACCTCGATGGCGGAACGGTCGACGAGGACGCGCAGCCGGACCCGGCCGGACGGCAGCGGGACGGGTCCGGCGAGCCCGGAGCGGTCCAGCCCGGAGGCGGTGTCCATGCTGCTCAGGCTCCGGTCCAGGGACAGGATGCCGTTTCCGTCGGCGTCCCGGGACACCGAGACGGCCGTCTCCTCCACCGCCCGGCCCGCGGCACGGACCGCCAGCACCCCCAGGCGCAGCTCGGAGCCGGGGGCCAGTTCGGCGTCGAGTTCCAGGTCCAGCTGGACCCCCTCCACGGGCAGCACGACGGTGGCGAGATCCCCGGGACGCTCCGGCCCCACCAGGACCCGCGGCTCCACAGTCCGGTGGTCCCGGCGCAGCGCCTCCAGCTCCGGGACCGGTGCGAAGTCGAGGGACCCGTCGGCAGCGGGCAGGAGCAGGCGGGGCACGCTCAAGACACCCGCCCAGCCCGCCTCCACCGCGGCCCGATCGCTCCGTGCTTCCTGGAGCCAGCCGAACATGATCCGGCGGCCGGCGTCGTCCCGAAAGGACTGCGGGGCGTAGAAGTGGCGCCCGCCGTAGTCGAGCCGGTGGAGTGCCTCCGGGAGGAACGAGTCGTGCGCATACCGTCCGGTCCAGTAGAGCGGGTGGTGCGTGACTCCGTCGTCCCAGGCGGAGAACACCAGGACGTCCCGGGCCTCCGGGTCGCCGGCGGCCCCGCTCCCCGCGCTGAACAGGTCCACGCACTCCCACATCGTGCCGGTCCAGTCGGCGTCCCCGGAGGCGCCGTCCGCCGCGGACCCCACCAGCAGCGGGCCAAGGAGCTCCCAGTGCCGCAAATCCGCGGACTCGTACAGGAACGCCGTCCCTCCATGGCCACGGATCCCGGAACCGACGAGCTGGCGCCAGCGTCCGTTCTCCTTCCAGACGCAATGGTCCCGGAATGCGGTCACGTCCACCCCTGCGGGCGGGGCGGCGATCACGGGATTGCGCGGGTCCTTCGTCCAGCTGAGGAGGTCCGGGCTCCCGAGCGCCACGCAGGGAAGCTCGCGCTCGCCGTGCCGGCCGGAGTAGACCAGGGTGGGCGTGCCGCCGTCGTCGACCAGCACCCCCGACCAGCAGCCGTCCCGGTCCGGATCGTCAGGTCCGTCCCCGGGGACCAGGGCCACGGGGCGGTCGTTCCAGTGGACCAGGTCGGTCGAGGTGGCGTGGCCCCACTGGATCCGGTGGTGGAAGGCCCCCTCTGGGTTGTACTGGTAGAAGAGGTGGTACTCCCCGTTCCACTGGCTGACGCCGTTGGGATCGTTGAGCCAGCCGGCCGGCGAAGCGAAGTGGAAGCGCGGCCGGAGCGGATCGGATTCCGCGCGGGCCACCAGCTCGTCCTCCGGGACGAGGGCGAGCGGGTGCAGGGTTTCGGTCATCAGTGCCCTTTGGTTTCTGCGAGTGCGTGGCCGGCCGAGGATGCGGCCGGGCGGTAGAGATGGCAGCGGACCCAGTGCCGCTGTGCGGGGTCGCCCACGCGGTGGCGCACGGGGCGCTCGGCGGAACAAGCCTGCTCGGGATCGCCGTCGAACGGGCACGACGCCGCGTGCATCACGGCCGCCCGCAGCTCCGCCCTCAGCGCGGGATCGTAAGAGCCTGCACGCGCCGGGTCCGGCACGGCCGAGACGAGCAGCCGGGTGTAGGGATGCCGGGGGTCCGCCAGGAGATCCAGCGACTCCCCCTCCTCCACCAGCTCCCCCGCGAACATCACGGCGATCCGGTCCGCCAGGTAGCGGGCGGAGGCGAGGTCATGGGTGATGTAGAGCATGGAGATGCCGCGCTCGTCACGCAGCGATCGCATGAGGTTCAGAATCCCGATCCGCACCGAGACATCCAGCATCGAGGTGGGTTCGTCGGCGAGGATCACCTCCGGCTCCACGGCGAGCGCCCGGGCGATCGCCACGCGCTGCCGCTGCCCTCCGGACAGCTCGTGCGGATACGACTGCAGCATGGCCGTCTCCAGCCCCACCACATCCATGAGCTCCTCGAGGCGCTCGCGGGTCTCCTTCTCCGAGCCCGTCCGGCCGTGCAGCGCCAGGGAGCGCCGGAGGAAGTGTTCGATCCGGTGAACGGGGTTGAGGGAGCCGAAGGGGTCCTGGAACACCATCTGGACCTGGGAGCGGTACGCCCGCGTGGCCTGGAAGCGGTTTCTGGCCAGCACGTCCGTGCCCTCGAGGAGGATCCGGCCGGAGCTGGGCGTCTCCAGCCGGGCGACGCAGCGGGCCAGGGTGCTCTTGCCGGAGCCCGACTCCCCGACCAGGGCGACGATCTCGCCCCGCCCCAGGGTCAGGTCCACCTCGTGGAGCGCCCGCGTGGACTTCCGGGAGAACAGCCCGCCCAGGGGGAACGTCTTGCTGAGACCTTGCAGTTCCAGGACCGTCTCCGTGGGGGCGACGGGGGCCAGTGAGGACACGTCAGTGATGCTCATCGGAGCCCTCCTTCCAGGACGGGTGCCACGAAGTGGCCCGGGGAGACTTCCTCCAGGTCCGGGATGTCCCGGAATTTCACTCCGTCGGCGAGGCCGGCGAGCGGCACGCGCGGGCCGCTCAGGGGTGGGAAGGCGCCCATGAGCGCCTGGGTGTAGGGGTGCCGCGGCTGCTGGTGGATGTCCGCGGCCCGTGCGGTCTCCACGATCCGCCCGCCGTACATGACGGCCATCCGGTGCGAGAGCTCCACCATGAGGGACATGTCGTGCGTGATGAACAGGACCGAGAACCCGAGTTCGTGCTGGAGCTCTTTGATCTGCGCCATGATCTCCTGTTGCACCACCACGTCCAGGGCGGTGGTCGGTTCGTCCAGGATCAGCAGGGACGGTTTGAGCGCCACCGCCATCGCGATGACCACGCGCTGCCGCATCCCGCCGGAGAGCTGGTGCGGGTACGACTTCAGCCGGACCGGATCGATGCGGACCAGTTCCAGGAGCTGGGCCGCCCGGCGCAGGGACTCCTGGCGCGAGTAGCCGGCGTGGGTGGTGTAGATGTCCACGATCTGCTCCCCGACGGTGAGCACCGGGTTGAGGGAGTTCATGGCCGACTGGAACACCATCGCCACGTCCTGCCAGCGGAACCGGCGGAGCTCCTCCGGACTCATGGCCAGGACGTCGCGGCCACCGAACCGGATGGAGCCGCCCGCGATCCGGGCCGGGCCTTTGAGCAACCGCATGAGCGTATTGGCGATGGTCGACTTACCGCAGCCGGATTCCCCGGCCAGGCCGAACACCTCCCCTGCCCCGATGCTGAAGGACACGCGGTCCACGGCCGTGGTGGAGCGGGCCTCGCCCACATACTGAACGGTGA
This sequence comes from Arthrobacter sp. Y-9, assembly GCF_029690065.1. NCBI lineage: Bacteria > Bacillati > Actinomycetota > Actinomycetes > Micrococcales > Micrococcaceae > Arthrobacter > Arthrobacter sp. Y-9. Next base: position 2,716,577 of record NZ_CP121463.1, read on the forward strand.
GGTCGGTGACTTCCAGGACGGACTCGTGAGATCCGAAGGACACCTGGGAGACGGTCATGACGCGCTCCTTCCAGAACGACGCGCGACGGCGGCCGGCCGCGCGGCCTTGATCGTGCGCAGGCGAGGGTTGGTGACCTCGTCCACGGCGTAGTTGATGAGGGCGAGGGCGAAGGCGACGAGGGCGATGCAGAGCCCGGACGGCACGAACACCCACCAGCTGCCGGTCAGCAGCGCACCTTCATTGCCGGCCCAGAAGAGGTTGTTGCCCCAGGAGACCGTGCTGATGTCCCCGAGGCCCAGGAATTCGAGGCCCGCCTGGGCGCCGATGCCGTAGATGACGCAGCCGAGCAGGGTGCCCATCACGATCGAGGCCATATTGGGCAGGATCTCCGCGAACATGATCCGCAGGGTCCCTTCGCCGGAGACGATGGACGCCGCCACGAAGTCCTTGGACCGGATGGACAAGGCCTGCGAGCGCAGCACGCGCGCGGATCCCGCCCAGCCCGTGACGATGAGGACCAGGATCACGGTCCCGAGCCCGGGTGGGAGGAACGCGGCCAGGATCACCAGGAGCGGCAGGCCGGGCAGGAGCAGGAAGACATTGGTCACGAGGGAGAGGGTCTCGTCGATCGCCTTGCCGAAATAGGCCGACGCCAGGCCGACCAGGATGCCCACGAGGGTCGAGGCGAGCCCCACGGTGAATCCCACGAGCAGCGAGCTGCGGGCGCCGTGGACGGTCAGGGCCAGGACGTCCTGGCCCTTGGCGGAGGTCCCGAGCCAGTGCTCGGGCGACGGTTCCAGGCTGGCCAGGTCCGTGATGCGGGAGGGGTTCCCCGGGAAGAGGACCGGGGCCAGGAGGGCCAGCAGGACGAAGACCAGGAGGATGGTGACGCCCACCAGGGCCTTGGTGTTGCGCAGGAGGCCGCGCAGGAATCCCAGCCGCGGCTTCCGCGTGCCCCGCGGCGCGGTCGAGGCCGCGCCGGCGACGGGCGCCGTCGTCGTGCCGGGGTTCGGCGCCGGCTCGTGCTCAGCCGTGGCGTCAACGGATGGATCGGTGAAGATGCTCATGGTCGGCTCCTAGTTGCTGCGCACGCGCGGGTCGAGGCGGACGTAGAGGACATCCACCAGGAAGTTGGCCAGCAGGACCGCTGCCGTGATGGTCAGGAAGAGGCCCTGCATGAGCGGGTAGTCGAGGCCCTGCACGGCGTTGAGCAGCTGGTACCCGACGCCGGGGTAGGCGAACACCACCTCGGTGAGCAGGGCGCCGCCCACCACGAAGCCGAGGCTCATGCCGAAACTGGTCACGGACGGCAGCATCGCGTTGCGGGCGGCGTAGCGGAACATGATGCGCCCCGGCCGCAGGCCCTTCGCCTCGGCCATGGTGATGTAGTCCTCGGCGTTCGTGGCGATCATGGTGTTGCGCATCCCGAGCATCCAGCCGCCGATCGAGACGAGCACGATCGTCAGCGCCGGCAGCACCAGGTGCGCCCCGGCGTCGGAGAGGAACTCCCATGTGAACGCCGGTTCCAGCCCGTCACTGTAGGCGTGCCGCAGCGGAGCCCAGCCGAGCGTCACCCCGAAGAGGTACAGCGCGCCCATCGCGAGCCAGAAGTACGGGAACGAGCCGATGAAGATCAGGACCGGCGGGAGCGCCGAATCCACCCAGCCGCCGCGTCGCCAGGCGGCGAGGATCCCCAGCAGATTGCCGACGACGGCGGCGATCACCAGGGCAGTCGCCCCCAGCAGGAGGGTCCAGCCCACCTGGGACGCGATGACCTCGGTGACCGGCGTGGGGAAACGGGTGATGGAGATGCCCATGTTGCCGGTCAGGATGTTGTGCAGGTAGTCGGCGTACTGCTGCCAGAGCGGCCGGTCGTCCACACCGAGCATGGTGCGGAGCGCCTCGAGCTGCTCGGGCTGCATCTTGCCTTGCGACTTGGCGAACATGCGGGAGACGGGGTCCCCCGGCATGAAGCGTGGGAGCAGGAAGTTCAGGGTGATGGATGCCCAGAAGGCGATCAGGTAGAAACCCAGGCGGCGCAGGATGAAGCGCACGGGATCCCTCCGTTCGGGATGGCTGATGGGGTTCCCTCCGGGTGCGCGGAGGGAGGGTGGGGCCCGATGGCGCGCGGGCGCCGCAGGGCGGTGAGGTGCAGGACGCTCGTGTGCGGGGCCGCGGCAGGCGGCCGGAGCGGGCACACCGTCGGGGTGGCGGAGTGGCGCCGCAGGGCGGTGAGGTGCAGGACGCTCGTGTGCGGGGCCGCGGCAGGCGGCCGGAGCGGGCACACCGTCGGGGTGGCGGAGTGGCGCCGCCGGAGCGCGGGAGGCGAGGCCCGCCGTGGCGCCGCCGACACGGAGCGACGAGACAAGCCGGGTGTCCTGACCGGCCGGGCGGGACCTTCAGCAGCGCCCGGCCGGTCAGGAACGCCGGGTCACTTCCGGGGTTCGAGGTTTGTGAGCACCAGGACGGTCGTGGCGGAGCGGACCGAGAGGGTCGCGTACGGATTCGCCTCGGTGGGCCAGCCCGTGAAGCGAGCGTCGGTGTAGGCCCCCCACTCCGGGCCGGAGAACAGCGGCACCACCGGCGCGGCGTCGTTGTACTCGGCCTGCAGCTTCTTCGCCAGGCTCTTCTGTGCGGCGTCGTCACCGGCGGCGGCGAACTGGCTCAGCAGGGTGTCGGCCTTGGGGTCACCGAAGCGGTGGTAGTTGTCCGTGGTCTTGGCGCCGACCGGCTTGACGGTGTCGGTGCCCATGATGGTGTCGAAGTACTTGTAGGGGCTCGGGTCGTTGGCGCTCCAGACGATGCCGGAGTCGAAGGTCCCCTGCTCGTAGCCGGAGACCACGGAGGCCCAGTCCGGGGAGTCGACCTTGGCGGTCACACCGACCGCCTGCAGGTTCTGGGAGATCACATTGGCCACGGAGAGCCAGTCGGAGGACGTGGCGCCCACGGAGATCTTGAACTCGAACGGCTTGCCGTTCTTCAGCGTCCGCTTGCCGTCCGCGCCCTTCGGGTAGCCGGCGGCGTCGAGCGCCTTATTGGCCTCGTCCACGTTCAGCTTGGTCCAGGTGCAGCTCGCCGCGAGGTCCTGGTCCTTCCAGGTGCTGTAGTTCCCCGAGAGACCGGTGCAGTCGGCCGGCTGGGCGTAGCCGCTCATGCCGATCTTGGCCACCTGCTCGCGGTCCACGGCCATGCTGAGGGCCTTGCGCACCTGCGGGTCGTTGAAGGGCGCCTTGGTGGTGTTGAGCTGCCAGTTGATCATGGCGCCCGTGGGCGGGAACCAGTAGTGACGGTGTTCCTTGTCCTTGGAGACGTAGGTCTTCTCGATGTTCGGCATGTACTGCGGGGCCCAGTCGACGTCCCCGTTGACCGCCGCGAGGTTGGCCGCGTCGTTGCCGGACATGGCCAGCATCTTGATGCCGGCGATCTTCTGCTTCTCCGGCTGCCAGTACTGCGGGTTCTTCTTCAGCACGTAGGACTGTGACTGGAAGCCGTCCACCTCGGTGTACGGACCGGTGCCCACGGGCTTGGTGTTGGGGTCCTTGGCCGGGTCGGAGATCTTGGACCACACGTGCTGCGGGACGATCGGCAGCTGCCCCACGTCGTAGAGGGCCGGGGACCACGGCTTGGTGAAGGTGAAGACCACCTTGTTCTTGCCGTCCGCAGTGACGGACTTCAGGTAGTCGAAGCCGCCCTTGAGCTTCTTCTGGAGCTGGAAGGTGTACGCGACGTCCGCGGCGGTGAAGGCCTGACCGTCGGACCATTTGACCCCGTCCCGCAGGGTGAAGGTGATGGACCGGCCGTCCTTGGCCACGTCCCAGGCGGTCGCGAGCCACGGGGTGGTGTCGCCCTTGGCGGGGTTGAAGACGAGCAGCGGTTCGTAGATGGCCTGCTGCACCAGGGGGTTCACGGTGGGTGCGAACGGGTTGAAGTTGTTGTCGAAGGTCGCCATGTCCTCCCGCGGGATGGTGAGCAGGGCGCTCACATCAGCCGCCGGGGCTTTGCCTGCCCCTCCGGGGTTGGCGGAACAGCCGGTGAGGAGCAGGGTCCCCAGGGCGAGGCCTGCGGCGGTGACCCGCGCAGCCCTCAGAAAACGAGGGTGTGTCATGATGGTGGTCTCATTCCTGTCTTACAGCAAAGGTGGGGTGGGATTGTTCTTCAGTGGTGATTTCGCGGTCAGACTGAAGAACGTTCAAGCAGCGGACAGCCGACCAGTTGCCGGTCGGCGGCGATCGGCTGTCCTGCTGTGAGCGCGGCCAGCGTTTTCACGCCGAGCGCGCCCATGTCTTCGAAGGGCAGGGCAACCGTGGTGAGCTTCGGCCTGAGGTAGGCGGCGATGAGCTCCTGGTTGTCGAACCCGATCACGGCGATGTCCCCGGGGATGGTCAGTCCCCGTTCCTTGATGGCGTCATAGGCGCCCATCGCCATCCGGTCGTTGAGGCAGAACAGGGCGGTGGGTCTGCCCCCTCCTGCCGGGAACCGGTCAAGAATCGTTGCGGCCGCTTCGTAGCCGCCGTCGGCCGTGGCGTGTCCGGAGACCACGAGTTCGTCGTCGAGTTCCAGGCCGGCGGCGGCGAGGGCTTCGCGGCACCCTTCCAGCCGCCCGACGGACGCCGGGATCCCCGGGTCCAGATCGATGACGCCGATCCGGGTGTGGCCGGCGCGCAAGAGTCGTTCGGTGGCCACCCGTCCGCCGCCCCGCTCATCGGGGACGATCGAGGGGAAGCGGCCGTCGGCGTCGTAGCAATTGATGAGGACGGTCGGCACCTCGCCGGCCGCGGCCGGGACGTGGAGGCCGCGGTGATAGGTGGCCGCATACAGCAGGCCCTCGACCCGCTGTTCAAGCAGCTTCTCCACCGCCGCGTCCTCGAGACCGCGGTTCGGGCCCGTGGAGTCCGCCTGGTCGGAGGGCGCGACCAGGAGGAACCGGCGGTCCTTCCAGGCCTGGTCCTGGGCGCCCTTGATGATGTCCACGGCGAAGGGCGCCGTCACGATCTCGGTGACGATCCCGTACCAGTCGCTGCGGCGTGCGGCCAGCGCCCGGGCCCCGGCGTTCGGACGGTAGCCGAGTTCCTGCACCGCCTCGGCGATGCGCTGGCGGGTCTCCTCGGAGATGTTCGCGTCTTCCCGGTTGCTGAGCACGAAGGAGACGGTGGTGCGGGACACCCCTGCGCGACGCGCGACGTCGGTCATGGTGACGCCTTGTCGCCGCTTCTTCGCGGGGGTGATTTTCGCCATTGAATGCTCCGGTGCCTGTCCTCGCCCGCTCCGCACGGAGGCGGTGCGAGGCCGTGATGAAGTCCTCTAGTAACGCGCGTTACCTGCGCGATGTGATTTAGGTTACGCGCGTTACCAATGCGTGTCAACGAGGTTGCCGGAACATTCCCCACGGCCCGTTTCCTCGCCCTGCCATCCTCCTCCGCCCCAGGCCCGCCGCCCCACCCACCCTTTGGTGGATCACCCACGGAAATGTCCGTGGGTGATCCGCAAAAGGGTGGGTCAGGCCGCGCCGGCCGGACCGACTGGGCCAGACGGATCAGAGACGTCCGACCGCCCGCTCCACGATCTCCAGCAGGCTCGGCGCTCCGGGGCGATGACGCTCGATCAGGGAAGAGCTCATTCCGGCATCCCGGGCCCCGGCCACATCGTGCTCCGGGTTGTCACCGATGAAATGACAGGCGTCCGGAGCCACCCCGAGGCGCTCTGCAAGGATGCTGAACGCCCGGCGGTCCGGCTTCCGCGCGCCGATCTCCTCCGACACGCAGACCGCGTCCACGAGATCCACGAGCCCGGTTCGCTCCAGCTTCTCCCGCTGCTGCTCCTGAGCGCCGTTCGTCAGAATGCCGATGCTGACGCCGCGGAGCCGGAGCCGCCGGAGGACGTCTCCCGAGTCCGGAAAGAGCCGCCACGCCGCGCGATAAGCCGCCAGGTATCGGTCGAACAGCGCATCCAGGCTCTCTGAGGTGTCCGGGATTTCCAGACCGAGAGCTCCGAACACCGTGGTCACGCGGTTGCGGCGCTGCTGCTGGAACCCGATGTCACCGGCTCGCCACCGTTCGAACTCGTGCTCCTCGGCGGCGAACCAGAGCTCCCGGGTGTGGTCCGTGGGAACCACACCGAACTCAGCCAGGAATCCGTCGGCCGCCGCCGTCGCGGAGCCGCGGTGCTCGAACAGGGTCCCGTCCAGATCGAATCCGACCGCTCTGAGGCTGCTCACCTTCCCGAGAATACTCAACGGATCGTCAGGCCCATCCCTTCGTCCTCAACGCCACCCACCCGTTCGTGGTTCACCCACGGAAATGTCCGTGGGTATTCCGTAAAAGGGTGGGTCAGGCCGCGCCGGCCGTCATGAATCGTCGGAGAAGAGACCTGTGCCACGAGCGCTCCAAAAGAGTCCCGCGGCTTGCTAATATTGACAGTCTCACCGGCTTTCCGGTGGGCACCCCTCACCCCACTTTCCCGGCCAGGACCGGGCGCACTGTCTTGCGCCCTGAAACCGGCCCGCATGACCCGAGGAGAGCCCTGCCCTCATGACCGCCCTGGCCGACACGGATTATTTCGAGGACGAGGACTACGACAGCCGTAGTTCCCGCTACGACGAGGGCTTCGGCCACACCGATGAGCCCGACGACGAGTACGACAACGGTTTCGACGAGCTGGACAAGCTGCTGAGCGGCATCCTCGTCGACGAGGATGACCTGGACGCCCCGGCGCCCGAGGCGAAGAAGCCGGGTCGCAAGCCCGCCGTCAAGGCCACGGCCACCCAGAAGGCGCCGGCCGCAGCCAAGAAGACCGTCAGGACTCCCCCGAAGGCGAGCGAGGTCATCACCCGCCGGATCGAGCCGGTCGTCGCTGAGCCGGTCGCCGAACCTGTCGTCGTCGAGCCGGTCGCAGCGGAGCCCGCCGTTCGGCCCGCAGCCCAGGCCGAGGCTCTCGCCGCGGAAGCCGACGCCGAGACCGCCGCCGCCGTCGCGGACGCCGCCGTCGTCGACGCCGACGAGGCTCCGGCCGACGAGCCGCGCACCCTGCCGGACAGCCCGTTCTTCGCCCCGCACATCGCGCCCGTGAACGAGCACGTCGAGTTCCTCCGGAAGCTCCGCCCGGGCTTCGAGGTGCCCTATGTGGACCCGATGCACTCGGTGGAGGACTGCCGGATCCTGAGCCTGTTCTCCAACAACAGCGCGGCCTCTCCGCAGGGCGTGGTGTGGGCCGGCGACGACGCCGCGGCCACCCGCCTGCTCGGCCTCCAGTTCCAGCTGGGCCTGCGTCCCGAGTGGATGATGCCGTGGAACACCCACCCGTGGTTCACCCCGGGCGAGCCCAACGCCAAGCTGACCCCCGAGCAGGTCAGCGCGGGCCTCAAGCCCCTGATCGCCCTGCTGCGGATCCTCCCGCGCGTATCGGCGATCGTCGCCCACGGCACCGAGGCCAACCGCCTCGCCCAGATGCTTCTCAAGACGGACAACCCGCTGATCTGGCGCCGCGGCCTCAAGGTCTACAAGGCCCGTTCCCTGCACGGCCGCTCCTTCGCCGGCTCCAAGGAACGCCAGACCGAGTGGCTGATCGACATGGGCCGCTCCTACGCGGACGCCATGGCGCGCGCCGGTCTCCAGGCCGGCCGCCGCTGACGGTCGACGCCGGCGGCTCAGGCCGGCGTCGCACGCTGACTGCGACGCCGGCGCCGCCGCCCTGGCACCGGGCATGACGAAGGCCCCCTCCGAGCGGAGGGGGCCTTCGTCATGTGCGGGTCAGCGGAGAAACTCAGCGCTCCAGATCGCCCCGGATGAACGCCTCGACGTTCTCGCGTGCCGCCGAGTCGTTGACCTGCTCCGGCGGGGACTTCATGAAGTAGCTGGAGGCGGACAGCAGCGGGCCGCCGATGCCGCGGTCCAGGCCGATCTTGGCGGCACGGATCGCGTCGATGATCACGCCGGCCGAGTTCGGGGAGTCCCACACCTCGAGCTTGTACTCCAGGGACACCGGGGCGTCGCCGAAGTTACGGCCTTCCAGGCGGACGAAGGCCCACTTGCGGTCATCCAGCCAGGCCACGTAGTCGGACGGGCCGATGTGCACGTCGTCGGCGCGGAGCTCGGCCTCGACGTTGGAGGTCACGGCCTGGGTCTTCGAGATCTTCTTGGACTCGAGACGGTCGCGCTCGAGCATGTTCTTGAAGTCCATGTTGCCGCCGACGTTCAGCTGGTACGTGCGGTCCAGGGTCACACCGCGGTCCTCGAACAGCTTGGCCATGACGCGGTGCGTGATGGTGGCGCCGATCTGGCTCTTGATGTCGTCGCCCACGATCGGGAGCTTGGCAGCCTCGAACTTCGCGGCCCACTCCGGGGTGCCGGCGATGAAGACGGGCAGCGCGTTGACAAAGGCCACGCCGGCGTCGATGGCGCACTGCGCGTAGAACTTGGCGGCTTCCTCACTGCCGACGGGCAGGTAGCAGACCATGACGTCCGCTTCGGCGGCCTTGAGGGCGGCGACGACGTCGACCGGTTCCTCCGGCGCCTCCACGATCGTCTCGCGGTAGTAGCGGCCCAGGCCATCCAGGGTGTGGCCACGCTGAACGGTCACACCCGTACTGGGCACGTCGGCGATCTTGATCGTGTTGTTCTCGCTGGCGCCGATGGCGTCGGCCAGGTCCAGACCCACCTTCTTCGAGTCGACGTCGAAGGCGGCCACGAACTGCACGTCGCGAACGTGGTACTGCCCGAATTCCACGTGCATGAGGCCGGGAATCGTGCTGTTCGGATCAGCATCCTTGTAGTACTCGACGCCCTGCACCAGGGAAGCGGCACAGTTGCCTACGCCAACAATGGCAACGCGAATGGGGTGTGACGGCACGGAACTCCTTAGTCAAATACGTGAACTGCGGGCTCCACCCGGGGCCGGGGAGCGGCAGCGAGCGCCCGGCGGCGATGCCTCAGGCGCTCATGCAGTCTATCGAACACGCCGAAGTGGCCCTAAAACCCTCGGCAACACCTCACAACGCTCCGGGCCACGTTTTTAGTCCCGGCCCCGGAACGTGAGCGACGACGGCGGCCGGGCGGCCGCCGTCGTCGCTCACGTGTGCGGGTGGTCAGGAGTTGCGGTGCAGCTTCGGCGACCAGACGTTGATGTCCGACTCGACCGCGAACTTGTCGATCGCGGAGAGCTCGTCGGCCGTGAAATCGAGCCGGTCGATGGCGCCGAGGGTATCCTCGAGCTGCCGCACGCTCGACGCGCCGACCAGGGCGGATGTGACCGGGGAGCCCTTCGGCTGGTCCCGGAGGATCCAGGCGATGGCCATCTGGGCGAGGGTCTGCCCGCGCCCGGCGGCGATCTCGTTGAGGCCGCGGACGCGGTCCATGGCCTCGTCGGTCAGCGCCTTCTCGCTGAGGAACCGCTGCTGCGCGGCGCGCGAATCCGCGGGGATCCCGTTCAGGTAGCGGTCGGTGAGCATGCCCTGGGCCAGAGGCGAGAACGCGATGGTGCCCGCGCCCACCTGGTCCAGCGCCTCATAGAGGTTCGGCGTGCCGTCCTCGGTCCAGCGGTTCAGCATCGAGTAGCTCGGCTGGTGGATGAGCAGCGGGGTCCCGAGGTCCTTGAGGATGCGGGCCGCCTCCAGGGTCTGCTCCGGGGTGTAGGAGGAGATGCCCGCGTACAGCGCGCGGCCGGAACGGACCGCGGTGTCCAGGGCGCCCATGGTCTCTTCGAGCGGGGTCGCAGGATCCGGGCGGTGGCTGTAGAAGATGTCGACGTAGTCCAGGCCCATGCGCTGGAGCGAGGCGTCCAGGCTGGAGAGCAGGTACTTGCGGGAGCCCCACTCACCGTAGGGGCCTTCCCACATGTGATACCCCGCCTTGGTGGAGATGACGAGTTCATCCCGGTACGGGCGGAAGTCCTCCGCGAGGTGCCGGCCGAAGTTGGTTTCGGCGCTGCCGGCAGGCGGACCGTAGTTGTTGGCGAGGTCGAAGTGGGTGACGCCGAGGTCGAAGGCACGGCGCAGGATGGCGCGCTGGGTTTCGAAGGGCTTGTCGTCGCCGAAGTTGTGCCACAGGCCGAGGGAGATGGCCGGCAGCTTCAGACCGCTGCGTCCGACGCGGCGGTAGCGCATGGTGTCGTAGCGCTGAGGGGAAGCAAGGTAAGTCACGTCACCATCCTGCCACTCGAGTAACCCGCGGGCGAGGACCGTCCCGCAGAGTGAACCCCGGTGCACAGGGGCCGGGGCTGGACCCACCTGTGACGCGCCGGAGCATGGGCGACGTGCCGGCGCAGGAGTGCCCGATGGCGACGGCAACCAGCCCGACTGAGCACCATCACTCGACCTTGCACTTTCTCGGGATTCGCGGCGCTGAGCCCCGAGAAAGTGCAAGGTGAACCACGGTTCCAGGCCTCCACTCCAGCCACCACGAGGGCTTCACCGGAGGAGCTGTGAACAACGCTTGGACGTGGCCGGGGCCGCGCCGATCACCGCCAGGAGGATTCCTCTCCCCCTCCGGGTTGATCCCCTGCCGATCGACCAGTGTCGCGACAAGACCCGGCTGGTGCAGCGCATCGAGGACAACCTGGCCCGGTACCTCACCACGGCTGTCGAGCAGCGCTCGGCAGAACTCGCGAAGCTCAAAACCTTCCGCGAAGAGGCTGCAGTCCGGGCGTCGGCCCTGACGAAGTAGCAGTCCGTCTCCTGTGACGCGCGTGGGCCGCGTTCCACCTGGAACCCGGCCCACGGCGCGTCGTGCGGGAGCGCCGGATCACTCCACGACTGGCCCCTACCCCCGCCAGCCCTGCAGCACGAGCATGGACTTGGCCGGCACCGAGACCTTCGACCGTGCCGCGAGCGATCCCTTGCATTCACGGCCCGAAGTGTCCAGCACGGGGGTCCAGGACGCGGAGTAGTTCTCTGCCGGGAGCGTGAACTCCACCTCGTCGTCGTGGGCGTTGAAGCAGAGGATGAAGTCGTCGTCCAGGATCTCCTCGCCGCGCTCCCCCGGCGCCTGGATGGCGCCGCCGTTGAGGAACATGGCGAGCGTCCGGGCGAAGCCGTTGTTCCAGTCCTCGTCGGTCATGGGCGTGCCGTCCGAATCGAGCCAGACGACGTCGGGCAGCCACTCGCCCTCGGAGGTTTCGGCCGGGCGACCGTCGAAAAAGCGGCGGCGCCGGAACACCGGATGCTCCTGCCGCAGCTTGCTCAGCCGGCCGGTGAAGTCGATCAGGTCCTCGTCCACCTCGTCCCAGTGCACCCACGTCAGCGGCGCGTCCTGGCAATAAGCGTTGTTGTTGCCGTCCTGGGTCCGGCCCAGTTCGTCGCCGTGCAGGATCATTGGGACACCCTGGGACAGCAGCAGCGAGGCCAGGAGATTCCGCTGCTGCTGTGAGCGCAGCGCCAGCACCTCGGGGTCGTCGGTGGGGCCTTCGACGCCGCAGTTCCAGGACCGGTTGTGGGACTCGCCGTCGCGATTGTCCTCGCCGTTCGCCTCGTTGTGCTTCTCGTTGTAGGACACCAGGTCGCGCAGGGTGAACCCGTCGTGGGCCGTGACGAAGTTGATCGAGGCCACCGGACGCCGCCCGGAGTGCTCGTACAAATCCGCCGAACCTGTCAGGCGCGAGGCGAACTCGCCCAGCGCTGCCGGCTCACCACGCCAGAAGTCGCGGACCGTGTCCCGGTACTTGCCGTTCCATTCGGTCCACTGCGGCGGGAAGTTCCCCACCTGGTAGCCACCCGGCCCCACATCCCACGGCTCGGCGATGAGCTTCACGCGGGACACCACCGGATCCTGCTGCACGAGTTCGAAGAAGGACGACAGCTTGTCCACGTCGTAGAACTCACGGGCCAGGGTGGCCGCGAGGTCGAAGCGGAAGCCGTCCACGTGCATCTCGGTCACCCAGTACCGCAGCGAGTCCATGAGGAGCTGCAGCGAGTGCGGGTTGCGCGCGTTCAGGGAGTTCCCCGTCCCCGTGTAATCCATGTAGTACTGGGGATCGTCATCGGTCAGTCGGTAGTACGCGGCGTTGTCGATGCCCCGGAAGGACAGCGTAGGACCGAGGTGGTTGCCCTCCGCGGTGTGGTTGTAGACCACGTCCAGGATCACCTCGATGCCGGCCCGGTGCAGATCCCGCACCATGGCTTTGAACTCCTGGACCTGCTCGCCCTGCTCCCCCGTGGAGGAGTACTTGTTGTGAGGCGCGAAGAAGCCGATCGTGTTGTAGCCCCAGTAGTTGGAGAGACCCTTCTCCTGCAGCACCGAGTCGTTGACGAACTGGTGCACGGGCATGAGCTCGATCGCCGTGACCCCGAGGTCCTGCAGGTGCTTGATCACCGACGGGTGCGCGATGCCCGCGTAGCTGCCCCGCTGATCCTCCGGAACGTCCGGGTGCAGCTGGGTGAGGCCCTTGACGTGTGCCTCGTAGATGACGCTCTGGTGGTACGGGATGCCCGGCTGCTGATCGCCCGCCCAGTCGAAGTACGGGTTGATGACCACGCCCAGCATCACATGCGGCGCCGAGTCGTCATCGTTGCGCTGCGTGGGGTCCTCGTGGTCGTAGCTGAACACGGCCGGATCCCAGTCGACCTGTCCCGCCACGGCCTTCGCGTAAGGGTCCAGGAGGAGCTTGTTCGGGTTGAAGCGATTGCCGCGCTCGGGCTCGTACGGGCCGGATACCCGGTATCCGTATTTCTGGCCGGGGCGCACGGCCGGCAGGTACGCATGCCAGACGTACCCGTCCACCTCGGTGAGCGGGATGCGCTGCTCGCCGCCGTCGTCGCCCACCAGACACAGTTCGACGGCCTCGGCGCGTTCGCTGAAGAGCGCGAAATTGGTGCCTGCGCCGTCATACGTCGCCCCGAGCGGATACGCCTTGCCCGGCCAGACTTGCTGATTCACATTCTCCACGCGGTGTGCCTCCTCAGGCGGTAGTCCCGGTGCCCCTGCGGGCTCACCTTAGTGCACTCAGATGTCGATTCCGCTACGCGGATGTCATGGAGCATCCCACACGAGGCGTACGGCGTGGGCGATGTCCCGTGCGGTGATCGGATGGCCGCGCCCGCCATCGGCCTCTCCCGACGCGATCCGGCCCGCCCTGCCGTGCACCGCGGCGGCCAGAGCGGCGGTGGCGGCCCAGCGTCCGGCGTCGCCTTCCTCCCGGCCCGACGACGGCGCCGCGCCGCCTTGCGCGAGCAGCGCGCCGAGGACTCCCGCCAGGACGTCCCCGCTGCCCGCCGTCGCGAGCCACGGTGTGCCGTCGGCCTGGGAGAAAAGGCTCCCGCCGGGCTCGTGGCACAGGGTGTGCGGCCCCTTCAGCAGGATGGTCGTCCCGGTGAGGCGGACCGCCTCCCGCAGCGAAGCCCCGGCGGTCGCTTCGACCTCCGCGCGGTCACGCTCCGTCCCCAGACGGCCCAGGAGCCGGGCGAGTTCCCCGGCGTGCGGGGTGAGGATGAGCTCCGGACGGTCCTCGACGCGCTCCCCCACGAGGTCCAGTGCTCCTGCGTCCACGACGGCGGGCTGTCCCAGGCTCAGAGCCTGTCGGCAGCGGTCCAGCTGTTCCTCGCCGGACACCCCGGACCCGAGAACCCAGGCCTGGACCCGGCCCTGCAATTCGGGACCGGTGTGGCAGACCACTTCCGGCAGCGCGGCGTTGACCAAGGCGGCCACCGACGGCGGGCCGAAATAGCGGACCATGCCGGCCCCGGCGGCCAGGGCGCCGGTGCAGGCCAGGAGGGCGGCGCCGGGGTATTCCTCCGACCCGGCCACCACCCCCAGCACGCCGCGCGTGTACTTGTGGCCCTCCGCCGCGGGCCGTGGCAGGAGACGCGAGACGTCCTCCGGCGCGAGCCGCAGCACGACCGGTTCCGGAAGACGGTCCTCCACGCCGATCGGAACCACCTCCACCCGGCCGGCGCATCCCGCCCCCGGGGGAAGGAACAGCCCGGACTTGGCCGTGGCGAACGTGACGGTCGTCCCGGCCCGGAGCACCGGACCGGTCACCTCACCCGTCGTCGGGTCGACGCCGCTGGGGACGTCGCAGGCCACGACGTATGGAATGGCGCGCCCCTCGGAGCCCTCACGGAGCAGGAGTTCGACCAGTCCGGCGGCGGTGCCCCGGAGTCCGCCGCGTGAGCCCGTGCCCAGGATCGCGTCGATCACGATGTCCGCCCGGACGCACTGGTCCTGCGCCTCAGCGAGCGTGCACAGCGGGAGCCGGGCGGCGTCGTCGCGCGCCGGATGGTCGCTGGCCGAACCGTCCTGCTGCGCAGGATCGCCGGGCGCCAGACGCACCGCCCGGCCCCCTGCGGCCAGGAGTGCCGCGAGTCCCTCGGCATGGGCCGACGCGTCCACGAGGACGGCAGTGACGGCCACGCCGCGCCGGGCCAGGAACGCCAGGGCCCAGAGCCCGTCGCCCCCGTTGTTCCCTTTGCCGATCAGGCCTGTCACCCGGGCCCCGTAGACCCGTCCGCGCCGGGCCCGGAGTTCCCGGGTGATCGTCAGAGCAAGACCGTGGGAGGCCCTGCACATGAGTTCGGCGCCCATCCCGGCGTCCAGGGCGGGCCGCTCAGCGGCCCGCACCTGATCCGCGGAATGAGCGCCGATCATGTCCTGCTCGTCGTCTAGCGTTCCGCCACGACCATGGCGGTGGCGATCCCACCGTCGTGGCTCATCGACAGATGCCAGTGCTTGATGCCCTTGGAATCGGCCACGGCCTTGACCGTGCCCTTGACTTGAATGCTGGGCCCTTCAGAGGAGAGCCCGATCCAGCAGTCCTGCCAGTTCATGCCCGCCGGAGCGCCCAGAACCTTGGCCACGGCCTCCTTGGCGGCGAAACGCGCGGCCAGGGAGCGGTCGTTCAGTTCGCGCTCGGCAGGGACGAAGAGCCGGTCCCGCAGCGCCGGAGTGCCCTCCAGCTGCCGCTTGAAACGCTCGATATCCACCACGTCAACGCCGATTCCAACAATCATGGCGCTTATTCTACGGTCACGCTCTTGGCGAGGTTACGCGGCTGATCCACGTCGTAGCCCTTCGCCTCGGCGAGAGCTGCGGCGAAGAGCTGCAGCGGCACCGTGGTCAGGAGAGGCGCCAGCAGCGGCGGGGTCTCCGGCACGTAGAAGACGTGCTCGGCGTAGTCCACCACGTCCGTGTCGCCTTCCTCGGCGATCACGATGGTGCGGGCGCCGCGGGCGCGGACTTCCTGGATGTTGGAGACCACCTTGGAGTGCAGCGAGTCGCGGCCGCGCGGGGACGGCACCACCACGAAGACCGGCTGGCCCTCCTCGATCAATGCGATCGGGCCGTGCTTGAGCTCACCGGCGGCGAAACCCTCGGCGTGGATGTACGCGAGCTCCTTGAGCTTGAGCGCGCCTTCCATGGCGACCGGGAAGCCCACGTGACGGCCCAGGAACAGGACGGACTTGGCCTCGGCCATGCCGCGGCCCAGGGACTTGATGTCCTCTTCACGCTCGAGGATCGCGGAGATCTTGGCCGGGATCTTGCCGAGGTCGGACAGGATGTCCTTGATCTCGCCCTTGAACTTGTTTCCGCGCAGCTGTGCCAGATAAAGGCCCAGCAGGTAGGCGGCGGTGATCTGCGCCAGGAACGCCTTGGTCGAGGCGACGGCGATCTCCGGGCCGGCGTGCGTGTAGAGCACGGCGTCGGATTCACGCGGGATCGTGGAACCGTTGGTGTTGCAGATCGCCACGGTCTTGGCGCCCTGCTCACGGGCGTACCGGACGGCCATGAGGGTGTCCATGGTCTCGCCCGACTGGGAGATGGAGACGATCAAGGTGTTCTCGTCCACGATCGGATCACGGTAGCGGAACTCGTGGCTCAGCTCCACCTCGGTGGGGATGCGGCACCAGTGCTCGATCGCGTACTTGGCCACCTGGCCGGCGTAGGCGGAGGTGCCACAGGCGAGCACGATGATCTTGTTGACGGACTTGAGCAGCTCGGGGTCGATGCGGACCTCGTCGAGCGTCAGGTTGCCGTGGGAGTCGGAACGGCCCAGGAGCGTGTTGGCCACGGCCTCAGGCTGGTCGTGGATCTCCTTCTCCATGAAGGACGGGTAGCCGTCCTTCTCGGCGGATGCCGGATCCCAGTCCACGTGGTACTCACGGCCCTCGGCCGGGTTGCCGTGGAAGTCGGTGATCTCCACGGTGTCCGGGGTGATCGTGACGATCTGGTCCTGGCCCAGCTCGACCGCGCGGCGCGTGTAGTCGATGAAGCCGGAGACGTCGGAACCGAGGAAGTTCTCTCCGTCGCCGAGTCCGACGACCAGCGGGGAATTACGGCGGGCCGCGACGACGGCCTCAGGGGCGTCGGCGTGGATGGTCAGCAGGGTGAAGGCGCCCTCGAAGCGCTGGCAGGCCTGACGCATGGCCTCGGTCAGGATGGCGGTGCCGGAGTCGCCGGACATGGCGCCGCCCGCGAGCTTGCGGTAGAGCTGGCCGAGCAGGGCCGCGGCCACCTCGGTGTCCGTCTGGGAGAGGAACTCGACGCCCTGGGCGAGCAGTTCCTGCTTGATCTCCGAGTAGTTCTCGATGATGCCGTTGTGGATGAGCGCCAGCTTGCCACCGTCGGCCAGATGCGGGTGCGCGTTCTGGTCGGTCGGGCCGCCGTGGGTCGCCCACCGGGTGTGCCCGATCCCGGTCAGGGACTCGGGGAGCGGGTGCGCTTCGAGCTCGCTCAGCAGGTTCGCCAGTTTGCCGGACTTCTTCCGGGCGGCGACACCGCCTTCTTCGAGCACGGCGACGCCCGCGGAGTCGTATCCACGGTATTCCAGACGACGGAGGCCTTCCAGGACCACGCCGAGGGCTGAGCGGCCCGCTTCATCGGCAGTGGTGGTCCGGCCGGTGTATCCCACAATTCCACACATGCGCACAAGCCTACCGGCCCGGGCGTGTGCATTTCATTCTGGCCCCGCGGGCGGGCAGAATCTCTTAGGTGAGTTTGCACCGCATGGACAACCAGGGCGACGGCGCGTCCCCCTTCGTGGAGCTGGACCGCCAGACCTGGTCGCGGTTGGCCGCCCAGATGGAGCAGCCGCTCAACCAGGAGGACCTGGACCGCCTGCGCGGCCTCGGCGACCCCCTGGACATGGCGGAGGTCCGGGACGTGTATCTTCCCTTGTCACGCCTCCTTCACCTCTATGTGGAGGCCGCCGGCCAGCTGCACTCCGCCACCACCACCTTCCTCGGCGAGCAGACCCAGCGCACCCCGTTCGTGATCGGTGTCGCCGGCTCGGTCGCGGTAGGCAAATCGACCATCGCCCGTGTGCTCCGGGAGATGCTGCGGCGCTGGCCCGGCACCCCCAATGTCGAGTTGATCACCACGGACGGCTTCCTCTACCCCCTGGCCGAGCTCCGCCGTCGTCAACTCCTGGACCGCAAGGGCTTCCCGGAGTCCTACGACCGCCGCGCGCTGCTCCGGTTCGTCGCGGCGATCAAGGGCGGAGCCGAGGAGGTGCGGGCGCCGTGGTACTCGCACGTCACCTATGACATCGTCCCGGGCCGCGAAGTGGTCGTCCGCCGGCCGGACGTGCTGATCGTGGAGGGCCTCAACGTCCTCGCCCCCGCGCAGATCCGCCAGGATGGCCGGCTCGGACTGGCCCTGTCGGACTTCTTCGATTTCTCCATCTACGTGGATGCGAAGACCCAGTACATCGAAGAGTGGTACGTGGACCGCTTCCGCAAGCTCCGCACCACGGCGTTCTCCCAGCCCGACTCCTATTTCCACCGCTACGCGTCCCTCAGTGATGCTGAAGCCGAGGAGACCGCCCGGGACATCTGGAAGCGCATCAACGAACCCAACCTCGTCCACAATGTGCTGCCCACCCGGGGGCGGGCCCAGCTCGTGCTGACCAAGGACCCGGATCACTCGATCCGGCGCATGCTGCTCAGGAAGGTCTGATGGAACCACGACGGAGAAATCTTCTGCGGGCCGGCCTGCTCGGCGCCGGGGCACTCGGCCTCGCCGCCTGTTCGCCGACGACGCCGCCCCAGGGTTCCGCCTCGGCCTCACCAGCCGCGGCGGGTGGTATCTCCGCCTCCGGTTCGCGCGCGCCGTCGCCGTCCGCTTCCGCCGCGCCGTCGCCGAAGCCCACCCCGGCCGCCCCGTACCTGTCACTGCGAGGCACACGGCACTCGTTCGATGACCCCCGGAGCCCGTGGGTCGTGGTGAACAAGCACCGGCCCCTGCGACCCGTGGACTTCGCGCCGCAGGACCTGCGCGCCCCCGCGGTCGCATCCACGGCTCAGGGTGAACTTGCCCTCGTGAACGCGACCACCGCCACTGCGGCCGAGAAGATGTTCGCCGCCGCCTCTCAGGACGGCGTGGGCCTGGTCCTGGCGAGCGGATATCGCTCTCACGCGACCCAGGTGCGGCTGTACCAGTCGTACGCGGATGCCCGCGGCGCCGCCAGCGCGGACACTGCCTCGGCCCGCCCGGGCTACTCCGAGCACCAGACCGGCTGGGCGTTCGACATCGGGGACAGCGGCGGCGCCTGCGCCTTCGTCCCGTGCTTCGCCTCGACCCCGGCTGCCGTCTGGGCCGCCAAGCGGGCCCACGAGTTCGGTTTCATCGTCCGCTATCAGATGGACCAGGAGGCCGTGACGGGTTATCTCGCGGAGTCCTGGCACCTGCGGTACATCGGCCCGGAAGCCGCCCGCGACATGCATCAGCGCGGCATCAAGAACCTGGAGCAGTACTTCGGTCTGCCCTCCGCACCCGGCTACCGCTAGCCTGCGAAAAGCTGTCAATCACTGGCCATGGCGGTTGCAGCGGATGTGGAATTCTGTCACTTCCAGACACGCCGTTCGGAGAAAAGTAAGCTTTAAGCCACCTGATCGGGCGTTGGATGCGCTAGTTTGAAGCTTATGCTCAAGGGTTTCAAAGAATTCATCATGAAGGGCAACGTCGTCGATCTGGCCGTTGCCGTCGTTATGGGCGCCGCGTTCAGCGCCGTCATCGACTCCATCGTCAAGGGGCTGCTCACGCCGCTGATCGCCCGTCTGTTCCAGGCCAAAGACCTCGCCGGGATGACCTGGGAGGGCTTCGCTTACGGCAGCGTCATCGCCGCAGTCATCAATTTCGTCCTCATCGCCGCCGCCATCTACTTCGTCATCGTCATGCCGATGAACCACATGATCGCCCGTCGCAATGCCAAGCTCGGCATCAAGGAAGAGGAGGAGGCGGTCGATCCCCAGATCGCCCTCCTCACCGAGATCCGCGACTCCCTCAAGAACCGCTGACCCGCAGACCCTTCTCCCCGGAACGACCGAAGGCCGCCACCCGAACGGGTGGCGGCCTTCGTCGTCGTGACGCGGGGACTCAGGAGGTCGACTCGAGTGCCAGGTGCTCCTTGACGATCGCCGCGAGATCCTCGCACACGCGAGTGGCGGTCTCCATGTCCGCGGCCTCCACCATGACCCGGACCACGGGCTCGGTGCCGGAGGGGCGCAGGAGGACGCGACCGGTCTCGCCGAGCTCCTGTTCCGCGCGGGCCACGGCGGCGGCCACGTGGGGATCCTGAGTGGCGCGGGCCTTGTCGACGCCCTTGACGTTGATCATGAGCTGCGGGAGCTTGTTCATGGCCCCGGCCAGGTCCTTGAGGCTGCGGCCGGTGCGGGCTACCTGAGCGGCCAGCTGAAGGCCCGTGAGGAGGCCGTCACCGGTGGTCGCGTAGTCCGCGAAGATCACGTGGCCCGACTGCTCGCCGCCGAGGTTGAAGCCACCCTCGCGCATGCCTTCCAGCACGTAGCGGTCCCCGACCGCGGTCTCCTTGATGGTGATCCCGGCGTCGCGCAGGGCGATCTTGAGGCCGAGGTTGCTCATCACGGTGGCCACGAGGGTGTCCTGGCTGAGCTGGCCGGCCTCCTTGAGGGAGAGCGCCAGGATCGCCATGATCTGGTCGCCGTCGACCTCCTGGCCCTCGTGGTCGACCGCGAGGCAGCGGTCGGCGTCGCCGTCGTGGGCGATCCCGAGGTCCGCGCCGTGCTCCAGCACCGCTGCCTTGAGCGGGCCGAGGTGTGTGGAGCCCACGCCGTCGTTGATGTTCAGGCCGTCCGGATCGGCGCCGATGACCACGATGTCCGCGCCGGCATCCTTGAAGAGTTCAGGGGAACAGCCGCTGGCGGCGCCGTTCGCGCAGTCCAGCACGACCTTGAGGCCTTCGAGGCGCTGGGGGGCGATCGACCGCAAGAGGTGCAGGATGTAGCGGTCCTCGGCGTCGGAGAAGCGGCGGATACGGCCCACGCCGGCGGCCTGGGGGCGTTCGAAGCCGAGTTCCATCTGGGCCTCGATCGCGTCCTCCACCTCGTCCGGCAGCTTGTGGCCGCCGCGGGCGAAGAACTTGATGCCGTTGTCCGGCGCCGGGTTGTGGGAGGCGGAGATCATGACGCCGAAGTCGGCCTCCAGGTCCGCCACCAGGAAGGCGGCGGCCGGGGTGGGCAGCACGCCCGCGTCGTAGACGTCCACGCCGGAGCTGGCGAGGCCGGCCTCGACGGCGGCCGAGATGAACTCGCCGCTGGCCCTCGGATCTCGTGCGACGACGGCGCGTGGCCGACTGCCGTTGCTGTGGTTGTGCCCCAGCACCACGGCCGCGGCCTGAGCCAGCTGCAGGGACAGTTCAGCGGTCAGCAGTCCGTTCGCCAGGCCCCGGACACCATCGGTTCCAAATAATCTAGACATCGGATCGATTCTAGCCGACGGGACCCCCGGCAGCGCAGACCGTCGTTCCGGGGCTCCGTTCCGCTCCCCCGCTGCCGGCCCGTCGCGACACCCCCGCCACCGGACCCGCGCCCTGGCCCTCCGACGTCGTTTTCCCCGGTCATCCGGACTTTCCCCGCCGCTGCAGCGCAGGGGAATGTCCACAGCCCCGGGGAACTCCGAAGGCCCGGCAGCCGAGAAACGGCCGAGCCTGGAGGAAACGCCGAGAGACCCCCAAGGGCCGGTCGCCCTGCGACCGGCCCTTTCGGGAAGACGACGCCCCCAGCGCTTGTGGAGCCAAGCGCTGAATCGCGCCGAGGCGCCAAAAAAGCGGCTCGCGCTGCGAACCGCTTTTTTGGTAGGCGCGATTTAGCGCTTGGAGTACTGCTGTGCCTTACGGGCCTTCTTGAGACCGGCCTTCTTACGCTCGATGACGCGGGCGTCACGAGTCAGGAAGCCGGCCTTCTTGAGGGTCGGGCGGTTGTTCTCGACGTCGATCTCGTTCAGGGAACGAGCGATGCCGAGGCGCAGCGCACCGGCCTGGCCGGAGGGGCCACCACCGTGGATGCGGGCGATGACGTCGTAAGCGCCCTCGAGCTCGAGGATGCGGAACGGCTCGTTGACTTCCTGCTGGTGCAGCTTGTTCGGGAAGTAGTTCTCCAGCTCGCGGCCGTTGATGGTCCACTTGCCGGAACCCGGAACGACGCGCACGCGGGCGATGGCTTCCTTACGGCGGCCGACACCGGAGCCGGGCACCGTCAGGGCCGGGCGCTCCTTCTGCTCGGAAGCCTGCGCCGGGGCGCTCTCCGAGGTGTAGCTGGTGGGGATTTCCTCGGCCTCGACGGCCTCGGTGGTCAGTTCTTCGTTCTGAGCCACGATTCTCCTTGAAAACTAAGTTGGGTGGTGGCCAGGACTACTGGGCGACCTGGGTGATTTCGAAAGTCTGGGGCTGCTGAGCGGCGTGCGGGTGCTCAGCACCGCGGTACACCTTCAGCTTGGTCAGCTGAGCGGCAGCCAGGGAGTTCTTCGGCAGCATGCCCTTGACGGCCTTCTGCACGGCCAGAACCGGGTTCTTCTCCAGCAGTTCGGCGTAGTTGACGCTCTTGAGGCCGCCCGGGTAACCGGAGTGGCGGTAAGCGCGCTTCTGCTCGAGCTTGGCGCCGGTCAGGGCGACCTTCTCAGCGTTGATGATGATGACGAAGTCGCCCATGTCCATGTGAGCGGCGAAGGTCGGCTTGTGCTTGCCGCGCAGGAGATTGGCGGTGTGGCTGGCAAGACGGCCCAGGACGACGTCGGTTGCGTCAATGACGTGCCACTGGCGATCAACATCGCCGGGCTTCGGGGTGTACGTACGCACGGTGTATGCCTCGTTCTTGTTCTGGCGTTCAAAGTAGTTTCAGCAGGCGTGAGTTCCTGCTGAAGGGTTCCTGTGCGACCGGATCAGAGGTGAGGGCTCTAGGGAACCAGTGAGACCCGAAGCTCGATAGCGCGACCGGATTCACGATCCATGCAACAGAATCATCCGGCCGGCACCCAACATCGAGAGGGCACACGCACAACGACTTAAAACTTTATCGTTAATGACCCGTTCAGGCAAAAGCGCCGGGCCGGCCCTCGTCCCGGACGGCCCGGGTCTGGTCGGCGCGGGCCTTGAGCTGGTCATCCTCGGGGTAGGCGACGTACTCCAGCACCAGCGGATGCGCCGGCGCCAGGACCGATCGCGAGTCACGCTTCCTCTCCAGCAGCCGCTCCCAGAGCCACGGAGGCGGCTCGGCGCCCTCCCCCACGGTCAGCGTGGCGCCGATCAGCGCCCGCACCATGTTGTGGCAGAACGCGTCCGCCTGGATGTGCGCCGTGATGATCCCGTCCGCGCCCCGTTCGAAGTCGAAACGCTGGAGCTCGCGAACCGTGGTGGCCCCTTCACGGGGTTTGCAGTAGGACCTGAAGTCGTTCAGTCCCAGGAGCTGCGCGGCGCCGCGATTCATCGCCTCGGTGTCCAGGGCCTTCTTGTGCCACAGCACGAGCGAGCGGCCCAGCGGATCCCAGTTCCGCGCGTCGTCGGCGATCCGGTAGCTGTAGCGGCGCCACAGGGCGCTGAAGCGGGCGTCGAAGCCCTCCGCCGCGAGCTCCACGCTGTGCACGACGACGGCGCCGCTCAGGTTCCCGAGAACCTTCGCCAGGGTGCCGCGGAGCCTGCGCTGCAACGTCTGGGCGGCGCCGTCCACGTTCCCGCGGCCCACACGCTCCCACTCCGCCTCGGTGGTGTCCCAGTGGACCACCTGTCCGCGGGAGTGGACGCCCGCGTCAGTCCGCCCGGCGACCGTGAGGCGCACAGGCCGGCGGAGGATCATCTCGAGAGCTTCCTCCAGCACGCCCTGGACCGTGAGCAGTCCCGGCTGCACGGCCCAGCCACGGAACGGGGCGCCGTCATAGGCCAGCCCCATCCGGACACGAAGAAACCCGCCGTCACCGGTGGGGGTGACGACGGGTTCTTCGAACTGCATAGACCAAAGTCTACTGGGTTGAAGGAGCCTTACTTGGCGTCCTTCTCCTCAGCTGCTTCCTCGGTGGCCTCTTCGGCGACGGGAGCCTCGACGGTCTCCTCGACGACCTCAGTGGTCTCCTCGGCCGGAGCCTCGACAGCGGCTTCCTCGGCCGGAGCGGCCTTCTCAGCAGCCTTGGTGGCCTCGGCCACGACGGCCTGCTTCGCGGAGAGCGGCTCGAGCACGAGCTCGATCACGGCCATGGGGGCGTTGTCGCCCTTGCGGTTGCCGATCTTGGTGATGCGGGTGTAGCCGCCGGGACGGTTCTCCACCTGCTTGGCGATGTCGGTGAACAGCTCGTGGACGATGCCCTTGTCGCTGATCAGGCCGAGCACGCGGCGGCGGGAGGCGAGGTCGCCACGCTTGGCGAAGGTGACCAGACGCTCGGCGTACGGCTTCAGGCGCTTGGCCTTGGTGACCGTGGTGGTGATGCGCTTGTGCTCGAAGAGCTGAGCGGCCAGGTTCGCGAGCATCAGGCGCTCGTGAGCCGGGCCACCGCCCAGGCGCGGACCCTTGGAGGGGGTAGGCATAGTTCTATCTCCTAGATGGGTGGTTTCACCGGGCCATCAACGGCCCGGGAGAACCAAAATCTGCTTTATCAGGCTTCTTCGTCGCTGAAGGTCGCGTCGTCCTCATCGATCGCGGCCGCGCGGGCGGCGAGATCGAATCCGGGAGGCGAATCCTTCAGAGAGAGACCCAGTTCAACAAGCTTGGCCTTGACCTCGTCGATGGACTTGGCACCGAAGTTCCGGATGTCCATCAGGTCGGCCTCGGAACGCGCCACGAGTTCGCCCACGGTGTGGATGCCCTCGCGCTTGAGGCAGTTGTAGGAACGGACGGTGAGGTCCAGTTCCTCGATGGCCAGCGCCATGTCGGCTGCCAGAGCAGCGTCCGTGGGCGACGGGCCGATTTCAATGCCCTCAGCGGCAACGTTGAGCTCGCGGGCCAGACCGAAGAGCTCGACCAGCGTGGTGCCGGCGGAAGCGACGGCATCGCGCGGGGCGATGGACTGCTTGGTCTCGACATCGACGACGAGCTTGTCGAAGTCGGTGCGCTGCTCGACACGGGTGGCCTCCACGCGGAAGGTCACCTTCATGACGGGCGAGTAGATCGAGTCGACCGGGATACGGCCGATCTCGGAGTCGCCAGCCTTGTTCTGAGCAGCGGAGACGTAGCCACGGCCACGCTCGATGGTCAGTTCGAGCTCAAACTTGCCCTTGGAGTTCAGGGTCGCGATGTGCAGGTCCGGGTTGTGGAATTCCACGCCGGCCGGCGGAGCGATGTCCGCAGCGGTGACGACACCGGGACCCTGCTTGCGCAGGTATGCGACAACCGGCTCATCGTGCTCGGAGGACACCGACAGGTTCTTGATGTTCAGGATGATCTCAGTGACATCCTCCTTCACACCCGGAACAGTGGTGAACTCGTGCAGCACGCCGTCGATCCGGATGCTGGTGACAGCAGCGCCGGGGATCGAGGAGAGCAGGGTACGACGCAGGGAATTGCCGAGAGTGTAACCGAAGCCCGGCTCCAGCGGTTCGATGACGAACCGGGAGCGGTTTTCGGAAACGACCTCTTCAGTGAGGGTGGGGCGCTGTGCAATGAGCACTTATGTTTCCTTTCAGCGAGCATCCGCTATATGACGCAACACAGGTAGTGGAAATCGACGTCGTTCCGTCGGTCATGCCGTCACCGCCGCCCGAGGCGGTGATGACGGCATGACCAGGCCACTGCTACTAGACGCGGCGGCGCTTCGGCGGACGGCAGCCGTTGTGAGCGCTCGGGGTCACGTCCTGGATGGAACCGACCTCGAGGCCGGCGGCCTGCAGCGAACGGATAGCCGTTTCGCGGCCGGAGCCCGGGCCCTTCACGAACACGTCCACCTTGCGGAGACCGTGCTCCTGCGCGCGCTTCGCGGCGGTCTCAGCAGCCATCTGCGCGGCGTACGGGGTGGACTTGCGGGAGCCCTTGAAGCCGACCTCACCGGCGGAAGCCCAGGAGATCACAGCACCGGACGGGTCCGTGATGGACACGATGGTGTTGTTGAAAGTGCTCTTGATGTGCGCCTGTCCAAGCGCGATATTCTTCTTGTCCTTCTTACGCGGCTTGCGGACAGCGCCACGAGTCTTCGGGGGCATGCTTTTCTCCTACAGAAAGTTTCTTGGGAAACCCGGAGCTAAACCCAAGGGGTTTAGCGGCCGGCCTTCTTCTTGCCTGCGACGGTCCGCTTCGGACCCTTACGGGTGCGAGCGTTGGTCTTGGTGCGCTGACCGTGGACCGGCAGGCCCCTGCGGTGACGCAGACCCTGGTAGCTGCCGATCTCGACCTTGCGGCGGATGTCAGCAGCCACTTCGCGGCGAAGGTCACCCTCAACCTTGTAGTTGCCCTCGATGTAGTCACGCAGCTGAACCAGCTCAGCGTCACTGAGGTCCTTGACCCGGACGTCCGGGCTGATGCCGGTGGCAGCCAGGGTTTCCTGTGCACGGGTCTTGCCCACGCCGTAGATGTAAGTAAGCGCGATCACCAACCGCTTTTCGCGGGGGATGTCAACGCCAGCGAGACGAGCCATGTTTGGCGGTACTCCTTGATTGAACCGGAGGTCGTAGGCAGTACACCCGCAGTTTCACTGCGGCCCCAGCCTCCGACCGGGGGTTAGCTGTCCGGGCCCATTACGTCCCAGCGCAGCTTGTGCTGCCTTATCTATTACTTGCGTGGGCAAGCAGTCCAGTGTGGTCCCCGAAGGGGAATCAGCCCTGGCGCTGCTTGTGGCGCGGGTTCTCGCAGATCACCATGACCCGGCCGTTACGGCGGATCACTTTGCACTTGTCGCAGATCTGCTTGACGCTCGGCTTGACCTTCATGGCTTT
This sequence comes from Arthrobacter sp. Y-9, assembly GCF_029690065.1. NCBI lineage: Bacteria > Bacillati > Actinomycetota > Actinomycetes > Micrococcales > Micrococcaceae > Arthrobacter > Arthrobacter sp. Y-9. The sequence goes on from NZ_CP121463.1 coordinate 2,742,660, forward strand.
CCTTTGCGTGTTTGCAGTTGTCCTCTGCCGCGGCGGGCCGCGGCAGTGGTCTTTACTTGTAGCGGTAGACGATACGACCCCTGGTGAGGTCGTAAGGGCTCAGCTCCACCACCACGCGGTCCTCCGGGAGGATCCTGATGTAGTGCTGACGCATCTTTCCAGAGATGTGTGCCAAGACGATGTGCTTGTTCGTCAGCTCAACACGGAACATCGCGTTGGGCAGCGCTTCGGTCACCACGCCTTCGATCTCAATGACCCCGTCCTTCTTGGCCATATCCTCCGCTAACTGTTGTGCCGGAGAGCACGGGTGTGCTCAGCAGGCAATGGGTGTTTTCCTGTGGGATCATTCCCACAGGCTGCCAGTCCATGCATTCCCACCCTGAAGTGGGCCGACCCCACACGCTCGGAAGCGCAGAGGGCATGACGGAACAGACAACCAACCATCAACTGTACGGCATCCGGTGCCAGAAGTTAAATCGGGCCATGATAGCCGTCCTTCGACGGATCACGCACCCCCATCGCCGAATGCCGGAAACGTCCCCGCCGGCGTGGTGACGCCTTCCGCCCGAGCCACTCCGTCCAGGATGGCCAGGCGCACCGCCTCGGCCGCGGCGCTCTGCAGACCGATCAGGAACGCGGTCCGGGCCGCCGGATCCAGCCCGGTCCAGGCCGTGGATCCACCGGTCGAGAGCGCGAACACCGTGTCCCCGTCGGCCAGGGTGTGGCTGGGGCTGAGGGCCCTGGCCAGGCCGGCGTGCGCCGCCGTGGCCGTGCGGCGGCATTGGGCGGCGTCCAGGGCGGCGTTCGTCACGACGACGGCGAGCGTCGTGTTGAGCGAGCCGGCGGCCGGCGCAGCGTGAGCATCCTTCGCCTCGCTTCCGGATTCCTCCCGGCTCGCCGCTGCGCCTGTCGCCGCTGCCGGGAACTGTGGGACTCCCAGCGCATTGACGATCGCGAGCGCTCCGACCACGATGCCGCCGTCCAGGTGGACGGCCGACGTTCCGAGCCCTCCCTTGTACGCGCCCTGGGCGATCAGTGCGCCGGTTCCGGCGCCGACCGTGCCCCGCTCGACGTCGTGCCCCGGCTCGCGCGATCCGGCGTCCCGCGCCGCCCGGTACCCCATCTCCAGATCGGGGCGCGCGCGGAAGTCGCCTCCGCGCCCCAGGTCGAAGATCGCGGCGGCCGGGACGATCGGCACCACGCCACCCTGGACCGGGAAGCCCAGGCCCTGCTCTTCGCACCACAGCTGTGCACCGCCCGCCGAGGCGAGTCCGTAGGCACTGCCGCCGGTCAGGACGACCGCGTCGACGGTCGGGACGAGCGTGCTGGGATCCAGGGCGTCGGTCTCGTGCGTTCCCGGCCCGCCGCCCCTCACATCCACCGACCCCACGGTCCCGGGCGGGGGCAGCACCACGGTGACCCCGCTCAGCCAGCCCTCGCCGATGCGTTCCGCATGGCCCACCCGCACCCCGGGCACCTCCGTGATCCGTCCCATGGCTTCATTGTCCACCCCGGGGCTCCCGGTCCGCTGGGGGACTCCTCACAGGAACGCCCCCGAAACCGGGAGTCGCCCCTCGTTTGTGAACGCGAGGTGCCGCTCCGGTGGACGTCCGGAGAACCGGTCCTGAAGTGTCCGGGAACTCTGGCCGGATGGCCCGGAAAGCCGGGCTGCGACGGGCGGCGCTGTGGTGAAGTGAGGATGTCCTGCGCGTTCTGACGCAGGTTGGAACGACCCAGATTCCCTGATGACTGATACTGAGATCCCCCTTGCCCAGCGCCCCGCGACGCAGGCCCCTCCCCGGGCCGCCGCCGGCGCTCCCGCCCCAGCGACGGCGGAACGGAAACGCGGCTGGAGCCCCCGGCGCCGTCGCGACTTCCTGGTGTTCCTCGCCTTCGCAGCGCCGAACCTCCTGCTGATCGGCGTCTTCACCTACCTGCCGTTGCTGAACAACATCTACTACTCCACGCTGGACTGGACGCTCGGCTCGGCCGAGGCCACCGTGGTCGGGTTCGGCAACTACCTGACCTTCTTCACCAGCCCGGACGCGCCGCGCGTCCTCGGGACCACCGCCGTGTTCACCGTGCTCACGGTCGGCGGCTCGATGGTCCTGGGCCTCCTGGTGGCCCTCGCCCTGAACGCCAAGGTCAAAGGCACCACCTTCGCCCGCGCCGCGGTGTTCGCCCCCTATGTCCTGTCCGGCGTCGGCGTCGGCCTGGTCTGGCTGTTCATCTTCGACCCCGGCTACGGCGTCCTGGCCTGGATCCTGCGCGGCGCCGGGCTGAAGAGCCCCGAGTGGATCAACGATCCCCAGCTGGCCCTGGTCATGGTGATCGTGGTCTACGTCTGGAAGAACCTCGGCTACTGCGCCGTCGTCTTCCTCGCGGGCCTGCAGTCACTGCCCACCGAGGTGATGGAGGCCGCGTCCCTCGACGGCGCCAACGGCATGCGGCGATTCCTGAGCATCTCGCTGCCGCTGCTCTCCCCCACCACGTTCTTCCTGCTCATCACCACCATGATCAGCTCGCTCCAGGCCTTCGACCTGATCCGGATCATGACGCCGCTGGGCAACGGCACCAGCACACTCATCTACGAGGCCTATCTGCAGGCCTTCGGCGCCTACAACCGCGCCGGCTACTCGGCGGCCATCTCCGTGGTGCTGTTCGCCATCCTTCTGGTGGTCACCGTCCTCCAGCTGCGTTTCGTGGAGAAGAAGGTGCACTACGCATGAGCACTCTGACCGACAGCCGTCCCCGCGCTCTCAGCAGGAAGAACCTCGTGGCCACACTCGCCGGCGGCTACATCCCGTTGATCGTGGCCACGCTCGTGGTGTTCCTGCCGCTGCTCTGGATGGTGCTGAGCTCCTTCAAGCAGCCCGGCGAGATCGTCACCACGGACCTGAAGATCCTGCCCCAGGCGCCCACTCTGGACAACTACCACACGGCCATGACCACCGTGCCGTTCGGACAGTTCTTCCTCAACAGCGTGATCGTCACGGCCGTGGGCTCCGCCATCAAGGTGAGCCTGGCCATCCTGACGGCCTACGCCCTGGTGTTCGTCCGGTTCCCGTTCAAGAACGTCGTGTTCGTGATCATCCTGGTGGCTCTCATGGTCCCGGCCCAGGTGTCGATCCTGCCGAACTACATCCTGATCGCCGGGCTGGGCGGCAAGAACACCCTGTGGGGCATCATCCTGCCGGGCCTGGGCACCGCCTTCGGAACCTTCCTGCTCCGCCAGCACTTCCTCACCCTGCCGGGTTCCATCCTGGAAGCCGCGGAGCTCGACGGCGCCGGGCACTGGCGCCGTCTCTGGCGGGTCGTGGTGCCGGTCTCCATCCCTTCGATCGCCACCGTGGGCCTCGTGACCGTGGTCAGCGAATGGAACGACTACATCTGGCCCCTCATCATCACGGACCGCCCGGAGAGCATGACCCTTCCCGTCGGCCTGACGCTCCTTCAGAACTCGGAGAGCAACGGCGCCGGCTGGGGAATCCTCATGGCCGGCTCGGTCCTGGTCATCCTGCCGGTCCTCCTCATCTTCGCCATGCTCCAGCGCTACATCGTCGCCGGCCTCACCCAGGGCAGCGTCACGGGCTGATCTCCGGCCCCATCCCGGGAGGCGCGCCTCCCCACCGACACCACACCAGCACCATCGCACCCCCAGCATCACTGAAAGGTCACCTCATGAACACGCCCCTGCGCCGTCGTCAATTCCTCGGCCTCTCCGCCGCCGCGGCCGTCACCGCCGCCCTCGCCGCCTGCGGCGGTCCCTCCACCAGCGGTGGCGGGGCCTCCCAGGCCGCCGCGGACACGGACTTCAGCGGTGTGAAGCCCGCCGCGAGCTTCGACTTCTGGTCCACCCACCCGGGCAAGTCCCAGGACGTCGAGAAGCAGCTGATCGAGAAGTTCCAGGCCAAGCACCCGGACATCAAGGTCAACCTCATCACCGGCGGCAAGGACTACGAGGAGATCGCCCAGAAGTTCCAGACCGCACAGGCCGCCAAGAGCGGACTGCCGGCGCTCGTGGTCCTGTCCGATGTGTGGTGGTTCCGCTACTACATGAACAAGAGCATCATCCCGCTGGACAGCCTGATCAAGCAGCTCGACTTCAGCCTGTCCGACTTCCGCGAGACCCTCGTGGCGGACTACGGCTACGACAACCAGCAGTGGGCCATGCCGTACGCCCGCTCCACCCCGCTCTTCTACTACAACAAGGACCACTTCAAGGCCGCAGGTCTCCCGGACCGCGCGCCGAAGACCTGGGCCGAGTTCGCCGAATGGGCGCCGAAGCTCAAGGCCGCGTCCAAGGCGGAGTTCGCCTTCATGTACCCGGCACTGGCCGGCTACGCGGGCTGGACCCTGCAGAACAACCTCTGGGGTGAAGGCGGCGGCTGGTCCAAGGACTGGGACATCACCGCCGACTCGGACGCCAACGTCAAGGCGCTCCAGTTCGCGCAGGACTCGGTCTACAAGGACGGCTGGGCCGGCGTCTCCTCCAAGGACTCCGCGGACGACTTCGCCGCGGGCATCGCCTCGGCCACCCTGTCCTCCACCGGCTCGCTCGTGGGCGTGCTGCAGAACGCCAAGTTCACCGTGGGCGTCGGCTTCCTGCCGGGCGGCTCCGCCTCGCAGAACCCGGTCTGCCCGACCGGCGGCGCCGGCCTGGGCATCCCGGCGGGCGTTCCGAAGGACCAGCAGCTCGCCGCCGCCACGTTCCTGAAGTTCGTGACGGAGCCGGAGAACACCGCGCTCTTCTCCGCGGCCACCGGCTACATGCCCACCCGCAAGTCCGCGGACATGACCTCGGCGCTGGCCAAGACGCCTCAGATCAAGATCGCCATGGATCAGCTGGCGGTGACCCGCAAGCAGGACAACGCACGGGTGTTCCTGCCGGGCGCGGACCAGGAGATGGCCAAGGCCGCCGCGGCGATCCTGACCCAGAAGGCCGACGTGAAGAGCAGCCTCACCACCCTGAAGGGCACCCTCGAGGGCATCTACACCAAGGACGTGAAGCCGAAGATCGCCAAGTAGGGCATTCACTCTCCGGAGCACGACGACGGCGGCGGCCACCTCAGCGGTGGCCGCCGTCGTCGTCGTTTTCGCAGGGCGTCGGGTCTGGGAGCCGTAGCGTCCGGCAGCTGCGCTCTCCGGCCGCCGTGGCGGGACGCCGTGGCCGGGCACAGCGTCCGGGCGCAGTGGCAGGACGCCGCGACAACAGCACAGTCCCGCCATCACCACGCCACGATTTAACACATCTGCGCCATGAACGGCGGAGCCCGCTGGTCCTGGAACACCGGGGATGCCATCCTGGTCGGGCGGGGATCCCGACCGGTGGCCCCACTTCCTGCCATCCGAGGAGCACACGAGTGATCACCCGCATCAAGGCGGCCTTCATCATCGGCTACGCCGACGGTGACCACCGCATCCTGCCGGACGCCGAACTGGTCCACGACGACGGCGCCATCCTGTTCGTCGGCCGGGACTACGCCGGGCCGGTCGACCGGGAAATCGACGCGGGACTCTCGATCGTCTCCCCCGGCTTCATCGACCTCAACGCCCTCGCCGACATCGACCACGCGATCTTCGACTCCTGGCACGGACCGGACACCCGGCTGGGCCTCCTCCGGTCGGAGCAGCACCTCCAGGACAACGCTCCGGTCTTCAACCCGGAGGAGCTGCGCTTCCGCCGCGAGTTCGCCCTGACCCAGCTCGCACTCAACGGCATCACCACCCTCATGCCGATCGCGGCGGAGAGCTATCTCGACTGGTGCGAGGACTATGAGGATCTGGCGCACCTGGCATCGGCCGTCGAGGACATCGGCCTGCGGGCGTACCTCGGTCCCAGCTACCGCACCCACATCCCCTACACCGACGGGACACGCGTACTGCTGCACGAGGACGAGCAGCGGGGCCTGGACGGGCTGGCCGAAGCCATCCGCTTCGCGAAGGACCATGAAGGACGGGCGGACGGCAGGATCCGCACGGCCCTGTTGCCGGCCCGGATCGAGACGCAGACGGAGAAGACACTCCGGCTCACGCGTCAGGCGGCCGACGAGCTGGGGATCCCGGTCCGGCTCCACGCCGCCCAGGGGCTGTCCGAGGTGGCGACCATGATCGAACGCACCGGGCTGCGCCCTCTCCCCTACCTCCATTCGATCGGCTTCCTGGCGGACCGCACCTTCATCCCGCACGCCTGGACGGTGCCAGGGCATCGCCACATGCCCAGCGCCTACGGGGCTGGCGACGACCTCGCACTCCTCGCGGCGTCGGGGACGTCCGTGGTGTTCTGCCCCATCCCCTCCGCCCACTACGGGAATGTGCTGGAGGACTATGACGCGTACCGCGCCCGCGGGATCCGGGTGGTGATGGGCACCGACTCGGCGCCGCCGAACATGATCCGCGGCCTCGACCTCGCGATGGCGATGCAGAAGTCCACCACCGGAGACCGGGCGGCGGCTCAGGCGGGAGATCTCTTCCGCTCCGCCACCCTCGATCCCGCAGAAGCCCTCGGCCGGGACGACCTCGGACGCCTCGCGCCCGGCTGCCAGGCGGACTACTTCGTCCTGGACCTCACCGGCAGCCACATCGGCCCGTACGCCGACCCGATCCGCACCCTGATCCTCAACGCCGACGGGCGGGACATCTCACGGGTCGTCGTCGCCGGCCGGACCGTGGTCGAGGACCACCGGGTCGTCACCGTGGACACGAGCGACCACCGCCGTCGTGCGCAGGAGTTCCTGAACCGCTACATGGCCTCGCTCAGCGCCTCCGACCACGCCCACCGCTCCACGGAGGAACTGCTCCCTCCGAGCTTCCCCCTCGCCTGAGCGGCGCGGGCCTCACCTGGCCCACCTCGGGAGGAAACGCCAGAGGCCCCTGACCAGCACGGTCAGGGGCCTCTGCGCAGACTGTCACGGCGCCGCCGTCGCCTGTTCACGCGCGACGGCGGACCTGGCTCACCCCGGGATCGGCACCACGGTCACGCCGAGCTTCGAGAGCTCGGAGGCGCCGCCGTCGGGTGCCGTGAGGACCCAGATGCCCTCGCGGTGGACGGCCACGGAATGCTCCCACTGCGAAGCCCGGGCGCCGTCGGTGGTGACGACGGTCCAGTCGTCTTCCAGCACGGCGGTTTCGAGTCCGCCGCGGACCAGCATCGGCTCGATCGCGAAACACATGCCCGGCTTGATCTTCGGGCCCCGGTGCTTGCTGCGGTAGTTCAGGACGTCCGGCGCCATGTGCATCTGCGAGCCGATGCCGTGGCCGCAGTAGTCCTCCAGGATGCCGAGCGGCTTGCCCTTCTGAGCGGTCACGTAGTCGTCGATGGCGTCGCCGATGTCGCCCACGTACTTGGCGGTGGCCAGCGCCGCGATGCCGTGCCACATGGCCATACGGGTGACCTCGGAGAGACGCTCGTCCTCCGGATCCCCCTGGCCCACGATGACGGTCCGTGCGGAGTCGGCGTTCCAGCCGCGCACGATGCAGCCGCCGTCGATCTTCACCACGTCACCGGGCTCCAGCGCGCGCGGCCCGGGGATGCCGTGCACCACCTCGTCATTGACCGAGGCGCAGATGTGCTTGGGATAGCCGTGGTAGCCGAGGAAGTTGTACTGCGCGCCCGCCTCGTCCACCACCGCGGCGAAGACGGCATCCAGCTCATCGGTCGTGACACCCGGTGCGACCGCGGCCACGGCCGCGTCCAGGGCACGGCTGAGAAGCTCGCCGGCCTCCTGCATGATGCGCATCTGGGCGTTGGTCTTGTACTCGATCCGCGGAGAGTGGAATGCCACAGGTCTTCCTTCGGTTCCGGTCGCGTGTCACGCGGCCTTCGGGGTTACTGACGTCGGGGCGGCCGGTTCGGGGCCACCGGGGAAAAACCATGCCCCCGGAGTGTCTCCAGGGGCATGACAGGGATTTCTAGGCGCTGGCGGCTTCGTCCGCCACGGCCTCGGCGATGGCGGCCATCACGCGGTCCGTGACCTCGTCGATGGCTCCGATGCCATCCACGCGGCGGAGGATCCCGCGCTCGGCGTACTTGCCCACCACGGCTTCGGTCTGCTCGTGGTAGAGATCCAGCCGGTGGCGGATGACGGTCTCATTGTCATCGCTGCGGCCGGTCTCCAGAGCCCTGCCGAGCAGACGGGTGACGAGTTCCTCGTCATCCGCGGTCAGCTGGAGCACCACGTCCAGGCGGGTGCCGGACTCGGAGAGGATCTGGTCCAGCTCGTCCACCTGCGCGACCGTGCGCGGGTAGCCGTCGAGCAGGAAGCCCTCCGCCACATCGTCCTGGCCCAGCCGGTCACGGACCATGCGGTTGGTGACCGAGTCGGGGACGAAGTCCCCGGCGTCCATGTACTTCTTGGCTTCCAGGCCCAGCGGGGTCTCGCCCTTGACGTTGGCGCGGAAGATGTCGCCGGTGGAGATGGCCACCACACCGAGACGATCGGAGATCCGCTCGGCCTGCGTCCCCTTGCCGGAGCCGGGAGGACCGATAATCAGCATTCTTGTCATCGCAAGAGCCCTTCGTAGTGCCGTTGTTGAAGCTGCGCGTCGATCTGCTTCACCGTCTCCAGTCCGACACCGACCATGATGAGGATCGAGGTGCCGCCGAAGGGGAAGTTCTGGTTGGCCTGGACCAGGACCAGGGCCACCAGCGGGATGAGCGCAACAATGCCGAGGTACAGCGCACCTGGCAGGGTGATCCGGGACAGCACGTACTGCAGGTACTCAGCAGTGGGACGGCCCGCCCGGATCCCGGGAATGAAGCCACCGTACTTCTTCATGTTGTCCGAGACCTCTTCAGGGTTGAAGGTGATCGAGACGTAGAAGTAGGTGAAGAAGATGATCAGCAGGAAGTACACCGCCATGTAGAACGGGTGATCACCCTTGGTGAGGTTGTTGTTGATCCACACCACCCACTCGGGAACGGGGCGCCCGTCCGTCGGGGTGTTGAACTGCGCGATCAGCGCCGGCAGGTACAGGATGGACGACGCGAAGATCACGGGGATCACGCCGGCCATGTTGACCTTGATCGGGATGTAGGTGGTGGTGCCACCGACGGTGCGGCGTCCGACCATGCGCTTGGCGTACTGCACCGGGATGCGCCGCTGGGACTGCTCGACGAAGACCACGAGAGCCACGGTCAGGAGGCCGACCAGCAGGACCGCGATGAACGTGCCCCAGCCCTTGGCTCCGATGATGCCGTTCATGGCGGGCACGAAGCCGGCCGCGATGGAGGTGAAGATCAGCAGGGACATGCCGTTGCCGATGCCCTTTTCCGTCACGAGCTCGCCCATCCACATGATGAGGCCGGTGCCTGCGGTCAGGGTGATGATCAGCAGGATCGTCGTGATGATGCTGTTGTCCGGGATCAGCGGCAGGGCGCAGCCCTGGAACAGCTGACCGGAACGGGCCAGGGACACCAGCGTGGTGGCGTTCAGGAGGCCCAGGGCGATCGTCAGATACCGCGTGTACTGCGTGAGCTTGGTCTGCCCGGAGGCGCCTTCCTCATACAGTTCCTGGAACCGGGGGATCACGACGCGCAGTAGCTGAACGATGATGCTGGCGGTGATGTACGGCATGATGCCCAGCGCGAAGATGGAGACCTGAAGCAGGGCGCCACCCGAGAACATGTTCACCATCTGCTGCAGGCTGCTGTTGCCCTGCGTCAGCTGGAGACACTGCTGAACGTTGTTATAGCTCACACCCGGTGCCGGGATGAACGCGCCGAGCCGGAAGATCGTGACGATGCCAAGAGTGAACAGCAACTTGCGTCGCAAGTCAGGGGTCCTGAAGGCACGGCCGAATGCGCTGAGCAAGCGTCCTCCTGAGGGATCTGTGAGGTAAAGGAGAGTGGGTTCCTGGTTGAACCCGACATCAGAGTCTAACCGTTGTGTCGGTCAGCCCCGTAATTCGTCGCGAATGCAGGAACTCCCGGCACCCGGACAGCTGTCCGGGTGCCGGGAGTTCTCAGATCGCGTTCAGCGGGTCCGGCTCTCAGAGAGCGGTGACGGAACCACCGGCGGCCTGGATCTTCTCAGCCGCGCTGGCGGAGAAGGCATCCACGGTCACATCGACCTTGACGGTGATGTCACCAGAGCCGAGCACCTTGACGGGCTGGTTCTTGCGAACCGCGCCCTTGGCGACCAGGTCGGCCACCGTCACGGTGCCACCCTCCGGGAAGAGCTCGGAGAGACGGTCAAGGTTGACCACCTGGAACTCGACACGGAACGGGTTCTTGAAGCCGCGAAGCTTCGGCAGGCGCATGTGCAGCGGCAGCTGGCCACCGGCGAAGCCGGCCTTGACCTGGTAACGCGCCTTGGTGCCCTTGGTACCACGACCGGCGGTCTTACCCTTGGAGCCTTCACCACGGCCCACACGGGTCTTCGCGGTCTTGGCACCAGCGGCGGGACGCAGGTGGTGGATCTTCAGAGCGTGCTGCTTCTCTTCGGTCGCTGCAGGCTCAGCAGTCTTCTTCTCAGCCATTACTTCGCCTCCTTGACCTCTACGAGGTGCGGAACCGTGTTGAGCATGCCCACGGTCACGGCGTCAGCGGAACGGACCACGGAGTGGCCGATGCGCTTGAGACCGAGAGAGCGGAGCGTGTCACGCTGGTTCTGCTTGGCGCCGATGACGCCCTTGATCTGGGTGATTTCCAACTGAGCGTCGGACGGAGTCAGGTTCTTTGCCATGGCTCAGGCACCTGCCTTCTGGTTGTTCAGAGCACGCACCAGAGCTGCGGGAGCAACCTCGTCCAGCGGCAGGCCACGACGAGCGGCAACAGCTGCCGGCTCCTCGAGCTGACGCAGAGCCTCAACAGTCGCGTGAACGATGTTGATGGCGTTGGAGGAGCCCAGCGACTTGGACAGCACGTCGTGGATGCCGACGCACTCCAGCACGGCGCGGACCGGACCACCGGCGATAACACCGGTACCCGGGGAAGCCGGACGGAGCATCACGACACCAGCGGCGGCTTCGCCCTGGACGCGGTGCGGGATGGTGCTGCCGACGCGCGGGACGCGGAAGAAGGACTTCTTAGCCTCTTCAACACCCTTGGCGATGGCGGCGGGGACTTCGCGAGCCTTGCCGTAACCGACACCGACCATGCCGTTGCCATCGCCGACCACCACGAGGGCGGTGAAGCTGAAGCGGCGGCCACCCTTGACCACCTTGGCGACACGGTTGATGGTTACAACACGCTCAACGAACTGGCTCTTCTCGGCCTCGCGGGCGTCACGGCCACGGCCGCCACGCTCGCCACGGCCACCACGTTCGCCGCGCTCACCACGACGGCCGCCACGGCGGTTGTCGTTGTTGGCAGCCTCAGTGGTTTCAGTTGCAACAGCGGCTGCAGCTTCAGTCACCTGGGTTTCCTTTTCGTTGTTCACTTCGGTCACAGCGCCAGACCACCTTCGCGAGCACCGTCAGCGACGGCGGCGATGCGGCCGTGGTACTTGTTGCCACCGCGGTCGAAGACCACGGCCTCAACACCGGCTGCCTTGGCACGCTCGGCGACCAGTTCACCAACGCGCTTGGCCTTGGCGGTCTTGTCACCTTCGAACGCACGCAGATCGGCTTCCATGGTGGAGGCCGAGGCGAGGGTCTTTGCCACGGTGTCATCCACGACCTGCACGAAGATGTGACGGGCCGAACGGTTGACGATGAGGCGCGGACGAGCCGGGGTACCGGAGATGCGCTTGCGGATACGCAGCTGACGACGGCTACGGGCCGAGGTCTTGTTCTTGCTGTTGCGCTTCTTGTTAATGCTGATGGCCATGGTTACTTACCAGCCTTTCCGACCTTGCGGCGGATGATTTCGCCGGCGTAACGGATGCCCTTGCCCTTGTAGGGGTCGGGCTTGCGCAGCTTGCGGATGTTGGCAGCGACTTCGCCGACCTGCTGCTTGTCAATGCCAGCAACAGAGAGCTTGGTCGGGCCTTCAACGGCAAACGTGATGCCGGCGGGAGCGACGACGCTGACCGGGTGGCTGTAGCCCAGAGCGAACTCCAGGTCAGAACCCTTGGCCTGCACACGGTAACCCGTGCCGACGATTTCCAGCTTCTTCTCGTAGCCCTTGGTCACGCCGTCGATCATGTTGGCGATCAGGGTACGGGTCAGGCCGTGCAGCGAGCGAGCAGTGCGCTCGTCGTTCGGGCGGGACACGGAGATCGTGCCCTCTTCCAGGGCCACCTCGATGGGGCTGGCCACGGTGTGGCTCAGTTCGCCCTTGGCACCCTTGACGGTGACAACGGCTCCATCGATCTTGACCTCAACGCCAGCCGGAACGGTGATGGGGAGACGTCCAATACGCGACATTCTTCTCTTCCTTTCCCGTTACCAGACGTACGCGAGGACTTCGCCGCCCACGCCCTTCTTGCCGGCCTGCTTGTCAGTCAGGAGGCCGGAAGAGGTGGACAGGATAGCGATACCCAGGCCACCCAGCACGTGCGGCAGGTTGGTGGACTTCGCGTAAACGCGCAGACCGGGCTTGGAGATACGGCGGACGCCAGCGATGGAACGCTCGCGGCTCGGACCGAACTTAAGGGTGATGGTCAGCGTCTTGCCGACGCGTGCCTCTTCTTCCTTCCAGTCCGAGATGTAACCCTCGGCCTTCAGGATGTCGGCGACGCGGGCCTTCAGCTTGGAGTACGGCATCGACACGGTGTCGTGGTACGCCGAGTTTGCATTGCGCAGACGGGTCAGCATGTCTGCGACGGGATCAGTCATGGTCATGAGGGCTCATGCCCTTCCTCGTACCGGTTTCCACGGGCGGAGCCAGTGGACCTTTTACGTAGTTGGATTAGTCTTCGGTCTTGAACGGGAAGCCGAGGTGCTTGAGCAGCGCGCGGCCTTCCTCGTCGGTCTTCGCGGTGGTGACAACCGTGATGTCCATACCACGGACGCGGTCGATGGCGTCCTGGTCGATCTCGTGGAACATGACCTGCTCCGTGAGACCGAAGGTGTAGTTGCCGTTACCGTCGAACTGCTTGCCGTTCAGGCCGCGGAAGTCGCGGATACGGGGCAGTGCGAGGGTGACCAGACGATCCAGGAATTCCCACATGCGGTCGCCACGAAGCGTCGCGTGGGCGCCGATCGGCATACCCTCACGCAGCTTGAACTGGGCGATGGACTTGCGGGCCTTGGTGACCTGGGGCTTCTGACCGGTGATCGCGGTCAGGTCGCGGACGGCGCCGTCGATCAGCTTGGAATCCTTGGCGGCGTCACCGACACCCATGTTCACGACGACCTTCACAAGGCGCGGAACCTGGTTGACGTTCTCGTACTCGAACTCATCCTGCAGGGACTGCTTGATGTTCTCGGCGTACTTGGTCTTCAGACGCGGGACGATCTTCACCGGAGTCTCGAGGGTCTCAGTCATTAGATGTCCTTCCCGGAGGCCTTGGCGACGCGGATGCGCACTTCGCGCTCCACACCGTCGCGCTCAACCTTCTCGACACGGAAACCGACGCGGGTCGGCTTCTTGGTGGACGGATCCACCAGAGCGACGTTCGACAGGTGGATCGGGGCCTCAACGACCTCGATGCCACCGGTGTTGGTGCCGCGCTGGGTCTGGCCGGCCTTCACGTGCTTGGTGACACGGTTGATGCCCTCAACCAGAACGCGGTTGGATTCCGGGAACACCCGCAGGACCTTGCCCTGCTTGCCACGGTCTCCACCACGGGACTGACGAGCGCCGGTGATGACCTGGACGAGATCGCCCTTCTTGATCTTTGCACCCATAGTTACAGCACCTCCGGGGCCAGCGAGACGATCTTCATGAACTTCTTGTCGCGAAGCTCGCGGCCAACCGGGCCGAAGATACGGGTGCCGCGGGGCTCCCCGTCCGTGTTCTTCAGGATCACGGCTGCGTTCTCATCGAACTTGATGTAGGAACCGTCCGGACGACGGCGCTCCTTACGGGTGCGGACGACGACAGCCTTGACGACGTCGCCCTTCTTCACGTTTCCGCCAGGGATAGCGTCCTTGACGGTGGCGACGATGACGTCGCCGATGCCTGCGTAGCGGCGACCGGATCCACCGAGAACGCGGATGGTCAAGATTTCCTTGGCACCCGTGTTGTCGGCGACCTTAAGCCGCGACTCCTGCTGAATCAATGTTTACTCCTTGCGTCGCGCCGGTTCTCACGCTGAAATACTGCCTACAGTGCGAGCCTTGCGGAACGGTTGTTGGGGTGTCTCTGCCCTGCCTGGATTTTGCCAGCACAGGGTTAAACCCTCGTTCCAGACGCATCTGGGCCCCCTGGCCGGGGACCGGCCCTGAGGCAGTATGCACTGGCACGATGGTTTACGAGGATCTGTTCGGGCGCATGACGCACCCATACAAGCTCAATATCCTAGCACAGCGCAGGCGCGCTCCACGAACCGGGAACCCGCGTGAATCCTGGGATTCCGGGTGGTTCAGGACACGTACGCCTTGAGGTAGCGCCCGGTCAGGCTGTCCGAGTCCGCCAGCGCCTCAGGGGTGCCCTCGAAGACCACCGTGCCGCCGTCGTGGCCGGCTCCTGGACCCATGTCGATGACCCAGTCCGCATGGGCGACCACGCCGAGATGATGCTCGATCACCACCACGGTGTTCCCCTCGTCCACCAGCTGATCGAGCAGGCCGAGCAGGTTCTCGACGTCGGCCAGGTGCAGTCCCGTGGTCGGCTCGTCCAGGATGAACACCCCGGCGTCGCTGCCCATGTGCGTGGCGAGCTTGATCCGCTGCCGCTCGCCGCCTGAGAGGGTGGAGAGCGATTGGCCGAGGGTGATGTATCCGAGGCCGACCCGGGCCAGTCGTTCCAGGATGGGCCGGGCCTTGGGCACCGCGAGCTGGTCCAGCGCCTCTTCGACGCTCAGCCGCATCACTTCGTAGATGTTGAGCCCGCCCAGGCGGTATTCGAGGACCTCGTCCGTGAAGCACTTGCCGCCGCAGTCCTCGCACAGCGTTCCCACCGGCGCCATGCCGGGGATCTCGGTGAACGTCTCCCCTGCCCCCTTGCAGGTGGGGCAGGCGCCTTCGGAGTTGGCGGAGAACAAGGCGGGTTTGGTGCCCGTGGCCTTGGCGAAGGCCGCCCGGATGTGGTCCAGCGCCCCGGTGTACGTGGCGGGATTGGAACGGCGCGAACCGCGGATGGCGGACTGGTCCACCACGTGCACGCCGTCCCGCTTGCCGAGCGCCCCATGGATGAGCGAGCTCTTCCCCGAACCGGCCACGCCCGTGACGGCGCACAGCACCCCGGTGGGCACGTCCACGTCCACGTCGCGCAGATTGTGCGTGTTCGCGCCGCGGATCTCCAAGGCTCCGGTCGCGGTCCGCACGGACTCCTTGAAGGGGACCCGTGAGCCGACGTGCTGTCCGGTGAGGGTCTGAGCGGAGGACAGATCCTCGAAGCTGCCCTGGAAGACGATCTCCCCGCCGTGAATGCCGGCCTTGGGACCGATGTCGACGATGTGGTCGGCGATCGCCATGACCTCCGGCTTGTGCTCGACCACCAGGATCGTGTTGCCCTTGTCCCGCAGGCTCCGCAGCAGATCGTTCATCCGGGCGATGTCATGCGGGTGGAGGCCCACGGTCGGTTCATCGAAGACATAGGTGACGTCGGAGAGCGGCGACCCGAGGTGCCGGACCATCTTCACCCGCTGGGCCTCTCCCCCGGACAGGGTGGAGGACGCCCGGTCCAGACTGAGGTACCCGAGGCCGATGTCGACCAGGGCCTGCAGAGTGCCGAGCAGGTTCGTGATCACCGGCGCCACGGAGGGCTCGTCGACGCCCCGCAGGAACTCGATCAGATCCGTGACCTGGATCTGGGCGCACTCCGCGATGTTCTGCCCGTCGATCCTGCTGGCCAGGGCTTCCTGGTTGAGGCGGCCGCCGTGGCACAGCGGGCATTCCGCGAAGGTGGCGGCCCGTTCCAGGAAGGCCTTGATGTGCGCCTGCTTGGGCTCCTTGCCTCCGGCCAGGTAGCTCTGCCGGATCCGGGTCTCGAGCCCGAGGAACGTCATGTTGACGTTGTCCATCTTGACCTTGACGGCCGGCGAGTGGAGCAGGAAGTCGAGCGTCTCCGGATCGTAGTCCTTGACCGGCAGATCCGGATCGAACCGTCCCGTCCCGAGCAGCACCTTGATCAGCCAGCCGTCCACGGTGAAGCCCGGCACCTTGATGGCCCCCTGGGAGAGGGACAGGTTCCGGTCCAGGAGCACGTCCACGTCCAGCGCGGAGATCTCCCCCGCGCCCTCGCACTCCGGGCACATCCCTTCCGCCAGGTTGAACGAGTACTTCCCGGCGTGACCGGCGCTCGGCACCCCCACCCGGGAGAAGATGATCCGCAGCAGGGCGTGGGCGTCGGTGACGGTGCCCAGCGTGGACCGCGAATTGCTCCCCATCCGCTCCTGGTTCACCACGATCGCGGCGGAGAGGTTCTCCAACTCGTCCACGTCCGGGCGGGGCAGGCTCGGCATGAAGGACTGCACGAAAGTCGTGTAGGTCTCGTTGATGAGCCGCTGGGACTCCGCGGCGATGGTCCCGAAGACCAGGGAGCTCTTGCCCGAACCGGACACTCCGGTGAACACCGTGATGCGGCGCTTGGGCAGATCCAGCGAGACGTCCTGAAGGTTGTTCTCGCGCGCCCCGCGCACTTTGATGAGGCCATGCGAATCGGCGGCATGGCGGGCAAGGTCAGTCGGCATGAGTCACCTCAGGATCATCGGCGGAGCGCTCCCCCGCGCACTGAGGACAGAATACCCGCCGCCTCCGACATCCTGGCCCGGCACCCGGTGGACGCACGACGGCGCGAAGCCGGGCCGCCGTCGTCGTCTCGCCGTCCGCGCGCTGCGCTGAGCCATGGCCGGGAGCCGGGGAAAGCGGAAGACCCCCGCTCCCAGAAGGGAACGGGGGTCTTCTCGATGCTCAGTGGAGCGATCAAGCGGCCGGTTTTACTTGGCGCGCTCGATGACCTCCACCAGACGCCAGCGCTTGGTGGCGGAGAGCGGGCGGGTCTCGGCGAGGAGAACCAGGTCGCCGATGCCGGCGGTGTTCTCTTCGTCGTGAGCCTTGATCTTGGACGTACGACGGATGACCTTACCGTACAGAGCGTGCTTCACACGGTCCTCGACCTCGACGACGATGGTCTTCTCCATCTTGTCGGAGACCACGTAGCCGCGACGCGTCTTGCGGTAACCGCGCTGCTGCGCAGCAGTTTCCGTCACGTTCTGATCCTTTTCACTCACTTGGCGTCCTCCTCGGTAGCTGCGGCCTCAACGGCCTCGGCCTTCTTGGAAGACTTCTTGGCCTTCTTCTCTTCCTTGGCCTCGACCACCGGAGCGGGCTCCGGGCGAATGCCCAGCTCGCGCTCACGCAGGACCGTGTAGATGCGAGCGATGTCGCGCTTCACGGACTTGAGTCGGCCATGGCTCTCCAGCTGACCAGTGGCGGACTGGAAACGCAGGTTGAACAGCTCTTCCTTGGCCTTACGGAGTTCAGCAACCAGACGCTCGTTGTCGAAACCGTCAAGCTGTGCCGGGGCCAGATCCTTGGATCCAACTGCCATTTCTATTCACCACCTTCGCGACGCACGATGCGTGCCTTCAACGGGAGCTTGTGGATTGCCAGGCGCAGTGCCTCGCGGGCCACTTCTTCATTCACACCGGAGAGTTCGAAGAGAACCCGTCCCGGCTTGACGTTGGCCACCCACCACTCGGGGGAACCCTTACCGGACCCCATGCGGGTTTCGGCAGGCTTCTTGGTCAGGGGGCGGTCCGGGTAGATGTTGATCCAGACCTTACCGCCACGCTTGATGTGACGGGTCATGGCGATACGCGCAGATTCGATCTGGCGGTTCGTCACGTAGGCCGGGGTCAGCGCCTGGATACCGAACTCACCGAAGGTGACCTCGGTGCCACCGGTGGCAGCGCCGGAACGACCCGGGTGGTGCTGCTTGCGGTGCTTGACTCGACGTGGGATCAGCATTTAAGCCTGTCCTCCTTCTGCTGCTTCAGCAGCCGGTGCCTCGGCAGCCGGAGCTGCGTCGGCGGCCGGACGCTCGTTGCGACGACGACGGTCGCCACCGGGGCGGCCGGGACGCTCGTTGCGGCCACGGGACGGGGCTGCGGCCTGCTGTGCAGCAAGCTCCTTCGCGGTCACATCGCCCTTGTAGATCCAGACCTTCACGCCGATGCGGCCGAAGGTGGTCTTTGCCTCGTAGAAGCCGTAGTCGATGTTGGCGCGCAGGGTGTGCAGCGGCACACGACCTTCGCGGTAGAACTCCGAGCGGGACATTTCAGCGCCACCCAGACGACCGGAGCAAGCGACACGGATGCCCTTGGCGCCGGCGCGCTGTGCGGACTGCATGGCCTTCTTCATCGCACGGCGGAAAGCCACGCGGGAAGAGAGCTGCTCGGCGATGCCCTGGGCCACCAGCTGAGCTTCGATCTCGGGGTTCTTGACCTCGAGGATGTTCAGCTGAACCTGCTTGCCCGTGAGCTTCTCCAGCTCGCCGCGGATGCGGTCTGCTTCAGCACCACGACGGCCGATCACGATACCCGGACGGGCGGTGTGGATGTCCACACGCACGCGGTCACGAGTACGCTCGATCTCGACCTTGGCGATGCCGGCGCGCTCCATGCCGGTGGTCATGAGCTCGCGGATCTTGACGTCCTCACGGACGAAGTCCTTGTAGCGCTGACCGGGCTTGTTGCTGTCCGCGAACCAGTGCGAGATGTGATTGGTGGTGATGCCGAGTCGGAACCCGTTCGGGTTTACTTTCTGTCCCACTTAGCGGGCCTCCTCGTTCTCCGGGGTAGCGACAACCACGGTGATGTGGCTGGTGCGCTTCTTGATCTGGAAGGCACGACCCTGGGCACGCGGCTGGAACCGCTTCATGGTCGGACCCTCATCAACGAATGCCTCGCTGATGTACAGATCACCTTCGTCAAACGCGACGCCGTCACGGTCCGCGAGGACACGGGCGTTCGCGATGGCGGACTGAACTACCTTGTAGACCGGCTCCGAAGCTGCCTGCTCAGCAAACTTCAGGATCGCCAGAGCCTCATTCGCCTGCTTGCCACGAACAAGGTTGACGACGCGCCGGGCCTTCATAGGCGTTACGCGGATGTGACGCGCAATAGCCTTGGCTTCCATTGCTTTCCTTCTCTCGTCTTAAGACCGAGGTCAGGCGCCTAGCGGCGCTTGCCCTTGCGGTCGTCCTTCACGTGGCCGCGGAAAGTCCGCGTCGGGGCGAATTCGCCGAGCTTGTGCCCGACCATCGACTCCGTGATGAAAACCGGCACGTGCTTGCGTCCGTCGTGCACGGCGATCGTGTGACCCAGCATGTCCGGGATGATCATCGAGCGACGGGACCACGTCTTGATGACGTTCTTGGTGCCCTTTTCGTTCTCCTTGGCGACCTTCACGAAGAGGTGCTGGTCAACGAAAGGACCTTTCTTCAGGCTGCGTGGCATGTTTCCAGGCTCCTATCGCTTGTTCTTGCCGGTACGACGACGACGCACAATGAGCTTGTCGCTTTCCTTGTTGGGGCGGCGGGTGCGACCCTCAGGCTTGCCGTTCGGGTTGACCGGGTGACGGCCACCAGAAGTCTTGCCTTCACCACCACCATGCGGGTGGTCAACCGGGTTCATGGCCACACCACGCACGGTCGGGCGGACGCCCTTCCAGCGCATACGGCCGGCCTTGCCCCAGTTGATGTTCGACTGCTCGGCGTTGCCGACCTCGCCGACGGTGGCGCGGCAGCGCACGTCGACGTTGCGGACTTCACCGGACGGCAGACGCAGCTGGGCGAAACGGCCTTCACGGGCGACGAGCTGCACGGAGGCGCCGGCGGAGCGGGCCATCTTGGCGCCGCCACCGGGGCGGAGCTCAACTGCGTGGATCACGGTACCGACCGGGATGTTGCGCAGCGGCAGGTTGTTGCCGGGCTTGATGTCAGCGTTCGGACCCGACTCCACGATGTCGCCCTGGGAGAGCTTGTTGGGAGCGATGATGTAACGCTTGGTGCCATCAACGTAGTGCAGGAGCGCGATACGAGCCGTACGGTTGGGGTCGTACTCGATGTGCGCGACCTTGGCGTTCACGCCGTCCTTGTCGTGACGACGGAAGTCGATCACGCGGTACTGGCGCTTGTGGCCACCACCCTTGTGACGGGTGGTGATACGACCGGTGTT
Organism: Arthrobacter sp. Y-9; assembly: GCF_029690065.1. Lineage (NCBI taxonomy): Bacteria > Bacillati > Actinomycetota > Actinomycetes > Micrococcales > Micrococcaceae > Arthrobacter > Arthrobacter sp. Y-9. The sequence goes on from NZ_CP121463.1 coordinate 2,762,831, forward strand.
GTTGCGGCCACCGCTCTTGGTGAGCGGACGCAGCAGCGACTTTTCCGGAGTCGAGCGAGTTACTTCGCTGAAGTCGGCCACGCTCGAGCCACGACGGCCCGGGGTGGTCGGCTTGTAATTGCGGATTGCCATAATTTATTCCTCGTTAAAGTGGTCTCCGCTACGCGAGCGGACCGCCGAAGATGTCGATGGTGCCTTCCTTCAGGGTGACAATCGCGCGCTTGGTGCTCTTGCGCTGCCCCCATCCGAACTTGGTGCGCTTGCGCTTACCGGCACGGTTGATGGTGTTGATCGTGTCGACCTTGACGGAGAAGATCTTCTCCACGGCCAGCTTGATCTCGGTCTTGTTCGAACGGGGGTCCACCAGGAAGGTGTACTGACCCTCGTCGATCAGGCCGTAGCTCTTTTCGGAGACCACGGGCGCGAGAATGACGTCACGCGGGTCCTTGTTGAAGACGGCGCTCACTTGGCTTCCTCCACGGTCTTGTTGTCCTTACCGGCAACGAAGGCGTCGAAGGCGTCCTTGGTGAAGATCACGTCGTCGGAGATCAGCACATCGTAGGTGTTGAGCTGGTCGACGTACAGAACGTGAACCTCGACGAGGTTGCGCACGGACAGTGCTGCAACATCGTTGGCGCGGTCGATCACCACGAGCAGGTTCTTGCGGTCGGAGATCGCCTTCAGCGCGGCGCGGGCGTCCTTGGTGCTCGGCGTGGTGCCGGAAACCAGGGACTCCACCACGTGGATGCGACCGTTACGAGCGCGGTCGGAGAGGGCGCCACGGAGAGCAGCAGCCTTCATCTTCTTGGGGGTGCGCTGCGAGTAGTCACGCGGGGTCGGGCCGTGGACGACGCCACCACCGGTCATGTGAGGAGCACGGACGGAACCCTGACGGGCGCGGCCGGTGCCCTTCTGCTTGAACGGCTTACGACCGGCACCGGCGACTTCGCCGCGGGACTTGGTCTTGTGAGTGCCCTGACGAGCAGCAGCGAGCTGCGCGACGACGACCTGGTGCAGCAGCGGCACGTTGGTCTGAACGTCGAAGATCTCGGCGGGCAGGTCAACCTTGATGGTGTTGGCCATGGTACTAGGCTCCCTTCACGGCGGTGCGTACGAGGACGACCGAGCCGCGGGCGCCGGGAACGGCACCCTTGATCAGGAGCAGCGACTTCTCGGCGTCGACACCGTGAACCGTGAGGTTCAGCGTGGTGTGACGGACATTGCCCATGCGGCCGGCCATTTTCAGGCCCTTGAAGACGCGGCTCGGGGTGGATGCGCCACCGATGGAACCGGGCTTGCGGTGGTTCTTGTGAGCACCGTGGGAAGCACCGACACCGGAGAAGCCGTGACGCTTCATGACACCGGCGAAGCCCTTGCCCTTGGTGGTGCCGACGACGTCGATCTTCTGACCGGCTTCGAAGAGCTCCACGGAGAGCTGCTGGCCGAGCTCGTAGCTCTCGGCGTCAGCGGTGCGCAGTTCGACGACGTGACGGCGCGGGGTGACACCGGCCTTGTCGAAGTGGCCGGCGAGCGGCTTGGTGACCTTGCGCGGGTCGATCTGGCCGAAGCCGATCTGAACCGCGGTGTAGCCGTCCTTGTCTGCGTTGCGCAGCTGGGTGACGACGTTGGAGTCGGCCTGGACGACGGTCACGGGGATGAGCTTGTTGTTCTCATCCCAAACCTGGGTCATGCCGAGCTTCGTGCCCAGCAGGCCCTTAACGTTGCGGGTTGCGGTCATAGTCTCTCAGCACCTCCCTAGAGCTTGATTTCGATGTTCACGTCGGCCGGCAGGTCGAGACGCATGAGCGAGTCAACAGCCTTCGGCGTGGGGTCGATGATGTCGATCAGACGCTTGTGAGTACGCATTTCGAAGTGCTCACGGCTGTCCTTGTACTTGTGGGGAGAACGGATAACGCAGTAAACGTTCTTCTCCGTGGGCAGCGGCACCGGGCCGACTACCGTTGCGCCTGCGCGCGTGACCGTCTCAACGATCTTCCGTGCCGAAACATCAATGACCTCGTGGTCATATGACTTCAGCCGGATGCGGATCTTCTGTCCCGCCATGTCGCCTGACTCTCTTTCATTAGGTTCAGTCCTGAGTGATCAGGACCGCTATTCGCATCTCTTTGCTGTTATGTGCGGCTGCCGAGGCATTTGAAGTCGTGACTACCGCTCTCCGCATGAGCTGAATCCGAGCTGAGCCCGGGTTCCTCAACCCACCGGAGCAACCGACCCACGCGGTCGGGCGTGTCGGCCAGATTCTGGACGCGTCACACCGTTCTCAGTGGATGGATTGGTCATGTTTGGTCCCCAGCCTGGTCCCTGACACCCGGCATTATCCGGGTCGGGGCACGAAGGGGCGCTTGAACAACCCTTCAAGTATGGCGCATCTGGAAGGGAATAGCGAATCGGGATCTGACGGGCACTCGAGAGCGCCAGTGCCGAGGACGTGGGAACGGCGCCGGATCAGGTCCCGAAGCACCTGCGAGGGAGGCGCCGCTGAGGCCGCGACGGCCGTGGGACGCGCGATTGCAGCCGTCAAGCCCCGGGCGGCGCACTCCCAGCCGCCAGAGGACTATGCGCGGGACTCATGGGGTCCTTGGAGTCCTCCCCTGCCCGAGGACAAAGCAAAGGACAAAGCAAAGGCCCCGCTGCCGAAGCAGCGGGGCCTTCACACCGGCATCAGCCGGCGATCAGCAGTCAGTGACTACTTGATGATCTTGGTCACACGACCCGAACCAACGGTGCGGCCACCTTCACGGATGGCGAAGCCGAGGCCCTCTTCCATGGCGATGGGCTGGATCAGCTCAACGCTCATTTCGGTGTTGTCGCCAGGCATGACCATTTCGGTGCCCTCGGGGAGGGTGATCACGCCGGTGACGTCCGTGGTGCGGAAGTAGAACTGCGGGCGGTAGTTCGAGTAGAACGGGTTGTGGCGGCCGCCTTCATCCTTGGAGAGGATGTAGACGTTGGCCTCGAAGTTGGTGTGCGGGGTGATGGAACCCGGCTTCACCACAACCTGGCCACGCTCGACATCGTCGCGCTTGAGGCCACGGAGCAGCAGACCACAGTTCTCGCCGGCCCATGCTTCGTCGAGCTGCTTGTGGAACATCTCGATACCGGTGACCGTGGTCTTCTGGACCGGGCGGATGCCGACGATCTCGACCTCGGAGTTGATGGCGAGGGTGCCACGCTCGGCGCGGCCGGTCACCACGGTGCCACGACCGGTGATGGTGAAGACGTCCTCGATCGGCATCAGGAACGGCTTGTCACGGTCACGAACCGGGTCCGGAACGGACTCGTCGACGGCGGCCATGAGCTCCTGGACGGAAGCAACCCACTTGGGGTCGCCTTCCAGAGCCTTCAGACCGGAGACGCGGATGACGGGAGCGTTGTCGCCGTCGAAGTCCTGCGAGGACAGAAGCTCACGAACTTCCATCTCGACGAGGTCGAGGAGTTCCTCGTCCTCGACCATGTCGGACTTGTTCAGCGCGACCAGCAGGTAGGGGACACCAACCTGGCGGGCGAGCAGAACGTGCTCACGGGTCTGAGCCATCGGGCCGTCAGTGGCGGCAACCACGAGGATTGCACCGTCCATCTGAGCAGCACCGGTGATCATGTTCTTGATGTAGTCAGCGTGACCGGGGGCGTCGACGTGTGCGTAGTGACGCTTCTCGGTCTGGTACTCCACGTGGGAGATGTTGATGGTGATACCGCGCTGGCGCTCTTCCGGAGCAGAGTCAATGGAAGCGAAGTCGCGCTGCTCGTTGAGATCCGGGTACTGGTCGTACAGCACCTTGGAAATGGCGGCCGTCAGCGTCGTCTTACCGTGGTCAACGTGACCGATGGTGCCGATGTTGACGTGCGGCTTAGTCCGCTCGAACTTTGCCTTTGCCACAGGTTCCTCCTAGAACATTTTTCAAGTGACGTGCTGACTCTGCTACGGGTGTCGCGGCAGAACTTCTACAAGTCTACTTGGGGGCAGGGGTTTTGATGAAATTGCGGTTCAGGGGCCGGTTGGTCCCTGGGGCCTGAGTGTCGCGGCTCCCTCGGCGAGCTGCCGAAAGCCACGCGACGCCGGCGGGGAAAGCCCGAAGGCCTCCCCCACCGGGGTGCGACAACTTACTCGCCGCGGTTCTTCTGGATGATCTCGTCAGCCACAGCCTTGGGAACCTCGGCGTAGCTGTCGAAGGTCATCGAGTACACCGCGCGGCCCTGCGTCTTGGAACGCAGGTCACCGATGTAGCCGAACATCTCGGACAACGGAACGTTGGCACGGATGACCTTGACGCCGGCAGCATCCTCCATGGACTGGATCATGCCACGGCGGGAGTTGAGGTCGCCGATGACATCGCCCATGTACTCCTCGGGAGTACGGACCTCGACGGCCATGAGCGGTTCCAGCAGAACCGGGTTGGCACGGCGTGCGCCTTCCTTGAACACCTGGGAACCGGCGATCTTGAACGCCATTTCCGAGGAGTCGACGTCGTGGTACGCGCCGTCGATCAGGATGGCCTTCACACCCACCATGGGGTAGCCGGCCAGGATGCCGAACTGCATGGCGTCCTGGATACCTGCGTCGATGGAGGGGATGTACTCGCGCGGAACGCGGCCACCGGTGACCTTGTTCTCGAACGCGTAGAAGGTGCCGTCCGTGGTCTCGAGCGGCTCGAAGGAAACCTGCACCTTAGCGAACTGACCGGAACCACCGGTCTGCTTCTTGTGGGTGAAGTCGACCTTCTCAACGGCCTTCTTGATGGTTTCGCGGTACGCGACCTGGGGCTTGCCCACGTTGGCCTCGACCTTGAACTCGCGGCGCATGCGGTCCACCAGGATGTCCAGGTGGAGCTCGCCCATGCCGGCGATGACCGTCTGGCCGGTGTCCTCGTTGAGGGAGACCTGGAAGGTCGGGTCCTCAGCGGAGAGCTTCTGGATGGCCGTGGAGAGCTTCTCCTGGTCACCCTTCGAGTTCGGCTCGATGGCCACCGAGATCACGGGCTCCGGGAAGCTCATGGACTCCAGCACGATCTGGTTGTTCGGATCGCACAGGGTGTCGCCCGTGGTGGTGTCCTTCAGACCGATGGCGGCGTAGATGTGGCCGGCGGTGGCGCCCTCGACGGGCATCTCCTTGTTGGCGTGCATCTGGAAGAGCTTGCCGATGCGCTCCTTCTTGCCCTTGGTGGAGTTGACCACCTGGGCGCCGGCCTCGACGTGACCGGAGTACACGCGGACGAAGGTCAGCTGACCGAAGAACGGGTGTGCCGCGATCTTGAAGGCGAGAGCGGAGAAGGGCTCGTCAGCGCTGGGCTTACGGACCAGTTCCTCTTCCTCGTTGCGCGGGTTGTGGCCGACCATGTCCGGCACGTCCAGCGGGGACGGCAGGAAGTCGATGACGGCGTCGAGCATCGGCTGCACACCGCGGTTCTTGAAGGCGGAGCCACAGAACACCGGGTAGAGCTCGGAGTTGACGGTCATCTTGCGGATGCCGGCCTTGAGCTCCTCGAGGGTGAGTTCTTCGCCCTCGAGGTACTTCTCCATGAGCTCTTCCGAGGACTCGGCGACGGTCTCCACGAGCTGTGCGCGGTATTCCTCGGCACGCTCCTGCAGATCGGCGGGGATCTCCTGGACCTCGTAGGAGGCGCCCATGGTCACGTCACCCTTGGCATCGCCGGGCCACACCAGGGCACGCATCTCGAGCAGGTCCACAACACCGATGAAGTCGTTCTCGGAACCGATCGGCAGCTGCATCACGAGCGGCTTGGCGCCCAGGCGGCTGATGATGGTGTCGACGGTGAAGTAGAAGTCAGCGCCCAGCTTGTCCATCTTGTTGACGAAACAGATGCGGGGGACGTTGTACTTGTCAGCCTGACGCCACACGGTCTCGGACTGCGGCTCAACGCCTTCCTTGCCGTCGAAGACGGCGACGGCGCCGTCGAGGACGCGCAGGGAGCGCTCAACCTCAACGGTGAAGTCCACGTGACCGGGGGTGTCGATGATGTTGATCTGGTTCTTGTTCCAGAAGCAGGTCACGGCGGCAGACGTGATGGTGATGCCGCGTTCCTTTTCCTGTTCCATCCAGTCGGTGGTGGACGCACCGTCGTGCGTTTCACCGATCTTGTGGTTCACACCCGTGTAGAAGAGGATGCGCTCCGTAGTAGTGGTCTTGCCGGCATCGATGTGGGCCATGATGCCGATGTTGCGGACCTTGTTAAGGTCGGTAAGCACGTCCTGTGCCACGGTGTCTCCCTTTGAGATGGACAACACGTCCGCCGCCGACCGAGGAGGCCGGCGGCGGTTCGTGTGTTTTTACCAGCGGTAGTGGGCGAAGGCCTTGTTGGACTCGGCCATCTTGTGGGTGTCTTCGCGACGCTTCACGGCGGCGCCGAGACCGTTGGAGGCATCCAGGATCTCGTTGCGGAGGCGCTCGGTCATGGTCTTCTCACGACGGGCCTTGGAGTAACCGACGAGCCAGCGGAGGGCCAGCGCGGTGGCGCGACCCGGCTTGACCTCGACCGGAACCTGGTAGGTGGCGCCACCGACACGGCGGGACTTGACCTCAAGGCTCGGCTTGATGTTGTCCATGGCCTTCTTCAGGGTGACGACGGGATCGTTGCCGTTCTTCTCGCGGGCACCTTCAAGAGCACCGTAGACGATGCGCTCGGCGGTGGACTTCTTGCCGTCCACGAGAACCTTGTTGATCAGCTGGGTGACCAGCGGGGAACCGTAAACCGGATCCGAAACGAGCGGCCGCTTGGGGGCCGGACCCTTGCGAGGCATATTACTTCTTCTCCATCTTTGCGCCGTAGCGGCTGCGAGCCTGCTTGCGGTTCTTCACACCCTGGGTGTCGAGGGCGCCACGGACGATCTTGTAGCGAACGCCGGGGAGGTCCTTCACACGACCACCGCGCACCAGCACGATGGAGTGTTCCTGCAGGTTGTGACCCACACCCGGGATGTACGCGGTGACCTCGACGCCGCCGTTGAGGCGGACGCGGGCGACCTTACGGAGAGCCGAGTTCGGCTTCTTCGGGGTGGTGGTGTAGACGCGGGTGCAGACGCCGCGGCGCATCGGGCTGCCCTTAAGGGCAGGAGCCTTGGTCTTGGAGACCTTCGGCGTGCGGCCCTTACGGACCAGCTGCTGAATAGTAGGCACTGTTCGTGTTCTCCATCATCTGGAGCGGCCGTTCCCAGCCGCTCCCCATTTGCTTTGCCCCGGCCTGTCAGTCTGCGGACCGAACCACAGGAACGCCAGGGCGAAGCACTTCAAAGAGATGCACACCCGGCCCCGATCCGAACAATCCGCAAGGGCCCCAGGCATGCAAAATCGTGGCATTCGTTGTGCAAGTTCCCCACAACATGGACGGTGTCCGCTGCCACGTAAATCAATCAGATCAACTGTACCACGGCGCAGACCGCCTCCGTGAATCGCGGGCGCCCTGGCGCCTGGCCACACTCCCTCTGCCCCGGCGCTCCCCCCGCTCGACCGACGACGGCGCGTGGCCGCCGTCGTGCCGCCCGGGGAAAGGCGGGAGGGCCCCACCGGAAACCGGTGAGGCCCTCCCTGTCACGCATCGGATGCGCTGCGATCCTTAGCGGTAGTCGCCGCCGAGGTCGTAGTCATCCAGCGGGATGGCGTGGAACTCGCTGCCTCCGTCGACACCCATGGGGTCGTAGGAGAAGTCGCTGAACGAGGCCTGAGCGGAGAAGATGCTCGCCTTGGCCTCCTCCGTCGGCTCGACGCTGACATCGGTGTAGCGCGGCAGGCCGGTGCCGGCCGGGATGAGCTTACCGATGATGACGTTCTCCTTGAGGCCCAGCAGCGGGTCGCTCTTGCCTTCCATGGCCGCCTGGGTGAGCACCCGGGTGGTCTCCTGGAAGGAAGCGGCCGACAGCCACGACTCGGTGGCGAGCGACGCCTTGGTGATGCCCATGAGCTCGGGACGGCCGGAGGCCGGCTTCTTGCCCTCGGACACCACGCGGCGGTTCTCGCCTTCGAAGCGGCTGCGCTCGGCGAGCTCGCCGGGCAGCAGATCCGAATCGCCGGACTCGATCACGGTGACGCGACGCAGCATCTGGCGGACGATGACCTCCACGTGCTTGTCGTGGATGCCGATGCCCTGGCTGCGGTACACGCCCTGGACCTCGTCCACCAGGAACTTCTGCGCGGCACGGGGGCCCATGATGCGCAGCACCTGCTTGGGGTCCACCGGACCCTGGACGAGCTTCTGGCCCACCGAGACATGCTCGCCGTCGGCGACCAGCAGACGCGAGCGGCGCAGGATCGGGTAGGCGAGCTCCTCCGTGCCGTCGTCAGGAGTGACGACGATGCGGACCGAGTTCTCACCTTCCTCGATGTTCACGCGACCGGCGGCCTCGGAGATCGGGGCCACACCCTTCGGGGTGCGGGCCTCGAAGAGCTCCTGGATACGGGGCAGACCCTGGGTGATGTCGTCGCCACCGCCGGCGGACACGGCGCCACCGGTGTGGAACGTACGCATGGTCAGCTGCGTGCCGGGCTCACCGATGGACTGAGCGGCGATGATGCCGACAGCCTCGCCGATGTCCACGGTCTTGCCGGTGGCCAGCGAACGGCCGTAGCAGAGAGCACAGGTGCCCACCGTGGACTCACAGGTCAGCACGGACCGGACCTTCACCTCAGTGATGCCCGCGGCGAACAGCTCGGCGATGACGACGTCACCGCAGTCGCTGCCGCCAGCGGCCAGCACATTGCCCTCGGCGTCGACGACGTCGACGGCCAGGGTACGGGCGTAGGCGCTGTTCTCGACGTTCTCGTCCAGACGCAGCTCACCGTTCTCGTCGACCAGGGCGATCGGGGTCACCAGACCACGCTCGGTGCCACAGTCGGCCTCGCGGACGATGACGTCCTGCGAGACGTCCACCAGACGACGGGTCAGGTAACCCGAGTTGGCGGTACGCAGAGCGGTGTCAGCCAGACCCTTACGGGCGCCGTGCGTCGCGATGAAGTACTCGAGCACGGACAGGCCCTCACGGTAGGAGGACTTGATCGGACGCGGGATGATCTCACCACGGGGGTTGGCCACGAGGCCACGGATACCTGCGATCTGACGGACCTGCATCCAGTTACCACGAGCACCGGAGGACACCATGCGGTTGATGGTGTTCATCGGGGACAGGGACTTGCGCATGACCGAGGCGACCTCGTCGGTGGCCTTGCCCCAGAGCTCGATGAGCTCCTGACGGCGCTCGTCCTCGTCGATCAGACCCTTGTCGTACTGGCTCTGGATCTTCGCGGCCTTCTCCTCGTAGCCCGCGAGGATCTCCGGCTTGGCGGCCGGGACCTCGATGTCGGACACGGCGACGGTCACACCGGAGCGCGTGGCCCAGTAGAAACCGGCGTCCTTGAGGTTGTCCAGCGTCGCGGCGGTGACGACCTTGGGGTAACGCTCGGCCAGATCGTTGACGATCCGGGAGAGCTCGCCCTTGTCGGCGACTGCCTCGACCCAGGGGTAGTCCGCGGGCAGGGTGTCATTGAAGATGACCTGTCCCAGGGAGGTCTCGACCAGCACCGGCTGACCCGGCTCCCAGCCCTCGGGGCCTTCCCAGCCTTCGTACGGCACGAAGTTGTCCAGGCGGATCTTCACCTTGGAGTTCAGGTGGAGTTCCCGCGCGTCGAACGCCATGATCGCCTCGGAGACGGAGGAGAAGATCCGGCCTTCACCAGCAGAGCCCACACGCTTGGTGGTCAGGTGGTAGAGACCGATGATCATGTCCTGCGACGGGAGGGTCACGGGGCGGCCGTCGGACGGCTTCAGGATGTTGTTCGAGGACAGCATCAGGATGCGCGCCTCAGCCTGGGCCTCGGGGCTCAGGGGCAGGTGCACAGCCATCTGGTCGCCGTCGAAGTCCGCGTTGAAGGCGGCGCACACGAGCGGGTGCAGCTGGATGGCCTTGCCTTCCACGAGCTGCGGCTCGAAGGCCTGGATGCCCAGACGGTGCAGGGTGGGTGCACGGTTGAGCAGCACCGGGTGTTCGGTGATGATCTCTTCCAGCACGTCCCAGACCTGCGGACGGTAACGCTCGACCATGCGCTTCGCGCTCTTGATGTTCTGCGCGTGGTTGAGGTCCACGAGGCGCTTCATCACGAACGGCTTGAAGAGCTCCAGAGCCATCTGCTTGGGCAGACCACACTGGTGCAGCTTCAGCTGCGGGCCGACGACGATGACCGAACGGCCGGAGTAGTCGACGCGCTTGCCGAGGAGGTTCTGGCGGAAACGACCCTGCTTGCCCTTGAGCATCTCGCTCAGGGACTTCAGCGGACGGTTGCCCGGACCCGTGACGGGACGGCCGCGACGGCCGTTGTCGAAGAGGTTGTCAACAGCTTCCTGCAGCATGCGCTTTTCGTTGTTGACGATGATCTCCGGAGCACCGAGCTCGAGCAGACGCTTGAGGCGGTTGTTGCGGTTGATCACACGGCGGTACAGGTCGTTGAGGTCGGAGGTCGCGAAGCGGCCACCGTCCAGCTGCACCATCGGGCGCAGTTCCGGCGGGATCACCGGGACGGCGTCCAGGACCATGCCCAGCGGGCTGTTGTCCGTGGTGAGGAACGCGTTGACGACCTTGAGGCGCTTGAGCGCGCGGGTCTTCCGCTGGCCCTTGCCGTTCTGGATGATGTCCTTGAGCAGCTCGGCCTCGGCCTCGAGGTCGAAGGTCTCGAGGCGCTTCTTGATCGCCTCGGCGCCCATGGAGCCCTCGAAGTACATGCCGTAGCGGTCGCGCAGCTCGCGGTACAGACCCTCATCGCCCTCGAGGTCGGCGACCTTGAGGTTCTTGAAGCGGTCCCAGACCTGCTCGAGACGCTCGATGTCGGCGTCCGCACGCTTGCGGACGTTCGCCATCTGGCGGTCGGCGGAGTCGCGGGCCTTCTTCTTGTCGGCGGCCTTGGCGCCTTCGCCCTCGAGGCGAGCGAGCTCGTCCTCCAGGTCGCGGGCGATCGCGGCGATGTCGGCGTCGCGGGTGTCGACCAGCTGCTTCTTCTCCACGTCGTGCTCGATCTGGAGGTTCGGCAGTTCGGCGTGACGGTTCTCCTCGTCAACGCTCGTGATCATGTAGGCGGCGAAGTAGATGACCTTCTCGAGGTCCTTCGGCGCCAGGTCGAGCAGGTACCCCAGACGGGACGGAACGCCCTTGAAGTACCAGATGTGGGTGACGGGAGCGGCGAGCTCGATGTGGCCCATGCGCTCACGGCGCACCTTGGCGCGGGTGACCTCGACGCCACAGCGCTCACAGATGATGCCCTTGAAGCGCACGCGCTTGTACTTGCCGCAGTAGCACTCCCAGTCACGGGAAGGACCGAAGATCTTCTCGCAGAAAAGACCGTCCTTCTCCGGCTTCAGAGTGCGGTAGTTGATGGTTTCCGGCTTCTTGACTTCGCCATAGGACCAGTCACGGATGTCATCCGCAGTGGCCAGGCCGATCTGCATGAGGCCGAAGGAAGATTCGCTGGACATGGAATCCTGTTCTCTCTTGTCTCTAAGTCTTGACTGTCAGGAAGAGGTGGGGTGCAGCGGCGGCCGGAGCCGCCGCCGCACGTCACTACACCTCTTCGACGGAACTGGGCTCTGCGCGGGACAGATCGATGCCCAGTTCTTCGGCAGCCGTGAAGACTGCATCGTCAGAGTCACGCATCTCGATCGTGGTGCCGTCGGTGGAGAGGACCTCCACGTTCAGGCAGAGCGACTGCATTTCCTTGATCAGAACCTTGAAGGATTCGGGAACGCCCGGCTCCGGGATGTTCTCGCCCTTGACGATCGCCTCGTACACCTTCACGCGGCCGTGGATATCGTCAGACTTGATGGTGAGGAGCTCCTGGAGCGTGTACGCCGCGCCATAGGCCTCCAGCGCCCACACTTCCATTTCACCGAAGCGCTGACCGCCGAACTGGGCCTTACCGCCCAGCGGCTGCTGCGTGATCATGGAGTACGGACCGGTGGACCGGGCGTGGATCTTGTCGTCCACCAGGTGGTGGAGCTTCAGGATGTACATGTAGCCCACGGAGATCGGGTCCGGGAACGGCTCGCCGGAACGGCCGTCGAACAGACGGGTCTTTCCGGAGGCGTCGATCAGACGGTCACCGTCACGGGTCACGTTGGTGGAGTTCAGCAGGCCTGCGATCTCCTCTTCACGTGCGCCGTCGAACACCGGGGTGGCCAGGGTCTGGTTCGGCGCGGTCTCACGAGGCAGGTTCGGGAGGTTCTTGACCCACTCCGGCTCGCCTTCGATCTTCCAGCCGGTCTTCGCGACCCAGCCCAGGTGCGTTTCCAGCACCTGACCGACGTTCATTCGGCCCGGGACACCCAGCGGGTTCAGGACCACGTCGACCGGGGTGCCGTCCGCCAGGAACGGCATGTCCTCGATCGGCAGGATCTTGGAGATGACACCCTTGTTACCGTGACGGCCGGCGAGCTTGTCACCGTCCGTGATCTTGCGCTTCGCGGCCACGTAGACGCGCACCAGCTGGTTCACGCCCGGGGGCAGCTCGTCGTCGTTGTCACGGTCGAAGACGCGCACACCGATGACGGTGCCGGACTCGCCGTGGGGCACCTTCAGGGAGGTGTCACGCACTTCGCGGGACTTCTCACCGAAGATGGCGCGCAGCAGGCGCTCCTCCGGGGTCAGCTCGGTCTCGCCCTTCGGGGTGACCTTGCCGACCAGGATGTCCCCGGCCTCGACCTCGGCGCCGATGTGGATGATGCCACGCTCGTCCAGGCCCGCCAGGACCTCTTCGGAGACGTTCGGGATGTCACGGGTGATCTCCTCGGCACCGAGCTTGGTGTCGCGGGCATCGATCTCGTGCTCCTCGATGTGGATGGAGGACAGGACGTCCTCGGCCACCAGGCGCTGGGACAGGATGATGGCATCCTCGAAGTTGTGGCCTTCCCAGGACATGAACGCGACCAGGAGGTTGCGTCCCAGGGAGAGCTCACCCTGGTCCGTGGAGGGACCGTCGGCGATGATGCCGCCGACCTCGAGGCGCTGGCCTTCATCCACCAGAACGCGGTGGTTGTAGCAGTTGCCCTGGTTGGACCGGGAGAACTTGCCGATGCGGTAGCTCGTCTCGGTGCCGTCGTCGTTCAGCATGACCACGAGGTCGGCGGAGACCTCGGAGACCACACCGGCCTTCTTGGCCACCACGACGTCGCCGGCGTCCACGGCTGCGGCGCGCTCCATGCCGGTGCCCACGAAGGGGGCCTCGGCGCGGACCAGCGGCACGGCCTGACGCTGCATGTTCGCACCCATGAGGGCGCGGTTGGCGTCGTCGTGCTCGAGGAACGGGATCAGGGCGGTCGCCACGGACACCATCTGGCGCGGGGAGACGTCCATGTACTGCACGTCCTCGGCCGGGATGAGCACGGGCTCGCCTCCACCGCCGCGCTCACGGACGAGGACGGTCTCCTCGGTGAAGCGGTTGTCGGCGTCCAGCGGCGCGTTGGCCTGGGCGATGACGACCTCGGCCTCGTCATCCGCGGTGAGGTACTCGACGTCGTCGCTGACGACGCCGTTGGACACCTTGCGGTACGGGGTCTCGATGAAGCCGAACGCGTTGATACGGCCGTAGGATGCCAGCGAGCCGATCAGACCGATGTTCGGGCCTTCAGGGGTTTCGATGGGGCACATGCGGCCGTAGTGCGACGGGTGCACGTCACGGACTTCCATGCCGGCGCGGTCACGGGACAGACCACCCGGGCCAAGAGCCGAGAGACGGCGCTTGTGGGTCAGACCCGAGAGCGGGTTGTTCTGGTCCATGAACTGGGACAGCTGCGAAGTTCCGAAGAACTCCTTGATGGCTGCCACCACCGGGCGGATGTTGATCAGCGACTGCGGCGTGATGGCTTCGACGTCCTGCGTGGTCATGCGTTCGCGGACCACGCGCTCCATGCGGGACAGACCCGTGCGGACCTGGTTCTCGATGAGCTCGCCCACGGCGCGGATGCGGCGGTTGCCGAAGTGGTCGATGTCATCGACCTCGACGCGCAGATCCACTTCCTGGCCGTCACGGACGCCCTTGATGGTGGTCTCACCGGCGTGCAGTGCCACGAGGAACTTGATCATGGCCACGATGTCCTCGACGTGGAGGATGGAGGCCTCACGGTCGGACAGCGGGCGGTCGATGCCGAGCTTGCGGTTGATCTTGTAGCGGCCGACCTTGGCCAGATCGTAGCGCTTGGCGTTGAAGTAGAGGTTGTCCAGAAGGTTCTGGGCGGCCTCGACGGTGGGCGGCTCGCCCGGACGCAGCTTGCGGTAGATGTCCAGGAGGGCCTCCTCCTGGGTCTGCGTGGCATCCTTCTCGAGGGTGGCGCGCATGGAGTCGTACTGGCCGAACTCCTCCAGGATCTGGCCTTCGGTCCAGCCGAGTGCCTTCAGCAGCACCGTGACGGACTGCTTGCGCTTACGGTCCAGACGGACGCCGACCTGATCGCGCTTGTCGATCTCGAGCTCGAACCAGGCACCCCGGGACGGGATGATGCGGGCCGAGTAGATGTCCTTGTCACTGGTCTTGTCCGGGGACTTCTCGAAGTAGGCGCCGGGCGAACGGACCAGCTGCGAGACGACGACACGCTCGGTGCCGTTGACCACGAAGGTGCCCTTTTCCGTCATCAGCGGGAAGTCACCCATGAACACGGTCTGCTGCTTGATCTCGCCCGTGTTGTTGTTGATGAATTCGGCCTTGACGTACAGCGGAGCGGAGTAGGTCGCGTCGCGATCCTTGCACTCGGCCATGGTGTACTTGGGCTCGTAGAACTCCGGATCGGAGAAGCTCAGGGACATGGTGCCCTGGAAATCCTCGATCGGGGAGATCTCTTCGAAGATGTCGGCCAGGCCGGACGTCGTGGCGACGGACTCGTCGCCGGCTTCGACAGCGGCGGCGACCTTGGCCTGCCAGCGCTCGTTCCCTACCAGCCAGTCAAAGCTGTCCGTCTGGAGTGCGAGCAGATTCGGGACGTCAAGCGGCTCGTGAATCTTCGCGAATGAGATGCGACGAGTCGCACCATCAGTGGTAGCGGTTTCATTGTTTGGGGTGCTCGAGGCGACCAAGAGGGTTCCTTCCACAGACCTTCGGGCTGAACAGCCCTCCCCCATTGAGTGTCCGAAGCGCACGACACGCTTGGCACCACCCGACCGGGACCGCTATATGACCCGGGACCGTAGAGCGGCATAAGCACTCTTTGCTTAAATGCCACAGACACGACCAGCCCACCGCTATATGAAGGCCGAAGGTACAGAGGGAAGACGCAAATATCCACGATACAGGACAGAAACGAATATGTCTACCTCAGTCGCGGTGCCCGAGTCAAGCCGGGCCGGGACCCGGCGAGCCGCCGTCAGTCCTCCGGGACCGTGATGTCGGCGACCGTGGCCCCGTAGGCGCGGATCAGTTCATCGGCGTCCACGAACAGGCTGTACCCGTGCGCGCCGGCCCCCATGGCCACCCTCCGGCCCGTGATCGACTGGTCCGCGAAGACGGGCCAGTCGGTGGTGCTCCCGATCGGGGTGATGGTGCCCCGCACGAACCCGGTGGCCTCGAAGGCGAGCTCGGCCTCCGGCAGACGGAGCTTGTTCACCCCCACCACCGCGCGCAGCTTCGGCCAGGAGATGGCACGGCCGCCCGGGACCAGGGCGAAGAGGTACGTCCCGTCCGAACGCTTGACCACGAGCGTCTTCACGATGCCCGACGGCGGCAGGCCCAGCAGCGCCGCAGCCTCCTGGAGGGACCCGGCGGCGGGCCGCTCGCGGATCTCGATCTCCAGGCCCCGCTCCGCGGCGTCTCGCCTGACGCGATCCTGCGGGTCCGCGGGCTCCTGGGAACCGGCCGTCTCCTGGGATGCGCTTCCAGTGGTGGACTCGGTCACGGAGTCTCCTTCATCGCCGTCATTCCTCTGCTGTCCACACCATCCTGGCAGGCCGGCGAAGCCGAGGCCACCACGCGATAGCCTTGGTGGAGAACCACATCACGGAAAGCGAAGGCCCATGTCCAGCACTGAAAGCAACAATGACGTTGTCATCCTCGCCGCTGCCCGCACGCCGCAGGGCCGGTTGAACGGACAGCTCGCCAGCAAGACCGCCGTCCAGCTCGGCAGCCACGCCATCAAGGCCGCCGTGGAACGCGCGGGCATCGACCCGGACGACGTGGACGCCGTCATCATGGGACAGGTCCTCCAGGCGGGCGCCGGCCAGAATCCGGCGCGCCAGAGTTCGGTGGGAGCCGGCCTCGGCTGGAACGTGCCCACGGTGACCCTCAACAAGGTCTGCCTCTCCGGGCTCACCGCCGTGATCGACGCCGCGCGCCTCATCCGCTCGGGGGAGGCCGACGTCGTCGTGGCCGGAGGTCAGGAGTCCATGACCCGCGCCCCGCACCTGCTGCCCGGCTCGCGGCAGGGCTGGAACTACGGCACCGTGCAGGCGCTCGACCATGCGGCGCACGACGGCCTCACGGACGCCTTCGACGGCCAGTCGATGGGCCTGTCCACGGAGAGCCTCAATCTCACCCTGGGCATCGATCGCCGAGCCCAGGACGAGGTCGCCGCCGCGTCCCACAACCGCGCGGCCGACGCCATCGCCGCGGGGGTCTTCACCGAGGAGATCGCGCCGCTCAGCATCGCCCAGCGCAAGGGCGACCCGCTGATCGTGGACACCGACGAAGGGGTGCGTCCCGGGACCACCCTGGAGACCCTGGGCGGCCTCAAGGCCGCGTTCGCGACGGACGGGACGATCACGGCCGGCAACTCCTCGCCGCTCTCCGACGGCGCGTCCGCGCTGGTGCTCTCGTCCCGCAAGTATGCGGACGACCACGGCCTGGGCTACCTCGCCGTCGTGGGCAGCCCCGGGCAGGTGGCCGGGCCGGACAACTCGCTCCACTCGCAGCCCTCGCACGCGATCCAGGCGGCCCTCCGCCGGGCCGGCTGGGAGACCGGGGACCTGGACTTCATCGAGATCAACGAGGCCTTCGGCTCGGTGGCCGTGCAGTCCCTCAAGGACCTGGACTACCCGCTGGACCGCTGCAACATCCACGGCGGGGCGATCGCCCTGGGCCACCCGATCGGCGCCTCCGGCGCCCGCCTGGCGCTGCACGCCGCCTTCGAGCTGAAGCGCCGAGGCCAGGGCAAGGCCGCCGTCGCCCTCTGTGGTGGTGGTGGTCAGGGCGAGGCCCTTCTGCTCTACCGCGACTGATCGCGGCTCCTGCCCCACAGGAGAGGCCGGCCGGGCACCCAGTGATCTGGGTGCCCGGCCGGCCTCTCGCATTCAGTGAGCCGTGTCAGGCCGTGACGGTCAGCGGCTGACCGTCGACCACCAGCTTCCAGTCGTTGCGGGCGACGGCCGCAGGATCCAGGACCCCGTGCTCCACCACGTAATCGATCATGAGCTGGCGGATCTCCTGCTGGCTGTTGGTCAGGACCGGAGCCTGGGTGACGCCCGGGAAGCTGCCGCCGCCGCTCTGGCGGTAGTTGTTGATCGCCAGGGCGAACTCCGCGCCGTCCGCGACGGGCGCTCCCCCGTAGCTCAGCCCCTGGATGCGCTGACCCGCGGGACGGGCGACGTCGATGCTGTACTCCAGGGGTGCGTCCAGGCCGAAGACGATGTCGTAGTTGTAATCCGGGGTGCCCGCCGGAGCGAGCGCGGTGGGGGCGTTCGTCAGGTCCGCGGCGGCCACCGTGGTGCCCGTGACGGTCTTGTAGTACGTCGCGGACCACTCGAGGTAGGCCTTGAGCTGGGCGCCGGTGAGCTTGATGCTGAGCAGCGTGTTGTCGAAGATGTAGAGGCCGGCGATGTCGCGGATGGTCAGCGGACCCGCGGCCACGTCCACCGAGCGGGAGAACGGCGCGGCGATCGAGAGGACCGGCAGCCCGGCGTTCGGGCCGCCGGCGAGTTCGGCCTTGATCCGGGTCGCCTGGACGAAGTTGATCGCGTCGATGGCGGCGGTGTCCTCCCAGCAGGCCGTGGCCGTCGACAGCGGCGCCGTGGAGGAGCCGATGGCGGTGTTCACGTACTTCACGGCCTCGCGGTGGGCGGAGGTGACGGCCTGGACGACGGCGGGATCCTCGGGCGCGGTCTTGGCGTCCAGCAGGTGGGAGTGAGCGGTCTCGACCTTCCAGTGGCCCCGCTCCTTGACGAGGTCCAGGTCGATCACGGAGACGCGCATGCCCCAGCGCAGGGGTTCGGTGAGCAGGACCTGCCGTCCCGTGGCCGTGTTGGTCACGAACCGCTCCGGGATCTCCTGGTGCGCATGGCCGACCAGGATCGCGTCGATCCCGGGCACCTGCTCGGCGAGCTGGCTCGAGGCGTTCTCCGGGAAGGGCAGGGCGTCACCGTAGGAGGAGCCCGGCGTCGCGCCGGAGTGGCAGGAGACTATCACGACGTCCGCGCCTGCGGCACGCACCTCGGGGATGACCTTCTTCGCCTCCTCGACGATGCCGTTGAAGTCCAGCTTGCCCTCCACGTTGTGGCGGTCCCACAGGGCACAGCCCGGGGTCACGAAACCCACGATGCCCACCGTCACCCAGCCTGCGGAGGTCCGCACGCGCTTGAGGACGTAGGGGCTGAAGGCGCGGGCCGCGCGGCCGGCCACGTGGACGTTGGCGCCCAGGACGGGGAACGTCAGCTGGCGCTCCCAGGTGCGCAGGTGGTCGATGCCATAGTTGAACTCGTGGTTGCCCAGCGCGACGGCGTCGTAGCCCACCGCGTTCATGGCGAGGGCCATGGGGTGCTTCACCGTGCGGGAGGCGGGGCGGATCTTGGCGAAGTAGTAAGCGAGCGGTGTGCCCTGGATGGTGTCGCCGGCGTCGATGGTCAGGGTGCTGGACTCACCGCGTTCGGCGCGGACCGCCTTGATGAGCGACGAGGCCTGAGCGATGCCGATCTGATTGCCCGCCTTGTCCGCGTAGGCGGCGTCCTTGAAGTAATCCCAGTTGAACACGTTGTTGTGCAGGTCCGTGGTGCCGAGCACGGTCAGACGGAAGCGCTTGGCGCCGTGGCCGGGGCTCGCCTCGGCAGGTGCGGCGGCGAGAAGGGCTCCGGCGCTGGAGCCCGCGACGACGGCGGCGCTCAGCATGGCGCGGCGGCTGACGGTGCTGGTTTCACTCATGGGTTACCTCTGGGGGGTGACGACGGGACGACGCCCGGAGACCGGGCGCGAGGGGGATGGACCGAGGGGCCCAAAGCGCCAGTCTAGGCCGCCGTCACAGCCCTGGGAAGGAGTTGTGAAACGATTCCTGAATTGTTCACCGGAGGTTACCGCCCGTCCCGGCCGCGCCGGTCCGCGCACCACTCCCCCGGCCTCGTTAACGCGGAAGATCCCGCCCACCGAAGTGGACGGGATCTTCTCAGCAGACAGTCTCCGATCCTCAGAGGACCGGGGAACCGACCAGCAGCAGATGCTACTTGACGGTGACCGTGGCGCCGGCAGCCTCGAGCTGCTCCTTGGCCTTCTCGGCGGTCTCCTTGTTGACGCCCTCGAGGACGGCCTTGGGGGCACCGTCGACGAGGTCCTTGGCCTCCTTCAGGCCGAGGGAGGTCAGGGCGCGCACCTCCTTGATGACACCGATCTTCTTGTCGCCGGCGGCCTCGAGGACGACGTCGAACTCGGTCTTCTCCTCGGCCTCTTCAGCAGCGCCGCCACCGGCGGGGCCTGCAACGGCAACAGCTGCGGCGGTGACCTCGAAGGTCTCCTCGAACAGCTTGACGAACTCGGAGAGCTCGATGATAGTCAGTTCCTTGAAAGCTTCAATGAGCTCTTCGTTGCTGAGCTTCGCCATGATTGGCGTCCTTCCTGTAGTTGGTGCCTGCGCACCACAGTGTGTGGGTGGGGAGAAGAGGATCAGGCCTCTTCGGAAGCGGCCTCGGCCGGAGCCTCGGCAGGTGCTTCCTCAGCGGCGGGCGCCGGAGCGCCGTTCTCTTCTTCGAGCTTGATGCGCAGGGCATCAATGATGCGGGCAGCTGCGGCAGCCGGGGCCTTGAGGACACCGGCGACCTTCGCGAGCTGCAGCTCACGGGACTCGAGAGCGGCCAGTGCGGCAACTTCCGAAGCGTTCAGAGCCTTGCCCTCGAAGTAACCGGTCTTGATGACCAGCTGCTTGTTGGCCTTGGCAAAGTCCGTGAGGCTCTTCGCGGCAGCAACGGCGTCGCCCTTGATGAAGGCGATTGCGGTGGGGCCTGCGAGCTGGCCGTCGAACGCGTCGACACCGGCTTCCTTGGCTGCAATCGCGGTCAGGGAGTTCTTGACGACGGAGTACTTGGTCTCCGCGCCCAGGGAACGACGCAGCTCCTTGAGCTGTGCGACAGAGAGCCCGCGGTATTCGGTCAGGACAGCGGCGGTCGATTCGTTGAAATCGGTGGTGATCTCAGAAACTGCGGCCACCTTGTTCGGCGTTGTCATAACCCTCCTTCCGGGGAATCAGGCCGGTCAGGAAGGTCCTCGCTGCTCGCGGCGTGAGCCGCGCATCAGGTACTCAGGGGCACCAACAAAAAACGCCCCGCGCAGGCGCACGGGGCGTGGAAGATCAGACTTCTCGCTCGGTTCACCTGCGCCGGCCGCCCTTATGCTGAAGGGTCCTTCGATGGAGATCCACACGGTTCTGCAGGGCAGAAAGCACAGGGATATCCAACAACCGACGGTCTTTGGTGATCCCAGCTTACGGGAGATCCCGCCGGACGGGCAAATCGGCGGGCCGGCCTCAGCTCAGGTGCGGCTGGCGGAGATCAGGCAGCTGCTTCTGCCAGAGGCCCGTCACCCCCGCGGTCCGGAACCCCAGTTGCTGATTGACGGTGAGCAGATACCGGTTCTCGAGGGCGTTCCAGGTGTAGATCACGCGGACATCCGGGAAGAGGTCCTGCAGCTGCTGCATGTTCGAGATCTTCAGCAGCAGGCCCAGTTTGTTGCCGCGGTGCGCGAGCCGCACATGGGTCTCGTCCTGGAACACCACGTCCTGCCGCTGCGGCAGCACGCTGATGGTGGTGACGCCTACGAGAACGCCGGTCTCCACATGCTCGACGGCGGTGACCACCGTCCGCCGCCCCTGCGCCATGGCGATCTCCTCCGCACGGCGCAGCGCCTCCACGTCGTAGTCCTCCCAGACGGTGGCGGGCACCCCGGCATCCGCGGCAGCGGCGAGGGTGAGGTCCTCCGCGGAGGAGTCGAGCGCGGTCATGTCCGCCAGCCAGCGCTCGGGGCAGCGGTCCCGCCAGTGGTGCAGACGGTACCGTCCGTCGTTCGCGGCCTCGGCCTCCGCCGTGAGCTGGCCCTCCAGGACCGTGTCCAGCGGCAGGGCGCAGGAGCTGAACTGCTCGATCCGCTCCAGGGTGTAACCGCTGCGCTGGGCGAAGTCGACGGAGCGGCTCGCGAGCGGTACGAAGCCCGGACCGCTGTCCGGCTGCAGGCTGTCCTCGGTGTCCCCGAGGCTGGCGGCAGGGTGGTTCGTGTCGACCAGCAGGTGCCGCCGGCCCTCCGACCGGGCGAACTGCTCCGCGGCCCGGATGAGATCCCGCCCCACGCCACGGCCCTGGGCCTCCGGCAGGATGTCCAGGGTGAATTCCGCGACGTCGATGTCCCCCAGCAGGGGCAGCGAGATGTCCGCGACGCCGACCATCACGCCGTCCAGGGTGGCGGTCAGCAGCACCTGCCGCTCATAGGGGTCGCGCAGTTCGTAGAGCTTCTCCAGCGGCGTGTAGGCGAGGTCGTCGGTCCCCCACGTGGCGAGCCGGACCCGGCGTGACACGTCCACGGCCGCCAGGAAGTCCGCGGCGTCCGGACCGTCAAGGGTGTCCGGGATCCACAGCTGCTCGATCCTGATGCTCATGACCCCTCCGCTGCTGCCGCACGACCGTCCAGATGCGCCTGCCACTGCCCGTCATGACCCGCCGGACGGAACCCCGTCGCGATGTTTATAGCAAGCATGTGCTGATTCTCGTCCGCGTTGTAGGTGTAGATCCTGCGCACCGCCGGGAACGCCTCCAGGAGCCTCTCGAAGTTGGCGGCCTTCATCCACTGGCCCAGGGCGTGCCCGCGATGCCCCGGCAGCACCAGGGTGTTGTCCTGCTCCCCCACCTCAGGGTGATCCGGGAGGTACTCGAGCACGGAATAGCCGGCGAGCTCCCCGGTGGTCCGGTGGCGGGCCGCCGTGGTCACCGCGCGGACGCCGCCTTCACGGCGGCGGGCGTCGATCTCACGCACCCGGCCGGCGTCGAAGACCTCCTCGCCGAGTTCCAGTCCGCCGAGAGGGATCTCCGTGGACATGCTCGTGGAGAGCCTGACGAGATCCTCGACATAGTCCTCCGGGGTCTCGTCGAACCACGTGACCAGCTCGTACGACTCCTCGGCCCGGGCGGCCGCCTCCTCCAGCAGCGCGTGGGCGGCACGGCGGGACTCGTCGGACACCTCGAGCACACTCGTCCGCTCCACCTGCACGAGCTCGTAGCCGCGACGCCGCGCGAACCGGACCGCCCGCGACTCCGCAGGGACGCTGCCGCTGCCCGTCGGCGGGAGGAGCCGCTCGCCGTCGTCGTCCGCAGTGCCCGTCGGGTGTTCCGTGCCCATCTGGACCACGGTGCGGCCCTCGCTCAGCGCCACCGCCTCCAGGTGGTCCGCCAGGGCCCGGCCGAGACCGCGGCCCTCGAAGTCGGGATGCACGCCGACACTCAGCCAAGCGGTGTCGAGGTTGTCCTTGAGTGGCAAGTGGATCCAGGCGCGGGCCACCACGCGGCCTTCGAGGCGCACGAAGTAGACGCGCAGCCGAGCGTACTCGGTGTCCCGCCACAGGATGAAGCGTGCGCGGTTCGGGGTGGCCAGGTCCAGATTGCCCCGCGTCCGGAGCACCAGCTCATCCGACAGCGTGCACACGTCCAGGAAGTCCCGGGCCTCCGGGGACTCGAGAGACTCCGGCAGGACCAGCTGTTCGATGCTGAAGGTGGACTCCGTCATCCTTCCACCCTAACCCGGCGCCGCTCCGCCGTCCCCGGCCGATCGCACTGCCGTCCCCGGTCCGGACGACCGCCGGCCGGGAATGCCAGAGGCCGCCCAGCGATGCTGAGCGGCCTCTGTCAGGGGTGGCCTCCGTCGTCAGACGGGACCGTGCAGGCGAAGCCTGCGAGGGGCGACTAGGCGCCGAGGACGACCTTGGTCACGTTCGGGTCCACGGAGATGCCCGGGCCGAAGGTGGTGGCCACGGTGGCCTTCTGGATGTAACGGCCCTTGGCGGCGGTCGGCTTCAGACGAAGCACCTCTTCCAGAGCAGCGGCGTAGTTCTCGGCGAGCTTCTCGGCGTCGAAGCTGGCCTTGCCGATGATGAAGTGGAGGTTGGAGTGCTTGTCGACACGGAAGTCGATCTTGCCGCCCTTGATGTCGTTGACAGCCTTGGCGACGTCCGGGGTCACGGTGCCGGTCTTGGGGTTCGGCATGAGGTTACGCGGACCCAGGACCTTACCGAGACGACCGACCTTGCCCATGAGCTCGGGGGTCGCGACGGCTGCGTCGAAGTCGGTCCAGCCACCGGAGATCTTCTCGATCAGGTCGTCGGAACCGACGAAGTCGGCGCCGGCGGCCAGTGCGGCCTCAGCCTTGTCACCCGTGGCGAACACGAGGACGCGGGCGGTCTTACCGGTGCCGTGCGGCAGGTTGACCGTGCCACGGACCATCTGGTCGGCCTTACGGGGGTCGACACCCAGGCGGAAAGCCACCTCGATGGTCGCGTCGAACTTGGAGGGGTTGGTCTCCTTGGCCAGGGTGACCGCCTCGGCCGGAGCGTAAAGCTTCTCCGCGTCGATCTTGGCGGCGGCTGCCTCATATGCTTTGCTGCGCTTTGCCATGCTGCGTATTTCTCCTTGTGCAGTTGTGGTCTGCGGACCGCGCTCGGCCCTGCCACTGCCCCGTCGTTGCACGGGACGTTATGAATTTCGAAGTGCCGGCGAACCGGCGGGTGGCCTGAGGCCGTGATTACTCGACCGTGATACCCATGGAGCGAGCGGTGCCGGCGATGATCTTGGCAGCAGCCTGGACATCGTTGGCGTTGAGGTCGGCCAGCTTGGTGGTGGCGATCTCCTCGACCTGTGCCTGGGTCAGCTTGGCGACCTTGACGGTGTGGGGGGTTGCAGAGCCCTTGGCCACGCCTGCGGCCTTCTTGATGAGCTCAGCAGCCGGCGGGGTCTTGGTGATGAAGGTGAACGAGCGATCCTCGTACACCGTGATCTCGACCGGGATGACGTTGCCGCGCTGGGATTCCGTCGCAGCGTTGTACGCCTTGCAGAACTCCATGATGTTGACACCGTGCTGACCAAGCGCGGGACCGATCGGAGGGGCCGGGTTGGCGGCACCTGCCTGGATCTGCAGCTTGATGAGGCCGGTGACCTTCTTCTTGGGAGCCAATGTAGGGTCCTTCTCTCAATTGCTTACTGAGGAACAGGAGTGCGCCTCAGTTGGGTGACCACCTTGGCGAGGTGGCCGGACGTTCCAGAACCGCTAAAGCAGCACGGTCCGGGAACGAAATCTCGGGGTGTCAGATCTTGGTGACCTGGTTGAACGCCAGCGTGACCGGGGTCTCGCGCTCGAAGATGGAGACCAGGACCACGAGGGTCTGGGACTCGACCTTGATCTCGGAGATCGTGGCGGGCAGGGTCTCGAACGGGCCCTCCTTCACGATCACGGACTCGCCGACCTCGAAGTCGACGTGGACCGGGGCGGCGGCGACGCGGGCCTGCTTGCCGCCTTCCTGCTCAGCCTGCTCCTGCTCGAAGACCGGAGCCAGCATGGAGACGACCTCGTCCAGCTTCAGTGGGACCGGGTTGTGGGCGTTGCCCACGAATCCGGTGACGCCCGGGGTGTGGCGGACGGCGCCCCAGGAGGCGTCCGTGAGTTCCATGCGGACCAGGCAGTAGCCGGGGATGCGCACGCGGGTGACGACCTTGCGCTGCGCGTTCTTGATCTCCACGACCTCTTCCATGGGGACCTGGATCTCGAAGATGTAGTCCTCCATGTCCAGGGTCTGGACACGGGTTTCGAGGTTGGTCTTCACGCGGTTCTCGTAGCCGGCGTAGGTGTGGACGACGAACCAGTCGCCCTCCTGGCGGCGGAGCTTGGCCTTGAAGGCCTCGAGGGGATCCTCGGCAGGTGCTGCGGGGGCGACGGCGTCGCTCTCCTCCGCGTCGACAGCCTCCGCGTCGTCTGCCTCGGCGACGGCTTCCGCTTCCTCAGCCTCGGCGGCCGGGGTTTCGGGCGCAGCAGTGTCAGCCTCGACGGCGTCCTGGGACTCCGGGGCGACGTCCTGGTTGACGGCCTCGCTGAATTCGAGCTCCTGCTCAGACACGTGGTCTCCTGCTTCGTCGTTAGTGCATTGCAAGCGTGGGTACGCTCGGGGTGGCCGAGCCACCCAGAGGGGCATCCCACTTAAATGGCTCAATTCCACAGGCAGCCATCTCAACCCCCTCGCGGGGGCGATCCGGTGGCCTGCGGAAAGTCAGTCGGTCAGCGTTCCGTGGGACCCGTGCCGCCGAACACCCAGCCGACGCCCACGCCGAAGGCGAGGTCCAGGAGGGTGACGATCAGCATGACGATCGCCACGAAGACCAGCACCACCAGCGTGTAGTTGAGGAGTTCGGAGCGGGTCGGCGTGACGACCTTCTTCAGCTCGCCGATCATCTGCCGGAAGAACAGGGCGATCCGGGCGAAGAAGCCCAGCTTCTTGCCCTTCTTCCCGCCGCTCTTGGCTGGACGGCCCTGAGCGTCATTGGCGGCAGTATCGGTCACTGTTCCCTCGCTCTTCTTTGCCGTGCTGTTCTGACGAACCCGTGCGGCTACCGTTCGGCAAGCCTCAGTGCTGGTGCTGTGGTTTTCCCGGCTCACGCCTGGAGCTAACCATGCGCAGGGCAGACAGGACTCGAACCTGCAACCTGCGGTTTTGGAGACCGCTGCGCTACCAATTGCGCCACTACCCTATGGAGTCGGATGGCCTTTCGGCTTCCAACACCGAGGTACAACTATACGCAAGATGTGGGAAAACGTCTAAGTGGGACTCATCGCCGGTTCCGGCTGTGCCTCGTGGATCACCTCAGCCTAAGCTTGGAAGTGCCGGTTGACCCCGGGATCACGCTGAAAAACACGCGAAGGACTCCGCCCCATGCCCTCTTCACGCATCTCCCGACGCATCTCCTCCATCGCCGAATCCGCCACCCTCGCGGTGGACGCGAAGGCCAAGGCCCTCAAGGCCGCGGGCCGTCCGGTGATCGGCTTCGGGGCAGGTGAGCCGGACTTCCCCACCCCCGGGTACATCGTGGAAGCCGCGATCGAGGCCGCGAAGAATCCCGCGTATCACCGCTATTCCCCGGCCGGAGGTCTGCCCCAGCTCAAGCAGGCCATCGCGGAGAAGACGCTCCGTGACTCCGGCTACCAGGTGGACGCCTCCCAGGTGCTGGTGACCAACGGCGGCAAGCAGGCCGTGTACAACGCCTTCGCCACGCTCCTGGATCCGGGCGACGAGGTCATCGTCCCGACCCCGTTCTGGACCACCTACCCCGAAGCGATCCGCCTGGCCGGTGGCGTGCCCGTGGAGGTCTTCGCCGGACCGGAGCAGGGCTACCTGGTCACCGTGGAGCAGCTCGAAGCCGCCCTGACGGAGAACACCAAGGTCCTGCTCTTCGTCTCCCCGTCCAACCCCACGGGCGCCGTGTACTCCCCGGAGCAGGTCGCCGAAATCGGCGCCTGGGCCGCCTCCAAGGGTCTCTGGGTGGTCACGGATGAGATCTACGAGCACCTGACTTACGACGGCGTGCCCTTCACCTCCATCGCGGCCGCCGCTCCGGAGCTCGGCGACAAGGTCATCATCCTCAACGGCGTGGCCAAGACATACGCCATGACCGGCTGGCGCGTGGGCTGGATGATCGGCCCGGCCGACGTCATCAAGGCGGCCACCAACCTGCAGTCGCACGCGACCAGCAACGTCTCCAACATCATGCAGATCGCCGCGCTGGCCGCCGTCTCCGGCCCGCTCACCGCGGTGGATGAGATGAAGGTGGCCTTCGACCGTCGCCGTCAGGCGATCACGGCGGGCCTCAACGCGATCGACGGCGTGGAGTGCCCGACGCCGAAGGGCGCCTTCTACGCCTACGCGGACGTCCGCGGGCTGCTGGGGAAGTCGTTCCCGACGGCCGCCGGCGGGACCGCCATTCCGCAGACCAGTGCCGAGCTGGCGGCGCTCATCCTCGACGAGGTCGAGGTCGCGGTGGTGCCGGGTGAGGCGTTCGGCCCGAGCGGCTACCTCCGCCTGAGCTACGCCCTGGGCGACGACGACCTCGCCGAAGGCGTCCGCCGTCTGCAGGAGTTCCTCGGCAAGGCCGCGTGAGCCACGCCGCCTGAGCCGCAACGGCCGCGCCGCGGTCGTACCGCGGCAACACGAACGCCCCGCACCGTCCAGCACGGTGCGGGGCGTTCGTGTTTTCAGGGTGTGTCTCGGCGGTTCCGGCTCCGCTGCCCTGTCTCCAGGGTCCTGGCTCCGATGCCCCGGCCTGTCGGATTCCTTGCCCGTCGGAGTCCTTGCCTGCCGGATTCCCGGCCCGCCGGGCGGTCCTGGACGGCAGGGCAATGACCCCGGACTCCGGGTCAAGGATGAGCGCTCTCAGCCCGGAACAGTGGAGTCCATGAAACCCACCGCTCTTCGACGCGCACCCTTCGCGATCCCCGCCCTGGCCCTCGGCATCACCCTGCTGGTGGCCAGCGAATTCCTCCCGGCGAGCGTCCTGCCCCTCATCGCCGCCGACGTGGGGGTCAGTGACGGCACCGCCGGACTGGCCGTGGCGGCCACGTCCCTGGCCGGCGCACTGACCGCCCCCAGCCTCGCCAGCCTGGTGCCCCGCACCGACCGGCGGACCGTGCTGGTCGTCCTGCTCGGGATCGGGACGCTGGCCGATGTGCTGGTGGCCCTCGCCCCGTCCTTCCCCGTCCTGCTGCTCGGACGCCTGATCCTGGGCGTCGCGATCGCGGGCTACTGGTCCCTGGCGTTCGGGGCCGGGGTCCACGTCCTGCCGTCGCGTGCCGCCCTGGTCTCCACGGCCCTGGCGACCGGCACCAGCGTGGCGACCATCGCCGCGATGCCGCTCGCCGCCGTCGTCGGGACGGCGCTCGGCTGGCGGCAGGTCTTCTGGGCGGCCGCCGCGGTGGGCGTCCTCGCCACCTTCACGCTCGCGCTCACGCTGCCCACCGTGCCGGCGCATCCTTCGGCCGGGTCCGCGATGATGCGCCGGGCTCTCGGGCGTCGCCGTCTCATGCTCGGGATCCTCTGCGTCGGGCTGGCCGCCTTCGCGAACTTCACCGCGTACCCGTACATCAGGCTCGCGATCGACTCCGTGGACCCGGGAGCCATGGGCTGGCTCCTGCTGCTCTGGGGCGTCGGCGGCCTCGTGGGGAACGTCCTGGCGGGCGCCATCTCGCGCCGGCTGCGGCTCGCCGTCTCACTCGGGCCCGTCGTCCTGGCGGCTTCGCTCCTGCTGGCCTCGCAGAGCGGCACTACGGCGTCCCTGACCGTGGCGAGCCTCGCCTGGGGCCTCGGGTTCAATCTGGTGCCGGTGACGACTCAGCTGTGGGTCACCACGGTCGAGCCGGACGACGCCGAGGCCGCGGTCAGTCTTCAGGTCACCGCGTTCCAGGCGGCGATCACGCTGGGCGCCGTCGTCGGCGGGCTGCTGGTGGATCACTCGGGACTGGCCGCGGTCTTCGTCACCGCGGCGACGGCGGCCGTGCTGGCCGGCGTCGGGTTCGCGCTGCTGCCCGCTCAGCCCGCGGATGCCCGCCAGCGGCCGGGAGTGGTCCCGCGTTCCGCGGAGAACGCCCGGACGAAGGCGGCGTCGGATGCGTAGCCGACGCTCGCGGCGATCTGACTGATCTGCTGGTCCCCGTTCCGCAGCAGATGGGCGGCGCGGGCGAGCCGCTCCTGGCGCACGTACTGCATGGGCGTCACGCCCGTCTGCGCGCGGAAACGCTCCGCCAGGGCCGAACGGCTCAGGAGCGCCAGCCTGGACAGCTGCAGCAGGGTCCAGGGGTGCCCAGGATCCTGACGGATGGCGGAGGCGGCCCGGCACACCCCGGGGTCCCATTCGCCCACGGATTCCGCCGTGTCCAGGGAGACGATCATCGCGCCGCCGATCAGATGTCCGTACCCCCGGTTGAAATCGCGGACCGTCGGTTTCCCGCTCAAAGGGCAGGCGGCGATGAATTCGGTGACACCGTGGTGCCGGGCATTGAAGTCGGGCACGATCGCAGGCTCCGGCAGGGCGGCCCCGGTCAGTTCCGCCAGGTCCACGTGGAGCACCCGGCTCGGTTCCTTCGCCCGCGCCTGGAAGCGTGCCGCCTGGCGGAGGAAGGCGGCCGCGGATGCCGGGAGCGCGCGCTCCTCGGAGTTCCAGCGGAGCATCACGGTCCCGGAGAGCACCAGGAACCAGGCCGAGGGTGAAGTCCACGGAAGGGCTTCACCCTCGGCGAGGTCGAGCACGGTGGAGGCGCTGGCTTCCCACTGGGCTTGAAAGTCCGTCACCTTCACCGGAACGCGTCCAGGGGCCCGGTCATTCCTCGGATGCTGCCCGAGCGCGGGCCAAGAGTCATCCGGCCGGGAGTGCTCCGGCCGGGCCGGGGCTCAGCTCACGGCCAGAGGTTGGGGTTCTTATCCGAGCCGTACCCGCCGTACCGCGGACGCCGCTCGAGGTGCAGGTGCGGGCCGGTGGTGTTGCCGGTGTTGCCCGAGTACCCGATGAGCTGGTTGGTGGCGACCCGTTGACCGTCGCTCACGACCGAGCGGGACAGGTGGCAGTAGCCCCAGTCCGAACCGTCCACGTTGTCATTGATGAGGATCATGGTGCCGTAGGCGGAACCCCAATTGGCCCGGCCGGTGCGGACGTCGCCGCCGATGGTCGCGTACACCGGGGTGCCGACGGGGCATCCGATGTCCACGCCCGTGTGATAGCCGGCGGCCCACGAGCCGGGCTGGCGCCACTGCGCCGTGATCGGGTGGGCGGAGGGGTCCCGCACGGGACGCACGTAGGACGCGGCCTGGGCCGCGGGCGCGATGGCGATGCCCGTCACGGTGAGACCGGCGACGGCGAGGCCGCCTCCGAGAACGCTTCGTCGGCTGGGCAGGATGGATGGTTCCTGACGATCGGTCATGACTGTTCTCCTGAGTGCTCATGGGTTGGCGAGACGGATGGGCGTCGCCCGTGGCTTAACACAGTGTCACGACACCCAGGAACAAGCTGTCAACACATCGACCGAGCTGTCAAGAGTCGCACCGGACCGGTACGGTCGCGCGGGGGCATCCTCCCCCCAATGGAGGACGCCCCCGCGATCACGGGACGCCATCAGGCCCGCGCCGCCTCCTCCCGCAGCGTGCCCTGCTGGAGCCGGAAACGCCGCTGGGTCTTCTGCGCGAGTCCACGGTCATGCGTGACGACCAGCACCGTGGTCCGGTTCTCCGTGCTCAGCGAGCTGAGCAGCTCGACGATGTGCTCGCCCGTCTGCTCGTCGAGGTTGCCGGTCGGCTCGTCGGCCAGGATCAGCTGGGGTTCATTGCTCAGCGCTCGGGCTATCGCCACCCTCTGCTGTTCGCCACCCGAGAGGCGGTTGGCCTTCCGGCCGTGTTTCTCCGGGTCGAGCTGAACACGCTCCAACAGCGCCTGGGCACGGGCTTTCCGGGCGCTCCGGCCGAGGCCTGCGAACTCCATGGGCAGCATGACGTTCTCCAGCGCGGTCAGGTTCGGCACCAGATTGAACTGCTGGAAGACGAACCCGATGTCCTTACGGCGGTACGCCGTGAGCTTCGCGTCCGGCAGACCGGCCAGGCTCACCCCGTCCACCACGACATCGCCGCTCGTGGGCTTGTCCAGCGCGCCGAGCAGGGACAGCAGTGTGCTCTTGCCACTGCCGCTCTTGCCCACGATCGAGGCGAACGCCCCACGCTCGAGCTGGAAGCTGACGCCGTTGACCGGCTTGATGGTGCGGTCCCCGGAGCTGAACTGACGTACCAGATCCTTGACTTCGATCATGACTACTCTCCTCGCAGGACTTCGATGGGGCGGATGCGCGCGGTCAGGAGCGCGGGAACCAGGGCGCCGATGATGGCCACGACGAACACGGCTCCGATGCCCAGGGCGATGACGCCCGGCGAGACGCTCGCATTGACGGAGGTCAGGAGCTGATTGGCGCCTCCCAGGAACCCGCCTCCCCCGCCGCCGGGACCGAACCCACCGCCCTGGCCACGGCGTCCCGCCGCCGCTCCGGCCGTGTTGGAGCTGACGAGCGCCGACGCGATCCCGCTGCTGGCGAAGGACGCGATGACACCGCCGACGACGCTGCCGAGCGCCACGAGGACGAGCGCCTCCAGCACGAACTGCAGACCGATGGTGCGGTTCGGAGCGCCGATCGCCTTCAGGACGCCGATCTCGCGGCGGCGTTCCCGGACGAGCAGCACCATGATGAAGAGGACCACCAGCCCGGCCGTGGCCAGTGAGGCGATGAAGGCCACCATCGAGATGTTCTTGACGCTGTCCAGTGAGCTCACGGCACTCGCCAGATTGCGCTGTCCCTGGGTGACGTCGGCCTTGCTGGAGCCCAGCGCGGACTGCAGAGCGGTGCGGGTCGAGTCGACGTTCGCCATCGAGTCCACGGTGACGATCATGCTGGACACCTCGCCGGTGGTTCCCGCGAGAGCCTGCGCCTGCGGCAGGGTCAGATAGACGGCGTTGTTCCCGAACTCGGTGCCCGCGTCGAAGAGGCCCGCCACCGTGTAGTTCTTCCCGTCGATGGTGAAGACCGAACCCGGCTTCAGGCCGTTCTTGGTGGCGAGCGTCGTGCCGACCAGGGCCTTGGTGCTCGCCTTCGTGTAATCACCGAGCCCGGTGCCCGCGGTGATGTTCAGGGCCTTGCCGGCGCTGTCCACCTCGGCGCCGGTGCCGGTGGCCGTGATGGGGAGCTGGAACGTGCGGTTCTGCGCGCCACCGGTGCCAGAGCCGCCGGTTCCCCCGCCGCCAGAGCCTTCCGTGGAGCCGGAGTTGTTGCGCCGACCCAGAGTGCCGGCGTCGATGGCGGGCTGCAGGCTCGTGGTCACGGCGGTGGTCTGCCCCCCGGGTCCACCGAAGCCAGGCTCCTGCGTGCCGGACGACGCCGAACTCTCCGTGCGCAGCCGCAGGGCCTTCGTCGACACGACCGACTGCACATGCGGCACTGCCGCGGCCGTCTTCGCCTCAGCCTCGGTCAGCGGTTCCCCGCCGCCGTCGAATCCCTGGCCGCCCGCGGGATTGACCGTCAGGACGGTCCCCACGGAAGCGTTCAGCTCCTGGACTTTGGCCCCGACGGCCTGGTTGGCCACGAGCATGGCCAGCGCCAGGCCGATGGCGACCGCCAGGACGGCCACCACCGCCGTCGTTCTGATGGTGTTGCGGAAGGCATTGCCTACGCTCCGGGCAAGGACGTTCACTGTTCTCCTCGGGAAAGGTCCGCCGGTCGCGGACTGCTCCCCTCAGAGTGCGCAGTCCCGCTGTGCGAGGAGACGGCCCAGGCTATGCGCGGGCTGTGAGAACGATCGTGCTGGTCTGGATCAGCCCAGGTCTGAAGCGGGCAGGTCTGAAGAAGCCGGGATTTAAGAAGCTCAGAGCAGGCGCCGCTCGGCGGCCCAACGGCTCAGCTCATAGCGGTTGGAGAGCTGCAGCTTGCGGAGCACGGCGGAGACGTGAGTCTCCACGGTCTTGATCGAGATGAAGAGCTCCTTCGCCACCTCCTTGTAGCTGTAGCCGCGCGCGATCAGACGCATGACCTCCAGTTCGCGGGCCGACAGGCGATCCAGCTCGTCGTCGGCGATGTCCTCCACCGCGGTGCCGAAGGCGTCCAGCACGAAACCCGCCAGCCGCGGGGAGAAGACCGCGTCACCGCCGGCCACCCGGTGCACGGCCGCCGTGATCTCCTCGCCGGAGATCGTCTTGGTCACGTACCCGCGAGCGCCCGCGCGGATGACGGACACGACGTCGGACGCGGCGTCGGAGACGCTCAGGGCGAGGAAACGGACCTGGCCCAGGAGGGCGGCGCAGCGGTTGATCACCTCACGGCCGCCCCCGCCCAGTCCCCCGGGCAGGTGGACGTCCAGGAGCACGACGTCGGGAACCTCCTGGGTGATCACCTCGACGGCCTGATCCACGGAGCCGGCCTCACCCACCACCTCGATCGTGTCCCCGAGGTCCGCCCGCAGGCCCGAACGGAAGATGGCGTGGTCATCCACGATCACCACGCGGGCGGCGGGGCGGGCCTCCGGGGTCGCGCGGGCCTCCGCGGCGGGGCTCTGGTCAGTCATGCGTCGTCTCCATTCCGTGGCTGTGGTTTCCGGGCGTCGGGTTTGCGGGAGTCCGTGTCCTCGTGGTCGCGCGCCGCCGCGGGAAGGCTGAGGCGCACTTCCGTGCCGTCCTCATCACTGAGGATCACGGCGGTGCCACCGTGGCGCTGCATCCGGCCGATGATCGACTCCCGCACGCCCATGCGGTCCTCGGGCACGGCATCCACGTCGAAGCCCGGGCCGCGGTCCTTGATGAAGACATCCGCCCCTCCGTCCGAGCATTCGAGGTAGACGGACACCGCCCCGCCGCCGTGCCGGACGGCGTTCAGCATCGCCTCCCGCGCCGCCTGGACGAGGGCCTCGTGGCGTTCACTCATGGCCACGTCGCCCACGCTGACGACGTCGACGGCGTGGCCGTGCGTGTCCTCCACCTCCGCGGCGGCCGCCTTGATCCGCTCGGCGAGCAGGCCGGCGTCGCGGTTGGTGTCCCCGAAGAGCCAGGTGCGCAGTTCGCGCTCCTGGGCACGGGCGAGGCGCACCACGTCCTGCTCGGAGCCGGCACGGCGCTGGATGAGCGCGAGTGTCTGGAGGACGGAGTCGTGCAGATGGGCCGCGATCTCGGCGCGTTCGGTCTCGCGGATGCGCCCGGCGCGTTCGGCTTCGAAATCCTTCCAGAACTTCAGCCCCCACGGCAGCAGCACGAGCCCCACCCCGCCCAGCACTGTGACCGAGGCCAGCAGCGCCAGCCAGGTCTGCTCCCAGGACCCCGCGCCGGACACCATGACCAGCACCCCGGCCATCACCAGGGCCAGGCCGGCCAGCAGGCGCACCCAGCCCCCGGCCTGATTCGCGCGGGTCCGGTCCACGAGGTGGGCCCTGCGGGTCTCGTCGAGCTGCATCCAGGCGATGGCCGCGCCACCCAGGATCGCCGCCACGGGAATGAGGGTGCCCAGAGGGACGTCGACCCCCAGCTGCCGTGCGATGAGGATCGCGGCGAGCAGGAGCAGGCCCGCTCCCAGCAGCACCTCCTTGCCGTACGGGACGGACCAGCCCTTGCCGTCACGCGAGCGCAGCCACGGCGGTCCCGCGGTCGGCCCAGCGGCAGGTGGGCCTGCGTCGTCCGCCGGGACCGGTTCCGTGCCGCTCACGGCGGGGGCGATCGGCGACGCCGGGCGGGCCGCCTTCCGCTGGGCGTCCTCGTCCGCCGTCGGGACCATGGTCCAGAGCCAGCCGTAGAAGACCAGACCCGCGCCACCTGCGAAGGCCGCGATGATCATCCCGAGCCGGACGAATTTCACGGGCCACCCCAGATGCGCGGCCAGCCCGCTGCACACACCGGCGATCATGCGGTCGCCACTGCGGACCAGGGGCGGGCGCTGGGCGGCTGTCGTCATGTCGTCCATCCAACCACGGAACAGGGTCTCCCCGGCCGGGCGGACGGGGATCTCAGGGCGGTCTCAGGGGTGCTTCAGGGTATCCCCCAGTAGAGGGGCGGGGCTCCCGGACGAGAGGATCGAACCATGAACACGCACAGCACCACACCAGAGGAACCCCGGCAGCCGGCCGGGGCCACGGCCCAGGCCGGTCAGCAGGGGGCCGGCGCCTCACAGGAGGCGCCCGGCACGGCACACACGTCCCAGGACTTCTTCTCCTGGATCCGCAGCCTCGGCATCCGCCGCGGCAGTGACCGCTGGCTCGGCGGTGTCTGCAGTGGACTGGCCGACCGGTTCGGGATCGACCCGCTGATCGTGCGCGGCATCTTCATCGTCCTGGCGGTCTTCGCCGGCATCGGCGTTCTCGCCTACGGCGTCGCCTGGGCCCTGCTGCCCGAACCGGACGGCCGGATCCACGTCCAGGAGGCGGGAGCGGGGCGGTGGAGCGGCGGCATGACCGGCGCGCTCATCACCACCATCATCGGTTTCCCGAGCCTTGGACGCGGTTTCTGGGACTGGGGCTGGAACGGACTCAACGCCCTGTTCTGGACGCTGGTCTGGGTGGGAGCTGCGGCCTTCGGCATCTACTACCTGATGCAGCACAAGCGTGCCAAGGACGCCCGGAACCACCCGGCGCCTGGTTCACCGGCAGATGGTTTCCGGCACACGGACTGGGACGCCACCGGCGTTCAGCAGCCGTTCACGTCCGCTGCCGCCGGCACAGCGGCACCCGCACCGGCTTTCCAGGCCACCACGACGACGGACCTCCCGGCGCCGCCGCTGCCGTCGCCGTCGCTCGCGGCGCCGTCAGCCCCGGCGCCGCCCCGCTCGACGCCTCCCGCCGCGCCGCGGCCTCCGAAGGTCCCTCGGCATCGGCAGGGACCCGGCAGCGCGCTCGTCGCGGTCTTCGTGGGCCTGGCCCTGCTGGTGGGCGGCGCGCTCAAGGCTCTGGACGCGGCCCGCGTCATCGACCTCGGCACCGCCTCCACCGCGGTGGTCCTGGCCAGTGGCGCGGCCGTGCTCGGCCTCGGTGTCCTGATCGCGGGCATCCGCGGGCGGACCTCCGGTTTCCTCGGATTCCTGGCCGTGGTCGGCCTGGTCATCGGCGCGTTCTTCACGATCGCCCCGCGGGCCGAAGGACTGCACTTCCAGAACCGCGACTGGACCCCGGCCGGGGTCGACCAGGCCCGGCAGGGATTCGACCTCACGGGCGGCAAGGGCACCGTCGACCTGAGCGGCCTGGGCGGCGGGGCGCCGCTGAGCAGCCGAGTGGTGGTCCCGCTGGACGTCACCGCCGGTGATCTGACCCTCGTGATCCCGGAGAACATCCCGGTGCAGATCC
The DNA here is from genome assembly GCF_029690065.1 of Arthrobacter sp. Y-9. Lineage (NCBI taxonomy): Bacteria > Bacillati > Actinomycetota > Actinomycetes > Micrococcales > Micrococcaceae > Arthrobacter > Arthrobacter sp. Y-9. The sequence continues at coordinate 2,798,926 of NZ_CP121463.1, forward strand.
GCACCGACCTGACCTTCGCCTCGCTCGAACAGGACGGCACCGACACGGGCCACGTGGCCGACAAAGGCACCCGCAACTACAACGACGGCAAGCCGGGCCAGCCGCTGGTCATCGAACTCGATGGGACCTTCAGCAACATCTCCGTCCAGGAAGGAAGCCTCTGATGAACACCGACGAATCCCCCCGGGATGCGGATCAGGAGAACACCGATGACACCGTGCTCCCCCGCACGGAGGCCGTCAGCGCGGCGCTCCCCGCGACGCACCGCTTCGACGCCGCCCCGTCGTTCTTTGACAAGCCGATCGGGTCTTCCGGGGCCGGCGATGCCCACGGTACGGACGACGCCGGCGAGCCGCCTCACGGCGCCCCCTTCGTGCCGGCCACGGACCCTGCACCCGATGCCGCACCCTACGCCGCTCCGGCCGTCGCTCCCGTCACCGTTCCCGCGACCTCTCCCGAGGCCGTTCCCGAGGAACGCCACGGCGGACCCCGGGTCAGCACCATCGTCTGGGGGCTGCTGATCATGGCACTCGCCGGGCTCCTCATCGTCTCCCGGCTGGGAATCGTGGCGCTGGACGGGACCTACGTCCTGATCGGTCTGATGATCGGGACGGGCGCGGCCCTGGTCCTCGGCGGACTCGTGTCCGCCGCGGCACGGAAGACCCCCGCCGGGCGGGGCACCGACCATCGCCGGTCGCCGGGCAACGGCTCCGGCGTCGCGTGACAAAGCACGCCTGACACGGAAGGCTAGAGACATGGACAAGTTCTTCAGCATCATCAGGGGCCTCGGCCTGAAGCGTGGACCGGAACGCTGGCTGGGCGGCGTCTGCGGCGGGCTCTCCGCCAAGTTCAAGGTGGACGTGGCCTGGATCCGCATCGGCTACCTCCTCTTCTGCCTCCTGCCGGGACCGGCCTTCGTGGTCTACCTGGCGGCCTGGCTCCTCCTGCCGGACACCAAGGACGGCCGCATCATCCTGCAGGGCTTCCTGCAGAACCGCGGCGTCAAGTAACCACCACGTCAGCAGGGAACACGTCGCGGCACAGCCGTGGCGTGACCCGTGACGAGCATGGCCCTCCGTTCATGAACGGGGGGCCATTTGTCATCTGGGTCACAGAAAACCGTAGAATTGCCGTGGGCTCAACGGGGCGCTCTTCAACACTGCTTCATCGACGAAGGGCCTCTGAGCTATGAAAATCGGCATCCTGACCAGCGGCGGCGACTGCCCCGGACTCAACGCCGTCATCCGCGGCGCCGTCCTCAAGGGGATCGCCATCCACGGCCACGAATTCGTGGGCTTCCGTGACGGCTGGCGAGGTGTGGTCGAAGGCGATGTCATCGACATCCCCCGCACCATGGTCCGTGGCATCGCCAAGCAGGGCGGCACCATCCTCGGCACGTCCCGCACCAACCCGTTCGAGAACGGCGGCGGCCCGGAGACCATCATGCGTCACATGGAGCGCCTGGGCATCGACGCCATCATCGCGATCGGCGGCGAAGGAACCCTCGCCGCGGCCCGCCGTCTCACGGACGCCGGCCTGAAGATCGTGGGCGTCCCGAAGACCGTCGACAACGACCTCGACGCCACCGATTACACCTTCGGATTCGACACCGCCGTGCAGATCGCGACCGAGGCCATCGACCGCCTCCGCACCACGGGCGAATCCCACCACCGCTGCATGATCGCCGAGGTCATGGGCCGTCACGTCGGCTGGATCGCGCTGCACGCCGGCATGGCCTCCGGCGCCCACGCCATCCTCATCCCGGAGCAGCAGGTCAGCATCGAGCAGATCTCCGAGTGGGTCACCGAGGCTCACGACCGTGGCCGCGCGCCCCTCGTGGTCGTGGCCGAAGGCTTCGTCCCGGAACACCTCGAGGCGCCCCACTCCGAGCGCGGCCTGGACACCTTCGGCCGTCCGCGCCTGGGCGGCATCGCCGATCAGCTCGCCCCGGAGATCGAGGCCCGCACCGGCATCGAGACCCGCGCCACCATCCTGGGCCACATTCAGCGCGGCGGCGTGCCAAGCGCCTTCGACCGCGTCCTCGCCACCCGTCTGGGCATGGCCGCCATCGACTCGGTGGTCGAGGGACGCTGGGGCACCATGGTCGCGCTCAAGGGCACCGAGATCGAACACGTCACCTTCGAGAACGCCCTGGGCCGCCTCAAGACCGTGCCGCTCCACCGCTACGAGGAAGCCGCGGTCCTCTTCGGCTGATCGCCGCTCCGGCGGGCGGCCGGACTGCAGACACACGAAAGGACGACGACGGCGGGTGCGCACCCGCCGTCGTCGTCCTTTTCCGTGTCCCGACTCCGCCCGGTGAGCCACCGCCCCATGGCCCACCGGGTGCCGCGTCAGTCGGCGGAGACCTTCTCCTGCTCCGGCGCCGGCGCAGGCGCGGCGGGCCGGACGAAGAACAGCGCGGCCACCGCGGCGACGAGGATCGCGCAGGCCGGCAGCACGATCGACTGCGCCATGGCCGAAGAGAACCCGGCGTGCAGGAACTCGGGCAGGACACCCGTGGCCATCTCGCCGCTCGGAGCTCCCTTGCCGGCCGGGGCCTGCGGGAGTTCCGCGGCCAGGCGCGCCTGGATGAGGGCCGCGATCGCCGCCGAACCGAGCACCGCGCCCACCTGTCGGGTGGAGTTGTAGATGCCCGAACCGGCGCCCGCCTTGCGCGGCGGGAGGTTCCGCAGCGCGGTGGCGCTCATCGGGGCCCAGATGCCGGAGCTCGCCACACCCATGATGGCGGCCGGGATCAGGTACATCAGCACCGGGGTGTCCGGCGTGGTGAGGAACGAGTAGATGAACAGCGAGAGCGACATCAGGCCGAAGGCCACCGGGATGACGATCTTCGGGTTCATCCGCGGGATCCACTTGCCGACGAACGGCGCCAGGACACCCGAGACCACGGCGGTGGGGGCCATGAGCAGGGCCGACTGGGTCGGCGTCAGGCCGCGGACCATCTGGATGTAGAAGATGATCGGCAGCATCATCGAGCTGATGGTGAAGCCCATGAGGCTGATGCCGAGGTTCGCCAGGCTGAAGTTGCGGTCCTTGAACAGGTCCAGGGGCATGAGCGGCTCACCGTTGTAGCGGCGGCGGTAGACGGACTGCCAGAGGACGAAGACCACCAGCACCACGATGCCCGCCGTGATGAGACCCCAGACGGTGATGCCCGGGGTGACGGTGCCCCACTTGTAGCTCTGGCCTTCCTGCAGACCGAAGACCAGCAGGAACATGCCCACGGCGCTGAGCAGCACACCGAGCCAGTCGAAGCGGTGCTGGTGCTGTTCCAGCTTGGGGACGAAGCGGGCGGCGGCGATGAAGCCGATGATGCCCACGGGGACGTTCACGAAGAAGATCCACTCCCAGCCGAGGCTGTCCACCAGGAGACCACCCAGAAGCGGGCCCACGAGGGTGGCGACACCGGCGGTGGCGCCCCAGAGGGCCATGGCGGAACCGCGCTCCTCGGGCTTGAAGATGCGGGTGATGACGGCCATGGTCTGCGGCGTCATGAGGGCGGCTCCCAGACCCTGAACGGCGCGGGCGGCGATCAGCATCCCGATGTCGCCGGCCAGACCGCACCAGAGGCTGGCGAGGGTGAAGACTGCCAGGCCGGTCAGGTAGAGGTTGCGGGGGCCGAAACGGTCACCGAGACGGCCCGTGATGAGCAGCGGGACGGCATAGGCGAGAAGATAGGCGCTCGTCACCCAGATGACAGCGTTGATGTCGGTGTTCAGGCCTTCCATGATCTTCGGGTTGGCGACATTCACGATGGTGCTGTCCACCAGGATCATGAAGAAGCCGACCACGAGGGACCAGAGGGCGGGCCACGGTCGGGCGATCTGTTCCACGTCGGAACCTTTCGGTGTCGTTGTCGAGTCGGTTGGAAAAGGACGGGGAGCCTGCTCCCCGCGTCAGGGTCAGGAGGGGACGCTGATGTCCAGGTCCCCGCTGCGGATCTCGGCGACCAGGCCGGTGAGCCAGTCGATCTCCGCTGCGAGCAGATGGTGCTGATACTTCACATCGAGCCAGAACTGGCGCGGGACGTGGCGCTCCATGGCCCGGGCCTCGGCGGAGCGGTACTCCTCAAGGCGTTCGGACAGTCCGGCGATCCGGGCCTCCAGCCGGTCCACCACCACCTCGCTCGGCAGGTTGTGGCATTCGGCCAGGGCCAGAGGGAAGGGCGGGTAGGCGTTGGAGGCATCCCCCAGCAGCACGATGAGGTTGGATGCCAGGGCGTCCTCCCCCGCCGCGGTGATGCGGTAAACCGTGCGCTCGGGCCGCTTGCCGTCGCGCTCCACCCCGTCCTCCTCCACGAACCCCTGCTCCTCCAGCCGGGAGACGGCGTGGTAGAGCGTGCCGGGACGGACCTTCACGGTCCGGTCCTCGCCGCGGAACATCAGGGTCTGGTACATCTCGTAGGCGTGCATGGGCTTCTCACGGAGCAGCCCCAGCGCCGCGAGGCTGAGCGGTGTGAGGGAAGGAGAGGTCATGGAGTGCGGTTCCTTCCGGGTGTGGTGGGATGGCCGGCAGACCGGAGCACCCGGGATGTCACGGGCTGGTCGATGCCTGCAACCATCATTCCACACCGATTATTCCATGTGGAATAGTCCGCCGCGTGAGATGGCTCTCGTCAGGTGTTGTTCTGGATGGCGCCGCCGGGGCTCAGCGAGGAGCGCGGAGGAAGCCGCTCTGGCGGCCGACCACCTGGCCGGCCTCGGGGGCGACGATCACTTCCTGCGCCGCGGCGTAGGTCTCCTCCACGGGGTTGCCGTCGGGGTCCTGCGAACCGCTCGCATCGACGACGCTCAGCACCGCCGCGGGATCGACGTTGCGCTTGATCAGGGCCAAGGCGATCGGCCCCATCTCGTGGTGCTGCGCCACGCTGCTGAGACGGCCCACCGTGCGTCCGTCCAGGACCACGGGGCTGTCCAGCGACGGAAGCGTGTGCTGCGAGCCGTCGAGCTGGAGCAGTACGAGGCGCCGTGGAGGATGCCCCAGATTGTGCACCCGGGCGATGGTCTCCTGGCCCTTGTAGCAGCCCTTGGACAGGTGGACGGCCGTGCGGATCAGATCCAGCTCGTGGGGAATGGCGCGGTTGTCCGTCTCGAATCCCTGCCGGGGACGCCACGCCGCGATCCGGAGCGCCTCGACGGCCATCATGCCGGCCAGCTCGAGGCCCGCGGTCCGCTCGGCGAGCTCCGCCTGGGGCACGAGCCACTCGCGCCAGGGACGGTCGCGGCCCGGGTGCTGCTCGACGTCGACGGCGGCGTAGGAGTAGCCGCCCTCCGTCACCTCGGGCCAGGGGTCCTGCCAGGACAGGAGACCGTCGAAGGCCGGCACCGGTCCGGTACTTCCGACCACGGCCCAGTCCGCGCTGACGTCCTGCACCTCGACGCGCAGCATGAAACGCATGCGGTCCAGGAACGCGGCCAGCGACTCGGCGAGGCCGGGCTCCACGAGGAGCCACGCCGTCGTGCCGTCATCGACCAGCCGGATGTCGAAATCGATCCTGCCCTGAAGGTCGAGGAGGAGAAGCTGCGTGGAGGTGCCCTCGGCGAGGCCGTTCAGGCGCTGCGAGGACAGGGTGTCCAGCCAGGAGAGCCGGTCAGGGCCGCTGACCGTAACGACACCCAGGTGCGAGAGGTCCGCGACGGCGCGTCCTGCGGCCAGAGCCCGCTGTTCCTTGAGCGGCTGTCCGTAGTGGGCGGCCACCGGGCTGTCCACACCGGCTCCCGCCACGGCTGAAGGGCGCGACAACAGAGGGCTTGTGTACTCCATACAGGGTGCAACCTTCCCGGGGTGGGAGCTATTCCGCGCCCGAGACCTCCCGGACGGGGAGTGTCAGGCGAGCTTGCTGAGGATGGCCGAAGCGTGGGCTTCCAGACCGCCGTTGCCCTCGGCCGGGTCGCCCGAGGACTTGCCCTGCGAGACGTCCCAGCGCCAGAGCAGCTTGCCGTCCACCAGACCGAAGATGCGGGTCGCCGCCGAGTAGTCCTTGGAGTGGCTGCCCCGCATGACCATGTCGGTGCTCAGCTGGATCTGCGGCCCCTTGATCTGGCCGTAGTACAGCTCCGAGATGCCTCCGGGGTGGGCGATCGAGACGGAGATGTCGAAGCCGCCGTCGTCGTTGCGCAGCGCCTCCACGTCATCCGCCGTCTTGAGCGCGGGGACCATGTCGGCCGGAAGCATGCCGGGGCCGCCGTCGGCGTCCACCAGCTTCCGCTCCAGCGCCCAGAAGCCCATCTCCACGGTGAGGGGACGCAGAATGGTCCCTTCGTCATCGCAGAGCCAGCTCTCGGCGCGGTACTGCAGATACGGCAGACCGTTGTGGGCGAAGGTGGCGCGCTGCACGAAGTGCTCGGAGCCCTCTTCACCCGTGCCGAGACGGCCGCGGCCCTCCCACTCCCCGATCAACCAGGAAAGAGGGACCAGCTCGGGCGTCAGGTCACTGGGGATCTCGACGGGCACGGCTTACTTCTGGCCCTTGAAGAGGCGGTACACCACCAGGCCGGCGAACCAGGCCATCGCGATGCTCGCGACGCCGAGGAGGACCAGGAAGAAGATTTCAAATGCAAGGACGGACATGACTTCATCCTAACGGTTAAACGAGCAGGAGCTTGCCGAGGAAATACGCCACGCTGCCGAGGGCGAGCACCGGCCCCAGACCGAGCGCCACGGCGCCCACGAGGGAGGCGCTGTGGACCCGGAAGGTGATGAGCCGGCGGAAGCTCACCACGAGGACCGCGGCCGCCAGTCCGAGCGCCGCGCTGGGCAGCATGGACACGTGCGGATTGAACCAGCCGACGAGCGGACCGACGAGCACGGCGAGCACGATGCCGAGCGGCGCCACGATGCTGTCCGGCCAGCGGATGAGGCCCACGCACACCGCGACGGCAGCGCACACCACCACGATCACGAGCATCTCCCGCAGGCCGCCCAGGCGCACATTGGCGACCCAGCCGCCCGCAAGCGCGGACAGGACGACGCCGCCGCTCGCGCCGAAGGTCGATTCGAGGCGCTGAGGCTGGCCCGTGCCGCGGATCAGCTCCACGAGCATGACGGCCATGATCCCGAGCGCGATGAGCGGAGCCGCCCACGCCAGGAACCCCGGACCGGGCGAGACCGCCGCGCCCAGCACCGAGAGGGCGCCGACGGCGGCGATGATGCCGCCGAGGGTCTTGCGCGCCGGGATGCCGAGGTAGTGGCGCCAGGCCAGGCCGAAGACGACGGCCAGAACGGCGCAGATCACGGCGTGGGTGGTGGGGCCGAGCCAGGGTGAAACGCCGAGGACGGCGAGCACCACGAGGGATGCCAGACCCACCGTGCGGTATCCGTGACCCGTCGAGAAGAAGCCCCCGGCGCGGCCGGAACCCGCACGGGAGGCGCCGTGGCCCAGGAGGGCGAATCCGGCGTCGTCGTTCTTGGAAGGTTCAGCGGCTGGGCTCACACAGCCATCCTCCCCCATCCGGAGCATTCGCGCCCATCCCCGCACAGCGCCCGCCCGCCGTCCCGTCCACATTGTGACGGGAATAACTCGATGCGAGGGCCGACTCGATATACTGAGTCATCAGGCTCGACGACGCGCTCCAGATCCTTGGAGGGGACAATGTCGCAACTCTTGTTACTGACCAACAGCACCGATTCGTCGGTGGACATCCTGCCTGCGCTCGAACTGCTCAATCACCGGGTGCACATCCTTCCGGCGGAGCCGACGGCGCTGCTGGAGACCGATCCGTGCGACATCATCTTCCTCGATGCCCGGAAAGACCTGGTCGGGTCCCGCTCTCTCACCAAACTCCTCAAGGCCACGGGCCTGTCCGTGCCCCTGCTGCTGATCCTCACCGAGGGCGGCATGGCGGCGATCTCCTCCCAGTGGGCCGTGGACGACGTCGTCCTCGAATCCGCCGGTCCCGCCGAGGTGGAGGCCCGCATCCGGCTGGCCCTGGCCCGGGGGCGCAGCGCCGAGGAGGAGGCGGACACGGAGATCCGCGCGTCCGGCGTCGTGATCGACGAGGCCAGCTACACCGCCCGCATCAACGGCGAGGCCCTCAACCTGACCTTCAAGGAGTTCGAGCTCCTCAAGTACCTCGCGCAGCACCCCGGGCGCGTCTTCACCCGTCAGCAGCTCCTCACCGAGGTGTGGGGCTATGACTACTACGGCGGCACCCGCACGGTGGACGTCCACGTCCGGCGCCTGCGCGCCAAGCTGGGCCCGGACCACGAGACGCTGATCGGCACGGTCCGCAACGTGGGCTACCGCCTCACCATGACGCGCGAGCAGGACGAGCAGCACGCCCAGGCCTGAAGGTCAGACCGGAAGGCCAGACCGGAATCTGCGGCCTGAGGTCCGGGACGCGGCTGCGCGGCCGGTACTAGCCTTGGTGACATGACTAGCGCTAACGCCTCCCACTGGCCGGTCCACCGCCACCTGGCGCCGCTCGACGCCGGGCTCCTCGCCGAGACCGCCGAACTCCTGAAGGCCTCCTCCGCGGCGGATGGCACCCCGAGCGTCTCCGAGCAGTCCCTCATCGCCCTGCGCACCGGTGGCAACGACGGTCAGCAGGTGGAGGCGTACCTGGTCTACTCCCCGGAAGACCCCTTCGCCGAGGAGGAGTCCGCGCGCGACGCCGTCCTGTCGGGCTTCGCGGTGCTCGTCACCACCGGGGACGACGCCGTCCTCGAGATGGCGGTGCACCCCGGGTACCGCAACATCGGGGTCGGCCTGCGCCTGGCCGGGGAGCTCCAGGCGAGCCGCGGAACCCTCGACGGCATCCAGGCCTGGTCCCACGGCGACGCCGCCGCGGCCGAGGACCTCGCCGCGCAGTTCGGCTTCACCCGCGTGCGCGAGCTGTGGCGGATGCGCCTGAGCACGCCCTCTGCGATCTCCCCCGTCGACGACGGCGCGCTCCCGGACGGCTACACGCTGCGCACCTTCGTGCCCGGCCGGGACGAGGCCGCCTGGCTCGACGCGAACGCGCGGGCTTTCGCGCACCATCCCGAACAAGGCGCCCTGACGCCGCGGGACCTCCAGGAGCGCCAGGCCGAGGCGTGGTTCGATCCCGAGGGGTTCTTCCTGGTCCTCGACGGGCAGGACCGGATCGCCGGCTACCACTGGACCAAGCTGGAATCCGCCCACGACGGGCACGGTCCCCAGGGCGAGGTGTACGTGGTGGGCGTCGTCCCGGAAGCGCAGGGGAAGGGCCTCGGCAAGGTCCTCACGCGGCGCGGGATCACGCATCTCCGGGACCGCGGAGCGGCCACCGTGCTGCTCTACGTGGAGGCCGACAACGCCCCGGCCGTGCGGCTCTACGAAAGCCTCGGATTCACCCATTGGGACAGCGACGTCATGTACCGGAAAAACCCGGCTTCCTGACCGTTTCCGTTCTGTAAGGTTGAGGTGGATCGACTGCGGTTTAAGGAGTGTGGCATGAGCAGCGACAACAAGGGTTCCACGGGGACCGTGAGCAGGCTCTCCCAGCGTTTCGGCTCGTCCGAGGTCAACGCCGCCCGCGCGACGCAGGACCGGATCGAGCTTCCGGAGTTCCAGGAGCCGAGCCTGCTGCCCGACGGCGACATCAGCCCGGACCGTTTCCTCGACCGTGAGCTGTCCTGGCTGAAGTTCAACGCGCGCGTGCTGGAACTCGCCGAAGACCCGGATCTCTTCCTGCTGGAACGGGTCAACTTCCTCTCCATCTTCGCGTCCAACCTGGATGAGTTCTTCATGGTCCGCGTCGCCGGCCTCAAGCGCCGCATCGCGACGGGCCTGGCCGTGCCGTCCCCCGCCGGGCTGAGCCCCGTGGAGGTTCTCGAGCAGATCAGCGAGGCCGCCAGCGCCCTCCAGGAGCGTCATGCCCGCGTCTTCGCCGAGCAGATCCGTCCGGCCCTGGCCTACGAGCACATCCACCTCATGCACTGGGACGAGCTGGACAGTGAGGCCCAGCACCGGGTCAGCACGATGTTCACGGAGAAGGTCTTCCCGATCCTGACCCCGTTGGCCGTGGACCCGGCCCATCCGTTCCCCTACATCTCCGGACTGTCCCTCAACCTGGCCGTGGTGGTGCGCAACCCCGTGAGCCAGAAGGAGCTCTTCGCCCGTGTGAAGGTGCCGGACCAGCTGCCGCGCCTGATCGCCGTCGACGGCCCGCGTGCCGGCGCCGTGCCCGGCCGCGTGGCGCGCTTCATCACGCTGGAAGAGGTCATCGCGGTGCACCTCGACCAGCTCTTCCCGGGCATGGAGGTCGTGGAGCACCACACCTTCCGCGTGACCCGTAACGAGGACGTGGAGGTTGAAGAGGACGACGCCGAGAACCTCCTCCAGGCCCTCGAGAAGGAACTGCTGCGCCGCCGTTTCGGCCCGCCGGTCCGCCTCGAGGTCACCACGGACATCAACCCCGCGGTGCGGGAACTCCTGGTGCGCGAGCTCAGCATCGACGAATCCGAAGTGGTCGCCGTCCCGGCGCCGCTGGATCTCCGCGGGCTCTCGGTCATCGCCGGGATCGACCGCGCCGATCTGCACTACCCGAAGCAGGTCCCGCACACCTCGCGGTACCTGAACGAGTCCGAGACCTCCAAGGCGGCGAATGTGTTCGCAGCCATGCGCCGTCGTGACATCCTCCTGCACCACCCGTACGACTCCTTCTCGACTTCCGTGCAGGCCTTCCTGGAGCAGGCCGCGGCGGACCCCAAGGTCCAGGCCATCAAGCAGACCCTGTACCGCACGAGTGGCGACTCGCCGATCGTGGACGCCCTGATCGACGCGGCCGAGGCCGGCAAGCAGGTCCTGGCCCTCGTGGAGATCAAGGCCCGCTTCGACGAGCAGGCCAACATCTCCTGGGCCCGCAAGCTCGAGCAGGCCGGCGTGCACGTGGTGTACGGCATCGTGGGCCTGAAGACGCACTGCAAGCTCTCCCTGGTGGTCCGGCAGGAGTCGGACGGCATCCGCCGCTACTGCCACATCGGCACGGGCAACTACCACCCCCGCACGGCCCGGTACTACGAGGACCTGGGCCTGCTGACCGCGAACCACCAGGTGGGCGAGGACCTGTCCAAGCTGTTCAACCAGCTCTCCGGTTACGCCCCCAAGTCGACGTTCAAGCGTCTGCTCGTCGCGCCGCGCTCCGTGCGCAGCGGCCTGATCGAACGCATCGACCAGGAGATCGCCAACGCCCGGGCCGGGAAGAAGGCCAAGGTCCAGATCAAGGTCAACTCCATGGTGGACGAGGCGATCATCGACTCCCTGTACCGCGCCTCCCAGGCCGGGGTGGAGGTCAACGTGATCGTGCGCGGCATCTGCTCCCTGCGTCCCGGCGTGCCCGGACTGAGCGAGAACATCACCGTCCGGTCCATCCTGGGCCGCTTCCTGGAGCACTCGCGGGTCTTCACCTTCGCCAACGACGGTGACCCCGTGGTCTACATCGGCTCCGCCGACATGATGCACCGCAACCTGGACCGCCGCGTCGAGGCCCTCGTGCAGCTGACCAACCAGGACGACATCCAGGAACTGCTGGATCTCATGAACCGCTACGTCGACCCGGGCACCTCCAGCTGGCACCTGGACAGCGACGGCGAGTGGGAACGTCACCACCTCGCCGAGGACGGCACGCCCCTCCTGGACATCCAGTCGTGGCTGCTCGCCTCCCGCTCCCGCCAGCGCACGGGGTCCCTCCGCTGATGCCCGCAGCACGTGCCGACGCACTGGTCGCCGACCAGTCCGAACATCCCGGCGAGAAGATCGCGGTCGTCGCCGCGGGCGGGCTGCCCTGGCGCGTCACCCGGGGCGCGCTCGAGGTGCTGCTGATCCACCGCCCGCGCTATGACGACTGGTCCTGGCCGAAGGGGAAGCTCGACGCCGGCGAGACGGTGCCGGAGTGCGGCGCGCGGGAGATCTTCGAGGAGATCGGCCTGACCGCCGGCCTCGGAATCCCCCTGCCGAGCATCCACTACCGCGTGGCGTCCGGCCTGAAGGTGGTGCACTACTGGGCCGTCAACGCCCAGAACGCCAAGGTCAAGCAGGACGGCAAGGAGGTGGACAGCCTCCTGTGGTGCTCGCCGGAACGCGCGGCGGAACTGCTCAGCAACCCCTCCGACCGCGAGCCTCTCGCAGCCCTGGTGGCGGCCTTCGAGGACGACGCGTTGGACACCTGGCCCCTCGTGATCGTGCGCCACGCGAAGGCGAAGCCCCGTGCGTCCTGGACGAAGGGCGAGGGAGACCGGACCCTGGCCGCTTCCGGCCTCCGCCAGGCCCAGGCCGTGCGGCGGCTCCTGGCCGTGTGGGGTCCGGAGCGGATCGTCAGCAGCCCGTGGAAACGCTGCATCTCCACCATCGCGCCCTATGTGAAGGCGACGAAGGCGAAGGTGAAGCTCGTGGACGCCCTGACGGAGCACAGCCACGAGCGCAAACCCCAGAAGACGGCGGCCGCCATCGAGGCGGTCTTCGACAAGGGTGTGCCCGCCGCCGTGTGCGTGCACCGGCCCACCCTCCCGACCATCCTGGAGCAGGTCTCCAGGCACATGAAAGCGCCGCTCGCCCAGAGCCTGCCCGCCCGGGACCCGTACCTGGCCCCGGGAGAGGTGCTCGTCCTCCACGTGCGCAAGGACTCCCGGTCCCGCGTGGTCGCGGTGGAGCAGTACCGGCCTTTCGACGACTGAAGGATCGACTGATGACTGAAAACGCAGCACCCGAGCCGATCGGCTTCGGCATCGCCGAACTGGCCTTCCTGCTGAGCAGCTTCGAAGGGCCGGGCCACGACCGCTCCGTCGAAGCACTCGACGCCGCGGCGTGGGCCGCCGACCCGACGCTCTCCGAGGTGGGGGTTTCCGGCCTCGCAGCCCGCGGCTTCGTGCAGCCCGAGGGCGACGGTCTGGGGATCAGCGGCGCGGCGTCCGCCGTCGCGCACGTGCTGGGCGGCGGACGGCTCTGGATCACGCTGCAGGTCAGCGCGGGCGAAGACGCCTCCACACGCCTGGTGATGGTGGAGGCCGAAGGGATGCGCATGCTGTTCCAGCCCGGCATCCTGAGCACGTGGTTCGCCACCCCGCTGCCGGAGGAGCTGACCGCCGCGCAGACCGCCGTGTCCATCCTGCATCAGCACGCCGACGAGAACCCGGGCAGCCAGGCGACCGTCACCGTCAGCACCCAGGAGCGCGACAGCTCCTACGCCGTCACGCGCGACGCCGACGGCTGGCGCTTCGCCGGGATCTCCGCCAGCGGCGCGGAGGAGCCTGTCGGTGGGCTCGGCCCTGCCGAGGTGGCCGCACTTCTCGAGGCCGCCGCGCTCTAGTTCGCCCTTCCTTCCCGCGAGGGAACAGCTGACGCACCTTCCCGCCGCGGAAGAGGGCGTCAGCTGTTCCCTCGCGGCGATTAAGGGGGATGCATGCTCTTGACACCTCCTGTTTTGTATCAAACACTTGATACAAAATTGGGGGTTGAGATGAGCATTCCGTACGAGCTGACGCCTTACGTTCCTTTCGGCATGGCCCTGGCCGGCGCCGTCATCCTGTTCCTGCTGCTGCGCCGGATGGTGTCCGCCGGCCCGCACGGGGCGACGCAGGCCACCGCCGCCCGGCATTCACTCACCGTGGGGGTGCTCGGCTGGATGGCCAGTTCGCTGGCCGGAGCCTCGACGTTCTGGGAGATCCAGCAGGCGCAGTTCAGTCCCGCGCCGGCGCCGTGGATGCTCTTCGTCCCGGTCCTGCTGGTCCTCGGCATCCATGCCCTCGGCCAGTGGAGCTATCCGGGCGGCCGGCGGTCTGTACGCGTCGCGGACATCCAGCCCCGTCGGCTGATCGACTTCCTTCCCAAACCGCTCACGACGGTCACGGCACTCGTGTTCCTGATCAGCCAGCTCATGATCCTCGCGACGCTCGGCTTCGCCGGGATGGCGCCGCGCGAGGACCCCTCCCCCTACGCCGTGCCGAACCCGGGCCGGCTCCCCGGCGTCGAGGTCGCGGCCTGGCTGGGTGGTGCATGGCTGGCGCTCGCCGCCGGCACAGTGGCGGTGCTCCTCCTGATCACCCACCGGCACCAGCTGCCGGGACTGACCCGCCGGGAGAACTCGTACCTGCGGACCCTGTCCATGAACCGGCTGCTCCGGACCTCGGCCACCATCGCGTCCGGGCTGGGGGCGATCGGCGCTGGGTTCGCCGGGATGAAGGTGCCGGGCTTCGGAACCGACTCCTGGATCGAACCCGGGGCGGCCTTCAACGTCCTGGTGCTCCTCGTGATGTGGCGCTGGCCCATCCCGTTCTTCCGCCCGGTGTCCGACCCGCAGCCCGCCGACCCGGCGCTGCGATGGCACCGTCTCGCGGTGGTGCCGGCCGTGCCGTTCGGGCTCGTCACCCTCCTCGTCCTCGTCCCGTCGTTCGCCGTATTCGGGGCAGGGCTGCACTCGATCGTGATCGTCCTGACGGCCGGAGTCCTGTTCCTGTTCTGGGTGCTCTGGTGCACGGGGAAGATCCTCCAGGATCCCCGGATCGCGCAAGACCCCCCGGCAGCCCAGACTCACCCGGCTTCCCCGACCCACCTGGCGGCGCACCCCGTTTCCCTGCCGTTCCCCCGCGCCTCGACTCTGACGGTGGCCGCCCTCTGCACCATCACCGTCCTCGTCGCGCTGGCGAGCGTACTGTGGAACGTCGCGTCCACCGAGGGAGATCACAGCGAGATCGCCGTCCCCGCCATCATCGCGTGCGGTCTCGGCTCGCTCCTGATCATCGTCCTGACACTGCTGACCGGCCGCCGGATCGCCATCCGCACTCTCACCTCGGTGCTGCCCGCCACGATCCGCCTGGACCGCGAGGCCGTCACCCAGGAGCGCTGGCAGCGGCTGACCCTGTGGAGCGGCGCCATCCTGCTCTGCGCCTCCGCCTTCCTGCTCTTCCAGATCAGGCTCCCGATGGAGGTCACGGGACGTACGGCGGAGGGCGGTGTGACCACTGCGATCCTCGGATTCGCTCAGCTCGCCGGCACCGTGCTGATCCTCCTGGCCGTGCTGCTCTGGTCACTCAGCGCCGTCGACCCGGTCCCCGAACCGGAGGATGCGGTTCATGTCCCGGAACCCCACCACGTATGAACGCCCGGATCGAGATCCACCTCGACTCCCCCGTTCCCCCGTTCGAGCAGGTGCGGGCGCAACTTGAAGCGATG
Organism: Arthrobacter sp. Y-9; assembly: GCF_029690065.1. Taxonomy (NCBI): domain Bacteria; kingdom Bacillati; phylum Actinomycetota; class Actinomycetes; order Micrococcales; family Micrococcaceae; genus Arthrobacter; species Arthrobacter sp. Y-9. The sequence continues at coordinate 2,814,074 of NZ_CP121463.1, forward strand.
ATCCGGAACGGGGCCCTGACGGACGGAGCCAGGCTCCCCACGGTCCGGGCCCTGGCCGGGGACCTGGGCCTTGCAGCCGGGACGGTCGCGCGCGCCTACCGCGAACTCGAGGGGGCTGGACTCATCCGGACGGCACGGCGCTCGGGAAGCACCGTCGTCGCGCCGCCGCGCGGGCACGGGGCGCCGCACCTGGGCGGTGAGGCTCCCGCGCTTCCCGCGCCCGTGGCCGCCGCGCTGGAGGAGCTGCTCGCCGTCGCGCGCCATCACGGAGTCGGGTCCGAGACGCTGAGCCGCGCCATCCACAGGGGCGGTCAGGACCCTCTGCGGCCGGCCCCTGGCCCGGTAGACTGAACCCATGAGCATCCCCACGCCTTATGAGGACCTGCTGCGTGACGTCATGGAACATGGCACCCACAAATCGGACCGGACGGGCACGGGGACGCGGAGCGTTTTCGGGCGCCAGATCCGCTTCGACCTCTCCGAGGGTTTCCCGTTGATCACCACGAAGCGCGTGCACTTCAAGTCCCTCGCCCTGGAGCTCCTCTGGTTCCTGCGCGGCGACTCGAACGTGCGCTGGCTGCAGGAGCGCGGCGTCACCATCTGGGATGAGTGGGCGGACGACGACGGCGAACTCGGCCCCGTCTACGGCGTGCAGTGGCGCTCGTGGCCGACCCCCGACGGCAACCACGTGGACCAGATCGCCGAGCTGGTGGCGAACCTGAAGTCGAACCCGGACTCACGCCGCCACATCGTCTCCGCGTGGAACGTCGCCGAGATCTCGAACATGGCGCTGCCCCCGTGCCACGCGTTCTTCCAGTTCTACGTGGCCGACGGCAAACTGTCCTGCCAGCTGTACCAGCGCTCCGCCGACATGTTCCTCGGGGTGCCGTTCAACATCGCGTCCTACGCCCTGCTGACCCACATGATCGCTCAGCAGGCCGGCCTCGAGGTGGGCGACTTCGTCTGGACCGGCGGCGACTGCCACGTCTACGACAACCACGTGGAGCAGGTGGAACTCCAGCTCAGCCGCGAAGCCCTCCCGTATCCGACGCTGCACATCAAGCGCGTCCCGGACAGCATCTTCGACTACGAGTTCGAGGACTTCGAAGTGGTCGACTACCAGCACCACCCGGGCATCAAGGCCCCGGTGGCCGTATGAGCTCCGGAGGGCCCACGGCCTTCGCGGACCGGATCCGCGGCGGACTCCGGGGCACCGGCATGATCTGGGCCCAGACCGCGAACGGCGTGATCGGCAACGCCGGGACCATGCCATGGCACGTCCCGGAGGACCTCAAGCACTTCAGCTCCATGACCGCGGGCCGCCCCGTGATCATGGGCCGCCGGACCTGGGAGTCCTTCCCCGCGAAGTTCCGCCCTCTGCCCGGCCGCACCAACATCGTGGTGACCCGGAGCGAGGACTGGGCGGGGACGCCCGAGGCGGAGGGCGCCGTCGTCGTGCCGTCGCTGGAGGCGGCGTTCGCAGAGGCCGGGGACAGGCTCCGCTGGGTGATCGGCGGCGGTCAGATCTACCGGCAGTCCCTGCCGGAGGCCGACTTCGCGGTCATCACCGTGATCGACTCCGACGCCGACGGCGACACGCACGCTCCCGAGCTGCCGGACTCGTGGCGGCGCACCGCCGTCGAACCCGAGCCGGCGGAAGACGGGGCCGAGCGCTGGCTGACCTCCTCGAACGGCACCCGCTACCGCTTCACCCTCTGGGAACGCGCCTGAGGCGCCCACCATCCCCGCATTCTGAAAAGGCCCGCATGAAACACCTTCTGACCCGCTCCGACGTCCTCTTCGTGCTCGGGTACATGCTCTTCCCGCTGCTTGGCCTCGTGACCGCCGTCCTGGGGCTCTTCATGATCCTGGGCGGCAATCGCATCCCCGGCGTGATCGTCCTGGTGGTGGTTACCCAGGTGTTCGTGTTCGGCTCCTGGTGGGCCGTGAAGAAGCGCCGTACCGCCCTGGCCGAGGAGGCCTCCCAGGCGGAGTGAGCCGATGGGGAGCGCTCCCCATCGCATCCCGGCACGCTCCCGGGATACTCTCGCTGGTGGATGAACATGACAGAGGGCGACAGGAGTCCTGATGGGAAGCACGGTGTGGGGCGCGGACGTCGCGCAGCTGCGCACTCTGGCGCAGACCTTCGGTAAGGCATCGGAGAATCTGCTCCAGCAGTCGAGCCAGCTGGGCCAGAGCATCAACAGCGCACAGGCATGGCAGGGCCCGGACGCGGTCCGGTTCAAGTCGGAGTGGAACAGCAGCCACCGCACGGTGCTGATGAACGCGGCGTCGGCGCTCAAGAAGCAGTCACGCTTCCTGCTCACGCAGGCCGACGAGCAGGAGACCGCGTCGAACGCGGCCCACGGCTCCGGCGGCGGCCCGATGCCGGGCGGTCCTGGTGGGGGGCCCGGGGGTGGCGGTCCCGGGGGTGGCCCCGGTGGGAACGGTAGTCCGTTCCAGCTGGGCCCGGATTGGCTCGCGGACGGTGACAACTCACCCTTCCGCAACGGCTGGGATCTGTACAACACGATCAAGGCATACCCTGACTTGCGGGCCGGGATCTTCGACTTGGTCAACTTCTCCAAGCAAGCGGACGGATTCAAGGACTTCTGGTCCAAGGACTTCCGGGCGATCGCCAAGGCCTTCCAGGATGAAAACTACATCAGCAAGGGTCTCAACTCGCTCTCCGAGGCCTACAGTGGAGACGCCCGCAACCTTCTGAACCTCGCCGAGGACGGCAAAGCGGCCAAGTTCTTCAGCGTCGGTGGCAAGGCGCTCGGTGGCCTCGGTGTCGGGCTCGACACACTGGACGCCTTCAACAACTTCAGCAAGGGCGAGATCGGGGAAGGCATCTACTCCTCCGTGAAAGCCGGGCTGGGGGTGGCCTGCTTCGCTCCGCCGCCCATCGGAACCGCAGCCATGGTCGCTAGTGGCGCCCTCGCCATCTACGACAACGTGCCGTTCGTGCATGATGCCGTGAACGCCACCGGCAAGGCGATCGGCGACGCTGCCGTAGGAGCCTGGAATGCGGGCGGGAAGGCCCTTGACGCTGCCGGCAAGGGATTGAAGAAGCTCGGCGGTTTCCTTGGTTTATGACGCACTGACTGGAGAAGAGAACGATGACTGAACACACCGAATCCCAGACCCAGCCGGACACCATCGGTTATGGGTTCGCCGAAATCGCGACGCTGGCCGCCATGGTTCCCAGCGAAGCGACGACCGCGAGTGCTGAGGCACTGCGTGTCTCGGAGTACGTCGGCAACCCCGACATGGTCGCAGCGGGTGCGTCGTCGCTCGTCGCCCGTGGTCTGGCCACTGTCGAAGCGGGTGGGGACATCGCCGTGTCCGGGCCCACCGCAGCGGTGGCCGCGGCGCTGTCCTCCGCCACGCGCCGCATGGAGATCTCCCTGATCACCGAGGAGCTGACGGACAGCGTGATCGGGATCGAAAGCCCCGACCTACACCTCCTCTTCCAGCCCCGTGCATACCTGACCTGGTGGGCCATGGCTCAGCGTCCCGGCCTCTCCGGCGCGGAAGCCGACTTCTTCATCGTTCGGGAACACCTCCGCGTTCATCCCCGGGGCGGTGCCACTGTCCGTCGGCGAGAAGATGCCAGCGGTCGAACCCTTTACATCAAGAACGGGAACGGTTCCTGGACCATCGGGCTGTCCACTGCCGCCGACGACGATGTCACGGAGACAGCGGGTCTGGACGATGCAGCGCTCCTGGCACAGATCCGGCTCATCCGGCAGGACTGATTGACTTGGCGTTCAGCAATGACCGCGAGCGTCACAACGACGAGGTGATCAAGGAGCACAAGGCTGCCCTCGCCCGCGGCGAGAAGCGCGTTCTGCGGCACACCAAGGACCAGGGGCTGCGCAGCTACCCCGCGGATGAGATCGGGTTCTCTCCTGGGCGCGGGCACCCCCAGGTCAGCACTTGGTGGGGCATGGGGATCCTCTTCTGCTTCATGGTGCTGCTCGGTCTCGGCACTCTGGTCGTCCTGTTCGTCGTCCTCGCGAACGGCGGCCCGGCCCCCTGGGGAATCCTTGTGGTGACCGCCTTCGCCGCCCTCCTGAGCTGGTATTTCTTCGGCATGGCGCGGGACGAATACCGGGCGAGGAAAGTCCGCCGGAGCCGCGGCGCTCCTGAACCCAGCGATCGCTGACGACGTCCGTCCACCGTCATCCGCTGTAGGCGCTGTCGCTTGCTGGAATCGGGGATTTCTGCGCCCCAGTTTCTTTTGTGCGCTCCAATTGAGGCGCACAAAAGAAATTGGGGCGCAGAAAACAAACTGGGGCGCAGATCCCGGTGACGCACCCGGAACCGCCGGCCCGCGCCACACCCGCCCGGCCCCGCCACGCCCCCAACCACCCGCCGTCGTGCGCTTCCACACCGTTCCCAACGCCCGTGTGACGTAACCGGCGGAAACGCGGGCGTCTTTCCCCGTAAAATCAGGTCATGACTAACGCAGCCGTGCCTTCCGTAGGTTTTGTCGGGTGGCGTGGCATGGTCGGTTCCGTCCTCATGCAGCGCATGCAGGAAGAGAATGACTTTGCCAGCCTGAACCCCGTCTTCTTCTCCACCTCCAACGCAGGTGGTGCCGCCCCGTCCTTCGCTGAGGGCGCCGGCACGCTGGAAGACGCGTTCGACATCGACACCCTGGCGAAGCTGCCGATCATCGTCACCGCTCAGGGCGGCGACTACACGAAGCAGGTCCACACCGCGCTGCGCTCGCGCGGCTGGGACGGCCTGTGGATCGACGCCGCCTCGACGCTGCGCATGAACGACGACTCGATCATCGTCCTGGATCCCATCAACCGTGACGTCATCGACCGCGGGCTGGAATCCGGCGTGAAGGACTTCATCGGCGGCAACTGCACCGTGTCGTGCATGCTCATGGGCCTGGGCGGCCTGTTCAAGAACAACCTGGTCGAGTGGGGCACGTCCATGACGTATCAGGCGGCCTCGGGCGGCGGCGCGCGGCACATGCGAGAGCTGCTCAACCAGTTCGGCACGCTGAACGCCGAGGTCAGCAGCGAACTGCAGGACCCGGCGTCGGTGATCCTGGAGATCGACCGCAAGGTGCTCGCCCACCAGCGCGACGGCGTGGACGCCGCCCAGTTCGGTGTGCCGCTCGCCGGCTCGCTCATCCCCTGGATCGACTCGGACCTCGGCAACGGCCAGAGCCGCGAGGAGTGGAAGGCCGGGGTGGAGACCAACAAGATCCTCGGCACCACCGACGCGGACCGCATCATCATGGACGGCCTCTGCGTGCGCATCGGCGCCATGCGCTCCCACTCGCAGGCGCTCACCCTCAAGCTCCGCGAGGACCTCTCCGTCGAGGAGATCGAGAAGATCATCGACGCCGATAACGAATGGGCCACGGTCGTTCCCAACGTCAAGGAGGCGTCCATGAACGACCTCACTCCCGTCGCCGCCTCGGGCACGCTGAACATCCCGGTCGGCCGCATCCGCAAGATGGAGATGGGCCCGGAGTACATCAGCGCCTTCACCGTGGGTGACCAGCTCCTCTGGGGCGCCGCCGAACCGCTGCGCCGCATGGTCAGCATCGCGACCGGCCGTCTCTGACGGTTCCAGCTTCCCCGCGTCACCGGAAGGCGCGGATTCCTGCGGGAGTCCGCGCCTTCCGTCGTTTCCGGTGGCAGCCTTTCCTTTCCGGGCGCGACGACGGCGGCGGGGCGCGGCGTCCGGCGCTGCGGTCTGGGGGTGCGGTCTGAGGGGTACGGGCGTCCCGCGGGGCGGCGCAGCGGTCTTCGGCTCTGTGCATAACTCCGTCCACAAGAAAGCCCCGGTGCTGTGCTTGCTCCTCCGGTCATGCCACGATGGAGCCATGAACCTGCCCACGCCTGAGCTGCCCCGTCCCGATGTCGATCCCGATGGCCTGCTGGAGTACTCGGTGGTCTTCACGGACCGGTCCCTGAACCACATGTCCCAGCGCTTCATCACCGCGATGCAGCAGACGCTCGAGATCCTCCGCACCGCATGCTCCGCGAACGCCGTCGCTCTCGTCAACGGCGGAGGGAGCTACGCCATGGAGGCTGTCGCCCGGCACTTCGCCGCGGGCGCGCACGCCCTGGTGGTGCGCAATGGGCTCTTCTCCTACCGCTGGTCCCAGATCCTCGACGCCGGTTCCATCGCCTCCGGCGTCACGGTCTGCACCGCGCGCCCGGACGGCGAGGGCGCGCAGGAGGCGTGGAGCCCTGCCCCACTCGACGAGGTCGTAGCCGCCATCCGTGCCGAGCGGCCCGCCGTCGTGTTCGCCCCGCATGTCGAGACGGCGGCCGGCATGGTCCTCCCGGACGAGTACGTCCGGGGCCTCGCCGACGCCGTGCACGAGGTGGGCGGCGTGCTGGTGCTCGACTGCATCGCCTCCGGCGCCCTGCTCGTGGACATGGAGGCGCTCGGGGTGGACGTCCTGCTCAGCGCCCCGCAGAAGGGCTGGAGCGGCTCCCCCGGCGTCGGCTACGTCATGCTCAGCAGGACGGCTCGGGAATTCGTGGAATCCCGCGCGTCGACGAGTTTCGCCCTCGACCTGCGGACCTGGCTCACCATCTCCGAGGCCTACCGCGAGGGCCGAGCTGCGTATCACGCGACGATGCCGACGGACACGATCGTGCGGAACCTCGCCCAGATGATCGAGACGCGGGACCGCGGCTACACGGAACTGCGGACGGCTCAGGAAGAGCTCGGGAGGCGGGTCCGGGAGCTTCTCGCGGAGCGCGGGCTGCCGTCGGTGGCGTCCTCGGAGTTCGCGGCGCCGAGTGTCGTGGTCGTGCACACCACCGACCCCGAGCTGAAGTCCGGAGCCCGCTTCGGGCAGGAGGGCGTTCAGGTGGCGGCCGGTGTGCCGCTGCACTGCGGAGAGCCGGAGGACTTCTCCACGTTCCGTGTCGGGCTGTTCGGGCTGGACAAGCTCGGTGACGTCGACGGCACGGTCGAGCGGCTGCGCGCTGCCCTGGACCGCATGGGAATCCAGCCGGCCTAGGGCATCACGCGGCCGGCCTCCGACATCACGCTCCCGAGATCCACGTGAGCGGCTAGGATCGGAGCCATCAGTCGACGTCACGCACAGGGGATTGCCATGACCCGCACCGCACTTTCAGCACGCACCGCACTTTCATCTCGCGCCGCAGCCGCGGGTCTATTGATCGCTCTCACGGTCGCGGGTTGCTCCGCACCACAGGCCTCGGACTCAGAGACGACGGCGCCCTCCGCGAGTGGCTCGCGGGAGATCACTGCGGACAGCAGCTGCGCCGCCGGCGAGGACGTCGTGATCTCAGCGAAGAACTCCTCGGCCGTCCTCACCGGCGACTGCGGGACGGTGACCCTTTCCGGGAGCGATGTTCACGCGAACATCGATTCAGCGAAGAAGCTCGTGGTCACCGGGTCCGGCGCCGCGGTCATCGGCAAGAAGTGGGATGCGGTCGAGACGACGGGCGCCAAGGCGAGTCTCAACGCCGACGAGATCGCCACGCTGACCGTGTCCGGCGCGGACACCACGGTGACCCTCAGCCGGAAAGCCGGGAAGGTCACGCTCGGGGCCGACGGCGGCTCGCTGAACGCCCACGACGTCCAGGCCCTCACGGTGACCGGAGACCGCAACACGGTTGTCCTCAGCGGCACCCTGAGCGGGCTGACCGTCAGCGGGGACACGAACACCTTCAACTGGTCCTCCGGCGTCAAGCTTCCCGGCTCGGACACCGGGAAGGACAACACCTACACCCGCTGAGTGCCCATGAACCGCTGGTAGGCGGCCGCTCGCGCCGCGCTCGAACGGTGCGGCCGGGCGCCGGCCCCATCGAACGGTTCAAGGACGACGGCGCCGCGCGAGTCGGTGGACCACGTCCCGTCCGTCACGCCGCCACTCATCATCGTGCGCTTGAACATGCCGTTGCCGCCGGGCACGATCAGGTCGAAGTGGTCACGGGCGAGAACGGGAGTGCGGTCCGTGTACCCGAGGATGTACTCGTCGAACCCGGCGAGCACGTGGAACGACCGCGCACCCGGCAGCGGCTCGCCGTCCCTGGCGTCCAACCAAGCCGCCGTCTCCGCGCTGAGCAGCCAGCCGCCTTCGTACTCGCGCACCCGGTCGCCGAGACGAAGCTGCGCCGCACGGCACGGGCCGAGGGGCAGGCCGGTCCACCAGGCGAAGTCGCGGATGGTCGCGGGGCCGTGGCTGCGGACATAACGTTCCAGCAGATCGTCGAGGGCGTCCTCCACGGACAGCTCGCGCGGCGACGTGATCCACTCGTCCTGGAGCACGAAGAGGTGTTCCCTGCCGTCGGCGGGTCCCTGCACGAGAGTCCCCGTGATGGACAGGACCAGGAGCAGATGGGCGCCCCGCTGCTCCCGGGTGCCCTGCCCAGACTCCTCGAGTGCCGTGAACAGTTCAGCCCGGGTGGCGCGACCCCCGCCACGCAGGGTCCCGCGGACCACGGAGCGGGCCTTCTCCCAGTCCTCCGGGACGATGCTCAGATTCCGATGCCGGGCGGCCATGGACTTCAGGAGACGTTCGGCGGTCAGAGCGTGGAACAGGGGGAGGTCCTGCGGGAGCAGCGTGTGCAGGGTGCCGCGCATGGGCCACGAGCGCACGATCCGGCCGTCGGCGAAAGCCTGGCGCACCGCAGCCGCGGAGGCAGCGGAGGCCTGCGCCGCCGTCGTCGCGCCACCGGTCCACCGGGCGCCGATCGACCACGGGACCGAATACCAATCCTGCCCCTGCAGGGCGGTCATCCAGCCGACCACGTCCTCCGGGGCGTGGAAGTCGGGTCGGGGGAATCCTTCCGGCGCGGGCAGCAGCCCATGACTGAGGAGCCGGAGGCGCGGGATGTCCCGCGGAGTCAGCGTCGAGGCCATGCTGTCATCCTAGGCACAGGGGTCCGACACCGTGCCGGCGACGCCGCACCGGATAAGGTGGAAGAGTGACCCTGGGAGAACTCTGGCCGAACATGCGCCTGCTGAGCCGGTGCCTGGCCGTGCCCGGGTGGTTCCTGGCGTTTCTCGGGATGGGCGCGGCCCTGTTCGTGGCGATCACGTCCGGGCTGAAGGTCTCGAGCACGCTGCAGATCATCCAGGTGATCGGCTCCACGGCCGCGGCGCTCTCGATCGTCTTCCTGGCCTGCGCGGTGTTCTCGCAGCCCCTGGACAAGCCCCGCTCGGCGCGCTGGCAGCTCTCCCTCAGCAACGAGCTGCCCGTCATGGTGCGCAGCTTCTACTTCGGGGCACTCATGATGCTCTCGGGGGCCATCGCGTTCTCCGTGATCGGCCTGTTCCTTGTGGGTGGCCCCACCTCGCAGACCCTCGCCTTCAGCCAGGTCTTCCTCACGGGCGCCTGCGCCTCGGCCCTCAGCTACCTGCTCTTCAGCCGCGCCTGCTCACTGGACGAACCCGAAGCCTGACTCCCCTCCCATCGGCTGTCCCCACCGGCGTGGGGACAGCCGATCGAGTGAGGGTCAGAGTTCCAGGCCGATGAGCAGCGGCTCGTTGTGGAGCACGACGCCGAACGCCGCCTCCACGCCGCCCCGCACCTCGCGCGCCAGGGCCAGGAGGTCCTGAGCACTGGCGCCGCCACGGTTGGTGAGTGCCAGGGTGTGCTTGGTGGACAACGAGGCCCGTCCGCCCGTCACGGAGTCCTCGGCCAGGCCGAAGCCCTTCGGGAATCCTGCGTGGTCGATCAGCCAGGCCGCGGACAGCTTCACCAGTCCGTCGCCCGCCGGGTACCGGGGGGCGTCCTCGGGCAGCCGGGCCGCCTCCGCCTCGCTGACCACGGGGTTCGTGAAGAAGGACCCTGTGGACCACGTGTCGTGATCCTCCGGGTCCAGGACCATGCCCTTGCCCTTGCGGAGCTCGAGCACGGCGTGACGGACCTCCAGCGCGTTGGCCCGCTCCCCCGGCTCCACACCCAGGGTGCGGGCGAGCTCGGCGTAGCGGATCGGGGCGCTCATCCGGCCCAGCGGGAACTGGAACGTCACGCTCAGCACCACGAAGCGCGGGGACCCGTTGCTCGTGGTCCGTTTGAGGATCGAGTCACGGTACCCGAACTCCAGCTCGGAGAGGGTGAACGTCCGGACCGCGTTGGTCCCACGGTCCCAGGTCCGCACCTGGGCGATCGTCTGCGAGACGTCCGCACCATAGGCGCCGACGTTCTGGACCGGGGTCGCCCCCGTGCTGCCGGGGATCCCCGACAGCGCTTCGACCCCGGAGTGCGCGTGCAGCACGCTGTGGTGCACGAACGCGTCCCAGGGGTGCCCTGCCTGAACCGTGACGGTGGCGCCGCCGCACGTCTCCTCGGAGGAGACCTGGATGCCCTGCGACGTGATGCGCAGGACGGTGCCGGGGTACCCGTCGTCGGACACCAGGAGGTTCGATCCCCCGCCGAGGATCAGCAGATCCTCACCCGCCGCGTCGGCGCTGCGGACGGCGTCGATGATCGCGGCTTCGGAGTCCGCTTCCAGGTAACGGCCCGCGGGGCCGCCCACGCGGGTGGTGGTCAGTTCGGCCAGCGTCGGCTGTGTCATGCGGAGAGCTTCACCACGGCCTGGGCCTTCATGAGGACCCGCTGCCCGTCGAAGGTGACGGTGAGGTCGATCCGGGCGGTCCCTGCTTCCTCGTCGAGCGCGCCGACGACGCCGGCCACCTCGATCTGCGCGCCGGGCTCGTCGGTCCCGGTGGTGTCCTCGACCAGGACCGGCTTCGTGAAGCGGGTCTGGTAGTCGGTGACCGCTCCGGGATCTCCCGCCCAGTCGGTGACCAGCTGAACCGCAGAGCCCATGGTGAACATGCCGTGGGCGATCACGCCCGGCAGCTCCACGCCCCGGGCGAAGGCCTCGTTCCAGTGGATCGGGTTGAAGTCCCCGGAAGCGCCGGCGTACTTCACGAGGTCGACGCGGTTCACGTCGATGACGCGACGGCCGATCTCCTGGCCCTTCTCCAGCTCATTCAGTGCAGGTCGATTCAGGGCAGGTCGATTCAGTGCAGGCATTACTGTCCCTCTCCGCGGACCAGGATGGACGACGTGGTGGTGGCGACCTTCTCGCCGTCCACGGTCGAGATCTCCGAACGGGTGGTGATCATGGCGCCGCCGCCCATGCCGCGGACGGTGTCCACGTGCAGCTCGGCCACCAGGCGGTCACCGGCGACGATAGGACGGTGGTGCGTGAAGCGCTGGTCCGCGTGCACGACGCGGGAGAAGTCGATCCCGGATTCGGGGTCCTCGATCAGCTGAGCGTCGGCCCGCTGCGCCACGATGATGGCGAAGGTGGGCGGCGCCACCAGATCGGCGTGGCCGAGCGCCTGGGCGGCCTCGACGTCGAAATGTGCCGGATGGGTGGCCTTCACGGCGCGGGCGAACTCGCGGACCTTCTCGCGGCCCACCTCGTACACCTCGGCGGCCGGGTAGCTGCGGCCCTGCAGATCGGGATTGATACTCATGGAACAAGCCTATCGTCCGACGGCCCGCCGGACCGGAGACCGCCCCGGAAACGCGAACCGCCACGTGGTGCCGCTATCCGTGACGGATACGGGCACCACGTGGCGGTTCGCGGTGAAGGACGACGGCGAGGGCTACTTCCCCGGGCCGCCCTTGCGGAGTTCGCGGGTGCGGATCACCATGCCCACCACGTGGAGCAGGAGACCCACGCCGATGACCGGGAGCGCGCCGATCGCGAGGGGGTTGTTGTGCTTCACCAGGCCGATGATGTTCAGGCCGAGGCCCACCACCATGAAGCCGAGGGCGCTGAGCACCACGGTCTTGTATGCGGTGGACGCGCTCGCCCAGAAGTCACCCAGCATGAACGAGGTCAGTCCTAGAGCGCCGGGGTGACGCCGAAGGCGGTGGCGAGCTTCATGATCTTCTCGGCACGGCCCAGGCGGGGCAGGTCGGAGCCGTCACGGATCACGCGGCCGTTGGCCTCGAAGTCGTTCATGAAGTCGGTGGCCCAGGCGACGTCGGACGGCGTCGGGCTGATGACCTCGTTGATGATGGCCGTCTGGTCCGTGGCGAGGCAGAGCTTGCCGGTCATGCCCATGGTGACCGTGATGGCGCTCTGCTCGCGCAGGATGGGGTGGTTGCTGCCGACGGTGGGGCCGTCGATGGGGCCCGGCAGGCCGCCGACGCGGCTGGCGACCACGAGCTTGGCCCGCGGGTAGGCCATGGCCTCCGGGGTCGCCGCCATGCCGGTGTCGCGGCGGAAGTCGCCGGAGCCGAAGGCCAGGCGGAAGCAGCCCTGGCCCTTGGCGATGTTGTTGGCTTCTTCGATGCCCACGGCGGACTCGACCAGGGCGATCACGGGGGTCTTGCCGTCCATGCGGTGGTAGGACTCGGTCACCTGGTCGGCGGACTCGGTCTTCGCGAGCATCACGCCGAGCAGACCCGGAGTGCCGCGGAGGCCGGCCAGATCATCGGCCCAGAAGGGGCTCGTGGCGTCATTGATACGGACCCAGGCCTGCCCGCCGGCTTCCAGCCAGCCGCGGACGTTGTCGCGGGCCTCGTCCTTGTGCGAGGGGTCCACGGCGTCCTCGATGTCCAGGATGATGGCGTCCGCGCGGGAGGCGGCGGCGTCATCGAAGAGTTCCGTCTTCATGGCGTTGACCAGGAGCCACGAACGGGCGATATCCGGGCTGACTTTTCGAGTGGGACGACCAGTGGAAGTGACGGAAGAACTCATGAGAATACGGTACCGGTCCGGGGCCACACCCGCCCAAGCGTTTGTGGGCCCCGGACAGTCATATCTGGTCTTATTTGACTTTTCTCACAGATTCCGAGCGGCAAGCGTCACCTTGGCCCTAGACCGGTATAGCCAGGAAGGACGCGCCGTGCCGGGCCGCCGGTTACGGGATGAACTCGCCCCGGGCCGTGATCCAGAGCCGGTACCACTGCAGCCGGTCCATCCGTTCGGCCACCGCGATCGCGTCGCCGCAGGCCGCGATGCGGCCGGGGTTCGTGGTGCCGATCACCGGGGAGATGCGGGCCGGGTGCTTCATGAGCCAGCCGAGCAGCACGGACTCCGGCGCCACGCCGAACTCAGCGGCGAGCTCCTGGACCAGGTCCGCCGTCGCGCGGTCCGCCTCGCTGAGCTCCTGAGCCGGCACTCCCCCGGTGTAGCGTCCGTTGGCCAGTGAACCGTAGGCCTGAAGTTCGATGCCGCGGCTCATGCAGTGTTCGAGCGTGCCGTGCGGGAACGGGTTGCCGGAACCCTGGCGGTGATTCACCGTGACGGTTGAATCCAGCCAGTCGCGGGTGCCGAGGCTCATCTCGAGCTGGTTCGCGACCAGCGGGGTGGACAGCGCGTCTTGAAGGTGTTCCATCTGCGCCGTGGACATGTTGGAGACGCCCAGCGCCTTGATGCGGCCATCCGCCAGGAGTTCGCGCACCGCGCGGGCGGCCTCCTCGCGGTTGAGCAGCGGGTCCGGCCGGTGGAACAGGAGCGTGTCCAGGTGGTCGGTCCGGAGCCGGCTCAGAATGCCCTCGACGCGCTCCATGATGGAGTCGTAGCTGAGGTCGTAGTAGTTGTTGAGGCCGTTCTCGTGAAGCCGGATGCCGCATTTGCTCTGCAGGAGGATCCGGTCCCGCAGCTCGGGCCGCGCCGCCAGGACCTCGCCGAACACGGCCTCGGCCTTGCCGAAGCGGTAGATGTCCGCGTGATCGAACAGCTCGACGCCGATCGCCAGGGCCGCGTCGATGACGTCGGACGCCTGCGCCACGTCCGCCTCGGTGTACGGCGTAGGTTCCCAGGCGCCGCCGAGTCCCATGCAGCCATAGATGATCCGGCCCATGCCGGGCCCGCTTTCTGTGTTCTGGGTCATACAGGAACTCTTTCACGGCCCACCGCGACGCCGCCAGTCACGGCAAGCGCCTGAACAGCGGCGCGCGGGCGGCTCAGTCCGCCTTGGGCATCACCATGGTCCGCAGGTCGAGCTGGCGCAGCACATGGTCCGCCACCTCGGGATCCATGCCGAGTTCCTTGCGGGCCACGAGCACCTCCTGGCGGGCGGCGTCGAGGGCGATGGTCTGCGCCGCCACCATGAGTTCGCGGCCCTTGGCGAAGCGTTCACGCAGGTCGTCGGGGAGGCCCTTGCCGGGGTGCTCCGGATCGGCGCCCTGCAGTTCCAGGTGCAGGGACTTGAAGCGCTTGACCATCAGGGCCTGCTGCTCGGGCGTGAGCTGGTTGACGAGTTCGCTCTGCTTGAGCGCCAGCATGGCGGCCTTCTGGGCCCGGCGGCCGAGCATGCGGGTCGCCTCCTTCTCCTCGGCGCCGTCGTCCTGGGCTTTGAGCACCTTCATGAGGGCCGGCAGGGTGAGGCCTGGGAGCACGAGCGTCACCAGGAGCACGGCGCAGGCGGTCACCAGGATCTGGTCGCGGGCCGGGAAGGCCGACCCGTCGTCGAGCACCAGCGGCAGAGCGAGCGCCAGGGCCAGGGTGGCGAGTCCGCGCATGCCGCTGTAGCTGAGGATGATGACGTCCTTGAGCATCCCCACCCAGTCGCCGCGATACAGCGACCGCCGGGTGGACAGGTACAGCCAGGTCCAGAGGAACCGGACCACCACGACCACGGCGCACACCGCGATGGCCGCTGGGACCATCGCGAAGATTCCCGCGCCCTCATGGTGGATGACCTGACGGATGTCGAGGCCGACCAGGCCGAACGCCAGGCCGGTGGCCAGCAGCTCCACCACGTCCCAGAACGCCGCCTGGCTCACGCGCTCCGCGGCGTCCTCCGGCCGCGCGTGTCGCTTCATCTCCAGTGCCACGACCACGACGGCGATGACGCCCGACGCGTGGACCTCTTCCGCCAGGATGTACGCGGCGAAGGGGACGACGAGGCTCACAGCGGTGCGCGCGACACCCGCGGTGACGAGCCAGGTGACGAGTTTGGCCGCATAGCCCATGGCCACGCCGATGACCACGGCGAGGACGATGCCCAGGAGGAACTTCGGCACCAGGCTCGCGTCGAGGTTCCGCCCGGCCAGGGTCGCGGCGACGGCGGCCTGGAAGATCACGATGGCGGCCGCGTCGTTGAACAGGCCCTCGCTCTGCAGGATGTTCATGAGTTTGCGGGGCATGTGGACCTTGCCGGCCACGGACTCGACGGCGACCGGGTCCGGCGGGGCCACCATGGCGCCGAGCGCGATGGCCGCCGGGATGCCGATGCCCGGGATGAGGAGCCAGGCGGCCCCTGCCACGAACACCGTGGTCACCACCACGAGCCCGACGGCGAGCCACAGCAGAGTGCGCCAGCGCAGCTGGAACACCTGCCACGAACTGCGCTGCGCCGTCGCGAAAAGCAAGGGCGGGAGGAAGATCGGGAGGATCAGCTCGGGGTCGATCGCCAGTTCAGGGAACCCGGGGATGAAGGTCATCACCATGGCCATCAGCAGCATGAGGACCGGGTACGGGAGTTTGAGGCGGTCCCCGAGACCGACGGCGAGCACCGTGGCGAAGAGCAATCCGACGATGAGTGCGAGCTGTTCCATGTCGCCATTGTTCCATCCGCCGAGTTCGGGGGTTCCGTCCGTTGGCGGGGCTTGCAGACCCCGGTCTGGGCACGGACCCCCGAACTCGGCGGTGAGTCAGGCGGTGAGTCAGGCAGCCAGGATCAAGCCGTCAGCCCCGCCCGGTACGCCTTGCGGCGCGCCGCCTGCTCGTCCGGATCCGGCACGGGTAGCGAAGCGATGAGCCGCTTGGTGTACTCCTGGCTCGGGTGGCCCATGATCTGGCTGCCGATGCCCTGCTCCACGAGCCGGCCCTTGAGCAGCACGCCCACCCAGTGGGAGAGCATGTCCACCACCGCCAGGTCGTGGCTGATGAAGAGCGCCGCGAACCCGTACTCCTCCTGAATGTCCCGGAAGAGCTCCAGAACCTTCGCCTGCACGGAGACGTCCAGCGCGGAGGTCGGCTCATCCGCGATCACGAGCGGTGGATTGAGGGCCAGGGACCTTGCGAGCGAGGCCCGCTGCCGCTGGCCGCCTGAGAGTTCGTGCGGGTACCGCGCCGCGTACGACGCCGGCAGCTGCACCGATTCGAGCAGCTCACCGACGCGTTTGCGCGCCTCTGCCGCGCTCGGCTTCCGATGGATGATGAGCGGCTCGGCGATGCACTCCCCGATGGTGAGGTGCGGGTTGAACGACGCCGCGGGGTCCTGGAACACGAACCCGATGTCCTTGCGGAGCGGCTTGAAGTTCTTCTCGCGGAACCCGACCATCTCCTGCCCGAACACCGTCAGGCTGCCGCCCGTGACCCGGTTCAGGCCCGCGATCGCACGGCCGATGGTGGACTTGCCGGAACCCGACTCGCCCACCAGGCCGAAGACCTCGCGCTCCCGGATGGTGAAGCTGACGTCGTCCACGGCCTTGAACCCCGGGCGTCCGAAGCGGCCCGGGAACTCGATACTCAGACCCTTCGCCTCCACGAGGATCCTGCCGTCCTGGTGCAGCCGCCCCTCGGCACCTTCCGATGCGGAGTTCCGTCCCAGGTGCGGCACCGCGGCCAGCAGGTCCTTGGTGTAATCCTGCTTCGGCTCGGCGAACAGGGTCCGGACCGGGGCCTCCTCGACGACATCGCCGCGGTACATGACCACCACCCGGTCGGCCAGGTCGGCCACCACGCCCATGTTGTGGGTGATGAGCACGATCGAAGTGCCGTAGTCGTCCCGGAGCTCCCGCAGAAGCTCCAGGATCTCGGCCTGCACGGTGACATCGAGGGCCGTGGTGGGCTCGTCCGCCACGATCAGCCCGGGGTCCAGCGCCAGCGCCGCGGCGATGACCACGCGCTGCTTCTGGCCACCGGAGAGCTGGTGGGGGTAGTAGTCCACCCGGACCTCGGGCTCCGGGATGCCGACCTTGCGCAGCGCTTCGACCGCACGGGCCTTGGCGTCCTTGGCCGAGACCTTCTGACCGTCGCGGGCATGGGCCCGGATGCCTTCGGCGATCTGCCAGCCGATGGTGAACACCGGGTTCAGGGCCGTGGACGGTTCCTGGAACACCATCGCCACATCCCGGCCGCGGATCCTCCGCAGTTCGGCCGGGCTGACGCTGACCACGTTCTGGCCGTTGATGAGCACGGCGCCCTGGCTGGTCGCGGTCTCGGGCAGGAGGCCCAGGATGGTCCGTGCCGTCACGGTCTTGCCGGAGCCGGACTCGCCGACGATCGCCAGGACCTCTCCCGGACGCACCTCCAGGCTGACGTCCTTGACCGCATGCACGTCCCCGCCATCGGTGGCGAACGTGACGTTCAGGTGCTCGATGTCCAGGACCGCGGCTTCGCCGTCCTGCCGTACGGGACCGGTCGTCCCGCGATGTGCTGCCGCGCTCATGCGGTGGCTTCCTTTCCGTTCGAACCCGGCGCGCTCTGAGCGCCCTGCGCGGAGCCGACGACGGCGGCGCGGGACGTGCTCTTACGGCCCGGCCTGCGGCGTCCGCGCAGTCGCGGGTCGTTGAGGTCGTTCATGCTCTCACCCATGAGCGTGAGGCCCAGGACGGTCAGCACGATCGCGGCGCCCGGGAAGACGCCGGTCCACCAGATCCCGGACGAGGCGTCGGACATGGCCTTGTTGAGGTCGAAGCCCCACTCGGCCGCGGACGTCGGTTCGATGCCGAAGCCCAGGAAGCCCAGACCGGCCAGGGTCAGGATGGCCTCCGAGGAGTTCAGCGTGAAGATGAGCGGCAGGGTGCGGGTGGCGTTCTTGAAGATATGGCGGCCCATGATGCGCCATGGGGACGCGCCCACCACCTTGGCGGACTCCACGAACGGCTCGGCCTTGAGGCGGATGGTCTCCGCACGGATCACGCGGAAGTACTGCGGCACGAACACCACGGTGATGGAGAACGCACAGGCGAGCACGCCGCCCCAGAAGCTGGACTGGCCGTGGCTGATCACGATCGACATGACGATGGCGAGCAGCAGCGACGGGAAGGCGTAGATCGCGTCGGCGACGACCACGAGGATCCGGTCCACCCAGCCGCCGAGGTACCCGCTGACCAGGCCCAGCAGCACGCCGAGCACGAGGGACAGGGCCACCGACACGAGGATCACGATCACCGCGGTCTGGGAGCCCCACACCGCACGGGAGAAGACGTCATAGCCGCCGACCGTGGTGCCCCAGAGGTGCTTGCCGCCGGGGGCCGCCTGCGCCGGGAAGGTGCCGTCGGCGTCGGAGATCTGGGAGTAGCCGTACGGCGCGATCACCGGCGCCAGCAGGGCCACGAGAACGAAGAGCACCGTCAGAGCGGTGCCCAGCACGAGCATGCCGCGCTGGAGGCCGACGCTCTGGCGGAAGTGGGAGATGACGGGAAGGCGGCGCAGCCAGGAGCCGCGCTGAGGAAGCTGCGGCGCGGGGGCCGGCGTCGTCGGTGTTGCAGACATCAGTACCTCACCCGGGGGTCGATGATGGCGGCCACGATGTCCACCACGAAGTTGGTCACGGCCACGATCACGGCGAGCAGCATCACGATGCCCTGCACGGCCACGAAGTCACGGGCGGTCAGGTACTGCGCCAGCTGGTAGCCCAGGCCCTTCCACTCGAACGTCGTCTCCGTGAGGACCGCGCCGCCGAGCATCATGGCGATCTGAAGGCCCATCACGGTGATGATCGGGATCAGCGCGGGCTTGTAGGCGTGCTTGGTGACGAGCCGGAACTCGCTCACACCGCGGGACCGCCCGGCCTCCACGTAGTCCTTCCCGAGTGTGCCGATCAGGTTGGTGCGGACCAGCCGCAGGAAGATGCCCGCTGTCAGCAGGCCGAGAGCGACGGCGGGGAGGATCGCGTGCTTGACCACGTCACCGAAAGCGTCGAGGTTCCCACTGCGCAGGGCGTCCAGCCAGTAGATCCCGGTGGGGGCCGCGAGCTGGCTCATGGCCAGTTCCGTCGTGGTGGACGCGCGCCCGGAGACCGGCAGCCAGCCGAGTGCCACGGAGAAGGTGAGCTTGAGCAGCAGGCCCGCGAAGAACACGGGGGTGGCGTAGCCCAGGATGGCGAAGAAGCGCAGGATGGCGTCCGGCGCCTTGTCCCGTTTGTGGGCGGCGATCATACCGAGCGGGATACCGATCAGCAGGGCCACCACCAGGGCGTTGAAGGTGAGTTCGAGGGTCGCGGTGCCGAAGGTCGCGAGCATCTCCGCGACGGGCCGGCGGTCCGAGATGGTGGTGCCGAAGTTACCCGTGGCGATCTGGCCGAGGTATTCGAAGTACTGGACGAGGATGGGCCGGTCGTAACCGGCCTCGTGGATCCTGGCGTCGAGCTGGTCCTGCGGCAGGCGTCCGCCCAGTGCCGCGGTGATGGGGTCGCCGGTGACCCGCATGAGGAAGAAGACCAGGGTGACCAGGATGAAGATCGTGGGGAAGATGAGCAGGAAGCGGACCAGGATGTACCGGCCCACTCCCCCGCTGCTCCGGGGGGAGACAGCGGGGCTGAGCGCCTCGGGGGACTCAGCTTCGATGATGGAAGACATGGGGAACCTTGCGTCGAGATGTGCGTGACCGTGCCGGGGACAGCAGCCCCGGCCACCGGGCGGCGGTCAGAGGCTGACAGCCGAAACGGCAGAAGGCCGGGAATGAAGCTTCCCGGCCCCCTGCCGTCGTGTTACTTGGAAACGCTGCCGAGCCGGAACTTGAAGGAAGCGTCCAGCGTGCTGTCCACGCCCTTGACGTTCACACCGGACACGGCCACCTGAGCGCCCTGGAGGAGCGGCAGGGTGGAGATGTCCTGAGCCAGCAGCTTCTGGACATCCTGGATGTCCTTCTCGCGCTGGGTCTTGTCCTTCTCGGTGAGCTGCTTCGCGATGAGCTTGTCCACCTCGGGGTTCGAGTAGTGGTTGTTCATGAAGCCGCCCTTGGGGAAGAACGGGGTGAGGTAGTTGTCCGGGTCGGAGAAGTCCGGGAACCAGCCGAGCTGGTAGACCGGGTACGCGTCAGCCTTGGAGGCCTTGTTGTAGGTGACCCACTCGGCGGACTGCAGGTCCACCTTGAACAGGCCCGACTTCTCGAGCTGGTCCTTGACCATGGCGTACTCGTCGCCGGAGGACTTGCCGTAGTGATCCGGGTTGTACTCGAGCTTCAGATCCACCGGGGTGGCGACGCCGGCATCGGCGAGAGCCTTCTTGGCCTTGTCAGCATCCGGCTTGCCATCGGTGCCGTACAGGTCCTTGAAGGAGGTGTTGGCTCCCAGGAAACCGCTCGGCACGTTCGAGAACAGCGGGAGATACGTGCCCTTGTAGACCTGGTCCGCGATCGCCTGGCGGTCCACCAGGTTGGCGACGGCCTGGCGCACGGCCTGGGCCTTCTTCGGGTCCGCGCCCTGAGCCTTGGCACCGAACGGCATGGTGTCGTAGTTGAAGACCACGTAGCGCATCTCGCCACCGGGGCCGACGTGCACCTTGAGCTTGGAGTCCTTCTTGAGGTCATCGATGTCCGTGGCGCTGAGGCTGCGGTTGGCCACGTCGATGGCGCCCTGCTGGATCTCGAGCTTCATGTTGCTCTGGTCCGTGTAGTACTTGACCGTTGCGCCGCTGTTGGCGGGAGCGCCGAGCAGGCCCTTGTAGTCGGCGTACGGCTTGAAGCTGACCAGGGTGTTCTTGTTGTACGAATCGATCACGTACTGACCGGCGAACGCCTTGCCCTTGACGATGTCCTCATCGGAGAGCAGCTTGTCCGCGGGGAACACCTCGTCATCGACGATCGGGCCGGCCGGGCTGGACAGGATCTGAGCGAAGGTCTGGTCATTCGCCTGCTTGAGGGTGAACACCACGGTGGTGGCGTCCGGGGCCGCGATCGAGGCGATGTTGCCGAGGAGGCTGGCGGGACCGTTGGGGTCGTTGATCTTGATCTGACGGTCGAAGCTGAACTTCACATCCTTGGAATCCAGGGTGTGGCCGTTCGCCCACTTGAGGCCGGACTTCAGCTTGACGGTGAACTGGGTGGGGCTGGTGAATTCGGCGGACTCCGCGATGTCCGGCTGAGGCTCGGCACTGCCGGGCTTGGAGTTCATGAGGAACGGGAACACCTGGTTCATCAGCATGAAGGAGCCGTTGTCGTAGGAACCTGCGGGATCCAGTGCGGTGACCTTGTCGGTGGTGCCGTAGGCGATGGTGGTCCCACCACTGCCTCCGGTGGAGGTCCCCCCGCCGGACGGGCCGGTGCAGGCCGTCAACGCCAGGGCGGAAACCCCGGCCAGTGCGATAACACTGCGCAGGGCGATCTTGTTCGTTGCCATCGGAGAACTTCCTTGTCAGTCTTCCAGCGCGTGGGAACACACGCTCGCCGGCCCGGGCCACATCTGAAAGAAGTGTTGCCAGTTCAGGCCAGACGCAACACTAGCGAATGTGATGCGCAGCACACAACACCTGTTTACCAAAGTGTGATGCGGCGAGGCCGAACCGGACGACGGCGACGCACCTGTTCCGCCGCACGGAACCGGTGCCTTCCGGGTTGCGCTCCTCCTCTCCTCATCGACTGCTCCACAGGGTTCCCTTTTCGCCGGAATCCGGGGCGGAATCGCATCGTAGGGAGCAGTCGATCGAGGGTGGGGGTTCCGGTGTTCATTGCTGACCGCTTGGACCCGCCGCCCTGGACCGTCCCGCGCGGCCCCGCGAGAATCAGCGGTGAGCGCGGCGCCGTGACGGGTCGCCCGCCCGAGCACACCGCCGTCGTCGTCTCCGGGAGTTCCCATGGCCAGTATCACCGCCTCCTCACGCCGCCTGAAAGTCGCCCCGCTGGGTCCGGACGGCACGTTGCCGCTTCTCGGCCCATTGCCCGAGACGCCGTATGATCCTGCGTCGGGCGCGGCGGCGGGGCTCGGGGACATCGAGTACGGATACCCGCCGAGCCTGCATCCCTACACACCGCAGGACGGGTACGGACGGACGCTGGTGGAGCAGGACGTGCGGACGGTCGTGCTGGAGAACGAACTGCTCCGCGCCGTGTTCCTGCCCGGCTGGGGCGGGCGGCTCTGGGAGCTGTTCGACAAGAGGAGTGGCAAGCAGCTCCTCCACACCCCCGGCACCCTGCAGCTGGCGAACTTCGCGCTGCGGAACGCCTGGTTCGCCGGCGGGATCGAATGGAACATCGGCACGCGGGGCCACTCGCCCACCACGTGCGCTCCGCTGCATCACGGGATCGTGCGCGGGCCGGATGGGCAGGACGTGCTGCGTTTCTGGGAGTACGAACGTCTGCGGGGCGTCGTGTTCCAGGTGGACGCGTGGCTGCCCGAGGACTCGCCCGTCCTGTTCGTCTCGGTGCGGATCAGCAACCCCCAGGACCACGACGTGCCGATGTACTGGTGGTCGAACGCGGCGGTGCCCCAGACCCCGGGGAGCCGGGTCCTGGCCCCTGCGGCCACGGCGTACTCGAGTGACTATTCGAGCATCACGGTCGTGGATCCCAGCCGCTACGAGGGCCGCGACTGCACGTGGCCGGCCCGGAACCGGCACGCCAACGACTTCTTCTTCGATGTCCCGGAGGCGGCGCGGAAGTGGGTGCTGACGGCGGACGACGACGGCGACGGCCTCGCCATGCTCTCGACCGACCGGCTGAGGGGCCGCAAGCTCTTCGTCTGGGGCACGAGCGAAGGCGGCCGCCACTGGCAGCGCTGGCTGACTCCGGACGGTGGGGAGTACGCGGAGATCCAGGCGGGGCTGGCACAGACGCAGTTCCAGCAACTCCCCCTCCCTGCAGGCGGGTCGTGGACCTGGACCGAGGCGTATGGGAACGCCGCCGTGGACCCAGCCTTGGCGCACGCGGAGGACTGGTCCACGGCCGTGGCGCACGCAGGCGAACGGGTCAACGCCCTCCTGGACCGCGCGGGACTCGACGAGGCGCACCGGGCCGCCGAATCGCGGATGGACCTCCCGGTGCAGGAGATCCTCGGCCACGGGCAGGGCTGGGGCGCTCTCGAGGCGGACGTGCGCCAGAAGTCCGGGCTCCCGTCGTTCCCGGCGGGCACCCCGTTCCCCGAGACTTCGCTGGGCGCCGAGCAGGAACCGTGGCTCGCGCTGCTCCGCGACGGCACGTTCCCCGGAGCCACCACGCAGCCGGCCGGGCCGTTGTGGGAGGAACGGCTCGCGGCGCTGGCGGGCGATCCGGCGGCCCTGCTGCAGCGTGCCTTCATGGCGCATGGCGCGGGTCGGGTGGAGGAGGCCCAGGCGTTGTATCTGGAGGCGCTGGCTCCGGCGACGAGGGGGCTCTCCGCCCGCGACACCGCCCTGGCCCACCGCGGCCTCGCCCTGATAGCGCGGGGGCGGGCCGGCGTCGTCGGCGATGTCAGCGGAGAGGAAGAGGCGCGCCGCGAGACCGTGGCTCGTTACCGCACGGCGTGCGCCCTCGCGCCCGACGACCGGCGGCTGCTCGCCGAAGCGCTGGACGCGGTTCTTGCGGCGGGCGAGCCGGAGGAGGCGCTCGCGCTGCTGTCGGGGGTGCCGTGCGAGGACCCGACAGCGTTCTTCCACGGCCGCCTGCTGCTCCTGAGGGCCCGGGCGCTGCACGCGCTGGGCCGGACGCAGGAGGTGGCCGAGCTCCTGAAGGCCGGCATCGAAGTCCCGGACCTCCGAGAGGGCGTGAATGTGCTGCGGGAGCTCTGGGAGTCGTCCGTTCCCGGAGAACCGCTCCCCGTGGAGTACGACTTCACGATGACCTGAGCCGGTCTTCAGATCGACTGCTCCATAGGATACCGTTTTCTTCCGGAAATTCGTGACTTCGGCATCGTATGGAGCAGTCGATGGGGGGTGAGACGGGAACGCAGAAGGCCCCCGGAACTTTGACGTTCCGGGGGCCTTTCTCGGTAGCGGCGCCGGGACTCGATCCCGGGACCTCACGATTATGAGTCGTGCGCTCTAACCAGCTGAGCTACGCCGCCACGGATGAGTAAAGCCCATGCCAAGCCGGTCAAAACCGCCTTGACACAGGCCACTCATCCAGAGCCCCCTGCCGGAATCGATCCGGCGACCTCGTTCTTACCAAGAACGCGCTCTACCACTGAGCTAAGGGGGCAACGAAGAAATACTTTACCGGATCCGGGGCCGCGCGCCAAATCGAGAGTGCACCCACGCCCCGTCTTTGACGCAGATCACATCCGCCCAGCTCATCGGCCCTTTGCGGCGCTCTTTCGACTCAGTCGGGAAGCGTCAGGACCTGCCCGGGAAACAGCGATCCCGGGTTCGGCACGAACCACGCGTTCAGCGCCGCCAGCTCGCCCGCGTCGACACCCCAGCGCGCTGCAATCGACTCCAGGGTCTCCCCCTCGTCCACCGTCACCTCCCGCGGCCTCTCCGGCACGACGACGGCGGCCAGCACCTCCGTCTCCCCGGGCGCCTCGTCGGGGCTCCCGGCGTCGTCGGGGCCCAGTACCGCGACGTGCGCCCCGACGCCCTCGCCCGGCTCAGCACTGGTCTGCTCGCCGTCGATCGGCTCAGCACCCGCCGGCACCGCGTCGACGGGAGCATCCTCCCGGTGGGCCGGACCATGCCCTGAATGCGCCGAAGAGGCGCCCACCCCAGGGGTGAACGCCTCTTCAGAGACGTTTTTTACCACTTGTTCCGTCCGCCAAAGTCGCCCTTGCCGTGGCGCGGTTTGCGCTGACCGAAGCTGCTGTTGCCGCGGTCACCGCCGGAGCGCTCACCGTAGCCGCCAGTGCGCGGCCGTTCCCCGTATCCACCGCGGGAACCACTGTCCCGATCATAGCTGCGCTCGTTGCGCTCGGAGTAGGAGCGTCCGCCACGGTCGGCGCTGCTGCGCTCCCCGCGGTCACGGGTGAAGCCACCGCGGTCGCCACGGTCGGAACCGCCGCGCTCGCCACGGTCACGGTTGAAGCCGCCTTCGTCGGACTTGCGGAATTCGCGCTTGAACCCGCCGTTGCCCTTGAAGTTGCCGCCGCGTCCGCCGCCGAAACCACGGTCACCACCGCGGTCGCCGCCACGGTCGTTGCGCTCCCGGTTGGGGCGACGGCCGTTGTCGAGCTCGAGCTGAATCAGCTCGCCGCCGATCCGGGTGCGGGACAGAGCGGCCCACTGATCCTTGGTCAGCTCGGCCGGCAGCTCCACGAGGGTGTGGTCGCTGCGGATGTCGATGCCGCCGATCTGCGAGGAGCTCAGGCCGCCCTCGTTCGCGATGGCGCCCACGATCGAGCCGGGGAGCACGCGCTGGCGACGACCCACCGCGATGCGGTAGGTGGCGTTGCCCTCGGTGACCGAACGGGACGGGCCACGGGAGTTGAAGCCGTCCTTGTTGCGCTCACGCTTCTGGAACTCCGGAGTCGCGGGAAGCTCTTCCACCAGGAGGGGCTTGCCACCCTGGGCCATGACGGCCAGGGCCGCGGCGATCTCCGCGGCGGGGACCTTGTGCTCCTCTTCGTAGGACGCGATGAGGTCGCGGAACGCGTTCAGGTCCTCGGACTCGAGGGTCTCGGTGATCTGGTCGGCGAACTTGCTCATGCGCAGGCTGTTCACGGTCTCCGCGGTGGGCAGGTGCATGTGCTCCACGGGCTGCTTGGTGGCACGCTCGATGGCACGCAGCAGGTACTTCTCGCGCGGGGTCATGAAGAGGATCGCGTCGCCCTTGCGACCGGCACGGCCGGTGCGGCCGATGCGGTGCACGTAGCTCTCGGTGTCGTGCGGGATGTCGAAGTTGACGACGTGGCTGATGCGCTCGACGTCCAGGCCTCGGGCCGCGACGTCGGTGGCGACGAGGATGTCGATCC
Organism: Arthrobacter sp. Y-9; assembly: GCF_029690065.1. Taxonomy (NCBI): domain Bacteria; kingdom Bacillati; phylum Actinomycetota; class Actinomycetes; order Micrococcales; family Micrococcaceae; genus Arthrobacter; species Arthrobacter sp. Y-9. Next base: position 2,839,781 of record NZ_CP121463.1, read on the forward strand.
GGCCGTCGCGCAGGGCCTCCACGGTCCGCTCACGCTGAGCCTGAGCGATGTCGCCGTTGATGGCGGCGGCCTGGAAGCCACGGGCCTTGAGCTTGTCGGCGAGGTCCTCGGTGGCCATCTTGGTGCGCACGAAGACGATCACGCCGTCGAAGTCCTCGACCTCGAGGATGCGGGTCATGGCGTCCAGCTTGTGCGGGCCCATGACCTGCACGTACCGCTGGCGGATGTTCGCACCGGTGGTGGTCTTGGACTTGACCGAGATCTCTTCCGGGTTGTTCAGGTACTGCTTGGACATGCGGCGGATCTGACCGGGCATGGTGGCGGAGAAGAGGGCGACCTGACGGTCGTCCGGGGTCTCCTGGAAGATCTTCTCGACGTCTTCGGCGAAGCCCATGCGGAGCATCTCGTCGGCCTCGTCGAGCACGAGGTACTGCAGCTCGGAGAGGTCCAGCGAACCCTTCTCGAGGTGGTCGATCACACGACCGGGCGTGCCGACGACCACCTGGGCGCCGCGGCGCAGGCCGGCCAGCTGGGGGCCGTAGGCGGAGCCGCCGTAGACGGGGAGGACGGTGAAGTCCTCCATGTGCTTGGCGTAGGAGGTGAAGGCCTCGGCGACCTGGAGCGCGAGCTCACGGGTGGGGGCCAGGACCAGGGCCTGGGTCTTGCGGGAGGGGCCGTTGGTGTCATGCAGCTCGGCCATGCGGGACAGGGCCGGGATGGCGAACGCGGCAGTCTTGCCGGTGCCGGTCTGGGCCAGGCCGACGACGTCGCGGCCTTCCAGCAGGAGCGGGATGGTGGCGGCCTGGATGGGGGACGGCTTCTCGTAGCCGACATCCTTCAGGGCGGCCAGCACGCGGCCGTCGATGCCGAGGTCGGTGAACTTGATGGCGCCGTCGTCGTCGCCCTCCGGGGCGGCGGTCTCGGCGTCGGCCGGAGCCGCGTCCACGGCCTGAGCGGCGGTGGTCTCTTCGGGGGCCTGGACGGTCTCGTTCTCGACGGTCTCGGCGGAGTTGTTTTCAGTCAGATTGTTTTCGGGCACGGTGGAGGAACCTCATTCATTCCAGCCGGGCGGGCGCACACACAGTCAAGGGCGGCCGCCAGTACGGGCATCGGAGCCGGTTGACCCGATGCTCGGAAACCCAGCGCTCTTGCAATCCCATGGCCAGGCATCCCACTGCATCCCTGTCGCTCTCTCAGCGAGTTCTGCGCAGTGCTTTCTTCCGAGCCTCTACGTGCTCAGCCGGCCGTTCCATGAATTGCCCACACACCCTGTGGACCCCTTGTTCAACCTGTCCTGCCTCAAAAATTGGGCAGGATGAATGGAAAACCGGATTGGGGGATGTCTCCATCATACGGGACGCCACCGGGGCGACGCCAGACGCCGGCGGCAGCTCGCGGTGTTAGCTTGGCCACAGCGGGGCGTGCGGCGCCGTCATCGGCGTGTGGTTGCTCCCACCGAGTTGTGTGCTCAGTTGTTGCGGGTTCCGAGGCGAAACACCCGCAACAACTGAGCACACAACGAACGCGACTCAGAAGCGCAGCTCAGAAGTCAGCGGCGCAAGTCAGCGGCCGAGGCGCTTCTCCAGCTTCTCGAACTTCACGTGGTACTCGTCCTGCAGCACGATGTGGCCGTCCGCCTCGGCGTCCCGCAGGGCGTCGATCATCTCCAGCGTCGGCTCGCTGAACCACTGCCCCACGGTGATGCCGTGGTCCGGGACATAGACGCGGTGGACATGATCGCCCTCGCGGATGTCGCCGGTCTTGATGACCCGGAGGTAGCAGCCCACCCGGCCCTCCTGCGTGAAGCGGCGGACCCAGGCCGCCTCCTCCACACGGCGCTGGAACGTCGCGCACGGGACGCGCGGCGACGTCACTTCGAGTTCGACGTCGGTGCCGATCCTCCAGCGCTCCCCGATCACGGCCTGCGTGGTGGCGATGCCCGCGAGGCGCAGGTTCTCCCCGAAGTACCCGGCGGGGACATTGCGAGCCAGCTCCGCGGCCCAGTGGTCCGCGTCCTCTTGGGAGTAGGCGTAGACCGCCTGGTCGAACCCGCCGTGGTTGGCGCGGTCCGCCTGGATGTCGCCGTGCAGGCCGAGCCGGTGCACGGTGACGGGGCCCTCGACGGGTCGCTTGTCGATGGCGGTGACCCCCACCCGGCCCTCGGGGTCGGGACGGAGTTCGTGGACGCGGCACACGGCCAGGACGGTTCCGGGATGCATGCGACCAGCCTACTAAAGCCCCTGTCACCCCGGAACGGCCCGTTTCGACTCGCCGCCCCCGGGAGTCCGGACTACCGTGAGGCCATGGACTCCGCCTACCGTTTCTCCGCCCGGCTCGATGACATGGACCGTGAGCAGGTGCACCGCTGGCTCAGCGAACAGTCCTACTGGGCGCAGGGACGGCCGCGGCCGAGGCAGGACGCCGCCATGGATTCGTCCCGGAACTACGGGGTGTTCGACCGGTCCACGGGCCGGCAGGTGGCCTACGCCCGGGTGGTCACCGACGCGGTGACCTTCGCGTGGCTCTGCGATGTCTTCGTGGATCCCGCGGTCCGCGGGCAGGGCGTCGGCAAGGACCTGATCGGCGGAGTGATCGCCGACCTCGAGCCGCTGGGCCTGCGGCGCGTGCTCCTGGCGACCGCCGACGCGCACGGACTCTACGAGCAGTACGGTTTCGGGCCGCTGGATGACCCCTCCCGCTTCATGGTGAAGGCCTGACCTGCGTCCCTACGGTTCGAAGCGGTACCCCATCCCCGCCTCGGTGATGAGGTGCCGCGGCGTGGCCGGGTCCTTCTCCAGCTTGCGGCGCAGCTGGTTCAAGTAGACGCGGAGGTACTGCGTCTCCTTGGCATACGCCGGTCCCCACACCTGCAGGAGCAGCTGCTGCTGGCTGACCAGCCGGCCCTGGTTCCGCACCAGGATCTCGAGGATGCTCCATTCCGTGGGCGTCAGCCGCACCTCGGCCCCCTCCCGGGTGACCTTCCGCGCGGCCAGGTCGACCGTGAAATCCGCCCCTTGGACCTGCGGGATCTCCTGCACGACGGCGGAGCGCCGGGTCGCCGCCCGCAGCCTCGCCATGAGCTCTTCGATGCCGAAGGGTTTGGTCACGTAGTCGTCCGCGCCGGCGTCGAGTGCGGCCACCTTGTCCTGCGACCCGTGCCGCGCGGACAGCACGATCACCGGCACCAGGCTCCACTGCCGCAGCCAGCGGATGAAATCCACACCGTCCTCGTCCGGCAGGCCCAGATCGAGGATGACCACCTCGGGCTGCTCGTCGGCGGCGAGGCGGCGGGCCACGGCGGCATTGGGCGCCAGCAGGGGCTGGTAGCCGTGCGCCTTGAAGTTCAGCTGGAGCGCGCGGGCGATCCCCGATTCGTCCTCCACCACCAGGACCTTCGTCATGGCCGTCCCTCCGTCGACGGTGCGTTCCTGTCTGCCGATCCCGGCCCCGTTTCGCCCGAGTCGGCCTTCCCCAGCCCTACGGACAACGGCAGGGTCAGGACCATCGTCAGGCCTCCCCCGGGGGTCTCCTCCGCGTGCAGCCGGCCGCCCATCGCCTGAGTGAAGCCACGGGCCACCGCGAGCCCCAGGCCGACGCCGCGGACCCCGCCCTGCGAGGAATCGTGGAGGCTCTGGAAAGGCTGGAACAGCTCCTCCTGCCGGTCCAGGTCCAGGCCCGGGCCGTGGTCCGCCAGCCGCAGTTCCGCCGCGGGCCGCCCGCACAGCACCACATCCTCCCGTGCCGTGAGAGTGATCCGGGACCCCCGTCCGTGCCGGACGGCGTTCTCCACGATGTTGGCCACCACGCGCTCCAGCATGCCGGGGTCCGCTTCCACGGGTGGCCGGCCGTCGACGTCCAGGGTCACCAGTCCCGCCGGGACGCCCTGCAGCGCCGATCCCATCACCTGGTTCCAGCGCACGGACTGGAGCAACGGCGCGGCCGAGTCCCCCGTGAGCCGGGACATGTCCAGCAGGTTCGCCACGAGCGACGACAGCCGGTCCGTGTAATCCTCCACCGAGGCTAGAAGCTCCGCCCGTTCCTCCGCGCTGAATTCGATGCCCGGCTGCCGCAGCGTGGCCACATTGAGCTTGATGGCCGCAATGGGTGTCCGCAGATCGTGGGAGACGGCCTGAAGGATGGCCGTGCGCATGACGTTGCCCTCGCTGAGCTTCGCGTTCTCCCGCTGGCTCACCACGAGTTCCTGCCGCTCCCGCACGGCCACGACCAGGGCGACGAACGCCCCGAGCAGGTGCTGCTGCCGGGCGTCCAGTTCGGCGCCGCCCACCAGGAGCCGGTACTGGTCCCCGACGGCGACCGCCGCCTCCGCTGCCGCCGACCGCGCCGGCGCCTCGGGCGATGTGCTGGCGAGCAGGCGCTCCACCTGCGCGCCCTGCGGCCACGCGCCGTCGTCCTCCACCGACAGCAGGGAGACCGGGCGGCCGTCCAGCGTTTCGCTCAGGCGGTGCAGGAAGGACTCGAGGGAGTCATCCGAGCCGAGAATGCGCAGCGCCAGGCCGTTGAGGAGGGAGGCTTCGTCGCGGGCCTGTTCGGCCTGGATGGCGCGGCGCCCCGCCAGGCCGACCGCGAGCGCCATGGAGCACGCCACCACCAGGAAGATCACGACGGTGACGGCGGCCTTCGGATCGACCATGTGGAAGGACCCGATGGGCTGGGTGGAGAAGAGATTGAGCAGCAGCGTCGCGACCACCGAGGCCACCACGGCCGGCCAGAGCCCGCCGAGCGCGGCCACCAGCACCGCGACCGCCAGGTGCAGGAGCAGGACCACCGGGAAGTCCCGGAAGCCGGTGGCGGTGACCACGGCTTCGAGGACTGCCGGGAGGACGAACGCCAGCACCAGACCGAGCCCGGGCCGCTGGACCCCGAACACCTTCCGGGCCCAGGTGCGGGTCAGGGCCCAGTTCTGCGTCTGCGTCATGCCACCAGTCTCGCAGGCCGGGTCGCTGCCTGCGGAAGATCGGTCCCCGAGCCTCCGGGGGGCGATGGGCAGTCCTCCCCATGTCATCCGCCTTCCTTTCCGGTTCTGTCTCAGTACACTGAGCGTGATCGGTCACACCGTGCCGGATGCGCCGCCGCTTGCCGGGCCGCGTCCGGCAAGGTCACGGAAGCACTCGCGGGGAGGACAGGCCCATGGCCCAGAACGACACACCGTCCGGAGCGGAGCAGCCCCCACAGGGGGATCCCGCCGGCATGCCCCAGGCGGACAGTGGCGCGGGACGGCGCAAGGACGGCTCCTCCCCCACCCCTCCCTGGCAGCCGCCTCAGCCGCCGCTGCACGAAGACCTCGCGGCGGCCGGCGCTCCAGCCCGGCCGCCCTACGGAGCCGGCATTCCGCCCCATGGCGGAGCCGCTCCGGGTTACTCCCCCGCCGGGTACGGCGCCAACCCGGCGCCCGCCGTGGACCCGTTCGCCCTCGAAGCCGAGGCCACCGAACGCCGGTACACCAAGCGGAAGCGGCGGCGCACCGTCGTCATCACCCTCGGGGTGACGGCCTTGCTGGCCGGCACGATCACTGCCGTGGTGGCCAGCCAGAACGATGACGACGACTACGCCCAGGTCTGCACCGACGAATCCACGCAGCAGCGCGTCGAGGACGAGAAGTGCGAGGACTCGGGGGCCAGCAGCACGGCCGGACGGAGCCACGCACACTACGGCTGGTACTTCTTCCCTCGCGGCAGCAGCATCCCGGCGATCGGCTCCTCCGTGAAGAACTACTCGGGCGGCACCTCGACTCTCCCCAAGGGCTCCCACGCCGCGAAGGGCTTCTCCTCCAAGGGCGGCAGCTTCACCAAGAGCACGACCAGCCGCGGCGGCTTCGGCAAGAGCTCCGGCGGCCGAAGCACGGGAGGCTGAGCATGGAACGCAAACCCGCCACCCCGCGCCCGGACTGGCGCGAGAAGATCGAATCCGTGGGACTGGTGTTCTCCACGAGCACCAAGCCGGACGGCACCCAGGTGGAGTACTGGCACGAGAACGCCTACTACGAATTCCAGATGGACGAGGTGGAGCGTCTGGAACTCGTGGCCGAGGAGATGCATCGCATGTGCCTGGAGGCCGCACGTTTCCTGGGCACCGGGGCGATGGGTGACCTGGGCATCGGGCCCGAGGCGCGTGAGCTCGCCGTCGCGTCCCTGGAGGCCGGCGACCTGGACATCTACGGCCGTTTCGACTTCGCCTACGACGGCAAGGGCGGGGACGCCAAGCTGTTCGAATACAACGCGGACACCCCCACCGGTCTGATCGAGGCGTCGCTCGCCCAGTGGTACTGGCTGCAGGACGTCATGCCGGAGAAGGATCAGTGGAACGGGATCCACGAGGCGCTGATCGAGCAATGGCGGCGCTACCAGGCCCGGACCGGCATGTCCCGTCTGCACCTGGCGCATGCGGAGGAAGAGGATTCCGGCGAGGACTGGATGACCACGGGCTACATGCGGGACGTGGCCGAACAGGCCGGCTGGGCGACGGTCGGCATCAACATGTCCGACATCGGCTGGAACCACGGGTACCAGCGGTTCGTCGATATGGACGACTTCCCCATCAGCACCATCTTCAAGCTGTACCCGTGGGAGCTCATGGCCAAGGAGCCCTTCGGCCAGTACCTCCTGCGGCGTGAGGTCAACCCGCAGTGGGTGGAGCCGGCCTGGAAGATGCTGCTCTCCAACAAGGCGCTGCTCGCCGCCCTCTGGCACCTCTACCCCGGGCACCCGAACCTCCTGCCCGCGTATCTGGACTCGCCCCGCGACCTGACCGCCTGGGTGGCCAAGCCCCTGCACGGCCGCGAAGGCGACAACATCCGCATCCACGCCCCAGGCATCGACCTGGAACAGCCCGGCGACTACGGCCGCGAGGGCTGGTGCTACCAGCAGTACCAGGAGCTCCCGGACTTCGACGGCAGCCATCCGGTGCTGGGCCTCTGGGTGGTGGGCGGCGAGTCCGTGGGCTGCGGCATCCGGGAGTCGGACGGTCCCGTCACGGACTTCTTCTGCCGTTTCGTCCCGAACATCATCGACGCCCCGGCGCCCACCGCCGCGGAGCTGGAAGCCGAAGCCGCTGAGGCATTCACAGGAGGTGCGGCATGAACCGTCAGGGCATCACCGACGGCGGTCCCTCGGCCGCCGTCGCCGTCACGCCGAAGGGCCTCCGGGCCGGGATCCTGGACCTGGGCGATCTGACCATGCTGGGCATGGCCTCCACGGCGCCCGTCTTCGCGCTGTCCGTGACACTGGGGCTGATCGTGTCCCGGGTAGGCGACTTCGCCCCCTTGGCGCTCGTGCTGGGCTTCGCGCCGGTGCTCCTGGTGGCGCTGGCCTTCCGGGAGCTCAACGCGCGCGAACCCGATTGCGGGACGTCCTTCACGTGGGTCCGGAGGGCGTTCGGCCCTTACAGCGGCTGGGCGGCCGGTTTCGCCACGGCCGTGGCGAGCGTCGTGGTCCTGGTGAACCTGGGGCATGTGGCCGCGCAGTACCTGTGGGCGCTCATCTCCCGGGGTTCCTGGGAGGTCTCGCCCTGGCTGACCGTCCCGACGGCGCTGGTCATCATGGCCGGCATGTGCTGGGTCAACTCGCGGGGCATCCGGATGGGCGAGAACGTCCAGCGCACCCTGACCTATGTGCAGTACATCGCCCTGGGCGTCCTGGCGATCGCCCTCGTGGTGGGGGTGGTCCGCGACGGCGCGGCCGAGGTCTTCCACTGGGGCTGGTTCGACCTGGGCGCCGCCCTTCAGGACCCGTCCCGGCTCGGCCAGGGCGTGCTCCTGGCGATCTTCCTCTTCTGGGGCTGGGACACCTGCTTCTCCCTGAACGAGGAGAGCGACGACCCCTCCCGCACTCCCGGCCGGGGCGCGCTGCTCTCCACCGTGGCCCTGGTCCTGGTCTACCTGGCCCTCACGGTGCTGCTCATGATGTTCGCTTCCACGGACACCAACGGCATCGGCCTCGGCAACCCGGACAACTCCGGCGACGTCATGGGCGCCCTGCGGGAGACGGCGCTGGGCCCGTGGGGATGGGTGGTCCTCGTGTCCTTGCTGGGTTCGATCCTCTCCGGCGCGCAGGCGACGGTGCTCCCGGTGACGCGCAGCCTGCTGGCGATGGGCCGTCAGGGCGCACTGCCTGCACGCCTCGGTTCCGTGGAACCGGCGACGCAGGCGCCGCGCACGGTCTCCTGGGTGGTGTTCGGCGCCGCCGGCGTCTACTACCTCGTGCTGACCTTCCTGGGCGCCAACGTCATGATCGACTCCGCCAACGCCGTGACGGTCTTCATCGCCTTCTACTACGCCGTCACCGCGTTCGCGTGCGTCTGGACCTTCCGGCACACGCTGCGGGACTCGGCCCGGAACCTCTGGCTCCGGGGCATCCTGCCGCTCCTGGGCGGGGTGCTGCTCACCGTGGCGTTCGTGTCCGGGATCGTCCAGTGGGCGAAGCCGGAGTTCTCGCAGACCGCCGCCGGCGGCGTGGGCGGGACCCTGGTGGTCGTGCTGGTGCTGGCCGTCCTGGGGATCGGCCTGCTGCTGTGGGCGCGCTTCTCCTCCGCGACCCGCGCCTACTTCACGTCCCGGGTGTCCTGAACTCGAGCCCGAGGGTGAACGGCTCCCCCTCATCGTCCTGGAGGGGGAGCATCCGGACCGACGCCCGCACCCATCCCCCGCTTTCGGTGAGGGCGAACGGTCCGGGCCGGTGTCCGGGCGTCTCCAGCCCGAGGTGATGCACGGAGGCCAGGAGGGTCGTGGCGGCACTCAGTGAGGTGGTCGCCGTCGGGCACCGCGCCTCGCCGAAGGCGGTGGTCCCCTGCATCTCTCCGACGACGACGGCGCTCCCCTGCGTGAGCGGGTCCTGCGTGAGAGGCCAGAGGGCGGCGTGGACCCCGGGAGTGACGGCCCAGCCTCCCTCGCGGACGGACCATCCGTCGTACCGCCCGGCAGGACCCGCCGGAAGCTGAACCCGGTGCACGCGCAGCTGGTAGCCGCCGCGCGCCGTCGTGCCGGTGGCGACGGTGAGGGGCTGCTCCGCCTCGTCCTCCGTGACCGTCCAGACCGGCCGGTGGAAACTCGCGACCGCTGCTCCGGAGCCTGTGCCCGGACAGGTCTCCAAGCGATGGATCCGGGTGCGCCACGAGGCGCGGCCCGCGGCGTCGAGCACGGCCAGATGATTGTCCACCGCCTCGGACGGCACAGGGTCGGTGCCGCTGCCGAGACCCTGCCCCGGCAGCCGCATGGGCCCCGTGTGGCTGGAGAAGGCGAAGCGGCTGTAGAGGGCGTTGTCGCTGCCGGGGCCGTAGTGCTTGTCGCTGCCGTGGTTGGCGAGCTGGGCGATCCCGTCCGGACCGCGGTGCAGGAGGAAACCGGGTCCCGGGAGGAGAGCGGTTTCCTCCAGATCTGGCGGTTGCGTGTCGACGGGCGTGTTCCAGAAGGGACTGCTCTCCGGGAGCAGGAGCGCCAGGAACGCTTTCGAGGACCAGTACGGCGAGCCGGGTCCGGAGTAGTTCTGGATCATCGGCTCGTACGGCCCCTGCCAGCCGAGGCAGGCGATTCCGTCCGGGAACGCGTCCGGGGTGTCGAAGTACCGGAGGGTCGCCGTGGCCAGGGTCCCGGCCCGCGCCAGTGACTCCGCGTCCCCACCCGGGTCGTCCGGTTCCAGGAAGAGCGCTCCAAGGGCCAGCGGAGCGGCCGCGGCGAAGCGGTAGGTCAGCGAACGGCCGTGGAAGACCGGCTCCCCTCCGCCGCCGAAGAAGGCCGGGTACGTCCGGAGGAACTCGCTCAGGCGTTCCCGGTACCGCGGCAACCGGTCCGCTGCCCAGGGGTGAGCGCCGCCGACCGACCGGTCCGCGGCGAACCGGCACCAGAGCAGCGGGTAGAGGTGCAGGGCCCAGCCGCAGTAGTAGTCGAAGAAGTCGCCGGTGCCGCCGTTGTCCCCGTCGCGGTACCAGCCGCCGTCCACGGCCCAGTCCTCGATCCGGTCCAGGGCCGCGGTGATGTGGTTCGGGTTGTGGTCACGTCCCACGCCGGCCAGGAACTCCGCCACGTGGGCGTTGAACAGGACCCAGTTGTTGTCCCAGGGGTCGGCGGTTCCGGCGCCCTGCAGCCAGGACGCGACCGTGTCCTGTTCTTGAGGGCCCAGGCGGTCCCAGAGCCAGGGCCGGGTGAGCTGCAGCCCGATCGCCACGGACGCCGCCTCGACCAGCGCCTGGGTCCGGCTGACGACGGGGTTCCAGGATTCGTCGGCGGCTGCTGTGCGCGCCGCGTCGGCACCCTCGCCCGCTGCCCGCTCCGCGCCCGCCACCAGCCCCGGGAGGTACCAGTCCAGGTGTCCGTGGGGGTCGTCGCCGCCGGACCCCGCCACCCGCAGGGCCGCCAGCAGGAAGGTGCGGGCGAACCCTTCGAGCTCGTCCGAGCGGACCCCGGAGAACGCCGGGCGTCCAGGAAGCCGCAGCAAAGCGTGGCCCGGCGAGAAGTACGGCCGCACCGCGAGGAGCTGCCGGTCCGCGAAGCCGAACCAGTACGCGCGGCGCTGCGCGGCGTCGTCGTTCACCTGTCCATTCACCCTCTCCGTGCGCCCGGGGGCGCCGCGGAGGCGGCGCTGGGCGGTCAGACCCCGGACAGCTCTTGACCACGCTAGGGGCGGGCCTGTTCAGTTGGAAGGAACGTCGTTCATCTGAAAGAAACTGAACACCCGAGGGGGATCATGCACGCCGAGGAGCGGCACGCACTCATCCAGCAGGAGCTCACGCTCTCCGGCAAGCTGATGGCGACCGAGTTCGCGGAGAAGGTCGGGGTCTCCGGGATGACGCTGCGGCGTGACCTCGCGACGCTGGAGCGCCGGGGCGTGCTGCGTCGCGTGCACGGTGGAGCGGTGCCGGCCGACGACGGCCTGCCCGGTGGCGCTTCCGCCTTCCGTCCGGCCGCGCCGAGTCAGCTCACGATCGGTCTGCTGGTCCCCACCTCGCAGTACTACTTCTCCCTCATCATCAAAGGAGCGGGCCGCGCCGCTCAACAGGCGGGCGCCCGGCTGGTGCTCGGCGTCAGCGGCTACGACCCCGACGAGGAACTGCGGCTGCTCAAGCGCTTCCTCGCGTCGCCGATCGACGCCCTCCTGATCACCCCGCTCGGCGCGGACGACGGTCCGACCCCCACGCTGGAAGCCCTCTACGACGCCCGGATCCCGGTCGTCCTGGTGGAACGGCCGCTCGAGAACGTCCTCGACCCGGGCCCGTGGGACTCGGTGTTCACCGATCACGTGCGCGGCACCGAACGGCTCGTGAGGCGCTGGGTGCAGTCCAGTGGAGGGCCGGTCGCGCTCGGGATTCTCGAGGACAGCCCCAACTCACCGCCCATCGAAGCGGGCTACCGCCGGGCCCTGGAGCTTACCGGTCACGCGCCGCATGTGGTGCGGATCCCGTCCTCGGCGCACGGGCACGAGGCCCACCGCGCCGCACTCGCCCGCCTCGCCGAGAGCTGCCGGGCGGAGGGCATCCGCGGCGTTCTCGTCCACAACGACGGCTGCGCGCTCGCCCTCACGGAACTGTTCCTCGAGCAGGGCGTCCGGGTCCCGGAGGACGTGGAGGTCGTGGCCTACGACGACGAGATCGCCTCTCTCGGCCTGCTCCCCCTGAGCGCCGTGGCCCCGCCGAAGTTCGAGCTGGGTCACCGTGCCGCGAGCCTCTGTCTGCAGCGGGTCCGGGACGGGTTCTGCGCCCGCGAGCGCGTGGCCCTCTCGCCGCAGTTCGTGCCACGGCAGTCCACCCGGACGCAGCTTCCGGCCGGCCTGGCGCTGTAGGGGGCCGACACGTCCGTCTTTGTTCATCTGGTTGTGCATCTGAACGTCGGAGCGTTCAGTAGAGAACGATGAACACGTCCAGCAGCTCCCTCCCCGGCTCCTCCCCGTATCGCGTCGCCCTGGCCATGCCCGCGGCGACCGCCGGGCAGTTCTTCCCGGAGGACGTCCTGCGGAACCTCCCGCCGGAACTCTCCCTGGTCACCGAGACGCCCCTGACCGAGTACGGCTCCCCCGAGGCGCTCGAGGTCCTGGGCCAGGTCGACGCCCTCTTCACCTGCTGGGGCACCGCCTGGATCGACGCCGCCGTCCTGGACCGGGCCCCGCGGCTCCGCTCGATTCACCACGCGGCCGGCACGGTGAAGCCTCACCTCTCCCGGGAGTGCTGGGAACGGGGGATCCGGGTCACCTCCGCCGCGGACGAGAACGCCATCCCCGTCGCGGAGTACACCGTGGCCATGATCCTGCTGGCCAACAAGAAGGCCTTCCGGCTCAGCGGCCTGCTGCACCGCGAGCGCGCGGGGCTGGATCCCCTCACCCTGTTCCCGGACATCGGCAATCACCGCCGGAGGGTGGGCATCATCGGGGCGTCCCGGATCGGACGGCACGTGCTGCGTCTCCTGAAGCCGTACTCGCTGGAACTCTGCGTCGCGGACCCTTACCTGAGCGCCACGGAGGCGGAGTCCCTCGGGGCGACACTGCTCCCGCTGGACGAACTCGTCGCCACGAGCGACGTGGTCTCCCTCCACGCGCCGTCCCTGCCCAGCACGGCCGGGATGATCAGCCGGGAGCTGCTGGGAACCCTCAGGCCCGGGGCCACCTTCATCAACACCGCGCGGGGTGAACTCGTGGACCAGGAGGCGCTGATCGAACGCCTGGCCCTCGGCGACATCGACGCGATCCTGGACGTCACCACCCCGTGGGTGCTCCCGGAGGACTCACCGCTCTACACCCTGCCGAACGTCGTCCTCACCCCGCACATCGCCGGCTCCCTGGGCACCGAGCTGGAACGGCTCGCGGGAAGTGCGATCACGGAGGCCGCCCGCGCCGCCCGTGGTGAGCCCCTCCTCCACGAGGTGACGCTCGCCGAGCTGGACCGCATGGCCTGACCCGGCGTCGTCGTCCATCCTTCCGGCCGTTGCGTGCTCAGTTGTTGCGGGTCATGGCCGCCGGGACCCGCAACAACTGAGCACACAACGCGAGGAAGGCAGGGTCATCCCGAAGGCGCACCCGCATCTCCACCCGCGCTCCGAGGCGCGGCCCAGTCGCCGCCGTTAGGCTGGCTTCGTGAGCACCGTGCAGACCCTCGATGACCGTCCCGGCGTGCCCCTGACAGGCCTGACACCGGATCAAGTGGCCGAACGCGTCGCGGCGGGCGCCGTCAACCGGACCGAGGACTCCACCGGGCGCAGCACCTGGCAGATCGTCCGCGCCAACGTCTTCACCCGCATCAACGCGATCTTCGCGGTCCTGGCCGCGATCGTGGTGTCCACGGGGTACTTCATCGACGCGGCGTTCGGCCTCCTGATCATCGCGAACAGCGTGGTCGGCATCATCCAGGAGATCCGGGCGAAACGCACCCTGGACCGGCTCGCGATCGTCGGGCAGGCGAAGCCCCGCGTCCGCCGGGACGGCACCAGCCAGGACATCGCACCCGAGGACGTGGTCCGGGACGATCTCATCGAGCTCGGCCCCGGGGACCAGGTCATGGTGGACGGCGAGGTCCTCGAAGCGTCCGGCCTGGAGGTGGACGAGTCCCTGCTCACGGGCGAATCGGACGCCCTCGCCAAGGCTCCCGGGGACGAAGTCCTCTCCGGCAGCTTCGTCTCCTCCGGCACCGGCCTGTACCGGGCCACGAAGGTCGGCTCGGAGGCCTACGCCGCGAAGCTCTCCGCGGAGGCCAGCAAGTTCACCCTGGTGAACTCGGAACTGCGCAACGGCATCAACAAGATCCTCAAAGTCATCACCTGGCTCCTCATCCCCGCCGGCGTGCTCTCCATCTACAACCAGCTCTCCGGACATCAGGCCCTGTCCGACGCCCTGCGGGGCATGGTCGCCGCCCTGGTGCCGATGGTCCCGGAAGGCCTGGTCCTCATGACCACCATCGCCTTCGCCGTCGGCGTCATCCGCCTCGGCCGCCGCCAGTGCCTCGTCAACGAACTGCCGGCCATCGAGGGCCTGGCGCGCGTGGACGTGGTCTGCGCGGACAAGACCGGAACCCTCACCGAGAACGCCATGCGGCTGGGCTCTGTGGAGACCCCCGGCGACTTCTCAGCGGACGACGACGCCGGCGCCACCCCCGGCGCCGACGGAGCCGCCCGGCAGCTGGCCGCCTCAGCCCTGGCGGCGCTGGCGGCGAGCGACCCGCGGCCCAACGCCTCCATGGAAGCCATCCGCGAGGCCTACCCCACCGCACCGGCCTGGGAGGTCTCCGAGACCCTGCCCTTCGCGTCCAGCCGCAAGTACAGCGGCGCGACCTTCCAGGGCGACACCGCCGAGGACGCCTCCGGCAGCTGGCTCCTCGGAGCGCCGGACGTCCTTCTGGACGCCGCCGAGGCCGCAGGCGTCACCGGGCTGGAACCGTGGCGCCACGAGACCGACCGCTTCGGCTCCACCGGCCTGCGCGTGCTGCTCCTGGCCCGTGCCCGCGACCTCGACTCCGCCACGATCCAGGCCCCGGCAGCTCTCGTGATCCTGGAACAGAAGGTCCGGGCCGAGGCGCCAGCCACCCTGGAGTACTTCGCGGAGCAGAACGTGAAGGTCAAGGTGATCTCCGGGGACAATGCCGATTCGGTCGGCGCCGTGGCCCGGTCCCTCCACCTGGCCGGGGCGGAGCGCACCGTGGACGCCCGCACGCTGGACGCCGATCCGGCCGCGCTGGCGGACGAGGTGGACCGCGGGACCGTCTTCGGCCGGGTCACCCCGGATCAGAAGCGCGCCATGGTCAAGGCCCTGCAGTCCAAGGGCCACACCGTGGCCATGACCGGCGACGGCGTCAACGACGTCCTGGCCCTCAAGGACGCGGACATCGGGGTGGCCATGGGCGCCGGCAGTCCCGCCACCCGTGCCGTGGCCCAGATCGTGCTGCTCGACAACTCCTTCGCCACCCTCCCGCACGTCGTGGCCGAGGGGCGCCGGGTCATCGGCAACATCGAACGCGTCGCCACGCTGTTCCTGACCAAGACGGTCTACTCCGTGCTGCTGGCGATTCTCGTGGGGCTGCCCGGGCTGATCGGGCTGGACCAGGTGCCGTACCCGTTCCTGCCCCGCCACGTGACCATCGTGGGGTGGTTCACCATCGGCCTGCCCGCCTTCGTCCTGTCCCTCGCGCCCAACCATGACCGGGCTCAGCCGGGCTTCGCCTCCCGGGTCCTGCGGCGCGCGCTGCCGGCCGGCGTCGTCGTCGGCATCGCGGCGTTCGTGTCCTATCTCATGGTGCGCGGCGATGCCGTGCCGCAGGCGCAGAGTTCGACCGCGGCCCTGCTGACGCTCATGACGATCGCCCTGTGGGTGCTCGCGATCGTGGCGCGGCCGTACACCTGGTGGAAGGCGCTCCTGCTGACCGCGATGATCGGCGGGACGGTGGCCATGTTCGCGATCCCCGGGGCCCGCTCGGTGCTGCAGCTCGAGATCGGCGGACCGGCGCAGCTCTGGACGGCGTTCGGCGTCGCGGCCGTGGGCATCGTGCTGGTGGAGATCGCCTGGTGGTTCGGCAACCGGAAGTCCCGCGCCGCAGCCTGATCCCCTCCCCTCCCCCTCACGCGAACCGCCAGTTGTGGCCCGTATCCACCTCGGATACGGGCCACAACTGGCGGTTCGCGTGTGAGAGGGGTGCCGCGCACTTCTGTTCGAGTGGTTGCCGGAAGATGTACAGACAAGTCACCGTGGGTTCACCGGGGCCTTCTAGCGTGGGAGGTCCCAACCCCTCACGGAAGGCATTCGCATGACGTCGCTACCTCCCGCTTCCCCGGACGACAACCCCACTCCCGGCACCACCGGCCTGTCCCGCCGCGGCTTCCTCGGCGCCACCGCCGCCGCCACCGCGCTGGCCGCAGCGGGCTCCCTGCTGCCGCCGTCGGTGCAGGCCGCCATGGCCCGTCCCGTCCGCCCGGGCGGCCTCCAGTCCATCAAGCACGTGGTGATCCTGATGCAGGAGAATCGCTCCTTCGACCACTACTTCGGCTCGCTGCGCGGTGTGCGCGGCTATGGCGACCGGTCGATCACCCGCCTGCCCAACGGCAAGAGCATGTATGAACAAGCCCGCCCCACCGGCGAGACGGTCCTGCCGTTCTCACTCCGCAAAGCCGCGGAGCTCGCCGGCCGGCCGGATTCGGACATCCAGTACCTCGGCGCCCTGGACCACTCGTTCGCCGGCACCACCAAGGCCTGGAACAACGGCTGGTGCGACCAGTGGATCCCCGCGAAGGGCCCGTCCACCATGACGTTCTACGAGCGCGCCGACATCCCGCTGCAGTACGAACTCGCGGACACCTTCACCATCTGCGACGCGTACCACTGCTCCGTGAACGGCTCCACCAACCCCAACCGCACCTACCTCTGGAGCGGCACCACGGGCTACGAACCCGGCTCCACGCAGCGCGCCGTCACCAATGCGGCCTACGACTACGCACACGGCGGGTATGACTGGACCACCTACCCCGAGCGTCTCGAGAAGGCCGGGGTGTCCTGGCGGATCTACCAGGACTGGGACAACTTCACGGACAACGCCGTCGAATACTTCCAGACCTTCAAGAAGATCGGGCGCACCATGCTCGCGGCCGTGGACGGGAACTTCCGCACCACCGAGGAGTTCTACGACTCCCTGCACGGCAAGACCCCCGCCGAACAGGACCGTCTGCTGGCACAGCTCGACGCCGGGCGCGCCCGCCTGAGCAAGGCCGACCAGGCCCTGTTCGACAAGGCCATGCACCGCGGCCGACCGGACACGCTGCTGGAACGCTTCGCGGCGGACATCACCGGCCGCACGCTCCCGAAGGTCAGCTGGCTGGTCCCCTCCGCCGCCGACTCGGAACACCCCAGTTCCTCCACGCCCGTGGGCAGCGCGAACTTCGTCTACCGGATGCTGGACATCGTCGCCAGCGACCCGGAGACCTGGGACAGCACCGCGATCTTCCTGAACTTCGATGAGAACGACGGCTACTTCGACCACGTCCCGCCGCCCGTCCAGCCCCGCCCGGCCTCGGGCGAGTCCACCGACTGGACCACGGCCCGGCCCATCGGCCTGGGCCCGCGCGTTCCCATGACCGTGGTCTCCCCCTGGACCATCGGCGGGCACGTCAGCTCAGAGGTGTTCGACCACACCTCCGTGCTGCGCTTCCTCGAACAGTGGACCGGCGTGCAGGAACCGAACATCTCGGCGTGGCGCCGCGAGGTCTGCGGCGACCTCACCGGCGTCTTCGACTTCACGACGGGCGGCACCCCGCCGCAGCTCGATCACCCGGCGCCGGTCCCCGCCGCCGTGGGCCGCTGGCACCCGGTTCCCCCGGTCGCGCAGGTGGCCCCGATCCAGGAACGCGGCACCCGCCCGGCGCGGCCGCTCCCCTACCGGCCGCGCGTCGCCGCCTCGCTGCACGACGACGGCGTCGAGCTGTCGCTGCGCAACGCCGGCACCCGCTCCACGCACTTCACCGTGTACGGCTACGCGGGCGAGGTCGCCGAGCCGCGGCACGTGGACGTGAAGTCCGCGGAGACCGTCCGCCTTCCCGCGCCGAGCGGCCGGGTCGACCTGATCGTCACCGGCCCGAACCGCTTCCAGTACGAGCTCAAGGGCACGACGGCGGGCGCCGCGGCCGGCGTCGACGTCTCCGTGGATCGCCGCACAGGCGACTCGCTGCACCTGGAGCTGCGGAACAACGGGACCGCCGCGGTGACCCTGTGCCTGACCTCGCTGCAGTACCGGGACCGGACCACCACGGTGCGCCTGAAGCCGGGGGCGCGCAAGTCGCTCGGCTGGGAGACGAAGAACGGCTGGTACGACGTCGAGATCACGGCCGAGCAGGACCCGACGTTCCGCCGTCGTCTGACCGGCTGCGAGGAGAACGGCCGGCCCGGCATCTCCGGCTAGCGGCTGGTTCCGGCCCGAAACGCCGCTCGGGCGCAGCGTTCCCTGTCGGGGCGCGGCGCTCGACCGGCGTTCTGTGCAGTGAGAGGGACGGGACGTCCGCCTCAGGCGGGCAGGCCCGTGGTCGACGTGATGTGGTCCGGGATCTCCCCCTCATAATCACCCGTGCTCAACGTGCCGGTCGGTTCGAACAGCATGATCGTCGCCCCTTCCGATGACTCAGGGCGGTGCTCGACTCCTCGCGGGACGACGAAGACATCGTTCCGCTCGAGGTGCACCACCTGTTCCTCTCCCGACTCCCGGACATGGATGTCGAGGGCACCGTCCAGCACGATGAACAGTTCGTCCGTGTCCGGGTGAGTGTGCCAGACGAACGATCCTTCGACCTTGGCCAAGCGGACGTCCCAGTCGTTGACCTGCGTGAGGATCCGAGGGCTCCACAGTTCCTGGAAAGAGCCGAGGACGGTGTCGATGTTGACGCTCTGATGCTTCATGTCTTCCATCGTCCGGATTGCCGAGCGCTGGAGAAAGTGCAATAAATGGCACATGTCGCAACAATTCTCTCGATCGGAAACCGTGGTCGCCTTGGTCGACGAGGGATCGAACCCCTTCGAACTCGCGTGCCTCACCGAAGTCCTGGGAATCGACCGCCCCGAGGTCGGCGGCCTGCTCTATGATTTCCGGCTGTGCGCCGCGCACCAGACGGTCCGGATGCGTCAGGGGTTCTTCCGGATGACCGGCATCGCGGATCTCTCAGCTCTCGACGACGCCACGACCGTCATCGTGCCCAACCGCCCCGACAC